>DATLFB010000069.1:0-24680 GCA_035525285.1 Thermoanaerobaculia bacterium
GCTTCCAAGAAACTCAATTTTCTCGAATCCGCAAACCACACGTGATCAGTACTTTGCAAACTTCTATGAGTCCTGCACACTCAAGAAGTTTCTTCCTCTCAGGCGCGGCGCTGCGCGCCGTCCCCCGCTCGGGATGACAAGGCTGGCAACGCATGCTTTCAAGGTTGAAGGTCCACCAGGCACTCTGGCCGGCCGCGTTACAATGCGCGCCGCCATGGAACGTGTCACGGACTATCAGGTCGTCATCATCGGGTCGGGGCCGGCCGGCTGTACGGCCGCGCTCTATCTCTCCCGCGCGAACATCGCCCCGCTCGTTCTCGAGGGCATGCAGCCCGGCGGACAGCTCACGATCACCACGGACGTCGAGAACTATCCCGGCTTCCCCGAGGGCATCCTCGGGCCGAAGCTGATGGAGCTGATGCGCCAGCAGGCGGAACGTTTCGGCGCGAAGTTCAGCGCGCTCGAACCGGTGACGAGCGTGAATCTGAAAACGCATCCCTTCGAGATCCGCACGGACTCGAAGATTTATGAGGCGCCCGCGGTGATCATCGCTTCCGGCGCGTCGGCCAAACAGCTCGGCATTCCGACGGAAGTGCCGCTGCAGGGATTCGGCGTGTCGTACTGCGCGACGTGCGACGGATTTTTCTTCAAGGAGAAAGAGATCGTCGTCGTCGGCGGCGGCGACTCGGCGATGGAGGAGGCCACGTTCCTCACCAGATTCGCGAAGAAGGTGACGATCGTGCACCGCCGCGAAGAGTTGCGCGCGTCGAAGATCATGCAGGACCGCGCGCACTCCAATCCGAAGATCGAGTTCGTTTTCAACACGACCGTCGATGAGGTGATCGGCACGAAGGAGACCGGCGTCACGGCGTTGAAGTTGCGCAACCTCGTGACGAACGAGGAGTCGGAGATGAAGGCGCAGGGCCTCTTCGTCGCGATTGGGCATACGCCGAACACGCAGCCGTACGTGGGGCAGCTCGAGCTCGATCAGGCGGGCTACATCTGCCTGCCGCACCGCAATTCGACGGTGACGAACATCCAGGGCGTGTTCGCGTGCGGCGACGTCGTCGATCACATCTACCGGCAGGCCGTCACGGCCGCCGGCTCCGGCTGCATGGCCGCCCTCGACTGCGAGCGCTGGCTCACGCACGAGCGGATCACGGAGCGGTGGGGGCTGGCGAAGGGTGAGGAAGAGCGGGTGGAGTGATGGGTTGCCGGGTTGCCCGGTTGCCGGGTTGCCCGGTTGCCCGGTTGCTAGGTTACGCAGTTACGCAGTTACGCAGTTACGCGGTTTCCGGGTTTCCGCTGCGACGTCGTGGTGCGAAGCTTCCGGGCAACCGGGCAACCGGGCAACCGGGCGACCGGGCGACCGGGCGACCGCGTGACCGCGTGACCGCGCAAACCGCGCAACCGCGGCCTGAGTCGAGGTCGTGAGCGCGCGCTTCAGAACGCGTTGAGAATGTACTCGAGCGGATTCACCGGGTTGTTGTTCACGCGCACCTCGTAGTGCAGGTGCGGGCCGGTGGAGCGGCCGGTCGAGCCGACGTGTCCGATCACCTCGCCGCGCTTCACGCGCATGCCGGGGCGGACGGCGAAGTTCGAGAGGTGGCCGTAGCGCGTCGAGAAGCCGTAGCCGTGGGAGATGAAGATCACGTTCCCGTAGCCGTTGGCCCATTCCGCCTTGACGATGATGCCGTCGGCGGGAGCGCGGACGGACTGGCCGACCGCGGAGGAGATGTCGATCGCGAGGTGCTGCCCCGGCTCGCCGGTGAAGGGATCGGAGCGGCCGCCGAAGCCGTCGGTGAGGATTCCGCGCACGGGAACAATGGAAGGAGTGGAGGAGAGAAGCCGCGACTGCGCGACGAACTTCTGCTCCAGCACGGCCAGATCTTTCTGCAGGCGATGCGAGCGGAAGCTCATCTTGTCGACGTCGTCGCGATACGGATTGGCCATCGACTCTTCCGTCCGCGCGCCGCCCGAACCGCCCTGGCTCGACTCGTCGAGCGAGGTGATGCCGGCGATGATCGCCAGCTTCCGCGTGCGGTCCTCGACCGACCGGAGCTGCGTGCGGAGCGACTCGACCGACTTGCCGAACTGCTCGTTCGCCGTCTGCAGCTCGCGATTCTCGCGGCGCAGCTTCGAAAGCTCGTGCGTCTGGGAGAGGGACGTGAAGTACTGGAACGAGAAGAACGTCGAAAGGCAGAGGGAGGAGGTGACCAGGGAGATGGCGGTAAAGAGCAGGCGATGCGACACCTTCAACTTTCGGAATTTGGCCCGCGCGTGCGGGACAAAGATGATCGTTGAATAGCGTTTATCCATGCTTGCTCCTGACACTTCGATTGTGAAACTGAACGGTGAACCTGGGCCGTTCGTGAGCGCGTATTGTGTTGAATCGATCAGGTCGAGTCAACGAAAAACTCGCCGAAAAGCGGGCAATTCTGGAGACATCCCAAATGAATGCAAACCTACGTAAATCAAGCACTTGGAGGCCAAAAATATGGTGCATTCCCATATTAGGTCGGAGGAGCGTCGATGTTTCCGTTCATATTGCAGAATAACTATTCCGGACGGGTCAAGGCGCAACGTGATGCACATCACTCGGATGCTAGAATCCGCCCCCGCATGCGCGCCGGCTGGAACGAGTACTTCATGGGCATCGCCCACCAGGCCGCGACGCGGGCGACCTGCCCCCGCAAGCATGTCGGGGCCGTGATCGTCCGCGACCGCACCGTCCTTTCGACCGGCTACAACGGCTCCGTGCGCGGCTTGCCGCACTGCGAAGACGTCGGCTGCGTGATGGAAGACGGTCACTGCGTGACGACGGTGCACGCCGAGTCGAACGCGATCCTGCAGGCGGCTAAGAACGGCGTCTCGGTCGACGGCGCGGAGCTCTACACGACCGCCTCCCCCTGCTGGAACTGTTTCAAGCTGATCGCGAACGCGGGGATCCGCAGGATCTACTACGGCGAGTTCTATCGCGACGAGCGCTCGCGGGAGACGGCCGCGCACATCGGGATCGAGCTGGTGGATCTGCAGATGCCGGCGATGAAATAGTTGCTGAGTTGCTGGGTTGCTGGGTGCAACCTGGTAACCCAGTAACCCAGCAACCCAGCAACCCAGCAACCATGCTCGTTCTCGCCGCAGATACTTCGCTGCCGATCCTCTCCGTTGCGCTCATCAACGGCGACTCCCTCCTCGGCGCGCTCGCCCTCGAGGGCCGCGGCTCGCGCAATGAAAAGCTGCTTCCCGCGATCGACTTTCTTCTCGCCGAGAACGCGATCGACCGGCGGGAGATCGAGCTCTTCGCCGTGACCCGCGGCCCCGGCTCGTTCACCGGCGTGCGCATCGGGCTGGCGACGATGCAGGGACTGGCGATGGCGATCGGGCGGCCGGTGTGTGCGATGTCGACGCACGAGGCGATCGCGCATGGGGAGCGCGGCCGCGTCGCGATCTACGACGACGCGGGACGCGGCGAGTGGTACACGTCGCTCTTCGATGACGGCCGCGAGGTCGTTGCGCCGCGCCTCGTCCCGTCACGCGAAGAGGGCCCCGCGATCGACGTCGCGGACTTTCTGCAACGCGGCAACGTCGCTCTCCGCTGCGCGCGGCGCGCGCTCGAGCTCGAGCAGCGTGGCGAAGGTGAACGCTATCGCGACGTGACGCCGATCTATGTCCGCCTGGCCGAGGCGGAGATTAAACTGCGGCAGAAACAGAATGAGCGGTGAGCTGGTCATCGCGCCGGCGACACGCGACGACATCGCCGCGATTCACCGCATCGAAGAGGCTTCGTTCCCCGCGCCGTGGCGCCGCGAGTTCTTCGAGAGCGAGCTCGGTGCCGACTGGCGGTTCAACGTCGTCGCCAGGCGCGGCAACACCGTCGTCGGCTATCTCTTCGCGATGTGGCTCTTCGACGAGATGCACGTGAACAAGATCGCCGTGGCCGTCGACGAGCGGAGGCAGGGAATCGCGGACGCGCTCATGGAGCGCTGCTTCGAGTTCGCGCGCGAGCGCGACGTGCGAGCGATCTCGCTGGAAGTCCGCGCGTCGAATCGAGGCGCGATCGATTTCTATCGCCATCTCGAATTCCGCGCCGCGCACGTGCGGGGGCGGTATTACCCCGATGGGGAAGCGGCGGTCGTGATGACGCGGACGCTGTAGTGGACCTTCAACCTTGAAAGCATGCGCTGCCAGCCTTGTCATCCCGAGCGTGAGCGAGGGACCCGGGGGACGGGCGGCGCGACGCGCGGGCTTCGTGCCACCCTACCCCCGGGTCCCTCGCTCACGCTCGGGATGACAAGCCTTGGTACCTACGCTTCCAATGTTGAATGTCCACGTCAATCCCGCCACCGCACGACATACGCGCGCGGTCTCGCCAGCTGCTCGCGCACCGCCGCGGCGACGTCGCGCCAATCCGACACCAGCTCCGCGCGGCGCGGCATCTTCGCGAGCTCCGCGGCGGGCGGGACTTCCTCGCGCAGGAGGAGCGCGAGCGGATCGGGGGAGATCCAGCGTCCTTCCAGCTTTCCGATCGCGGCCATGAGATCGATCGGCTCGATGACGAGATCCTTCCCCGGCTTCGCGAAGCCTTCCTTCGCGAGCACATCGCTCGGCAAGCGGATCGTCATCCGCGCGGGAAAGGGATTGAACATCAGATCCGCGGTCTCGGCGAACGTGTCGGAGCGCGTTTCCTGTGCGTCCACGCGTTTGGCGATCGCCTCGATCGCGTCCACCACCGCGAGAAGCAGCGGCTCTTCTTCCTCCGTCGGGCCGATGCTTTCGTCCACTTTCTCGTTGACGATGGATGCGAACACGAACTGCGCGCGCTGCGGATGCTCATCGAGATAGCGATACAACCTGCGCACGGCGGTGACGTAGCGCGCGAGCTCGCGGCTCCACGCCGCGAGCTCGTCCTCGAAGAAGCGCTGCTGCTCGCGCGTGGCGCGCGAGCTCGTGCCGGGATACATCGCCAGCTCGCGCCAGCCGTCGCCGCGCAGAATGTCGATGGTCACGTTGACGTCGGCGAAAACGCGATGCAGGTCGTTCGATGGAATGCGAACGGAGCGCGTCACGCTCTCGAGCGCGCCGCGGTTGCGTTTCAGCGTCACCAGCTCCGCCTCCGGCACGACGCGCGAGAAGCGAAACGTCCAGGCATCCGTATTCGACTGCGCGGCCTCGCGCGCCGTGTCGACGCGCTTGCGGGCCTCCACGTTGCGCGGGTGCAGCTCGAAGCGCGTCTCCGCCGTCACCACCACCGCGTCGCTGTCGCCGAAGAACTCGATCGTCACTTCGTCCTGCACCGGCGGCCGTCCGCATGCGGCCGGCACCAGCAGCGCGAGCAGCGCCGCGAATCTGCGCATCACTCCTCCTTGATGGCGGCGATCGGATCGAGACGCGATGCCACGCGCGCGGGGTACCACGTCGCGAGCACCGACAGGCTGATCGCGATCACGTTCACGCCGGCGACGTCCCGGACGTCGAGGGTGAAGGGCAGGTAGCTGATGAAGTACATGTCCGGCGGCAATGGAATGAGATGGTAGCGGTTCGCGGCCCAGGCGAGGCCGACGCCGAGGACGTTGCCGAGGAGCGTGCCGGTGAGGCCGATGAGCAGGCCGAGCTGCATGAAGAGCGAGAGGATGCTGCGCTCCGTCGCGCCGAGGGTGCGGAGCACGCCGACCGAAGGGCGCTTCTCGAGGATGAGCATCGAGAGCGACGACACGAGGTTCAGCGCGGCGACGAAGATGATCAGCGAGATCGTCGCGAACATCACGATCTTCTCGAGCCGCAGCGCGAGGAACAGCGGGCGGTTGATCTCCTTCCACGTCTTGAACTGCGCATCGGGAAACTGCTTCGCGAGCTCGCTCTGCACATCCTCGGCGCGCTCCGCCGGCCCGTACATCTCGATCGCGGTCGGCTCGCCGCTCGTGCCGAACAACCCCGCGGCCTCGGATTGCGTGAGCCACGCGTCGACGGCGTTCTCCTCGCTCGACGGCATCACCAGCCGCGTGATGCGGTACTTCTTCCAGACCGGGACGGGGCCGAACGGCGTGAGACGCATGCGCGGCGCGATGATCGTGATGCGGTCGCCCTGATCGAGCGAGAGCGTCGCGGCAAGGCCGCGCGTGATGAAGATCTCTGCGTCGCCCGGCGAGAGCGGTACGCGCGACACCCGCGAGACCGCGTCGGGTTTCGGCTCGTGTCCCGGCGCGAACGAGCGGATGCGCACCGGATTGTGGCGCTCCTGATCTTCGCTCGTGCCCCAGGCGATGCCGCTGATGAAAGGACGCACGTCGTTCATGCCGAGCTTCCGCGCCGCGGCGACGATCGCATCCGCGCGCGCGAGCGTGTTGCGGCCCACCGGCTCGACGAGCAGTTGCGGACTCGATTGGATCAGTCGCGACTTGATCTGTCCCTGCAATCCCGACAGCAGCGCGATCGAGATCAGCAGCGTGGCCACGCCGACCGCGAGGCCGAGCATCGAGATGAGCGAGAGAAACGCGGTGTGGGCCTGCTTGCGCGCGGTCCAGAGATAGCGGCGAGCGATGCGCGACTCGAGCATGTGCCTCAAGGGTACGTCGAACCGCCCGGCTGAAGCCCAATGGTCTTCAGTCAAGCATCCCGAGTCTTCGCATGCAGTGATGTGAGTCCCCTCTCCCCGCGCGGCGGGGAGAGGGGACAGCTGCCCACAAGTCGCTCGTGATCGGATCGCTCGACGAACTCATGGCGGCGATCAGTATATGCGTTGGACGGCTCCGGCAGGGTTCCTTCCCGGTAGACTGAAGTGATGACGAAAACGCGACTGGAAGCCTTCAGCGACGGGGTCATTGCGATCCTGATCACGATCATGGTCCTGGAGCTCAGAGTCCCGCACGGGACGGACTGGAAATCGCTTCAGCCGACGATCTTCACGCTGCTCATGTATCTGCTGAGTTTCATCTTCCTGGGCATTTACTGGTACGTATGACGGACGGTAGGTCACACATCGTCGCTTGTTTTGCGTAATTCTTCGTCTCGAATGAGCTCCAACTCCGCAACCGCCTCGAGATCTTTCGGCCGGCCGGCCGCCCGCTTCGAGACAATGAGAGCATCGAGATTGATGCAACGGTAGGTTGCTCCATACAACAGGACATCCTCGGAGGCCGCTAAAACAGCACCGTAGTCTCCGACTCCCGTGATCTCGCCGAGGACATCGACCGGACCGGCATCAGTGGTGAGCGTGAAATTGAGACCTCGTCGAACCGTTTCGACGTCAAATCGAAATGGTAAGCCGGGCGGCGCGCCGCGTAGGTACGGGTTCAGCGGTGCCAGCGCCTTCACGAGACGTTCGATGTTCGAAATCGAACGCTCGTACACGATGTCAACGTCCGAGGTCAGTCGTGTCGAACCGTGAACGGTCGCAGCGACTCCTCCGACGATCACAAATGACACTTCGGTCGAACGGAGGCCGTTCAGGATTCGTTCGAAATCGTTCATCGGCCGCTGCGTTTCGGAAGGGCTTTGCCGCCACGTCGCAATTCTTCTGCGAAAGCCTGCAACTGCTGAAGTGCGCGAAGGCGTTCCTCTGGTGAGCGTTTCAAGCTCTCTCGGATCAGGGTTCGGTCGATACCGGGTTTGTATGCATCGACCACCGGGTCCGGCGTACCACTCATCGGTTCCTTCGTTTCGAGGAGATCGTACAGTTCAGTGGCCATGCGTGTCCCCCACGTATCGTAACCTACCGAGGGACCGCTTCTGCCTACTCCGCGGGCCTCACGTAAATCTCTTTTCCGATCTCGTCCTCGACTGCGATCGACGTCGAGCCGCAGGCGAGGACCACGCTCGGCTTGCGCTCGATCAGGCGTACGCGCGACCCCGGGACCACGCCGAACGAGGCGAGGCGATTGAGGCGCGAGACGGACTTCGGTGTAATGAACACGACGGATGCGGTCGTGCCGAGGGGGAGATCGATGAGACGCGTGATCAGCGGCTCGACTTTCTTCGAATAGACGCGGCAGCAGCTTCCCTGCGGGATCGGATGGCCGTGCGGGCAGGCGGGCGGATGGCCCAGGAACGTGCAGACGCGGTCGACGACGCGTTCGGCGAGCACGTGCTCCAGCTCGCACGCGCTCTTCTCCGCGTCGGCTGGATCGACGTCGAGGACCTGCGTGAAGAGGATCTCCGCGAGGCGGTGGCGGCGCACGATTCCGCGCGCGCGTTCGGTGCCGTCAGGTGTGAGTTGGAGGGCGGACGTCCCGTCCGCCCTGCTCACCAGCCTGGCGGCGATCAACTCTTCGAGCGAGTCGGAACACTCCTCGGGGCGGACGGGACGTCCGCCCTCCGTTGCATACCAGAGGCGTTCGAGCACTTCATCCGCGGGCGGGTGCTGCATGGTCGGTTCTCCTTTGGAAAATGCGGCGGAACAGCGCGGCGAGCGAGCCGTCTTCGACGAACTCGTAGCCGCAGCGCGGACAGCGCACCATCGTGCAGCCCCTGGCGATCGGGCACGACGGCGGACAGCTCGCGCTCTCGAATTCGAGTGCACACAGTGGGCAGGTCATAGGATCAGGTTCAGCACCCCTCCGATCGCGAACGCGTAGGCGAGGATAAATGCGGCGATGAGCAGTCCCGCGCGCGTGCCGCGTTCTTTCAGGATGACCAGGAAGTTCGCGATGCACGGAATGAACAGCGTGATCGTCGTCAGCGCGACCACGGTCTGCTTCGCATCGAGGTTTCCCGCCTGCTGCATCGCGAAGAGGCCGGCGGCGCCGTAGTCGCGGCGGAGGAAGCCGATGAGAAACGCATTTGCCGCTTCCGCCGGCAATCCGAGCAATCCGACCACGACCGGCGCGACCAGGCGCTGCAGCTTGCCGAGAAGATGCACGGCGTCGAGCACGAAGAGGAGCAGCGTGCCGACGATGAACAGCGGAACGGCTTCTTTCAGATACCACTCCGTCCGCGCGAGCACTTTGATGACGATGTTCGACAACTTCGGCACGCGCACCGGCGGAATCTCGAGAATGAAATCGCCGGCGCGGCCGGGAACGACTCGCGAGGCGGCGAAGCCGACGACGAAGATCGTGCCGAGCGTGACACCGAGCCAGATCAGCGTCGCCGACGGCGCGAGCGGACCGAGCATGGCCATGATCACGCCGAGCTGCGCGGAGCAGGGGACGCCGAGGGCGAGGAGGAGCGTGACGATGGTCGCTTCTTTCTTCGTCTCGAGGATGCGCGTCGTCAGCGTCGCCATCGTGTCGCAGCCGAGGCCGAGCACCATCGGCAACACCGCTTTTCCGTTCAGACCCATCCTGCGGAAGATGCGATTGAGCATCACCGCGAGGCGCGGCAGGTAGCCGGAGTCCTCGAGCACGCCGAAGAAGAGGAAGAACGTCATCACGACCGGCAGCACGATCGCGATCGCGTACGTGAGCGCCATCGTGATCACGCCGTACGGCCCGACGAGGAGATCGCGAATGAACTGTGGCGGCGAGAGCCACTCGATCGCGGTGATCGCCCAGACGTTGATGTGCTCCTCGAAGACCTTCGACTCGAGCAGATCGACGAGCGTGCCCGCGCCGAACTTGCCGACGAAGAGCCAGGCGACGTAGAGCACGCCGAGGAGAATCGGCACGCCCCACAGCGGATGCATCGACATCGCGCCGATCCAGTCGCGCAGCGTGCCGCGCGCGGCATCCTGCTGCACGGCCGCGCTGCCGATCATGCGATCGACGGCGGCGAGGCGCGCGTTGACGATCGCGACGCTCAGCGGCTGCGCGACCGCGCGCTGCACGTCGGCGCGGATGGTGTCGAGGCGTTCGAGTGCGTGCGGCGGGAGATGCGGGATGAGCGTTTCGTCGCCGGCGAGGATGGAGAGGGCGATGCCGCGGGTAGGTGGAGGACAGACAATCGTGTCTGTCCGGACAGGCAGGATTGCCTGTCCTCCACGCAGAGCCGCCAGCACTTCGCCGATGCCCTGCTCGATCGCATCCGCGTACGTGACTTCGATGCGCGCCTGCGCCGGCCGCACGGCCTCGCGTTTGAGGCGCTCGAGATTCCAGCGGCGGAGCGCGGAGGTGGCGACGACGGGGATGCCGAGAGTCGCGGCGATCGTGGCGGGATCGATCTCGCTGTCACGCTCGCGGGCCTCATCGGTCATGTTGAGGCAGAGCGTGAAGGGGATCTCGTGCTCGACGATCTGCAGAGAGAGCAGCAGCGTGCGGCGCAGGTTGCTCATGTCGCCGACCTGCACGACGTCGGCGTCTGGGCTGGTGATGAGCAGATCGCGCGAGACGCGCTCGTCGTCGGACTGCGGGATCAGTCCGTTCGTGCCCGGCGTGTCGACGACGAGCCGCGGCTCGCCGGCGATCGTGGCCCGCGCCGTCGTGAGCTCGACCGTCGTTCCGGGATAATTCGATACCGTTACGTAGCGATTCGTGAGACAACCGAACAGCAGCGACTTGCCGACGTTCGGATTGCCGATCAGAAGCAGTTTGCGTTCGGCGAGGGGCTCGAGTGCCAGTTGAGACATTGTCGCAATCGATCATGGGCGATGGCAGTACTTCGCCACATGAGGTTCGTCATACGTTCATGTGATCGTTGTCACGTAGCGCGCTACAGGAGGATTTCTTTGCGCCGACTTCTGCTCATTCTTGCCATCGCCGCACCGCTCCACGCCGACGCGGTCGTCGATCTCCGCGCCGCACTGGCGCGTCTGACCGCGCGCGAGCCGATCCGCGTCACCTGCGACGTGCAGCGCGCGGTGAACAGCGAAGGGAAGTGGGACAACCAGAAGTTCAACGGAGTCGCCTCGCTGCATCTCGAGGCGGACGCCGCGGGCGTGCGTCTGAGCTATCCGCGTTCGCTGCTCGAACAGATCGAGCGCGAGCTGGCCACGCGCGCGAAGGATCCGAAGCAGCCGACGCCGACCGTGAGCGCCGCGCAGCAGATCGATCTCGTCAACGCGACGCACGCCCTCGACGCCGCGCAGCCTCTGCTGAACATGCTCGACGGCGCGAAGGTGGTCGAAGACCGCGGCGGCACGTGGCAGGGGAAGCCGGCGCGCGTCGTGATCTTCCGCCTCGAGAACAAGCCGGAGCGAGGCGTCGGCAAGGTCACGGTCTCGGAAAACAAGCTGACGCTCTGGCTGGGCGCCGACGACGTGCCGCTCGCCGCCGAGCACAGGCGCGTCGCGAAGTTCTCGCTGCTCTTCCTCAAAGGCGAGTCGACGTCGAAGCACAGCTGGCACTTCGCGCACATCGGAGATCGCCTCGTGCGCACGCGCATCGAGGAAAGCGAAAGCGGGAGCGGGCTGGGACAGAAGGGGACATCTTCAGTCGTTGCAACGCTTCGTGTGCTGTAGGAGGGCGGACGTCTCGTCCGCCCACGTGAGGCGGACGGGACGTCCGCCCTCCTCGGGTGACACTCGTCACGAACCCTCGTGACACGACCCATTGGCCCATGTTCGAGCGCGCGGCAAAGTGCGCGACATGAGTCACGAACTGTCGTTATCGATTGTCGGAGCGGGCGGTGACGGTGCCGTCGCCGCGGGCGACATCCTCTCGATGGCCTGCGCGCGCGACGGGCTCAACGTCATCAAGACCGAGGCGTACGGGCCGCAGATCCGCGGCGGCGAGTCGTCGTGCACGGTGCGCATCAGCGCGACGCCGATTCACGCGCAGGCGGATCTGAACGACGCGATGGTCGTCTTCAGTTGGGCCGACTTCGCGCGGTTTCAGGACGAGATCGTGCTCGCGCCGAACGCGATCGTGTTCCATGACGAGAAGGACGCGCCGCCTGAGGCGCTGCAGTCGTTCCGCCTCGTCGCGCTCCCCTTCGCCGCGCAGCGCGCCGCGAAGAACATCTTCGCCCTCGGCCTGCTCGCCGCCGCGTTCAACCTCCCCGCGGACCTGATGCGCGACGCCGTGCGCCGCCGCTTCTCGAAAAAGACGGAAGCGGTCATCGAGGCGAACGTGAAAGCGTTCGATGAAGGCCTCGTCGCCGGAAGCGCGATCGAGACAACGAAGCTCGAGTACGTGCCGGGCGCGGCAAAGCTGCTGCTGGCCGGCAACGACGCGAGCGCGATGGGCGCGGTCGAAGCGGGCTGCCGCTTCTTCGCCGGCTATCCGATCACGCCGTCCTCCGAGATCCTTCACTACCTCGCGGAGAACCTGCCGAAGCTCGGCGGAACGTGTCTGCAGACCGAAGACGAGCTCGCGGCCATCGGCGCGGTCGTCGGCGCCTCGTTCGCCGGCACGAAGGCGATGACCGCGACCTCCGGCCCGGGACTCTCGCTGATGTCGGAGATGCTCGGACTCTCCTCGATGGCGGAAGTGCCGTCGGTGATCGTGAACGTGCAGCGCGGCGGTCCGTCGACGGGCATTCCGACGAAGAGCGAGCAGTCGGATCTGATGCATGCGGTCTTCGCCGGCCACGGCGACACACCGCGCGTCGTGCTCGCGTGCACGGACGTCGAGGACTCGTTCCACACGACCGTCGAAGGCTTCAACATCGCCGAGGAGTTTCAGCTGCCGGTGATCGTGCTCTCGGAGCAGTCGATCGCGCAGAGGCGCGAGACGATCGAGTCGAGCGCGCTGGTGCACGAAGTCCGCGAGCGGCGGCTCGCGGGCAACGGCGATCTCCGTGACTACAAACGCTACCGTCTGACCGACGACGGCGTCTCGCCGATGAGCATTCCCGGCATGGAAGGCGGCGAGTACCAGACCAATGGACTCGAGCACGATGAGCAGGGGCGTCCGAGCTCGATGGCGACCACGCACGAGACGATGAACGCGAAGCGGTATCGCAAGCTCGACGCGATCGCGGACAAGTACCGTCTCTTCACGCGATTCGGCTCCCTCCGCCCCGACCTCGGCATTCTCTGCTGGGGCTCGTCGGCCGGCGTCGTGCGCGAGGCGGTCGACCGGCTCACCGCGCGCGGCCTGCGCGTCGCCGCGTTCGCGCCGCGGATTCTCATGCCGCTGCCGAAACGCGAGATCGCGCAGTTCGTCGCCACGTCGAAAGAGCTGTTCATCGTCGAGCTGAGCCACTCGCAGCAGTTCTACAAGTACCTGCGCACGGAGATCGATCTTCCGCGCGAGACGCACGTGCTCGCGCGCTCGGGCGGCAGGAATCTGACGGTCATCGAGGTGATCGACGAAGTGCAGCGGATTCTTGCGCAAACCCCGGAAGAAGTACTCGCATGACGTATGTCATCCCGAGCGGAGTCGAGGGACCCGGGGGTCAGGGCGGCACGCTGACCGCGCCACCCAGGTCCCTCGACTCCGCTCGGGATGACAGGAGGACATATGACCTGTGATTTCAACTACACGCCGAACGAGTACAAGAGCGATCTGAAGCCGGTCTGGTGTCCGGGCTGCGGCGATTTCGGCGTGCTCAACTCGCTCTATCGCACGTTCTCCGAGCTCCGCTTCGAGCCGCACGAGACGGTCGTCGTCTCCGGCATCGGCTGTTCTTCGCGCCTTCCCGGCTACGTCGAGAGCTACGGCTTCAACTCGCTGCACGGCCGCGCGCTGCCGATCGCCACGGGGATCAAGCTCGCGAATCCGAAACTCAACGTCGTGGTCGTCGGCGGCGACGGCGACGGCGTCGCGATCGGCGGAAATCACTTCCTTCACAGTGCGCGCCGCAACACCGATCTCACCTACATCATCATGGACAACGAGATCTACGGTCTCACCAAGGGGCAGGCCGCGCCGACGACGCCGCTGGGCGACAAGACGAAGTCGACGATCTACGGGAATCCGGAAGGCGGCGTCGATCCCTGTCTGCTCGCGATCTCGTTCGGTGCGACGTGGGTCGCGCGCGCGTTTTCCGGCGACGTGAAGGGAACCGCGGAGCTGATGAAAGCCGCGCTGCAGCATCGCGGCTTCGCGTTCCTCAACATCCTCTCCCCCTGCGTGACCTGGCGCGGCGACGATCAGCACAAGGAGCTGCGCGCGAAGATCCAGCGCGGCGAGATCACGATCGGCGTACTGCATGAAGAGCGGCGGCCGACACTGGTGGAGGAGATGGCGGAGATCAAGCGCCGCGCGGTGGCGTGACTGGATGGAACGCCGACAGAATGTCGGCGTTCCGTACGTGGAGGCAAAGCCGTGTAGCGCGGGCATCCTGCCCGCCGTAACGCCGGCATCCTGCCGGCGACATCGCTGGCTGGAAGCCAGCGAGACGGCGGCCTGGAAGGCCGCGCTACAGAAGAACGGAACGCCGACTTTCAGTCGGCCGGTCCGCCGATCTCCGATCGGCCGTCCCCTCCCGCCGGCTGGAAGCCGGCGGACCGGCCGACAGAATGTCGGCGTTCCGGGATGACACCGATGGCGCGGTGACGCTGCTATCCTTCCACCACTGCTCGCACAAGGAACACGTTTCGGTCCGTATGAGATTCAGGAGCGGCTCGCCGAGGGCGGGATGGGGGAGGTGTACAAAGCGCGGGACACGCGTCTCGAGCGCACCGTCGCCCTGAAGATGCTCCCGGCGAATCTCGCCGCGGATGCCGATCTGCGCAAGCGCTTCGAGCGCGAGGCGCGCGCGATCTCCGCGCTCTCGCATCCCAACATCTGCACGCTCTACGACGTCGGCAGCGAGGACGGCCGCGAGTTCCTGGTGATGGAGTACCTCGAGGGCGAGACGCTGGCCGAGCGCGTGGTCCACGGACCGCTCGAGATCGAGGACGTGATCCGCTATGGCACCGACATCGCCGACGCGCTGGAGAAGGCGCATCGCGTGGGGATCATCCATCGCGATCTGAAGCCGGGGAACATCGTCCTCACGCACACCGGCGCGAAGCTGCTCGACTTCGGACTCGCGAAGTGGATGCCCGAGACCGAGGGGGAGTCGTTTCTCGGCCGGCCGCACGACAAGACCATGCCGCTCACGACGCGCGGCACGCTCCTCGGCACGATTCCCTACATGTCGCCCGAGCAGCTCGAGGCGAAGGAAGTCGACGCGCGCACCGACATCTTCGCCTTCGGCGCGATCCTCTACGAGATGGCCACCGGCGTGCGCGCGTTCAACGCGTCGTCGAACGCGAGCCTCATCGCGTCGATCCTGCGCGAGGATCCGCCGCCGCCCTCGCGGCTGCGCGACATCACGCCGCGCGCGCTCGATCAGATCATTCGTACGTGTCTGAACAAGAATCCCGACGAGCGGTTCCAGTCGGCGCACGACGTGAAGCTCGCCCTGCAGATGGTCGGCGGCGCCGGGCCCGCGGACTTTTTCGATCCGGGAAAGCAGAAGCCGTGGCTTGTGCCGACGATCATCGGTGCGCTGCTGTTCGTGGCGATGATCATCGGCGCGCTGACGCTGCTGCGCCGCCCGCAGGCGCCGGTGCGCGTCTATCGCTTCGCCGTTTCTCCGCCGGCCGGATCGGCGTTCCCATCCCTCGGCGAAGGCGGCGGCATCGCGCTCTCGCCCGACGGACGGCAGCTCGTATTCGAAGCGACGACGCCCGAGGGGCGGACGTTTCTCTGGCTGCGCGCGCTCGACTCGGAGATGGCGGAGATGCTCGAGACGACGGGGGGCGGCGAGTATCCGTTCTGGTCGCCCGACGGACGTTCGATCGCGTTCTTCGCGGATGGGAAACTGAAACGCATCACGCTGCCTGACGGACCGGCGCAGACCATCGCCGACGCGCCGACCGGCCGCGGCGGCGCGTGGAGCCGCAAGGGCGTGATCGTGTTCTCGCCGGCCAGCGGCGGACCGCTCTATCGCGTTCCCGCGGGCGGCGGACAGACGGAGCCGGTGACGGCGGTCGGCCGCGACACGTATTCGCATCGCTGGCCGGTGTTCATCGACGACGAGCGCTTTCTCTTCGTCGCGCAGAGCCAGCGGCCGTCGGAGCGCGGCGTGTTCGCGGCCTCGCTCGGCTCGCGCGAGACGAAACGCGTGCTGCCGATGTCGCTCGCCGTCGCCTTCGCGCCGCCGCATCATCTCTATTACGTGCGCGATCACGTGCTCGTGCGCCAGCGATTCGATGCGGGCGCCGGCACGGTCAGCGGCGACGCGGTGACGATCGCCGACCGCATCGTGTTCTACGCCGACCGCGCGTACGTCCCGATCACCGCCGCGGAGAACGGCACGATCGCGTACCGCCGCGACGGCGCGGCGAACATGCGTCTGGTCTGGCACGCCCGCGACGGCCGCCGCCTTGGCGCGTTCGGAGAAGTCGGCGAGTTCGAAGGCGTGTCGATCTCGCCCGACGGCTCGCGCGTCGCGTTCGGCTACTTCGATGCGAACGAGTCGCTCAATCACGTCGCCATCGCCACGAAGAACGGCGTACCGCGGCGATTCACGTTCGCGCGCGGCAATCAGTACTCGCCGATCTGGTCGCCCGACGGCTCGCGCCTCGCGTTCAGCAACGATCAGGCGGGCGTCGACACGCTGGCGATGAAGCCGCTCGCTGGCACGAGCAACGAGCAGCCGCTGATTCCGCCGCCGCAGACGTCGACGTATGCGCTGAGCTGGTCCCCGCAAGGGGATCACATTCTCTATCGCGTGCAGGATGCGAAGACGGGCTTCGACGTCTACGCGCTGTCGGTGAAGACGCGCGCGTCGACGCCGTATCTGCGCGGGCCGAGCGACGAGTCGCAGGCGCAGTTCTCGCCGGACGGAAACTGGGTCGCGTACACGTCGACGGAGTCGGGGAGACCCGAGGTGTACGTGCAGCCGTTTCCGGCGACGGGGGCGAAGTGGCAGGTGTCGGTGGCGGGCGGGGAGCAGCCGCGCTGGCGGCGCGACGGCAAGGAGCTCTTCTTCCTCGCGCCCGATCGCAAGCTGATGTCCGTGCCGGTCGCGGTGCCGGGCGCGTTCGACGCCGACGCACCGCGCGAGCTGTTCGCGACGAACATCCCGTTCGGCGATCTCAACGTGTCGCAGGCCTACGACGCGTCGCCCGACGGCGAGCGGTTCCTCATCGCGGCAGCCGATCCGGCGACGCCGCAGTCGCCGATCTCGGTCGTCGCGAGATGAGACGCGTTTACTCCGCGCTCTTTCTCTCCGGCCTCGCCGCCCTCGTTCATGAAGTGATGTGGGTCCGCCTCCTCGGCGAGATGTTCGGGCACACGCTCTTCGCAGTGCAGACGGTGCTGACGATCTTCTTTCTCGGCATCGCGCTCGGCGCGTGGCTCATCTCGCGCATGCGCATCGAGCGTCCGTTCGCCGCGTTCGCGCTGATCGAGATCGGGATCGGATTGTGGGGCGCGGCGCTTCCGTGGATCGTGCGGCTGCTCACTGTTGTCTACGATCGCTACGCGCCGCTGGAGACCGAGACCTTCGGCGCGGTCGCCGCGCGGCTGGCGATCACGATCGCGGCGCTGCTCGTTCCCGCCACGCTGATGGGGGCGACGTTTCCGCTCGTCGCGAGCGCGATCGGGAATCGCGTGGCGGCGGTGTACGCGATCAACACCCTCGGCGGTGCCGCGGGTGTATGGCTGACGGCGTTCGCAGTGCTGCCGCGGATCGGCGTCATCGCGACGATCTACGCCGCCGTCGCATTGAACATCGGTGCCGCCGCCCTGGTATGGACTGCGGCGGCACCAGCCGCCGCTTCCCAAAGCCGCGGCGCCAGCCGCGGCCGGAAGTACGCAGTCCTCCTCTTCCTCACCGGCATGTCCGCGCTCGCCCTCGAATTCCTCTGGACGCGCGCGCTCGAGCAGATTCTCTCGGGAACGATCTACACCTTCGCCACCGTGCTCGCGGTCTTCCTGGCCGGCATCGCGATCGGCGGATTCGTGATGCAACGCCTCGCTCCTTCGCGCGCGCTGCTCGCGGGCGTGCTGTCGGCGCTCGCCTTCTCGATCGTCCTCACGCCGGCGATCGTGCTCGTCATCAGCCGCATCCAACTCCGCAGCGGACCGTGGGGTGAGAGTCTGATCGCGGCGGCGCTGCTGCTCGTGCCGACGACGCTGATGGGCATGTCGTTTCCGTTGCTGCTCTCGCTCGGCGGCGGATCGATCGGACGTCTCACCGCGGCGAACACCACGGGCAGCGTGGTTGGGCCGTTCATCGCAGGATTCGTGCTTCTTCCGCTTCTCGGATTGCGAACGTCGATCGTCGTCTTCGCGATCCTCACCGCGCTTGTCGCGATCGCGGCGGCGGAACGGCGAGCGGTTCCGATCGCCGCATTGCTTGCGACCATCATCGTCGCGCCGCTGGTCACGCGTCCTCTGCGCATCGCCGCCGCGGAAGGAGAGCGCGTGATCGCGTATCGCGACGACACGGCGGCGACCGTCGCCGTGGTCCGTCGCGGCGAGGAGCAGCGGCTGAAGGTGAACAACACCTATTCGCTCGGCGGAGGGAGCGGCGTGTTCACGGAAAGGCGGCAGGGACATCTGCCGATGCTGCTCCATCCGAATCCCCGCCGCGTGCTCGTCCTCGGCGTCGGCACGGCGAACACGCTCGGCGCGATCGCGCTGCACCGGCCGGAGCAGCTCGTCGCGGTCGAGCTGCAGCCGGGCGTGCTCGATTTCGCGGCGCGCTACTTCGCCGCGACCAACTACGGCGTGCTCCGCGATCCGCGCGTGCGCGTCGTTGCCGGCGACGCGACGCGTCTCGTTCGCTCCGCGCCGGAGACGTTCGACGTGATCGCCGGCGATCTCTTTCATCCTTGGCAGGCCGGCGTGAGCGCTCTCTACTCCGCCGAGCACTTCCAGCACGTCCGCGCGCGACTCGCGCGCGGCGGGATCTTCGTGCAGTGGCTGCCGCTCTATCAGCTCTCGACGAACGACGTGCGAACGATCACGCGCACGTTCCTCGGCGCCTTTCCGCATACGCAGGCGTGGCTCGGGAACTTCGGCGCGTCGACGCCGATCGTCGCGCTGGTCGGAAGCGAGACGCCGATTGCCTGGCCGGCGACGCGGTGGGAAACCGTCATGCGCGATGCGCGCGTCGTCCCATATTTGCGCGAGGTCTATCTCGATCACGATGTCGAGCGATTCGCTTCGTTCGTCTGTGATCGCGCGCTCCTCGAGCAGTTCGCCGGAGCGGGAGCGATCAACAGCAATGCGCGGCCGCTGATCGAATTCTCGGCGGCGCGCGCGCTGTTCGCGGAACGGCTCGAGGCGGAGAAGCGAAACTCGCTCGAGCAGTTCGTCCGGCTCGCGGCCGCGCAGGACCGGCGCGACCGCGCGCGCGGCGCGCGCGACGCTCACTGGTTCGACCACCGGCTCGCCGTCCGCGCGTTCATCATCACCTTCGTCGCGCTCGAGCAGGGCAACTGGCGCGCGGCCGCTGAAGGCGCGCTCATCGCGGCCGAGAAATCGGCGGCGTACGAACTGCCGCGAAAGACGCTCTCCGCGATCGGATGGGAGATTCTGCCCGCCGACCGGCAGCTGGCGGCGAAACTGTTCGAGGCGGCGCTGCGGTGGAACCCGGACGACGCGCGTGCGCGTGACGGCCTCGAGCGTGCTCACCGCAGCATGTGATCAGAATTACTTCCACCCCCAGGGTCAAATCTCGATCGTTGGCTTAGCCTCTGACCCGTCAAGATCGTCAGGCTCAGCAGAATAACCGACGTATTTTCAATTAGTTGAGGTTGCGACGAAACGTGGCAACCGCATTGCCCCTTTGCGCCGCCGCCCGGGAAAACGCGTGTCCCATCGGAAGGTGTCGCGTCGGCAGCTTCCGCCTCTCTGCTCTCTCTCTCAACACACCAACTCAGGAGGGTTCATGAGTCGTAAACGTGCCTTCGTTCTTCTCCTCTCCCTGTTCCTTCTGGTGTTCATGGTCACGGGCGCGGTGGCGTCGAATCGCTGGGGATGCTGGAAATACGCGAACTACGCGATCAACTGGTACAACGGCGGATCGGGTGACTACTGGTACATCTACAACGAAGAAGCCCGCACCGACAGCAACTCCTGGCACAACTACACCGATATCTCTCTCACCAGCGTCTCCGCTGCCGGCAGCACGGATCACGTCAACGCGTACGCCGGTTCGTACGGCTCGACCGGATGGCTCGGCATCGCGGAGATCCAGCGCTACAGCGGCTGCACGGTCTATCAGGGCCGCTCGCGTCTGAACCGCAGCTATCTCGACAACGGCAGCTACACGCGCACGAACAAGAAGCATGTGGCGTGTCAGGAAGTCGGACATCTGTTCGGCCTGCAGCACAACCGCTCATCGTCGACGACGTGTATGAACGACACGATCCTCAGCGCGCCGTATCCGAACAGCCACGACCAGTCGATGATCAACTCGATCTACTGAGAGAGGAACAAGCCATCATGAAAAAGACGACATTTGCTATCGCCGCCGTCGCCGTGATCGCGCTCGCAGTCGGTTCCTCGCTCACGGCCGTGAAGACCTTCAGCCACGATCATCCCCGCTTCCACACCTCGTGGAAGGACACGTTCGAGAAGCCCGGCCAGCTCATTCGCGGCGTGGAGGCGATCGTCGTGGCGCGCCACGTCGGCACGTCGCCAGGCCGCGTCGCGTTCTCCGACAATCCCGAGGACGCGGTGCCGTTCGAGCTCAATCACTTCATCGTCGAGAAGGGACTGAAGGGTCTGCCCTCCGGTTCATCGTTCACTCTCGAGCGTGTG
Source organism: Thermoanaerobaculia bacterium (assembly GCA_035525285.1). Taxonomy (GTDB): domain Bacteria; phylum Acidobacteriota; class Thermoanaerobaculia; order Gp7-AA8; family Gp7-AA8; genus QHVT01. Next base: position 20,529 of record DATLFB010000069.1, read on the forward strand.
GGCGGACGCGTCCACAATGAAGTCGTCGTTCTCGACAGCGACGGCGGCCCGTACGTTCCGGGCGAGCGCTACACGCTCTTCATGAACCGCCAGCCGGAATCGAGCTTCTTCTACCTCGTCAACGACGAAGGGCGCTACACGGTCGACGAGAGCGATCGCCTCGTTCCGGTCGCGCAGCAGGGCAAGGTCGCCGGCGCGCTGGCCGGACTCGAGATCAACGATCTGGTGCGCAGCGTCAGCGATGAACTGCGGGTGCGCGTCACGAGATAAGCCACAACAGAAGGGAAAGGAGAGTCTATGCACCGTCGGTATTTCATGCTCGTCGTCCTCCTCTTCGTCGCGGTTCCCCTCTTCGCCGCTCATCGCTGGGGTAGCTATCACTGGAGCCGCTCCTGTGGAACCTGCGCACGCACGATCGAGGTGAGGCGCTCGCTCTCGGTCACATCCGTCGCCAACTGGCCGGATCATGCGTACAAATCGATTTATGGCGATCCGGCCAACCCGAACACCGCCAACCGCCGCGGCTGGAACGATTCGGAGGTCCTCACGCTGAACGTCACCAACGGTTCGAGCGAGACGTATTACCGGCAGAACTGCCCGGCTATCTCCGGCGCAGTGCGTGTCTGCAACTACGCCTATGGCTCGACCGGCTGGGCGGGCCTCGCCCAGATCAACACCGTTTCCGGCACGAGCCACATCGCGTGGGGGACGGCGAAGATGAACGACACGTACTACACGACGAACAATGATCCGTGGGAGCGCCACGTGATGTGCCAGGAAATCGGGCACGATTGGGGCCTCGGCCACACCTCGGAAAATGGGTCGTCGCAGAACACCTGCATGGACTACTACAGGAACTCGAGCACGAACTGGACGAGCACCGGCCCGAACCAGCACGACTTCGACCAGATCCGAACCCAGCACCATTGGGGGACGTCCCAGTCGCTCCCGGCACAGGTGTTCGCCAGCTCGCTCGGAAATTACCCCGTCGACGTGAACAACCTCAATAAGCCCTGGGAGTGGGGAACGCCGATCGAGTGGGATCCGGAGGGTCGCGCCAGTGGGTTCGTCCTTCATCTCGGGACGGACGATCATGGCAATGAACAGAACCTCTACACCTTCGTGACCTGGGCGCCGGTCGGGGCCGGCCACGAGCGGCCGAAGCGCGACGCCGCCTTCGAGTAGTAATCTTCTCCGTGTGAGGGGCGGGCTCTCAGCCCGCCCCTGATTTCGAAATGCGCGCACTCATCCTCATCGCGTTGATCGCTTCCTGCACGCCCGCCGCGCAGCAGTCGCAGCCGGCGCGCGCCTCCCTTCCCGACGAGTTGCGCGCCGCGGGACTGAGCGTCGAAGACGCCGGTCCGATCGAGCAGTCGTTCTTCTCCGTCCCCGCACACGTGTACCTCGTCGAAGGAAACGATCTGCAGGTTTATCGCTACGCGAGCGAGCAAGCCGCGGCGACGGACGCGGCGAAGGTGACGCCGAACGGAGCGATCGGCACGAGCATGCCGCACTGGATCGCGCCGCCGCATTTCTTCCGCCGCGCCGACACGATCGCGATCTACCTCGGCACGAACGCGCGCGTGCTCGCGGAGCTCGAACGCCTCATGGGGAAGCAGTTCGCAGGGCAGTGAGCGCGCGCTCGAGCTGACCGCGATGCTCGAGCGTGTGCACCCGCACTCCCTGCGCGAACGCCTTCCAGTCGACGCGCTCGTGCCAGTGCACGGGCGCGCCGTCGATCTTCACCACCATCTCGATCACGGCCTTCGGCTCGAGCGAAAGCGCATCGTTTGCGGCGCCGATCATGCGCGAGTACTGGCGATGCATGCCGCGCATGCGATCGATCAGCTCGTCCCATGATGGGCGCTCGTCGTCGGGCGACTGCAGGTCCGCCGGAATCGCGACGCCCTCCGGGCTCACGCCGGCGAGAAGACTCGCGAGCTGCTCGATCGCCGGCTCGTGGCTGAGCACGAGGTGATCGAGGATCTGATGCGCCGACCACTTCCCCGGCGCGGGCTGCGCTTCGCGCTCCTCGATGCGCACGTCGGCGAAGAGATCGTCGATCGAGCGGAATGCGTGGCGCAGCTGCGAATGCAGCTCCTCCGCCGTCGCATTCGTGCCGCGCCGCGCAAGATAGTCGAGCGCGCGCTGCTGCTCGGGATGCAGCTCGCTCATTCCGGCGCTCTCGCCTTCAGCACCGTGGCGAGCGTGTCGGGCTTCGACTCGTCGCGCACGAGATGCGGATAGCGCAGTCCGCCGCGGTAATCGATCGTATAGGTGCGGAACGCGTCGCCGTTCTCGGCGAGGATCTCGATCGGCGCCCGCTCGCGCAGCGCGGTGTCGAGCCGCTCGCGCGTCCAGCGGCGGCCGTTTACGGCAATCACTTTCATCCCCGGTCCGAGGCCCGCGTTGGCGGCGGGGAGTCCGACGATCGCGTCGCGAATCGATCCGTCGTCCTTCAGCACGATGCCGAGAGAGAAGGTGTAGTCGTCCACTTTCCGCCGCTTGGCGTTCGCCTCCATCGACGCGTTCGGCGTGTCGTTGTAGACGAGCTTCCAGCCGTGATTGGTGATGCCGTTGATCGGCGCGCGCGGACTGATCGAGCCGAGGCGCTCGTTGAGATGCGCGCGCCAGTCGTGTGGCGCGATCGCGTTCAGCGTCGTCACGATGTCGTCGAACGTAAACGGCTTCACGGCGGGGGAGCCGCTCTCGCCGCCATGAAAACGGCGAACGAAGTCATCGAACGATGCCTTGCCGTTCGTCTTCTGGCGGATGATCGAGTCCACCTCGAGCCACAGCAGCACCGCCTCGTCGTAGAAGTCGGCCGAGCGGCGCACGGACTGCCACGCACTGGCGGAGCCGAAGAGGATCTGCGCGGAGACCGCAGTGTCGGAAAGCGGACGCCACGTGCGGCCCGGCTGCTGGTCGAAGCCGCCCGCGATCGTCGCGAGACTCTCGCGGTAGTACTCGTCGGTCCAGAGTCCGGAGCGCGCGGCGAGCAGGCCGCCGAGGTATTGCGTCAGGCCCTCGTAGACCCAGAGGAGATTGCCCTCCACCGGCTTCTGATAGTCGGGGCTGAGCATGATCGCGGGGCGGCGGTATTTGCCGTTCCACGAATGCACGTACTCGTGGGACAGGAGGCCGGCGAGCTGGCGGCGGTAATCGGTGAGTGTGTTCTCTTCCATCCGGTTGTCGCTCGACTCGTGATGCTCGAGTCCGAAGTGCGCGACGTGATCGCTGAGCGTCACCAGCCAGTCGTACTTGCGGAAGTGATACGCGCCGAACAACGCGCCCGCTTCGCTGATGAGACGCGCGTAGTCGGTCGCGAACGACGGCCACGTCTCGGTCGCGGCACTCGAGTCGGCGACGATGTCGATGCGGTGCGGCGGCGCACCGCCCGCGGGGATGGAGATCCTGCGCAGCCAGCGGCCGATGATCACCGGCGAGTCGACGTATGTCGTCAGCGACGCCGGCTTGAACGTGACCACGTTGTTCGCGTCGCTTGCGGAAATCAGCGCCGTCGCGGACGTCCAGCCGGCGGGAAGCTTGATCGAGCCTTCGACGGTGACGTCGTCCGCCGATTTTCCGGGCGGGTAGAGGAGCATCGTGTTCCAGCTGATCACCGCGAGACTCGGACTGGCCGTCGGACCCGCGGTGAACGCGCGCTCGCCGGTCGGCGAGAGGTACGAGAGGTCGACCTCGATCGCGCTCGCGCCGCGCGGCACGTCGACGTGGAAGACGAACATGTCGAGCGGATCGCGGCGCCACTCGACGCGCGCGCCGTTCGCCGTGACGCGCAGATTGGCGACGTCGACGATCGGTCCGGTCGGCCCATGCTCGCCCGGGATCCACTTCGCGAGCGTGAGACGCATCGGTCCCGTGGTGGCGGGAATCGTGAGATGCGAGTGAAAGAGGCGCCGCGGCGCGTCCGTGGCGTCGATCGCGACTTTGATGGTCTGCGCGTGGACGGAGATGGTGAGCAGGAGCGCGAGAAGCAGCTTCATGCGGCGCATTCTATTGGTTGCGCGGTTTCGCGGTTGCGCGGTTTCGCGGTGAGGCACCGCGCGACCGCGCAACCGTCAAAGCCGCCGCTTCTCGACCACCCGCCCCCGCTCCATCACCACGATCTCCTCGCACACCGCCCCTGCCTCG
>DATLFB010000058.1:0-5580 GCA_035525285.1 Thermoanaerobaculia bacterium
TTTTGTGTGTGGGGGTGTTCCGTCCGCCACCCGGAGAACCCCTCACCCTAACCCTCTCCCCGCGCGGCGGGGAGAGGGGACAAGCTCGCAATCAGGCGCCGTAGGTCGTGCCGTCGCGATGCTTAACTGAAGAACATTGCCGCCTAAATCCCCGTCACCCGCACCACTTCCTCGAAGCTCGTCACGCCCTCGGCGAGCTTGCGCAGCGCGCTCTGGCGGAGGGTGCGCATGCCGCGTTTGATGGCCATGTCCTTGATCTTCAGGAAGTCTTCGCCGCGATCGATCAGGTCGCGGATCGCGTTGTCGAGCGGCAGGAGCTCGAAGATGCCGCTGCGGCCGAAGTAGCCGGTGTTGCGGCAGCGCATGCAGCCCGCGCCTTCCTTCACGATGATCCGCTTCCCCGCCGGCGCCTGCAGATTGAGCATCGCCGACTCTTCGAGGCTCAGCGGGCGGTTGCGCTTGCAGTCGACGCAGATTTTGCGCACGAGGCGCTGCGCCATCGCGCCGATCAGCGTCGACGAAATCAGAAATGGCTGGATGCCGAGGTCGACGAGGCGCGTGATCGACGTCGACGAGTCGTTCGTGTGCAGCGTCGAAAAGACGAGGTGTCCCGTGAGCGCGGCCTGCACCGCGTTCTGCGCCGTCTCCTGATCGCGGATCTCGCCGACCATGATGATGTCGGGATCCTGGCGGAGGATCGTGCGCAATGCGAACGCAAACGTGATCCCGATCTTGTTCTGCACCGCGGTCTGGTTGAAGTCCTCCCACACCATCTCGATCGGGTCCTCGATCGTCGTGATGTTGATCTCCGGCGAGGCGAGGCTCTTGAGCGCGGAGTAGAGCGTCACGGTCTTGCCCGACCCGGTCGGGCCGGTCACGAGGATGATGCCGTGCGGGCGCTTGATCCAGTCGGCGAAGGTCTTCAGCTCGTCGTCGTAGAACCCGAGGCCGCCGAGGTCGCGGATCATGACGTCGGGATCGAAGATGCGCATGACGACCTTTTCGCCGAACGCGGTCGGCAGCGTCGACACGCGCAGCTCGATCTCTTTTCCCTCGCGCTCGGTCTTGATGCGGCCGTCCTGCGGGCGGCGCTTCTCGGAGATGTCCATGCGGCACATCGTCTTGAGGCGCGAGGTCACGGCGAGGTTGACGAGCTTCGGCACGCGCTGGATCTCGTGCAGCACGCCGTCGATGCGGAAGCGGATCTGCGCGTGCTCGCGCTTCGGCTCGATGTGGATGTCCGAGGCGCGCGAGTCGTAGGCGTGCTGGAGGAGATAGTCGACGGCGTTGACGATGTGCTGGTCGCTGGTCTCGATCTCCGCGCCCGACTTGAGCTTGATGTACTGCTCGAGATTGCCGAGGTCGATCGCGCCGCGGGTGAGATCGCGCTCGGCCTTGGTGACCGCCGTGCGGAAGCCGTACTGCTCGGTGATCACGCCCATCACGTCCGACTCGGCGGAGACGACGAGCTCGATCTCCTGCTTCGCCATCGGGCGGTAGGAGTCGATGGCGTTGCGGTCGAACGGATTGACCATCGCCACGACGAGCTTCCCGTCCTTGATCGCGACCGGAATCATCTTGTGCTTGCGCGCGAAGGGACGGGAGATCTTCGACTCGATCATCTCGACGTCGAGCCTGAGCGGATCGATTTTACAGAACGGAAGCCGCGCATCCTCGGCGATGAGGCGCGCCATGAGGAGATCGTCGATGCGCGTGGCGTTGCCGCTGGCATCGGTCAGGTTCATCGCCGCGACGGCCTTGAACGGACTCGCCTCTTCATCGGTCCGCGACTTCGACGCGCGCGCCTGGGCGCGGAACTGGCGGTCGGCGTTCTCGAGATCGGCGCGCTGGCGCTCGTCGATGAAGCCGGCGTTGGCGAGGAGATCGCCGAGGTAGGCGACGGTGATGTCGCGGGAGGAGGCGGGGGTCGGGACGTTGGTGAGGGTGGTCATATGAAGGCAGAAGGCAGAAGGCAGAAGGCAGAACTGAGAACGGTCACGTTGGCCAATTCTACTTCTGCCTTCTCACTTCTCACTTCTCACTTCTCACTTCTGCCTTCTGCCTTCTGCCTTCTCACTTCTGCCTTCTGCCTTCTGCCTTCTGCCTTCATCTCACCTCCAACAAAAACCCCTTCAGGTACTCCCCCTCGGGACAGTACACACTCACCGGATGGTCCCCCCCCGCCGTCAGTCTCCTCACGAACGACACCCGTCGCCCCGCATCCAGCGCCGCGGCGAAGATCACCTTCTGAAACAGATCGAGCGACAGGTGTCCGCTGCACGAGAACGTCATCAGCATGCCGCCCGGCTCGACGAGCCGGAGGGCGTGGAGGTTGATGTCCTTGTAGCCGCGTGCCGCGCGATCGACCTCGGCGCGCGACTTCGCGAACGCGGGCGGATCGCAGACGATGAAGTCAAATCGCTCGCGCGCCTGGCGCACGTACTGGAACGCGTCGGCGACGAGGAACTCCGCGCTGCGGTCGTTCAGCGCATGATTCTCGCGCGCGAGCTCGATCGCGCGCGCCGAGACGTCGACGTTCATCACGCTCGTCGCGCCGCCCGCCGCCGCGTAGACCCCGAACGCGCCGCTGTAGGAGAAGAGGTTCAGCATGCGCCTGCCCGCGGCGAGCGTGCGCGCGAGGCGGCGGTTCTCGCGCTGGTCGAGAAAGAATCCGGTCTTCTGCCCCTCGGCGAAATCGACTTTGAAGCGCAGGCCGGACTCGAGGAAGTGGTGGAGGACAGGCAATCCTGCCTGTCCGGACAGGCAGGATTGCCTGTCCTCCACCATTTCGTTCTCCGCCGACAACCGTTCCAGCACGCGCGCCGGCAGATCGTTCTTGAAAAAAATCACGCGCGGCTCGAGCTCGCGCTGCAGCACCTCGACGAGCAGCGGCTTGATCTGCTCCGCGCCGCGATTCGAGATCTCGACCACGAGCACGTCGTCGTATCGATCGACGACGATGCTGCTCAGCTCATCCCCCTCGGCATGAATCAGCCGCGCCGCGGTCGTGGTCTCATCGAAGATCGTGCGCCGGCGGGCGATCGCCGCGACAACGCGCGACTCGATCGTCTCGCGCGTCAGCGGCTCGTCGCCGAACGTCAGCGCGCGGAGCCGGATCTGCGAGTGGAGCGAGTAGAAGCCTGACGCGAGGCGCGCTCCGTCCGCGTCCACGAGATCGCCGAACGCCGCATCCTCGGGCCCGCGCTCGGTGTGGATCGCGCCGGCGAAGATCCACGGATGCCGGTGCGCGAGAACACGTTCCTTCCCCCGTTTCAACACCAGCGTTCGTCTGGGACGGTCAAACCAGTCATTCATCGCTATAATCACCGCCGGATGTCAGCTCCGGCCAAAAAACGGTTCCACACGCAGTGCCAGGAAGAAGTCTACCGGCAGGTGAAGTCGTATCTCGACGAGCTGGTGGACGAGCACTTCGACGACGCGTCGCACTGCGACTTCTATCTCAAGTACGGATCGACCGTGCTCGAAATCTCGATCGATCCCTACGAAGAGGACGACGCGGTGATCGAGATCCTCGCGTTCTGCGTGCAGGGAGTCGAGCCGACGTTCGAGGTCATGCAGGAGCTGCTGCGCCTCAACGCCGAGGTGCCGATCGGCGCGTTCAGCATGGTGGACCACGACATCTTCTACTCGCACTCGTTCCTCGGCCGCCGCCTGCGGCCGGAGCAGCTCATCGCCTCTCTCGACAGCGTCGCCAGCGTCTCGGATCTCTACGACGAACGGCTGGTCGCGAAATACGGCGGAGAGACCGCGCTGGAGCGGCTCCGCAGCAACGCGCAACGGCACCGCTCGGTTGCCTATCAGGCGCAGAACAACTGATCGGGCGGCATATCCATTGCTCTTGATTCATGCGATGACGACTCGCCGGCCAGCGGTGGAGGACAGGCAATCCTGCCTGTCCAAATGGACCCAGGGACAGGCAGGATTGCCTGTCCTCCACTTGATCGTCGCCGTGACACTTGTGCTGACCGCGTGTACCGGCGGTACGGAGTCGAGCGCCGCACCCGAGCAGACGCCGGCACGCGATGCCCCGGCGACGCAAGTCGACGCGCGCCAGGTCATCGGCACGCTCGGCAAGGCGATTCCGATCTACGATGGCGCACAGTTTCGCGAAGACCTCACGAAGCGCGATGAAGTGATGATCCGCAATCAGTACGGCCCCGGCGCGCAGGTCTACACGCTCGCCACCGACGACTCGTTCCCGCAGGTGTACCACTACTACACGACCTACCTCGCGCAGTTCCGCGCGTTCCCGGCGCAGGCAACGTATCCGCCGGCGCAACAGGACTGGCGCACGTTCGAGGTGCAGCTCAATCAGGCCATGCAGGACCCCTTCATCCCGGGCGCCGCGCTTTCGGTGCTTGGTAGACAAGTCACGTTGCAGGTCGCGGAGACGGAGGCGGAGCCGAGGACGGTGATTCGGTACATCGTGACGCCGTTTGCGCCGGTTGCAACGGCAGCGGCTCCCGCTCCGGCGGCGCCTGTGGCACGATAGGGAATTGAAAATTGAAAATTGAAAATTGAAAAAAACGCTGCGGACTGTTTTTTCAATTTTCAATTTTCAATTTTCAATTTTCAGAATGTTTCGCCGCATCCTCATCCCCACCGACTTCTCCACCGCCTCGGAGTGGGTGTTCGACGACGCCATCCGCATCGCGGGCATGAGCGGTGCGGAGCTCGTCATTCTCCATGTGCGCATGACGTGGGCCTCGCATCCCGACGAGCTGCGCTTTCCCGCGGACCCGTCGTTGTACGAATACGCGGAACAGCAGGAGCTCGATCGCCTGCGCGATCGCGTGCGGCGCGCGAACGCGTCGCTCGCCACGCGCCTCATCGTGCGCAAGGCGCCCGATCCCGGCAACGAGATCTGCCGCACGGCGATCGCCGAGGGCGCGGACCTGATCGTGATCGCCACGCATGCGCGGCATCACGTCGCGCATCTCTTCGTCGGCTCCACGACGACCGCGGTGATCGCGCATCCGCCCGCGCCGGTGCTCGCCATCCGCTACGGCATTCGCCGCCGCGGCTCGATGCGCCGCATCGTCGTCCCCGTCCACCTCGGACAAACGACGCACGCCGCGCTCGATCTCGCGAAGCGCGTGGGCAGCGAGATCCATCTCGTCACCGTCTGCGATGACGACGCGCGTGCGAATGCCGAGGAGTTGCAGCTGAGTCTCGCGGCAAGCGTTCCCGGCGCGATCACGAAGATCATCGAAGGCAGCGACGCGCAGAAGGAGCTGCTTCGCTACACCGAGAAGTCCGATGCGGACGCGATCTTCATCAACTCGAGCGGCGATCCCAGCGAGCGAAAGCTCGATGTCGTACGTCACGCGCCGGTGCCGGTGATGGTCGTGCCGGCAACGACGTTGTCATCCCGAGCGTAGTCGAGGGACCTGGGGGAAGGGTGGCTCGCTGATCGCGCCGCCCTGCCCGCCCAGGTCCCTCGACTCACGCTCGGGATGACAAGCTGGCGGCGTTACATCGCCGCGATGAACTCCCCCACGCTCGCGAACCGATCCTCCGCCTTCTTCGACAGCGCGCGGTGAATCGCCTCAGCGTAAC
>DATLFB010000085.1:0-16019 GCA_035525285.1 Thermoanaerobaculia bacterium
TTCGATCTGCTCCGGCGACATGTACGGCAGCGTGCCGACGATCGTTCCCTCCGCCGTCAGCGGATTCATGTTGGTCACCGTTTCCGCGTCGTGCGACAGCTCGCGCTCGGGCACCGCCAGCTTCGCCAGTCCGAAGTCGAGGAGCTTCGCGCCACTCGCGGTGAGCATCACGTTGCCCGGCTTGAGATCGCGATGGGTGATCCCGCGGCGATGCGCGTGATGCAGCGCCTGCGCGATGTCGGCGCCGAGACGCAGCACCTGGCTCGGCGGAAGCGGGCCGCGCGCGAGCTTGTCCGCGAGCGACTCGCCTTCGAGGTACTCCATCACGAGATAGTCGATGCCGTCCTGGTGGCCGACGTCGTAGAGCGCGCAGATGTTCGGATGCGTCAGCCCCGAGATCGCCCGCGCCTCACGATCGAAGCGCGCGCGCAGCGCGGGATTCGACGCGAGCGTCGTCGGCAGGATCTTGATCGCCACGGAGCGGTCGAGGCGCGTGTCGCGCGCGCGGTACACCTCCCCCATCCCTCCCGCGCCGATGGGAGCGACGATCTCGTACGGACCGAGGTTGGACCCGTTGGAAAGTGGCACGTGTGCGGACGATGATACGTCGGTGTCATCCTCGGCCGCGCTTCGGCTTCACGATCCAACCTGGGCCAACGAGCGCCGTGAAGGAGGGCGGACGTCTCGTCCGCCTCCCGTCTCCCCGGGGCGGACGAGACGTCCGCCCTCCACGATCGCTTACTGCCGCGCAGACTCGTGGAACGTGACCCGATCGAGCACGCTCTCCGCCGCGTCGTGCGGATTGTTCCGCTTGCGCAGCACGTCTTCGAGCAGCTCTTCGTACGCCTCGCGCGGAATCGTCCCGCCGATGAGGCGCTCCATGAAGCGCTCCTTCAACTGCGTCTCGATGCGGATGCGCACGCGGTCGCGGTTGCGGCGATCGAGCTCGCCCGAGGCGGAGAGATACTCGTAGTGCCTCACGATCGCCTCGTCCATCTCGACGATTCCTTCCGAGCGCGAGGCGACGGTCTTCACGATCGGCGGCACCCAGTCGCCGTGCTCCTCGACCAGCGACATCATCATCGTCACCTCGGTCACGGTCTTGTCCGCGCCGGGACGATCGGCCTTATTCACGACGAACACGTCGCCGATCTCCATGATCCCCGCCTTGATGGCCTGGATGTCGTCGCCCATGCCGGGAACGAGCACGACGAGATTGGTCTGCACGGTGCGCACGACTTCGACCTCGTCCTGTCCGACGCCGACGGTCTCGACGAGGATCACGTCGAAGCGCGCGGCGTCCAGGAGATCGACGACGTCGTTGGTCGCCTTCGCCAGACCGCCGAGGAATCCGCGCGTGGCCATGGAGCGGATGAAGACACCGCGGTCGGTGTAGAGATCGGCCATGCGGATGCGATCGCCGAGAATCGCGCCACCGGTGAACGGCGAGGTGGGATCGACGGCGATGATGCCGACTTTTTTCTGCTGCGCGCGATAGTGCCTGGCCATCGCAGCGACGAGCGTCGACTTGCCCGAGCCGGGTGAGCCGGTGATGCCGATGATGCGGGCGTTCCCGGTCTCGGGGTAGATGTCGGCGAGGAGGCGCGTGGCGTCGGGCTTGTTGGACTCGATGACAGAGATGCCTTGGGCGAGGGCGCGGGAACGGCCCGCTCGTACACCGTCGACGATGGCGCGAATGTCGGTCATGTGAATGAAGGCAGAAGGCAGAAGGCAGAAGGCAGAATGAAGAAAACTTCTCTTCTGCCTTCTGCCTTCTGCCTTCTGCCTTCTGCCTTCATTTACTTCGTTCCCAGCAGCGTCCTCGCAATCACCATTCTCTGGATCTCGCTCGTTCCTTCGCCGATCGTGCAGAGCTTCACGTCGCGGTAATACTTCTCCGCGGGAAACTCCTTGACGAACCCATACCCGCCGAAGATCTGCACGCCTTTCTCCGTCGCGCGCACGGCGACCTCGGACGCATACAGCTTGGCCATCGCCGAGAACTGCGTCACGCGCTGGCCTTCGTCCTTGATCGTCGCCGCGCGATGGCAGAGCAAGCGCGCCGCGTCGATCTCCGTGGCCATGTCGGCGAGCATGAACTGGATCGCCTGGAAGTCGGAGATTGGCTTGCCGAACGCCGTCCGCTGCTTCGAATAGTCGCGCGCCGCTTCGTACGCGCCGCGGGCGATTCCGACCGCGAGTGCGCCGATGGAGATGCGCCCGCCGTCGAGCACTTTCATCGCGTCGATGAAGCCGTAGCCGATCTCGCCGAGGACGTTCGAGGCCGGCACGCGGCAATCCTCGAGAACCAGCTCCGCCGTGTCGGAGACGCGCATCCCGAGCTTGTTCTCTTTCTTGCCCGGACGGATGCCCTTGCGATCCATCTCGATGGCGAACGCGGTGATGCCGTGCTTCTGGTCTTCGCGATCGGTGACCGCGAGAACGACGGAGATGTCAGCGTAGGTCGCGTTGGTGATGAAGTTCTTCGTGCCGTTGAGGACCCACTCGTCGCCGTCTTTGACCGCGATCGTGCGCATCCCCGACGCGTCGCTGCCGGACCCAGGCTCGGTGAGACCCCATGCGCCGATCCATTCTCCCGTGGTCAGCTTCGGCAGCCACTGTTTCTTCTGGGTCTCGTTGCCGGCGTGGTAGATGTGTCCGGTGCACAGGGAATTGTGCGCGGCCACGCTGAGGGCGAAGCCGCTGTCGATGACGGCGAGCTCCTCGATCACGTTCACGTAGTCGACGTACGACAATCCCGCCCCGCCGTACTCCTCGGGGAAGACCACGCCGAGCATGCCGAGCTCGCCCGCGCGCTTGAAGGTGTCGACGGGAAAGTGCTGCGCCTCGTCCCACTCCATGAGGTGCGGCTTGATCTCGCTCTGAGCGAAATCGCGCACCATCTGCTGAATCTGCAACTGCTCGTCGGTCAGACGGAAGTCCATGCGTGCAAAACTCCTGAAAACGCTGCGTCGTTTGGGCGCGCATCGAGGCGCGCGCCGGCAGGCCGGGCCGGCATTCTATCGACGATCGTTTTACAATGCACGCGGTCGAAACCCATGAAGAAAACTCTGGTCCTCCTCTGTCTGCTCGCCGCACCGCTCGCCCTCGCTCGCACGCAGAACCCTTCCGCCTCCGCGCCGAAGGCGCCGGGCTTCCGCGGCGAGTTCTACGCGAATCTCGATGAAGTCGAGCAGAAGATCGTCCAGCTCGCCGAGGCGACGCCGGCGGACAAGTTCGCGTGGCATCCGGCGGGCGATGTGCGCTCGGTGAGCGAGGTGTACATGCACATCGCCGGCTGGAACTACTTCCTGGCGACGTTCCTCGGAGTGCAGCCGCCGAAGATGAACGGCGATCTGGAAAAGACCGTCACCGCGAAGTCGCAGGTACTCGCGGAGCTGAAGCGCTCCTTCGCTCACCTGCGCACGGCCGCGGGGAGCGTGAAGAACCTCGAGACGCCGGTGAAGATGATGGGCAAGCAGACCACGCAACGCGACGTGCTGGTAACGATGCTCAGCCACCTCCACGAGCACCTCGGACAGTCGATCGCGTACGCGCGGATGAACGGCGTCATCCCGCCGTGGTCGCGCTAGGCCGGCACGGCCGGCAGCGCTGGTTGGCCAAGCCTCCGGCATGAGTGTCGCTCAAGGCGCGTCTACCGCGCAGACTCCTGGGGAACCTCTGCACAAGGGGCACCGCTTGTCATCCCGAGCGTGAGCGAGGGACCTGGGGGCTCGGGAGGCTCGTTTCTCGCGCCGCCCCACCACCCAGGTCCCTCGCTCGACGCTCGGGATGACAACTTGTGCAGAGGTTCCTTAGCGGCGCGAATAGCGCTGCAGGTAATCCGGGACGGCCGCGCTCACTCCCTCGTCGGGGATCGCCTCTCCGAACGTGAGCATGGCCGGCACGACCCCCGCCCAGACCGGCAGCGCGTAGTCTTCCTCGTCGTCGACGGGACCGCCGGTCCGGATCTTCGCTGACGCTTCCTCGATCGGCATCGCCAGCACCATTGTCGCCTTCAGCTCGGTCTCGTTCGCCGCGCGCACCTCGGCGCCGCGGCCGCGGACGACATGCTCGACGAGTGCATCGAGCGCGCGCAGCTTTTCCTCGCGATCGGACACCTCCCTCGCCTTCCCAAACACGACCACGGAGCGGTAGTTCATGGAGTGATGGAACGCGGAGCGCGCGAGGACGAGGCCGTCGAGCAGGGTGACCGTGACGCAGGCGTCGACGCCGTCGCGCAGGGAGCGGAGCATGCGGCTCGCGGCGGAGCCGTGGAAATAGAGCGTATCGCCCTCGCGCCAGTGGATGGTCGGGATCACCACGGGCGCTCCCTCGACCACGAAACCGACGTGGCAGATGAGGGCCTCGTCGAGGATCGCGTAGACCGTCTCGCGATCGAAGACTCCCCGCTTCGGCAAACGTTTCAGCGTCGTGCGCGGCGTTTGTTCTAGTACAATGCTGCTCATATGCTGGAACAAACGTACATCAAGGGATCGAGCGCCGTCAACATCGCCGGGTCGGTGGAGGCGGCCGTGGCGGCCGGAAAGCTCGCCGCCGGCGCCGCCCTCCCGCCCATCCGTGCCCTCGCGGCGCAGCTGCACGTGAGTCCCGCCACCGTCGCGGCGGCGTACCGGCTGCTGCAGGAGCGGGGCGTCGTGGCTGGTGATGGGCGCCGCGGGACGCGCGTGCGGCCCGCTCCGCCGATCGCGCTGCCGGCCGAGGTTGCGCTGCCGGCGGGGGTGCGCAATCTGGCCGATGGGAATCCCGATCTCGCGCTTCTCCCCGATCTGCGCAAGCGCAAGTTTCGTCTCGAGCAGCGGCTGTACGGCGACGAGCTCAACGATCTTCGACTCCTGAAACTCGCGAAAGAGCAGTTCCGCGGCGATGGCGTGCCCGCGGAGCACGTCGCCATCGTCAGCGGCGCTCTCGACGGAATCGAGCGCGTGGTGCGCGAGCATCTCCGCGCCGGCGATCGCGTCGCGGTCGAGGATCCCTGCTTCACCGGCGTGCTCGATCTCCTCAGCGCGCTGTCGCTGGTCCCCGTTCCGGTGCCGGTCGATGACGAGGGGCTGCTGCCGCGCGAGCTGCAGCGCGCGATCGGCTCGTGCCGCGCGCTCATCATCACGCCGCGCGCTCAGAATCCGACCGGCGCCGCGCTCTCCGCGCGCCGCGCGCGCGAGCTGCGGGCGCTTCTCGCCTCACGCGAAGAGCTGCTGGTCATCGAAGACGATCACGCGGGCGTCATCGCGGGCGCGAAGTACCGCACCCTCGTCGACCGCTCGCGCGAGCGATGGGCCATCGTGCGCTCGGTGGCGAAGTCGCTCGGCCCCGATTTCCGCGTCGCGCTCCTCGCCTCCGACGCCCGCACGCATGCGCGCGTCGAAGGCCGCCAGACCCTCGGCATCCGCTGGGTGAGCCACATCCTGCAGCGCATCGTCCTCGCCTTGTGGCGCGACCGCGCGCCGCTCCGCGCGCAACGCGCGTACGCGGAGCGCCGCAACGCGCTTCTGCGCGAGCTCCGCGCGCTCGGCATCGAAGCGCACGGCGCGTCGGGATTGAATGTGTGGATTCCGGTGGCCGAGGAGAGTGCGACGGTGCAGGCGCTGCTGCAGAAGGGATGGGGCGTGAAGGCGGGAGAGCGCTACCGCATCGCGACGCCGCCCGCGATCCGCGTCACGATCTCGACGCTCACGCCGAAGGATGCGGCGAAGTTCGCGGACGACCTCGGAGAGGTGTGGAGTGCGGTGACGAAGTCACCGCTGTGCTAGAACAGCGGCGACTGGCGTCGCCGCACTCCACAAAGAAGGGGCGGCGTTTCCGCCGCCCCTCGAGAACCGTGGAGAGAGAGAGCGGTTACTGAACGTCGAGCGCCGTGTCATCCACGACGAACGAGGTCTGCAGCGAGCTGTCCTCGGTCGCGTAGAAGCGGACGCGCACGCTCAGACCCTTGTACGCGGTCAGATCAAACGACTTCTGCACGTACGAGGAGTTCTTGTTCAGATTCGAATAGGTCGCCAGCGTCGTGTACGACGAGCCGCCGTTCGTGCTGATCTGCACGTAGAACTTGTCGTACGCGATCGACGTCGTCGTCTCCGCCGTGTCGATGCGGATCCAGAATGAGAGCGTCGCCGACGTCGCGGTCGAGGGGATCGTCTTCGTCTGATGCACGTAGTCGCTGTTGGAGGAGCCGTAGCCGCACAGCCAGGCCTTCCACGAGCCGGTGCGCGCCGGCCGCGCGGTCGAGCTGGTGATCACGCCGCTGTCGGCCGTCCAGTTGCCGTTGTTCCCGAGCTCGAAGCCGGGGTTGAGCAGGAGTTGCTGCGACGTGCTGCATCCGGTGACGCTGAACGAACCGGAGCTGGTGGCCGTGCCGCCCGACGTGGTCACCGAGATCGTGCCGGTGGACGAGCAGTTCGGGACGGTCGCGTCGATCGCGGACGAGCTGACGACGGTGAACGACGCCGACTGACCGTTGAACTTGACCGACGAAGCACCGGTGAAATTCGAGCCGTTGACGCGGACGACCGTGCCCACGCCGCCGCTGGTGGGCGAGAAGCTCGAGATCGTGGGCGCAGGCGTGCTGCTTCCCCAGAGCGAGTAGAGCAGCCGGTTCGGCGAGCCGCTGCCGGCGCTGGTGATCTTATTCGGCGTGGCGTTGTTGTTGATCGCCGAGTGCACGGTGGCCGGCGACTGGTAGCCGTTCTGGTGCAGGTAGAGCGCGACGACGCCGGCGACGTGCGGCGCGGCCATGGAGGTACCGCTGATGGTGTTGGTGGCCGTGTCGCTGGTGTACCAGGCGGACGTGATCGACGAACCGGGCGCGAAGAGATCGGTGCACGTGCCCCAGTTGGAGAACGACGAGCGCGCATCGGTATTGGTGGAGGAGTTGACCGTGAGCGCTTCGGCCACGCGCGCCGGCGAGTAGTTGCAGGCGTCGGCGTTGCTGTTGCCGGAGGCGATGGCGTACGTCACGCCATCGCTGATGGATCGGCGGACCGCGTCATCGAGCGAGGTGGAGGCGCCGCCGCCGAGGGACATGTTGGCCACTGCCGCCGCGCCGGAGGCGTGATCGGACGTGACCCAGTCGACGCCGGCGATGACGCCGGTGGTCGTGCCGGAGCCGTTGCAGTCGAGCACGCGCACCGCGACGAGCGTCACTCCCTTGGCCACACCATACGTCGCGCCGCCGACCGTGCCGGCGACGTGCGTTCCGTGACCGTTGCAGTCGTCGCTGCCGCGGCCGTCGCTGATGGCGGTGTAGCCGTGAATCGCGCGGCCGCCGAACTCGCTGTGCGTTCTGCGAATGCCGGTGTCGATGATGTACGCCTTCACCCCCGAGCCGGTGTAGTTGTAGGTGTACGTGCCGCTGAGCGGCAGATCGCGCTGGTCGATGCGGTCGATTCCCCAGGTCGCGCTGGACTGCGTCGCGTCCGCCGTCACGACCTGGTCCTGTTCGACGTAGGCCACCTTCGGATGCTTCGAGAGCGCGGCCGCTGCCTGCTCGGACATGTTTGCCGCGAAGCCCTTGATCGTGTTGCGGTAGACGTAATTCTTGCGGCCGCGATGCTGCCGGACCAGATCGTCGGCGAGCGTATCGACGTCATCGACGCGATCCTCGAAGACGACGATGTAGGAGTCGGCGATCGGTTTGCCTTTCCCCTTGATCAGTTTCCCTTCTTTGGGACCTGCTGCGAGAACCGGGAGTGCCAGGAGTACCGCCATGAGAGAGAGCAGAAGACGCTTCATTCCGTAACCCCTTTCATAAGTTCTGAGGGGCTCGGCAAAGCGGATGTCAGGCCAGGGTTCGTGCCGGAACTAAGTTGTTGCCCTGTAAGTAGTTGTGTTTTGAATGACTCCACGGCAGGGGTCAGAAAGTGGGCCGTTCGAGCGATTCGCGTGGGTCAATGGGTCAAAAGGTTGCCCGGTTTCCCAGTGCGGCCCGGCGGTCCGGGCCGCTCTCATGGCAACCTCTACCGGGCAACCGGGTGACCGGGCAACCGGCAAACTGCATTCTCGAACATCCCCGGCGTATACGCGATAATCGTCCCCGTGAATGCGGAGGCCGCGACCGTCAGCGGCGATGCGAGCCACAGTTTTCCGGGTCCCGATCGTCCCTTGTAGTTGCGATTGATCGCGCTCACGGTCACCTGCTCGCCGGTTTCGGACACGCCGGGACCGCAGCCGATGCATGCGCCGCAGCCGGGATTGAGCACGATCGCGCCGGCGCGCTCGAACGTATCGAGCAATCCGTTTCTGCGCGCGAACGACTCGACGGCCTGCGAGCCGAACTGAATGTAGAACGTCACGCCTTCGGCGACGCGCAGTCCCGCATCGACGGCTTCCTTCGCGACCTGGTGATAGAAGAGGAAGTCGTCGATCTTTCCCGCGGTGCACGAGCCGGCGTAGGCGATGTCGATCTTCACCTCGCCGATGTCGCGGACCAGCGCGCCGTTGGTCGGATCGGAGGGAATGCCGTGATCGGGATCGCCGGGATGCGCAACCATCGGCTCGATCGCGGAGAGATCGATCGCATGCACGCCGCCCGCGTACTCCGCATCGGGATCGGGCGACACGGCGCGCACGCGCAACGCATCGATGTCGACGCCCGGGCGCATCGAGGCGATCCACTCGAACGTCTTCTCGTCCGCTTCGACGATCGCCGTGCGGGCGGAGCACTCGGTGGCCATGTTCGCCAGCGTCGCGCGCTCGTCGAGCGAGAGCGTGCGCACGCCGGGGCCGGTGAGCTCCATGATGCGGTCGAGCGTGAGCTGCGGCTTCGCATACTTCAGCAGGATGTAGAGCATCACATCCTTCGCCGTGACGTTCGGCTTCAGCGTGCCGGTGAGCTCGAAGCGGATCGACTCCGAGACTTCGATGGTCGTGAAGCCGGAGTGCACGAGGTTCGCGTACTCGGTCGAGCCGACGCCCCAGGCCAGGGCGTTGTTCACGCCGCCCATGCAGGTGTGGCTGTCGGTGGCCTGAATGAAGTCGCCCGGATCGATGATCAGCTCGCGCGCGACTTCGTGGCAGATGCCGGGCGAGATGTTGTCCGCCGCCGAAAAATCGCGGCATTCCGTGTGGAGCTGGAACTCGTGCTGCATCGCCCGCAGCGTCTCGATCTTGTCCAGGAACGGCCGCATGCGCGGCACGTCGTCGGCGTAGATCAGGTGATCCTCGAAGACGGCGAACTTCTGCGGATTCGAGATCTCGTAGTCGCGGCCGTACTCCTGCTCGAGGAAGTAGTGGACCTGCGCGGTGGTGAACTCGTGCGTGTAGCCGCCGTCGACGTCGACGACGAGCGCGTCGCCCGGCTTCACATAGCGCTCCTCATCGGACACGCCGCGCATGTGACGCGCGAGGATCTTCTCCCCCATCGTCATGGGCCGCGGCGCGTTGTGCGGGACCGGCAACTTCACGTCGCCGCGCGCGAGCGCTTTCGCGAACGGAAAGAGTCCGCCCCACTGGATGATGAGCTGCGTGATCGGGTCGTGGTGCTCGTAGAACTCGCGCAGCGGCACGCCCTCGCCGGCCTGCAGGCGGATCAGCATGTCGTGATTCGCCATCAGCAGTCCCTGGTTGATGTTGTTGCCCGCGTGAATCGGCGCGAAGGACGCCGCGACCGCGATGCGGATGCCGCTGAAGACCTCGCACTGCGTGGCCGTCTCGCGCGAGCTGCCGACGCCCTTGCGCATCCCCGAAACGATCGCTTCGAAGTTCCCGTTGCGCAGCGCATCGGGCGCGAAGAGCCGCTCGCCATTGACGATCAGCCCCGCATACGCGTTCCGCGCGATGTCCTCCGGCTTGTAGTCGAAGCAAACCCACGCCGGCGTCATCGCATCCGTGTTGATGTCGTCGAGCAGATCGTCCACACGCAGATCCTTCATCTGCAGGTCGAGCTCGCCCGCGAGCTGTCTGCGGATGAGGTCGGGATCTCTCGTTAGGAACAGGACGCGTTTTCCGGGGGTGAGGGTGAGGACTTCGGGTGGCTTCATTGGTTCCTTTCAACAGGTTCCTTTGCGCGCAGATTCTACTGTGGCCGTACAATCGCCGGGAGGAGTCGGATGTCGTTCCGGATTCTTGCCTTCAGCGGCGGCGGCATGCGCGGCATTTTTCAGGCCGTGTACTGGCGCGAGCTCGCTGAAAACGCCGTCGGGCCGAAGGATTTCGATCTGATCTCGGGCACCTCGACCGGCGCGATCATCGCGGCATGGCTGGCGTGCGGAAAGAATCCCGTCGCGCTCGTCGAGCTCTTTACCGATGAAGGCGAGAAGATCTTCGAGAAAGCGCGGTCGCACTATTTCACCGGCGGTTCCCGTTATACCGGCAAGCGCCTCGTAGAGTTGCTGAACGAGGAATTCGCCGACCGGACGATGTCTCAAACGGATGTTCCCCTCTTGATTCCGGCTGCCACCCTCGATCGATTCGGACATCGACTCTTCAACTCGCACAACCACCCGACGCACAAGGTTGCGGACGTGGTGCGTGCGAGCGGCGCTGCACCCACATACTTTCCGCCGGTCAAGCCGGTCGGCGACGACGTGACATACGTTGACGGCGGACTCTGGGCAAACAGTCCGGCACTCGCAGCGGTCGTGTACGCCCAAACAGAACTGCACGTGCCGATCGCGGACATCCGCGTACTCAGCATCGGGAACGGCTATAGCCCGCAGGGCATGCGTCCGAAGGATCTTGCCGATCTTCGCCCGGTAGGTGTCACCGCGATCCGCACGCTCTTCGAGCTGATGTTCGCATCACAGGAGTCCTCCACGCGCGCGTTTGTGGAGCGACTGATCGGTTCGCAGCATCACATGTATGTAAATGAGGCATTGCAGACTCCAATCGCGCTCGATCACGTCACACGTTCGGTCGAAGATCTGCCGGCGCTGGCCTCGAATCTCGCGCAGGTCGAAGGACCGCTCTCGGCCGCGTCTGTGGCTGAGCGTGTGGCGCTGTGGAAAGAGGAGTCGTCGTCCGGCGCAGCGGCGGCTCCACAAGTTGAGCGCGCGCTCGAGTCAATCCGCGCCGATGTGCTGGCTCGGCCCTGGTTACGCGAGCACGAAGAGACGATCACCGTACGCCGCGTCGAACCGGGTGAAGATCTGTTGCTGCAGCACGATGACGTGCAAATCTTCGAATGCTCGGTGCATTCAATCCGTCGTGGGGTGACCGCACCCGACGAAGCGGTCATCGCGTACTGCATCGAGCCTTTTGAACCGAAAATCCCGGTGTACTACCTCGGCACCCTCGGCAAAGGTCTGTTCTCCGCCGACGCTTACGACGAGATCCGCAAAGGTGTGCGAATGGAGCGGCTTCAGTCGTTCATCAGGGGCGTGACGATACGCATACGCGACGCCCAGGATCACGTGCTCGACTACATCGCGGAGGAGCCGGTGCTCGACGACGGAGTCTTTCTGCTGAAGTTCCGGCGTCCGGCCGCCGCGTCGCCGGAGCGCTTCAACATCCTTGAGATCGCCATCCGCAAGTACATCGCCGCCTCCAGCGGCTGGTATACGTTCTATTCGCGTTTCACCGTAACGGAACGTTTGAGCGTCCATTTCCACGCCCCGTTCCGCGTGCAGGTCAAGCGCAATCTCATTCCGCGTGCAAGGATCGAACATGACAACGAGGCACTCGGCGATGAGTACCGAACGACCGTGATCGTCGATGGTCCGGTTATGCCGGAACGCCCAATCGATTTTGTGTTTCTGCCGAGCTAATACAGAGCTAAACTTCTTTGCCATGGACTCTTACGTCCTTCTTCAACAACGAATATCTGGAGGGTTGTTCATGGCTGGAAAAGCTGGTGGCGGCAAAGGCGGTGGGAAGTCGTCGAGCCGCAGTCAAGGGTCTCGGCCGAATGTGCCCGTCGGCCACCCCGGCAAACCCACGGGTGACGGCGGCGGCGGGGTCACGCGAAAGGCCTGAGTCGGAAAAGGGTTTCGGAGGGTGTTATGGCAGCAAAGAAGAAAAGCTCGTCGAAGAAAAGCTCGAAGAAAAAAAACGGCGGAGGAGGAATCACGCGGAAGAAATAGCTCGCGGCGACCGTGACCAGATCCTCGTTTCGGCCTTTCTATCGAAGGCCTGGAGGATTTCTTCGTGCGCCATTCTTCATTCGAATTGTCGATTTATCGCTCCTTCTTCATACCCTTCCTGGCCCTCACCACAAAATGCACCGGGCAGCCGACCAGCCCCAGATTGTCACGAAACTGGTTCTCGAGGTAGCGCCGATAGGAGAAGTGAATCGGCTCGTCGACGTTTGAGAAGAGTGCGAACGTCGGCGGTCCCGCCTTGAGCTGCGTCACGTAGTAGAACCGCCGCGGTTTGCCGCGGACGGCGGGCGGCTGGTGCGCGGTCACGGCGCGCTCGAGGATCGCGTTGAGCTCCGAGGTGCGGAAGCGTTTGCGGTACGCGGCGATGATCTGATCGATCCTCGGGAAGATTTTTTCGACGCGGCGGCCGCTCTTCGCGGAGATGAACTCGAGCGGCGCGTAGGCGAGGAACTTGAGGCGATAGCGCGTCCGCTCCTCGAACTTCTTGTAGTCGTCCTGCGCGTGCTCTTCCGCGTCCCACTTGTTGACGAGGAGCATCGCCGCGCGACCCGCCTCGTCGGCGTATCCCGCCACCGTCGCATCCTGCGCCGTCACTCCATCGATCGCATCGATCATCACCAGCGCGATCTCGCAGCGCTCGATGGCCTTGCGCGCGGAGATCACGGCGAGCTTCTCCGCCTCGTCGGTCGTCTTCCCCTTGCGGCGAATGCCCGCCGTGTCGATGAGCACGTACCGGCGTCCGTTGCGCACGATTTCCGAGTCGATCGCGTCGCGCGTGGTGCCGGAGATCGGCGAGACGACCGCGCGCTCTTCCCTGGTGAGCTTGTTCAGCAGCGACGACTTGCCGACGTTCGGACGTCCGATGATCGCCACCCGCACCGGCGCGTCCGCATCCGCTTCCTCCTCGGCCGATTCCGGAGGCACGATCTCCGAGATCGCATCGATCAGGTCGTCGACGCCGCCGCCGTGCTCGGCCGACATCGGCAGCACGCGCTCGAATCCGAGCTCCCAGAACTCCGACACGCTCTCTTCGGCGTCCTTGCGATCGGTCTTGTTCACGACGAGCACCGTCTTCGCCGACTCCGGCCGCAGTTCCTGCGCGATGTCGCGATCCTCGGAGAGCACTCCCGCCGCGCCGTCCACCACGAACACGATGAAGTCCGCCTCGGCAAGCGCGCGTTGCGCCTGCAGCCGGATCTCGCCCGCGTACGCCGACATCGGCGTGTCGCCGTACTCGAGCCCTCCCGTGTCGGTGAGCTCGTAGCGGCGGCCGTCATCGAGCGCGATGACGTCCGTGAGCCGGTCGCGCGTCATTCCCGGCAGATCGTGAATGAGCGCGCGACGCCTGCCGGCGAGGCGATTGAACAGCGTCGACTTGCCGACGTTCGGCCGGCCGACGATGACGACTTTCTTCAGTGTGTGATTTGCCATGCTCCGTACATCAGCAGCGCGCCGGCCGCGGTGTTGAAGAAATTCAGCACGCCGTTCGGGACAGGCGTGATGCGCTTCCGGTTCCAACTTCCGGCGACGCTCTCGATGTACGAGCCCGCGAACGCGCAGGCGCTCACCAGCGCGATCGCCATCACTCCCGTTTCCGGTCCCCACGGGCGCGGGAATCGGTAGTCGAACGCGACGACGCCCGCAATCGCGACCAGGATTCCTCCGAGCGCCCCCGCGAGCGTTCCTTCGATCGAGATCGCGCCCTCGGTACCGACCGGCACGCGCTTCAGCGTCAGCGGCAGAAACGCGCGGCGTCCGATGAGTTGTCCGATCTCCGACGCCGTCGTGTCCGCGGCGGCCGTCGCGAGCGAGGCGATGCCCATCAGATACGCGAGCGTCATCAGCTCCAGCGGCGCCTCGGCGACGCGGCTGCCGCGCGAGACCGCGATCGCGCAGATCGCGGCGACGCCGGCGTTCGAAAATGCATGCGAGAAGCCGCGCCGCCCGCCGCCTTCCTGCGCGAGGCCCGCGTTCGCCTTGCGCTGATATCCGAGCTTCGTCGCGAGCGTCCCGATGACGAAGAACGCCAGCAGCGCGACGTAGAGCGGCCATCCCGCGCCGAGGATGATGATCGCGCCGAGAAACCACCCGCCGAGGGCGCCGGAGACGTCGACGCTCTTCGAGAAGTAGCCGGCCAGCGCGAGCACGGCGTTCACGATCAGCCACGGGATCGTGTCGGGCCACGTGCCGTACGGCGAGACGGGTTGCAATCCCGCGATCACCGCGGCGACGGCGGCGGCGAAGGGAACGGTGACGTTGTCGTCGACGCGGAGCGGCAGGGACTCGACGATGGCGGCAGCCAGCGCGGCGATGAGCACGACGACCGGCTTGCGATAGCCGAGAAAATACGTGACGCCGATGCCGCCGATCGCGCCGCCGAGGAAGCAGGCGATGAATCCGCCCCAGCTCTTGTCGCGATTCCACGGCAGCGACGCGATGCGCAGCGCTTTGCCGGCCAGCGTCGCGATGCCGTCGCCGAACGCGAGCATTGCCCATGCGATCGCGGCGTAGTGAAGCTGTTCGCGGAACACGACGATGAGGACGGTCACCGCCGCCGGATAGAGCACGATCCCCGCGTCGTACCCGCGCTCGTGGCGCGCGACGTGCCGTCCGCCGATGCGCGGCAGGACGAGCATGTTGCTGAGGACGAAGAGCGCGGAGACGCCCGCGGTCACGTACCACGGAAAAAACTTCAGGAGGAGGGCGGCGAAGCCGATCGCGATGTGGAGGGTCTTGCGCAGAGTCTCGTTCGTGACGTGAGGCATCGATGAGCGATGAACGATGAACGATGAACGATGAACAAAGCAAGTTCATAATTCATCGTTCATCGTTCATCGTTCATCGTTGCCTTTAAAATGCGCCGCGCATGACAAAGCATCCCCGGGCAGCGGTCATTCTCGCGGGCGGCGCGGGCACGCGTCTGCGCCCGCTCAGCTCCGACGAGAATCCGAAGCAGTTTCTGAAACTGTTCGACGGCGAGTCGCTCGTGCAGCGCACGTTCCGGCGTCTCTCCCCGCTTCTTCCCGTCGAGGCGATCCATATCTCGACGAACGCGGAGTACGCGCGCAAATGCCTCGAGCATCTGCCGTCTCTTCCGCCGGAGAACGTGATCGCCGAGCCGATGCGCCGCAACACCGCGCCCGCGATCGCACTCTGCACCTTCACGATCGAGCAACGCCTCGGCCCCTGCACGGTGGCGTTTTTTCCGGGAGATCACTTCATCGAGGACGATCGCGAGTTCGTGCGCGTCGTTGCGCGGGCGTTCGAGTACGCAGAGTCCCACGACGAGCTGATGACGATCGCGATCGCGCCCACCTCGCCGGACACGGAGTTCGGCTATCTCGAGCTCGGCGAGGTGCTCGAGGACGAGGTGCGGCGCGTGCGCAAGTTCACGGAGAAGCCGTCACGCGAGCGCGCCGAGGAATTCGTGCGAGCCGGCAACTACGCGTGGAACGCGGGCATGTTCGTCTGGCGCTCGGAGGTTTTCCGCCGCGAGATCGCCGCCGCCTCGCCGGAGCTCGCGCACGTGGGCGTCGCGAATTACGAGTCGATGCCGTCGATCTCGATCGACTACGCGCTGATGGAGAAATCGCCGCGCGTGGCCACGATCCGCGGCGACTTCGGCTGGTCGGACGTGGGCTCGTTCGAGGCGCTGCGGAGACTGGGTGTGTCTGGAGTGCCGTGAGGAACCGCCGACTGGAAGTCGGCGGTGTGGAGTGCGGAGACGCCGCTGCGCGTGGCCACGATCCGCGGCGACTTCCTGTCGGCGTTCCATGACCGTTGCCCACGCGGACTCCGGTGTGGCGCGGGCATCCTGCCCGCCGTAACGCCGGCGGCCTGGAAAGCTGCGCTACAAAAAGCGGAACGCCGACTTCGGATGCTGTGGAACTGGGCGTGTTTGGAGTGCCGTGAGGAACCGCCGACTGGAAGTCGGCGGACCGGCCGATTGGAAATCGGCGTTCCGAC
>DATLFB010000059.1:0-58019 GCA_035525285.1 Thermoanaerobaculia bacterium
TTTTGTGGGGCGCGGCGCGCCCCCCGCGCCCCATTTTCTATCCACCCGCGGCTCGGGGGGTCCCCGCACTCCACACCGTGACGGTCCTCATGCACAATGCGTGAGGCGTGAAAGCGGGAGTCGTCGTCGTGGTCCTTGGCGTGCTGATCGGCGTCGCGGCCGGCGTGGGCAGCTACACGTTCGTCTACGCGAAGGGCTACTCGTATCTGACGAACGATCCCGCCGCGTGCGCGAACTGCCACGTCATGCGCGACTACTACGCCGCATGGATGAAGGGGCCGCACCGCGCCGTGGCCGCGTGCAACGACTGCCACACGCCGCATGGCGTCGTCGGCAAGTACGCGACGAAGGCGTCGAACGGCTTCTGGCATTCGTTCTACTTCACCAGCGGCCGCTACCCCGACCATCTGGAGATCAAACCCCGCAACCGCCGCATCGCCGACGAGGCGTGCCTGAAGTGCCACGCCGAGATCACGCAGGCCATCGGCTCGCAATCGTGTGTGAGGTGTCATTGGGATGTGGGGCATATGGAGTGAGTTGCCCGGTTGCCCGGTCGCCCGGTTTCCCGGTCCGCCGGGCAACCGGGCAACTGGGAAACCGGGCAACCCGATGAGGTAAAAGAAACATGACCAAAAAACGCCTTTTCGCCCTCCTCGCGATCACCGCCATCATCGCGGCCGCCGTTTCCGTCGGCGTGACCGCATTGCTGGTGAACATCTTCGAGCGGAAGGTCGAAGGACAGAATCCGTTCTATCGCGTCGTCACGCTCGACGAGAACACGACCGATCCCGCGGTGTGGGGGAAGAACTTTCCGCTGCAGTACGACGGGTACAAGCGCACGGTCGATCAGGTGCGCACGCGCTACGGCGGCAGCGAGGCCGTGCCGCGCACGCCGACGCAGGCGGATCCGCGCTCGGTCGTCGCGCAGTCGCGTCTCGATGAAGATCCGCGCCTGAAGACGATGTGGGCGGGCTACGCGTTCTCGAAAGACTTCCGCGAGGAGCGCGGGCACGCGTACATGCTTCTCGACCAGACCTTCACCGAGCGGCAGAAAGTCGCGAAGCAGCCGGGGACGTGCCTCAACTGCCACGCATCGATGGTCGTCGCGTACCGGCAGCTGGGCAACGGCGACGTGTGGAAGGGATTCGAGGCCGTCAACCAGATGCCGTACTTCGAGGCGCGCAAGCTCGTTACTCATCCCGTCGCCTGCATCGACTGCCACGATCCCGAAACGATGGCCCTGCGCGTGACGCGTCCCGCGTTCATCGAGGGAATGCGCAACTTCAAGAAAGATCCGCAGTACGACCCGAACACGATGGCCACGCGCCAGGAGATGCGCACGTACGTCTGCGGGCAGTGTCACGTCGAGTACTACTTCAAGGGTCCCGAGAAGCGGCTCACGTATCCGTGGCACAACGGATGGAAAGGCGATCAGATCCTCGAGTACTACGACACGCAGACCGATCACGCCGACTGGACGCACGCGGAGAGCGGCGCGAAAGCGCTCAAGGCGCAACATCCCGAGTTCGAGATGTACAACCAGGGCATTCACGCGCGGTCCGGCGTCGCGTGTGCCGACTGCCACATGCCGTACAAGCGCGAGGGCGGACTCAAGATCAGCGACCATCACGTGCGCAGTCCGCTGCTGAACGTGAACCGCGCCTGCCAGGGCTGCCATCGCTGGGGCGAGGAAGAGCTGAAGGCGCGCGTCGAGACGATTCAGGAGCGCCACTCGCAGATGCGCAATCTGGCGATGGATGCGCTCATCGCGCTCATCGCCGACATCAAGTCCGCCGCGGCCGCCGGCGCGCCGGCGGCGCAGCTCGACGAGGCGCGGAAACAGCAGCGCAAGGCACAGTTTCTCCTCGACTTCGTCGAGGCGGAGAACTCGTCCGGCTTCCACGCGCCGCAGGAAGCGGCGCGGCTGATGACGCAGTCGATCGATCACTCGCGACGCGGCCAGGTCGCGCTGCGGGCGCTGGCCGCTGCCGCACGTTGACCGCCATGTCGCTTGACATCGCATCGAGGATGAGGCCTCTTTACGGAAGAGTGGATCGTCCGGAAGACCGCCGTCGGTACGGCAGAGTGAGGCTCGATGACCCGCTGCGCGCGCAGTTCGGCGACGCGCGCATCGCGATCTACGAGCTTTCCGTGGTCGGCTTTCTCGTCGCCCACGAGAAGCGCTACGCGCCGGGCGAGACCGATCATCTGATCCTCGAGTGGGACGGCAAGCAGATCGATCTGATCTGCCGTCTCATTCGCTCGAATCTGTGGCGGCTCGCGAAGACGATCGGCGAGCGGAGCGTCTATCACTCCGGCCTGCAGATCGTGGAGACGATCGGCGACTCGTATCTGCGGCTGCGCGAGCTCATCGCGGCGCGGATCATCCGCGCGCTGGAGGAGATGAAGGCCAATGCGCGCGGCATTCCGCCGCTGACCGCGTACATGTATCAGCCCGGCAAAGGCGAGCTGTTCCGCCGCTGCGAGTTCATCGCCGGCGAATGGCGGAAGACGGAGACGATTCGCGCCACGCAGCCGCCGCACGGCTTCACGATCTCCGCCGACATCGACGAGCGCGAGGTCGAGCTGCTGTGCGCCACGTGGGAAGCGACCGGTGCCGAGGGCCGGCGGCTGACGCAACTCCTCGCCGAGCTGTCGATCGACAAGAAGGAAGGGATCCCCGTCCGGCGCTACGTGCCGTGAAACGCAACGCAACCGCAACGCAACGTAGGGGCGGGCTTCAGCCCGCCCGCTCCCGGTGGCCGCCCGGCTAAAGCCGGGCGCTACGTTAAGCCGGAGGCCGGCTCGGAAGTCGGCGTTCCGTTACGCCGGCTCGTGCGTAATGGAGGGCGGACGTCCCGTCCGCCAATCAGGGGCGGACGGGACGTCCGCCCTCCAGATCGGCGCCGTCCCATTACGTCACGTCGAGCTCGACCCCGCCGAGCCAGCCCGCGAGCCAGTTGTAGATTGCCGCGCCGATGAGCGACGTGAGGAAGCCCATCAGGCCGTAGAAGACCGGCAGGATGATGATCGCGGCCACGCCGAAGATCAGGCCCATCGGGCCCGCTTCCTTCGGCACGATCGCGCCGCCGATGATCGACACGAGACTGAAGATGCCGCCGAAGATCAGGCCGAAAAACGCATAAAGAACTCCCGTGAGTTTCGCGAGCGACAGGGGACCGATGCGCCGGACGATCATGTTGTTCCTCCGATCGAAGAGTTCGCTGCGCGCAGGATGACACAGGACGATCTCCAATCGTGCTAACCTCCGCGGCACACGACATGTCCTGGTGGATCTGGGTGCTGATCGGCCTCGTATTGCTGGCCGTTGAATTCGCGTCGACGACGCTGCACCTCGGCCTTTTCGCCGTCGGGGCGTTCGTGGTCGCGCTGCTCGGCGGGGCCGGCCTCGACCTTCCGCTGTGGAGCCAGCTCCTGATCTTCACCGGTGTCTCGGTCTTCGCGCTCGTGTTCCTCCGTCCCTACCTGCTGCGCAAGCTCAAGCTCAACGTCCCGGTGACGATGGATACGCTCGTCGGCGAGTCAGCGCTCCCGCTCGAGGAACTGGCGCCCGCCGGCATGGGCAGGGCGGAGTTGCGCGGCACGACCTGGACCGCGCGCAACATCGGAGAAACCGTTCTGGCCCGCGGACAGCGCTGCGTCGTCGCGCACGTCGAGGGCCTCGTGCTTCACATCCGCGCTTCATAAACCAACCATCAAACAAACGAGGGGAGTCATGGGGAATCTCATCATTGCAATCGTTCTCGCCGTCCTGGCGATGATCGTCGTCTCGAAGATCGTCCGCGTCGTGCCGCAGCAGCAGGCGTGGGTGGTCGAGCGGCTCGGGAAGTACAACCAGACCCTCGACGCCGGCCTGCACATCCTCTGGCCGTTCTTCGACACGGTCCGCTACAAGCACTCTCTGAAGGAGATCGCGCTCGACGTTCCCGAGCAGGTCTGCATCACCAAAGACAACGTGCAGGTCGCGGTCGACGGCGTCCTGTACTTCAAGATCCTCAACCCCGAGCGCGCGTCGTACGGCATCTCCGACTACTCGTGGGCGATCCAGCAGCTCGCGCAGACGAATCTCCGCAGCGAGGCCGGCAAGATCGATCTCGACCGCACGTTCGAAGAGCGCACGAACATCAACTCGCAGGTCGTGCAGGAAGTCGACAAGGCCTCGGAAGCATGGGGCGTGAAGGTCCTCCGCTACGAGATCAAGAACATCACCCCGCCGCAGGACGTGCTCGCGGCGATGGAGAAGCAGATGCGTGCCGAGCGCGAGAAGCGCGCGGTGATTCTGCAGTCCGAAGGCGAGCGCGACGCCGCGATCAACACCGCGGACGGACACAAGCAGCAGGTGATCAAGAACTCCGAGGCGAATCGGCAGCAGCAGATCAACGAGGCGGAAGGATCGGCGCAGGCCACGCTCGCGATCGCCACCGCGACGGCAGAAGGCATCCGCCGCGTCGCGGAAGTGATCAAGATGCCGGGCGGCTACGAGTCGATGCAGCTGCGCCTCGCCGAGCAATACATCAAGGAGTTCGGCAATCTCGCGAAGGCGGGCAACACGATGATCGTGCCGGCCGATCTTTCGGACGTGACGTCGATGCTGCAGATGGCGATGCGCGCCGTGAAGCAGCAGACGCCCGATCCGAAAATTCCGGTGCGTCCCAGCTCGGACCTGCGAACGTAACGCAGGGGCGGGCTTCAGCCCGCCCGCCCCCGGGACGCCCGGCTGAAGCCGGGCGCTACGTTTGAATTCCCCCTGCGAACGTAGGCGGCCGGTTGCGCGGTCGCGCGGTCGCGCAGTTACGCGGTGAAGACCGGCAAACCGCGTAACCGCGCGACCGCGCAACCAAATTACCCTTCCCCTGGACGCGAAACTATGCATAATGCCGTCTCTATGCACATGAGCCGAAGATTCATTCCTCGTTTGCGTCTTTCGGTCAGCGGCGTCTGACGTCCCATCAGCGCCGCGATACGATGCGCGCGGATGTCCCGGACGCGCGCCCTCGTTCTGGTATCCATCGCCGAGTTGCTGGCGATGGGTCTGTGGTTCGGCGTGTCCGCGGTCGCGCCGGCGATCGCGGCCGAATGGCGCCTCGATGAATCGGCCACCGCGTGGCTCACGCTGGCGGTGCAGCTCGGATTCGTCGCCGGAACGCTGCTCAGCGCGACGCTGAACCTCCCCGACGTCATTCGCGCGCGTCACCTCTTCGCGTTCTGCGCGATCCTCGGCGCGATCGCGAACGCATTGCTGGCGTGGCTCGTCACCACGACCACGGCCGCGCTCGTGCTTCGATTTCTCACCGGCGTCTTCCTCGCCGGCGTCTATCCGCCGGGGATGAAGATCATCGCCACCTGGTTCAGGACCGGCCGCGGCTTCGCCCTCGGCGTGTTGATCGGCGCGCTCACGCTCGGCAAGGCCTCGCCGTATCTCGTGAACGCGATCGGCTTCGACGACTGGCGCCTCAACGTCGGGATGCTCTCGATCCTCGCGCTCCTCTCGTCGGTGATCGTGCTGCGCTTCGTCGGCGACGGACCGTACGCGCTGCCGAATCAGCCCTTCGACATCACGCAGATCACGCGCGTGTTCAGCAACCGCGGCGTGCGCCTCGCGAACTTCGGCTACTTCGGACACATGTGGGAGCTGTACGCGATGTGGACGTGGGCGCCGGTGATGATTCGCGCGAGCATCGCCGCGAGCGGCGACTCGCCGAGGCTCGCGGAGGCGGCGTCGTTCGCGGTGATCGGCGCTGGAGCGATCGGCTGCGTGGTCGCGGGACGCATCGCCGATCGCATCGGACGTCCGATCGTCGCCGCGGCGGCGATGGCCGGCAGCGGCGCGTCGTGTCTCGCGATCGGATTCTTCTTCGGCAAAGCGCCGCTCGCGTTGCTCGTCCTGGCCGTGTTCTGGGGCGCGACCGTCGTCGCGGACTCCGCGCAGTTCTCCGCCTGCGTGACCGAATTCGGCGACCCGCGCTACCTCGGCACCGCGCTGACGCTGCAGACGTGCATCGGATTTCTCATCACGACCGTGTCGATCCGCATGATGCCGCTGCTGGTGGAGAGGGTCGGGTGGGAGTGGGCATTTGCGTTTCTTGCGCCGGGGCCGGCGCTGGGGATTGTGGCGATGATGAGACTACGGAACGTGACTTGAATGAAGGCAGAAGGCAGAAGGCAGAAGGCAGAAGGCAGAAGTAAGAAGTTAGTCCGCATTTCTCACGCTGTCATCCCGAGCGTCGAGCGAGGGACCTGGGCGGGAGGGGCTCGATGTGCGTGCTTGCCGCCCCCACCCGCGCAGGTCCCTCGCTACGCTCGGGATGACAGGCTGTCAAGCGGTCCCTCGCGTTGTGAGAAATGCGGGTTAGTTCTTCGTTCTTAATTCTGCCTTCTGCCTTCTGCCTTCATTCCTTCATTCAACCTCCCCTCACCCTAACCCTCTCCCCGCAAGCGGGGAGAGGGGACTGGGGGGGACTGTTGGGGGCTACGAGTTCATGTCTTTCCCCGACTCCAGCTTCCTGATCCCATCCTCGAGCGACTTTTTGTTCTGCTCGTCCGGCGCTTGCGCGAGCGCGAGCTTCGCGTGCTTGAGCGCTTCCTTGTAGCGGCCGGCCGCCGAGTAGCCGCGGGCCAGACCTACATGAACGGGCCAGGCGTTCGGATGCCTCTTCGCGTTCAGCTCGAACACCTTCAGCGCTTCCTCCTTCTTGCCCGCGTTGAGGAGCGTGCGGCCGTACTGATGCAGGTCGATCGGGCCGGCGCTGTGGTGCGCGAGCGCTTTGTCGCGCGTCGCTTT
The DNA here is from genome assembly GCA_035525285.1 of Thermoanaerobaculia bacterium. GTDB lineage: Bacteria > Acidobacteriota > Thermoanaerobaculia > Gp7-AA8 > Gp7-AA8 > QHVT01. The sequence goes on from DATLFB010000059.1 coordinate 6,803, forward strand.
TGCATCGGCGGACTTGCCGGTCGCTTCCTGCGCGTCGGCGAGCGCGGAGAGCGTGCGGAAGTTCTGCACGCCGATCGCGGGATTGTTCGCCGCGTACTGCGCGAACTCGAGCGCGTCGTTCGGACGCTTCGCCTGCAGCGCGTAGCGCGTCGCGGCGACCCAGTTGTCGGCGTTGAAGCCGAGACGGCCGCGCAGGTCTTCGCGAATGCCGGCGAGATACAGATCGGCCGGATTATCGACCGTGATCGTGAACGGCACCTGCAGGTCTTCCCACTTCAGCGCGACGGTCGCGCGATCGGGACGGCGGTCCGTGAAGTCGTACGTGAGCCACTCGTGGTACTCGCTCTTCGCCGGCTTGACCTTCACGCGCAGCGCGTCTTTCGCCGCGTCGTAGTAGTAGCTGCCCCACGCATCCGCATCCTTGTTGAAGATGATCGTCCACTCGCTGGCGCCGGCGATCATGTGCAGTCCGTACTTGCCTGCCGGCAGCGGCTGCCCTTCGACTATCACGTCGTGCGAGACGGCGAAGGTCGTGTTCTCGTTCGCGCCCGCGCGCCACGGACACTCTTTGCAACCGAAGCCGAGATCCTCGGTGCCGTACTTCACGAGCGTGCCCCAGATCCTGCCGCGGCGATCCTCGCCGTTGGGCGCATGAACGTCCGGGCTGCTGTAGTTGATCGTGACTTTGACCAGGCCGATGTGCTGGGTGACCGAGGATTTCTGATTCTCGCCGCTGGGCGGGGTGGTGATGTTCTGCGCGCCGGCGATCGAGGAGAAGAGCACCGCGATCGCGAGCGCCGCGAAGAGGGAACGACGCATAGACGACTCCTTTCGTTGGGGGACGCGAGGCGGACGAGACGTCCGCCCTCCTGTTCGTTGGGAATGCCGCGTGGATCATAGGTCCGCGCTTCCCGCGGCGCGGTCAACGTCCGGTTGCGAAGCCGAAACGGGACGACACAGGCGCACGTGAGCGGGTGACGGCTGTCATCCCTTCGAAGTGCTGCCCTACCGGACCCAGGGATTCCGCTGGGGCGTTCCGCGCGAAGCGCCGGGGCGGGCTGCATGCCGCGCGGTTCAGTAGAATGCGGCGCCAGTGAACATCCGGTGTGTCCTCATCGCCCTGTTTTTCACACCGATGGCGTTGGCGGCAACGCGACCAGAGACTCCTGTCATCGCCGAGCCGGCGGCCGACGGTCAGATCGTCAGCGGTGCCGATCTGCACATGGTCACCGGCGCCTTCGCCGACGCCGACGGCGATGAGCATCGTTGCACCGACTGGGAGATCGCCAACGCGCTCGGCGAGAGAATCTGGCGCGCCGAATGCGCGACCGGCACGGAGCGGCTCCACATCCACCTCGGCGACGGCGCCTTCGCCGGCCATCACCTCGGCCGGACGGAGATTCTTCCCGGCGCGGGCTACGTGCTTCGCGTCCGCCATCGCGACGACAGCGGCGATGCCGAATCGGAATGGAGCGACTGGAGCCGCCGGACGTTCACGGTTGCGGAGCCGCTGCAGATGCAGCCTCTCCGCGTGCGTGACATCGCGTCCTCACCCTCTCCCCGATGGGTGGATGACGAGGGGAACGACGTCGCGGTGCCGGATGGTGCGCACCTGGTCATCGAGGCGGCGGACGGCGCGTCACTCGTCGAGCTGCGCGGTGAAGCGCAACAGGCAGTGATCGAAGACGCCGCTCCGCTCGATGTGCGCTCGACGGTGCGCGTCGCGATCGACGCCGGACCGGACGGGTGGCAGGTCCGCGAAAGCGATCTGGCATTTCAGAATTTTCGCGGTCAGGACATCGTCGTCTATCTGCCGGCACTCTCCCTCGGTCCATTCGAGAGCGCCGTGTTCTGGATCGGCGAGAACGGCGGCACTCACTTCGGAGCGGCGAGCGACCGCTTTCCCGATTTTTCGCGACCCGCGCGCGGCGCGCCGATTCCATGGGAAGCCCCGCGTGGCTTCGTCGTCGAACGCGTCGCCGGCGACTTTCGTCTGCCGGTGAACATCGCCTTTGCCCGCGCGTCCGGCGAGGAGCCCGACAGTCCGTTCTTCTATGTTGCCGAGCTGTATGGCGACATCAAGGCCGTCACCCGTTCCGGCGAAGTGCGCGATTACGCGACCAACCTCCTCGACTTCGATCCCGCGGGTCCCTTTCCCGGTTCCGGTGAGACCGGCCTCGTGGGAATGGCCGCGGAAGCGACGGGCGACCTCGTCGTGACGATGGTGTATCACCCCGATCTGAACGTCCCTGCGAGATTCTCGAAAGTCGCGCGGCTCCGCAGCGGCGACGGAGGACGTAAGGCGATCTCTCGCGAAACGCTTCTCGATATCGACAAGGAGCTCGACTCTCCCTCGCATCAGATTTCCTGCGTCACGGTCGGGCCGGATCAGAAGCTGTACGTGCAGCTCGCCGACGCATCGCGGCCGGAGACCGCGCAGGACCTCACTTCGTTTCGCGGAAAGATTCTGCGAATGAACGGCGATGGCTCCGCGCCGGAAGACAATCCCTGGTGCGATCCGAGCGACGGGACGACCGCGACCGACTACATCTACGCCAGCGGATTCCGCAATCCGTTCGGCGGCGCGTGGCGTGCGTTCGATCAGTCGTTGTACGAAGTCGAGAATGGTCCGTTCACCGATCGTATGGCGAAAGTCGTAGCGGGAGAGAATTACGGATGGGACGGAACGGACGAGAGCATGACCCGTCACGCGCTCTGCACGTGGCACACGGCCGCTCCGGTGAACATTGCCTTCGTTCAGTCGTCGACGTTCGGCGGCAGCGGATTTCCGGCGGCGCTGCAGGACGTTGCGTTCGTTTCCGAGTCGGGTCCGACCTGGGCCACGGGTCCGCAGGAATTCGGAAAACGGATCTCCGCGGTGAGGTTCAAAGACGACGGCACGGTGCATTCGCCCGAGACGTTCGTCGCGTACACCGGCACCGGAAAGGCGACACCCGTGGCGCTGGCGGCCGGCCCCGATGGTCTCTACTTCTCCGATCTGTACAAGGACTACGGATACGCGACTCCGATCGATCGAGGTGCGAATGTGTTTCGCGTCCGCTGGAGCGGCTACGCGGAGTTCGTGATGCAGCCGCTCTCCGGCGACGCGCTGGCACTCGACTTCGTCAATCGATCGGAGCTCGGCGCCGCGACATCGTGGTCGTGGGATTTCGGCGACGGCACGACGAGCGCGGGTCGCGATGCGCGCCACCGCTTCCCCGAGCCGGGAACGTACCTCGTGCGTCTGACTGCAACGGATGGCGGCAGTTCGTTCGCTCGCTCGAAGCGAGTCCAGGTCGGAGAAGGATCGGGAACGGGCCTCACCGGCGAGTACTACGCGTCGCCGGATCTGACCGGGCTGCAGTTCAGCCGCAACGATCCGGAGATCGATCTCGACTGGGCCAGGGATCGGATGACCTCGCGATTTCGCGACGGCGGCTTCTCGGTTCGCTGGACGGGAGCCATCATCCCGCGCTATTCGGAGATCTATCGCTTCACGGTTCGCACGTCGGGCCGGGTGCACCTCGTCGTCGACGGCGAAGTGTTGATCGACGATGCCACGCCGGTGTCCGGCGGCGTTCGGAGCGGAGAGGTGGAGCTGGTGGGAGGCTCGCCGCACGAGATCCTGCTCGAGTACTTCGATGCAGACGGCGCGGGTGACGAAATCGAGTTGCTCTGGCAGAGCGAGAGTCAGAAGGCGGAGGTCGTGCCTCCCACGGCACTCGTGCCGTCGATGCCGTCGCGCCGCGAGCCGCGTGGCGGAACCGCGCCTGTGACCGTCGATGAAGGAGCGCCGCCCGGCTGAAGCCGGGCGCTACGTCATGTCACTCCGCCGGTCCGCGGCCGTTACGACTATGGACTTTCAACCTCGAAAGCATGCGCAGCCAGCCTTGTCATCCCGAGCGTGAGCGAGGGACCCGGGAGGGCGGGTGGCTCGATGATGGCGCCACCCTACCCCCGGGTCCCTCGCTCACGCTCGGGATGACAAGCATTGGGACCCGTGCTTTCAATGTTGAGTGTCCGCTAGGCGTCGAGCGCGTCGGTGGCGAAGAGCTTCTGATCGCCGACGGATGTGCGCGCCGCCCACACGGCGATCGCGAGCACGATCACGATCGGAATCAGCGCGCGAGCCGTGTACCAACCGAGCGGCGCCGGCTGCGGAAAGAAAAACAGCGTGAAGAATCCGAATTGCAGCATGATCGTGGCGAGCAGGCCGTAGCGCACCAGGACGAACGTGATCATGATGCAGTTCGCCGCCAGCCACGGCAGCTGGAGGGTGCTGAGGCCGGCGGCGAGGCCAAACAGCGTCATCATGATCGCGAAAAATCCGGCTGCCGCGAGCGCACGACGGCGCAGGAGCATCGTCAGCAGCATCAGCAGGATCATGTAGTTCATCCCGAGAACGAGTGCGGTCGTGAGCGCGCTCGCGACGTGCGGAAGCCAGAAATGGCTCCGGTCGAGCAACCGGACCTCGAGACTGCCCGATGCGATCCAGTCGCCGTTCTTCACCCATTGCCGGACGACGCCGCTGAGCACCGAGCCTGCTGCCTGGGCCACGCCCGCCGTGAGGCCGATCAGCACGTCGCGTCCGACCATCGGATCGCGCCAGTTGCCGGCGAGTAGCCGGGCCCACGCGACGAGACGTTCGGGCGATCGGCGCCGCAGGTACGGCTCGAGTGCGATGTAAGCCAGATAGACCGTCGCCGTACCCAACAACGAGCTCTCGAGCGCTCTGCCGAGCACCCGCAGTTCGTGAAGCATCGACGGCTCGTGCTCCGAGAATCCGAGGATCGCGATGAGCAGGAGCACGAAGAACGCGATGGCAATGCGAAACGCACCGGCGCGGTCGCCGCGGCGCTGGCGGAGATTGCGCCACGCCAGCAGCACTCCCGCCGACGCGATGAGCGTGAGGAAGAGGCCGAAGTAGAGGGTGAACATCGGTCCGAACGATGGGTCGCCCTGCGCGCTCTGATCCCACGGACCGAGCACGCGAAAGAACACCGGCACTCCGCGCAAGGCGGCCGCCTCGACGCGAATCGGCGTCCCGTCCTCGGGATGCGTGCCGCTCCAGGCCATCCGTGCATCCGCGTACGACGGCGGGAGGAGTTGCGGCGCGGTGGGTGTCAGCGCGGCCTGCCGCAAGCCCGCGGATTCGAGGAGCGCGCTCCAGTCGAGAATGCGTGCGGGCCACGAGGGCTCGGCAACCGCGCGCAACGAGATCAGCCGGCCGCGCGAGTCGATCTCGATGGCCGCCGAGCCGGGCTTCCCGAGCGGCGGTGCGTCGAGAGACAGTTGCGGATGGTCGTCCGGCCGGAACAGCGGCTCCGGCTCCTCGCGAAGCCAGAACGTCGTCAGCGGAAGTCCGCGCCTCACGCGTTGCCACGACTGGTTCTGTTTGGAGATCCAAACGTCGTAATCCGTGTTTTCGCGGAATCCCGACGCGTCGTGTTTCTGCTGCGGGATTCCGAGGTGCCGCAACATGCCTGCCGCGCGCTCCGCCTGGACCTCGGGCGGCCTGGTGAAGCCGGTCGCGCCGAAGTAGTCCCCTTTGTATCCGCAGAAGATCGCGATCGCGATCAGTAAAACGATCGCGCCGAGGAGCGACAGTGCGACGGCGGGACGGAGCGTTCCCTCGGTGCCCGCTGCGGCGACGAGGCGCGGCGACGGCGTTTCCCCCGCCGCCAGCGCCATCGCCAGCGGATCGCCGCCGGGGAGCGCTTCGATCACTTCGCGCGCGGAGCGCGGGCGTTGCGAGGGCTCGTTCGCGAGACAGCGTAGGATGATGCGCTCGACCGCCGGATCGACGTCGCGGATCACATTCGACGGCGTGGTGATCTCGCTCGTGAGGTCGCGCACGCGCTCCGGCAGCGTGCGCGCGTTGTGCGCGCGCTTGCCGGTAACGAGCTCGTACATCACCAGGCCGAGGGCGTAGAGATCGCTCTGCACCGACGCCGGCTCGCCCGCGAGTTGCTCCGGCGCCATGTACGCAGGCGTTCCCGAGATCACGCCGTCCTGCGAGTCGTCGCCCGCGGCGAGCGCGAGACCGAAGTCCATGATGCGCGCGTCGCCGTGCGAGTCGATCATCACGTTCGCCGGCTTCAGGTCGCGGTGAAAGATTCCCTTCGCATGCGCGGCCGCGAGTCCGGCCGCGATGCCGCGCGCGATGTCGACGGCCTTGTCGGACGCGAGCCGGCCGATGCGATGCAGCAGGCGTGAGAGATCCTCGCCGTCCACGTACTCCATGGCTACGAAGTGCGCGTCGTCCCAGTCGACGATGTCGTAGATGCGGCAGACGTTCGGATGCGCGATCTGCCGTCCGAGGCGGACTTCGTCGTGCAGACGCTCGAGGAGAAGCGGATCGCGCGCGAGCCGCTGCGGCAGAAACTTGAGCGCGACCTGCTGCCCGAGCTTCGTGTCGTCGGCGCGATAGACCTCGCCCATCCCGCCGCTGCCGAGAATGCTGGCGATGCGATAGCGCCCCGCGATGATCGTGCCCGGCGCGAACTGCGCCTCCATTCCGCGCTGGCGCGACGGGCGAGGGGAACCGGACTCCATGCGCGCCGTCTTCTCGGCGTCGGGTGCGGGCGTGGTCATGAATGGGTGACTTCGATTGTAGCGCGGGCCTCCGGCCCGCCGTAGCGCCGGCATCCTGCCGGCGCTGACGATCGCCGGCTGGAAGCCGGCGATACGGCGGCCTGGAAGGCCGCGCTACTCGTCGAGCAGCCCCGCCCTGAATAGTGTCTGGCCGCCGAGAGACGTGTGGAACGCCCAGAGCGCGAGCAGCAACGACCACCGCGTACGTTGGGACGAGTGCGAGCTGTGGTGCCTGTAGCGCGGGCCTCCGGCCCGCCGTAGCGCCGGCATCCTGCCGGCGCTGACGATCGCCGGCTGGAAGCCGGCGATACGGCGGCCTGGAAGGCCGCGTTACTCGTCCAGCAGCCCCGCGCGGAACAGCGTCTGGCCGCCGAGAGACGTGCGGAACGCCCAGAGTGCGAGCGCGGCGAGGATCGCGAACGGAATCGCGCAGTTGAGAAGCAGCCACGACGGCGTCGTCGCGATGCCGTAGTAGATCGCGATGAACGTCATCTGCAGCACGGCGTAGGCGAGCAGGCCGAATCGCAGTGCGATGAACGCGAGCAGCAAGGCGACGACCGCGTACGTAGGCACGAGCGCGAGCTGGCCGCCGGTGGCGAGCATGAAGTAGGCGAGGTTGATGACGAAGAAGACCGCGCCCGCGATCGCGCGTTTGCGGAAGGCGATCGTCGCGAGCACGAGAATGAGAATCGTGACCGAGGCAAACCGGATGCCGAGGATCGCCGTGTAGAGCGTCAGCGAGAGAGAGAAGCGCATCCCATCCATCGAGGGCAGCGCGGCAATGTACGGATGCGCATCCATCCACCCGAACCACGACGCGATGATCGACGCGCTTCCCCACAGCACCGCGTACGCGACACCTCCGAGAATGCCGACCAGCGCATCGCGTCCGACGAGCGGATCGTTCAAACGGCCCGCGAGCAGCCGCGCCCAGGCGATGAGGTGCTCGGGCCACTTGCGGCGCGCGTACGGCTCGAGCGCGAAATAGAGAATGTAGACGACCGATGCGCTGAGCGCGGCGGTGCCGAGCGCGAACCACAGTTCGCCGATCAGCGGCAGCAGCGCGCGCGGATACTGCATCGACAGCAGCGAGGCCGTTCCCTGAATCAGAAAGTACGTCAGTGCGAATCGGAACGCGCCCTGGCGATCGCCGCGATGCAGACGCAGACTGCGCCACGCGAGCAGCAGCGCGACGGTGACCACGGCGACGATGAGCAGTGAGAGAAAGCGATCCGCCGCGCGAGGACGCGACGGTGCGCCCTGGAGCGGATCGGTCGCCTCGTCCCACGCGCCGGTGACGCGGAAGAACACCGGCCGCCCGTTCCACGCCGCCGCTTCGACGCGGATCGGCGTCGCGTCGTTCGGATACGTCCCCGTCCACGCCGCGCGCGTATCGAGCGGCGCCGGGGGTGCGTCGCGCGGAGCGGCGCTGTGCAGCGACGAGGCGTCGAGTCCCGCGGCGTCGAGAAGCGGCTGCCAGTCGAGCGAGCGCGGCGCGACGCCGCCCGCAGGCGGCGAGAGCAGATACACCAGCCGGCCATGCGGATCGATCGAGAGCGTCGTCCGTCCCGCGGCCGTCGACGTCATCGTCGCGACGCGCGACTCCTGCGGCGACATGCCGTACTCGAGGTGAAGCAGCAATGGCGACGGTCCGCGGCGCAACGCGTTCCACTTGTCCTGCTGCCGCAGCCACGCGATGTACTCCGCCCGCGGCTGAAACTGCGCGATCGGCGTGCCCGCCGCGGGGATCTCCAGCTTGCGCAGAATGTCGTTCGCGCTCTGGCGCAGTACCTCCGGTGTGCGATCGAGCTCCATGTAATTCGTGATCTCCAGTTTCCGGCGGACGAAGAAGAAGAGCGCGAAGAGCACCGCGATCGCGCCGAGCATCGTCCACGCCGCCGTGCGCGAGAGGCTGCCTTCGATGCCCGCGGCTGCGACGATGCGCGGCGACGGCGTTTCGCCCGCCGCCAGCGCCGCCGACAGCGGATCGCCGCCGGGCAGCGACTCGATCACCTCGCGCGCGGAGCGCGGGCGCTCCGTCGGATCGATCGCGAGGCAGCGCAGGATGATCCGCTCGACCGCGGGATCGAGATCGCGCACGAACGTCGACGGCGTCTTCACTTCGCCCGACGCCTCGCGGATGCGATCGGGCAGCGTGCGCGACGCGAACGCGCGCTTGCCGGTGAAGAGCTCGTACATCACCAGGCCGAGCGCGTAGAGATCGCTCTGCACCGTCGCGGCGTGGCCTTCGAGCAGCTCCGGCGCCATGTACGCCGGCGTTCCCGCGGCCAGCTCCCGCTGATCCGCGCCGGCGGTGAGCGCGAGGCCGAAGTCCATGATCCGCGCGTGGCCGTGCGAGTCGATCATCACGTTGGCCGGTTTCAGATCGCGATGCAGGATCGCCTTCGCGTGCGCTGCCGCGAGTCCGGCCGCGATGTCGCGGGCGATGTCGACCGCCTTGTCGTGCGAGAGCCGGCCGATGCGAACGAGCAGGCGCGCGAGGTCCTCGCCGTCGACGTACTCCATCGACACGAAGTGCGCGTCGTCCCAGTCGACGATGTCGTAGATGCGGCAGACGTTCGGATGGGCGATCTGCCGTCCGAGGCGCACTTCGTCGTGCAGGCGGTCGAGGAGCACGGCGTCGCGCGCGAGCTGCGGCGGAAGGAACTTCAGCGCGACCTGCTGGCCGAGCTTCGTGTCGTCGGCGCGGTAGACCTCGCCCATCCCGCCGCTGCCGAGAATGCTGGCGATCCGGTACCGACCCGCGACGATCGTTCCCGGCGCGAACTGCGCCTCGCCGTCCCGCGGCCGCGGCGTGTAGCGGGCATCGGAGTCGATGCGCGCGGTCTTCTCGGTGTCGGCGCTGTTCATAGCGACACCCGCGGCAGGAATCGTTTCCCGGCCAGAGACGTGTAGAACCCGAACGACGCGAGCGCGGCGAGCAGGATCAGCGCGAGCGCGGCACGCGGGAAGTACCACGCCGACGTGTCGAGCGTGAGAGGGACGTTCTGGACGATGAGCACCGTGTAGCCCATCAGCACGCAGGCGAGAAGCCCGAAGCGCAGCAGAACGCCATAAACCAACGCCCCGGCGAACATGCCGAACGCGATGCGAAACGCCAGCGGGCCGTCGGCCGCGCTTTGGTAATACGCCGCCAGGATTCCTGCCGCGAGCACCGACGCGATCCATGTGTGCTGCACCATCGCCCGCAGCAGGAGCAGCAGCACGAGCGCGAAGATGCTCATGAAGATGCACTCGAACGCGCCGAAGAAGAACGCGGAAAATACGAAGCGCACCGAAGTGAGTGCGCGTGCGGAGTCGCTGATCAGCGCCGATTCGAGTCCCACCCATCGCGGCACGATCGACAGCAACAGCAGCGCGATCGCGAGCGACGTGCCGCCGACGGCCGCGATGAGAAGGTCGCGGCCGATCATCGGATCACGCCAGTTTCCGCCGAGCAGCCGGCTCCAGGAGATCAGCATCTCCGGCCAGCGCCGCCGCACGAACGGCTCGAGCGCGAGATAGCCGACCCACGTCGGCAGCGCCCAGAACGCCGTAGCGGCGGTCACCGACGAAAGAGCCATCCACTCCGCTTCCATCGACGACGGGTGATGCATGTACAGCAGCGATGAGCACCACAGCATCACGAACGTGAAGACCGCGATGCGCAGCGCGCCGCTGCGATCGCCGCGGCCCCTTCGCACGTTGTGCCACGCGAGCAGGAACACGACCGTGGGCAGCACGATGAGGAGCACCATCTCGATGCGCCTCGAGAGCGTCCACTCGGCGCGCGGCCGCCGCGGCGTCATGCGCGACGGTGCCTGCCACGGCTCGAGAACCGCGAACCAGACCGGAAGCCCGTGGTACGACGCCGCCTCGATGCGCGTCGCGCCGCTCATCCACGCATGCTTGTCGTCGCTGTCGGCCGGCGCCGCCCATTCCGATGGAACCGGACGCACGGTCGCGCGATCGATGCCCGCGAACGCGAACAGCGGCGACCAGTCGAACGGCGCGCGCGCCGTCGCGCGCTCGCGCTGCGGCGGCACCACCGCCAGCTCGTGCAGCCGGCCGGTCGAGTCGAGCCGCACGCGCGCCATGCCCGAGCGGTCGAACGCGGGATCCTCCGGCAGCAGCGCGTACGTCGTGTTGCGGGGCCGCATCGGACGTGGGCTTTGGCGGTACACGAATTCGATCGGCGTCCGCGCCGTCGTGCGGCCGCGATTCGCGTCGACGTGCTCCTGGTCGACGCGATAGAAGAATCCCGAGTCGTGTGCGGGCGCGGTCACGCCGGCCGCGGAGAGAATCGCGCGCGTTCGCTCGAGCAGCACGTCCGGCGGCTTCGTGGGCGTGCTCGTGCCGACGCGCGCGCGGGTGCCGAGCGCGGCCACACCGAGGATGCCCGCGAGCGCCGCGGCCAGCATCACCCATGCGACGAGCGAGGAGAGATCGCCTTTGCGATTCGACGCGGCGACCATTCCCGCCGAGGGTGTGTCGCCCGCCGCGATCGCGGCTGCGAGCGGATCGTACGAAGGAAGCTCGCGAAGCAGCTCCTGCACCGATGCGGGACGCGCATTCGGATCGTTTTCGAGACAGCGGAGAATCGCGCGCTCGATCGCGGGATCGAGGTCGGGAACGATCGCGCGCGGCGGTGTGAAGTGCTGCTCGCGCTGCTGTCTGATGATCTCGCTCAGCGACGCGCCGCCGAAGACGCGGCGGCCCGTGAAGACCTCGTAGAGGATCAACCCGAGGGCGTAGAGATCGCTGCGCACGGACGACGGCTCGCCCGCGAGCTGCTCCGGCGCCATGTAGGCCGGCGTGCCCGACGTCGTCTGCTCGCGCGTCTCTTCGGCGACGGCGAGACCGAAGTCGGTGATGCGCGCACGGCCGCGGCCGTCGATCATCACGTTGCCCGGCTTCAGATCGCGATGAATGACGCCCAGCTCGTGCGCGGCCGCAACTCCCCCGGCGAGATCGCGCGCGACGCTCAATGCCTTGTCGGGCGAGAGACGCCCGACGCGCCGCAGCAGCGAGGCGAGGTCTTCGCCGTCGACGTACTCCATGGTGATGAAGACCCGGTCGTCGACCTCGGCGATGTCGTAGAGGCGGCAGACGTTCGGATGCGAGATCTGCCTGCCGATGCGCACTTCGTCGTGCAGGAGCCGCTCATTTTCCGCGCGGCGGCGCGCGAGAAATTTCAGTGCGACCGGCTGTCCGAGGCGAAGATCGTCCGCGCGATAGACCTCGCCCATCCCGCCGCGGCCGAGGAGCGAGACGATGCGATAGCGCCCGCCGAGAATCGCGCCCGGCGTGAGCTGCACGGCCGCCGCCGTGTCGACGCGGATCGTCGGCGTCTCCTCGGGAGTACGAAACTCCGTCGAGTCCTCATGCGCGGTCGTCATGTCGTCGTGCTGCGTGCCACGTGCTGCGTGCTGCGTCGTGCATCGCGGCACGCAGCACTCAGCACGCAGCACCAATTCCGGGTCCGTTCATCATAATGCCGCGATTCATGGCTACGGTTCTCTACTTCCACGGTTTCGCCTCGTCGCCCGCGAGCGCGAAGATCGCCGCGCTCCGGCCGCTCCTCGCGCCGCACGGAATCGAGCTCGATGCGCCCGATCTGAACGCGCCGTCATTCGAGAAGCTCGACTTCGATGCAATGGTCGCGCGCGCGCTCGAGCACGCGCGCCGCACGCCGCCCCGCGCGATCGTCGGCAGCTCCCTCGGCGCGCTCGTCGCGCTCGCCGTCGCGCGGCGGTGGAGGACAGGCAATCCTGCCTGTCCTGACGAGTCTCTTCCCGACGAATCTTTCCGGACAGGCAGGATTGCCTGTCCTCCACTCGTCCTCATCGCCCCCGCCCTCGGCGTCGCCGATCGCTGGCGCACGAAACTCCCCGCGGGAGATCCGATCATGGTCTACCACTACGCCCTCGACGCTGACGCGCCGATCCACCGCGCGTTCTTCGAACAGATGGCCGATCTGCACATCGACAACGATCCGCCGCCGTCCCCGGTGACCGTGATCATGGGCCGCCAGGACGAGACCGTGCCGTTCGCCGACGTGTGGCGAACGTGGGAGCAATGGCGCGCCTCGGGCAAGATCGCGCCCGGATCCAACTTCATCGATCTCGAAGGCGATCACGCGCTCGTCGCGCACGCGGACATCATCCGCGACGCGATCATCAACGCTGCCCAGTCCCAGTCCCCTCTCCCCGCCACGCGGGGAGAGGGCCAGGGTGAGGGGCAAAAAAAATGATCGCCATCACCCGCGACGTCCCAACGTCCATCAACGCCTGCGAGCTAACCCACCTCACCCCCGAGCGCATCGACGTCACGCTCGCCCACCTCCAACACCGCGAATACCGCGCGACGCTGAAATCCCTCGGCCTCGAAGTCGTGAACATCCCCGTCGACGACGCCTATCCCGACTGCGTCTTCATCGAAGACACCGCTCTCGTCCTCGACGACCTCGCCGTCATCACGCGTCCCGGCGCCGAGTCGCGCCGCGGAGAGACGCGCGCCGTCGCGGATGTCCTCGAGCGCTACCGCCCGCTCGTGCACATCGAGGCGCCTGCGACGATCGACGGCGGCGACGTGCTCGTGCTCGACGACCGCATCTACGTGGGCCTCTCCTCGCGCACGAACGAAGCGGCGATCGCGCAGCTTCGCTTCCACACGCGGCGCGAAGTGATTCCCGTGCAGGTTCACGGCGCGCTGCATCTGAAGACCGCGATCGCGCGCGCGTCGCGCGATGCGCTGCTCGTGAATCGCGAGTGGATCGACGTCGCGCCGTTCGCGGACTGGACGCTCATCGACATCGACCCATCCGAGCCCTTCGGCGCGAACGTACTGCTCGTCGGTGACACGGTCGTCTATCCGAAAGCGTTTCCCCGCACGCGCGCGATCCTCGAGGCGCGCGGCATCGACGTCCGCACCGTCGACGCCTCCGAACTGGCGAAGGCCGAGGGCGGCGTGACCTGCTGCGCGCTTCTCGTCCCAGGTAGCGCGGCCTTCCAGGCCGCCGTGCCGCGGCCTTCCAGGCCGCGATCGCCGGCAGGATGCCGGCGCTACGGCGGGCAGGATGCCCGCGGTACAAATCGCTGCGGTCGTAACGCGCTCACATCGATCGACGTCCGCCCATCCACGATCATCTCCGCCATGAGCTGCCCCAGCGCGGGCGCGTGCATCACGCCGTGTCCCGAGGAGCCGGTCGCGAGATACACGCCGTCCTCGCGCGCGCCGAGGAGCGCGTGCTCGTCGGGCGACATCTCGTACCAACCCCACCAGCACTCCTCGATCTCGATCTCGCGCAGACACGGCACGCGCCGCCACGTCCGCCGCCGCACCTCGGCGAGCCAGTGCTCGCGCTCTTCCGGCAGCAGAAGCAGCACGCGCCCGTCGCGCACGCGCAGGTGATACCAGTCGCCGCTCCAGATCGTCATCGGCATCGACTCGTCGAGCAGGCGCGTCGGCACGGTCGCCGCGATATTGCGCCGCACCGGCGTCACCGGCGCGCCGCTCCATGCGCCGCGCGCGTCGATGCGAATGCGCGCGTCGACCTCGCTCCAGCTGCGTAGCGCGCAGTCGAATTGAAAGCGCACGCCGAGCCGCCGCGCTGCATCCGCGTAGCCGCGCAGAATGTTCATCGGCCGGATGAATCCATCCGTCGGACAAAACGCGCCGCCGACGATCGATGCGTCGCCGATCGCCGGATTGATCGCGCGTGCCTCGTCCGCCGACACCATCCGCGCCTCGGCGAGACCACACGCGTGCTGCACCGCCTGCGCGCGCCGCAGCGCATCTAGCTCGTCGCCGGAGCAGGCGAGGAAGAGATAGCCGTGCGGGCGATAGCCGGAATCGACGCCGGTCTCGTCTTCGAACACGCGCAGCCTCTCGCGTGCGAGCAGCGAGAGCCGCACATTCGTCTCGCTGTCGAACTGCGCGCGAAATCCGCCCGTCGCCTTCGATGTGCTCCCCGCGCCGAAGCCGCTCGCGCGATCGATCACGAGAATGTCGCGCACCCCGCGCCTCGCGAGGTGATACGCGACGCTCGCGCCGATGACGCCCGCGCCGGCGATGACGACTTCGGCTCTCATTGCACGTGCCCAGTGGGGAGAAAGTGAGGGGCGGTTCGTCGCGTCATGTGCATTGCGTCCCAGTCCCCTCTCCCCGCGAAAGTGGGGAGAGGGTTAGGGTGAGGGGCGGTTCTTTGCGCATTGAACGGTCCCTCACCCTGGCCCTCTCCCCGCAAGCGGGGAGAGGGGACTGGGGGACTGGGCTAGCATCTTCGCATGCGCGCACTGCTTGCCGTCCTTCTCCTCACCTCCTGCGTGACAGGAGGGCGGACGTCTCGTCCGCCCCAATGGCGGACTGTAAGTCCGCCCTCCTCTCCCGTGATGTCCGCGGAAACCCGCGCGGCGTTCGAAAAGAATCTCGCCGACGCGCGCGCCGCGTACGTGGAGAACCCGAACGACGCCGATGCGATCATCTGGCTCGGACGCCGCACCGCGTATCTCGGCCGCTACGCCGAGGCCATCGACATCTTCAGCGAAGGCCACCGCAAACATCCGCGCGACGCGCGCATGCTGCGCCATCGCGGCCATCGCTGGATCACGCTGCGCCAGTTCGATCGCGCGATCCGCGATCTCGCCGAGGCGGCGAGCCTCATCAAAAACACGCCCGATCAGATCGAGCCCGACGGGCTTCCCAACGCGCGCAACATTCCGACGAGCACGTTGCAGTCGAACATCTGGTATCACCTCGGCCTCGCGCACTACCTGAAAGGCGATTTCGAGCGCGCCCTCGATGCGTATCGCGAGTGCATGGCCGTCTCGAAGAATCCCGACGGCGTCGTCTCGACCTCGCACTGGCTCTACATGACCCTGCGCCGCCTCGGACGTCCTGAAGAAGCGGAGCGCGTCCTCGAGCCGATCGGCAGCGACATGGACGTCATCGAGAACACCGCGTACCACAAGCTCCTGCTCATGTACCGCGGCGAGATCGCGCCCGAGGAGCTTGCGGCGGAGAATCCGGCGACGGTGGATGGCGTGACCATCCTCTACGGCGTCGCGAACTGGCATCTCTACAACGGGCAGCCCGAGCGCGCTCGGCCGCTGTTGCAGCAGGTGCAAAGCGGCGTGCAGTGGGCGGCGTTCGGCTACCTCGCTGCCGAAACGGATCTGCTTCGTCTACAATAGCTTCGCTCTCTCCGAAAAGGTCCGAATGTTCGTGCTTCGCCCAGACGCGTACGCGTTCTCGCTGTACGCTCTTCCGGTTGCCGTCACCGGCATCCTGATCCTCGCTTTCGGCACGCGCGTCGTGGTCCGCCGCGCGACGGCGATCACTGCCGCGTTCTTCGCGATGACGCTCGTCGTCGCGGTGTGGATGGCGGCGTTCGCGCTGATGTACTCGACCCCGTTTCCGCCCGTCGCTCTCTTCTGGTCGCGCCTCGCGTACCTCGGGGTTCCGCTGATCGCGCCGACCCTGTACTGGTTCACGATCGAGCTGCTGCGCATCGCCCATCGCCGGCGCACGGCATTCGTCGCCGCGTGGTGCGGCGGCGCGTTCTTCAGCACCGTCGCGGTCACGACCGACCGCCTCATTCCGAACGTCCAGCAATACTGGTGGGGACTCTATCCGCGCTATCGGCCGTCGATGTCGATCGCGTTCCTCACGTTCTTCTTCGGCTTCCTCATCGCCGCGCTCGTGGAGCTGCTGCGCGCGTATCCGAAGACGGAAGGGACGGAGCGGAAGCGGCTCGCGTGCGTGATCGGCGCCTTCGGCGTCGCCTACCTCGGCTGCGTCGACTACCTGCCGAAGTTCGGCATCGCCGCGTATCCCTTCGGCTACCTCTCGATCCTCGGCTTCGTCTTCATCACCGCGTACGCGATGCGGAAGTACGACCTCGTCGCGCTCACGCCGTCGCTCGCCGCGCCGGAGATCATCGGCACGATGGCCGACGCGCTCTTCGTCTGCGACCGCCAGGGCCGGATCGTCTTTGCCAATCGCGCGGCGGGCACGCTCCTCGGATACGCCGAGAACGAGCTCGCGAGCCGGCGCATCGACGATCTGCTCGCGCAGGAAGGCCAGCTCTCCTCGAAGCTCCATCGCAAATCGCTGCGCAACGACGAGTATGTGTTCGCGTCGAAGAACGGCGACCGCGTCGAGCTCACGCTCTCCATCGCGCCGGTCATCCACGACGGCCAGTCCGCTGGCGCGGTGATCATCGGCCGCGACATCCGCGACCGCAAACGCGCCGAGCGCGAGGTGCTGCAGGCGGTCACGCTGCTGCAATCGACGCTCGACTCGACCGCCGACGGCATCCTCGTCGTCGGCAGCGACGGCCACGTCGTCTCATACAACCAGCGCTTCGTCGAGATGTGGCACATCCCGCCGATGTTGATGGAGAGCGGCGACGACCGCCGCATCATGGGAGCCATCGTCGATCAGCTCACCGAGGCCGACGAGTTCGTCCGCACGATGCGCTCGCTGGCGTCGCAGCCGGACGCCGAGAGTTTCGATCTCCTCGAGCTGAAGGACGGACGCCGCTTCGAGCGCTACTCGATCGGGCGCCGCGTGGAAGAGGTCGCCGACATCCGCGTCTGGAGTTTCCGCGATGTCTCCGCCCGCTTCATCGCCGAGGCGGCGTTGCGCGAGTCCGAGATCCGCTACCGGCTGCTCTTCGAACAGAACGCCGCGGGCGTCTGCGTGAGCCGCCTCAACGGCGACATCATCGACTGCAACGTGACCTTCGCGGCGCTGCTCGGCTTCCGCCGCGATGAGCTGATCGGACGCGGCACGAAGACGCTCTACGTCCGCGACGAGGAATGCGACGAGCTCGCGTCGCTCCTCGGCAGCGCGGGGACATTGAACAGCGTCGAGGTCGAGCTCCGCCGCAAGGACGGCAATCCCGTGTGGGTGCTGCAGAACCTCGTGCTCGTCGGCGACAGCATCAGCGGCGTCGTGCACGCGACGGTCGTCGACATCAGCGACCGCAAGCGCGCGGAAGAGCAGATCGAGTTCCACGCCTATCACGACGTGCTCACGCAGCTGCCGAATCGCAAGCTCTTCACCGATCGCCTGCGCCACACGCTCGCGCGCGCGAAGCGCAACGCGAAGTCGGCAGCGGTGATGTTCATCGACCTCGATCACTTCAAGACCATCAACGACACGCTCGGCCATACCGCGGGCGACGAGCTGCTGCTGGTGATGTCCGATCGTCTGCGCAGCTGCGTGCGCGACGACGACACGGTCGCCCGCCTCGGCGGCGACGAGTTTTCGATCATCCTGGCCGACCTCGCGCGTCCCGAGGACGCGATGAGCGTCGCGCAGAAGATTCTCGACACGGTGCAGGAGACGCTGACGATCGGCGGCCTGCCGATCACCGCGACCGCAAGCATCGGCATCGCGCTCTATCCGAACGACGGCGCCGATCCGGAGTCGCTGCTGAAAAACGCCGACAGCGCGATGTACCGCGCGAAGGAAGCAGGACGGAACACCTATCAGCTCTGCACCGACGAGATGAAGAGTCGTGCGATGGAGCGCCTCTCGCTCGAGAGCCGCCTGCGCATCGCCATCCGCGATCAGCAGCTGATGCTCGCGTATCAGCCGCAGATCAATCTCGCCACCGGCGCGACCATCGGCGTCGAGGCGCTCGTGCGCTGGAATGATCCCGAGCGCGGCGTGATCGCGCCGGCCTCGTTCATCCCCATCGCCGAGGAAACGCGGCTCATCGTGCCCCTCGGCGAATGGGTACTCCGCACTGCCTGCCGGCAGACGAAAGAGTGGCACGACCTCGGCGTGGGTCCGTTGCGCATTGCCGTGAATCTCTCGGCCCGCCAGTTCCAGCAGCACGATCTCCTCGAGATGGTGCGCAGCGCGCTCGATGACGCCGGCCTCCATCCGTCGGCGCTCGAGCTCGAGATCACCGAGACGACGGCCATGCAGAACGCCGACGTCACCGTCGACGTGCTGCGCGCGCTGCGGCAGATCGGCGTCGGCATCTCGATCGACGACTTCGGGATGGGCTACTCGTCACTCAACTATCTGAAGCGCTTCCCGCTCACCGCGGTGAAGATCGATCGCGCGTTCGTGAACGACATCGCCACCGACAACGGCGACGCGGCCATCGTGTCCGCCGTGATCAGCATGGCTCGCAGCTTCCACCTCCGCGTCGTGGCCGAGGGCGTGGAGAACGCGGAACAGTTCGCCTTCCTGCGCAATCGGAAGTGCGACGAGGCGCAGGGCTTTTATTTCAGCCGTCCCGTGAGCGCAGACGAGCTCACCCATACGCTGCTCGAGCGAAAGATGCTCGTCGCCCCCGCGCCGCGCCTCAGCGTGTAACGTAGGGGCGGGCTTCAGCCCGCCCATGGGACCGCTTTCAGCCCGCCCATCGCCCGGCTGAAGCCGGGCGCTACGTTGTCTCTCGAATCGGGCGCGATTCGTGTACCGCCCCTCGGCGGAGGAACATTCCATGGCTATCGATCCCCTTTGGATCTGGGTCGCGGTGGGCGCCGCCGCGATTCTGATCGTTACGTTACTCTTCGCCACCGGAGCGCGGCGGACGCGCACCGCCAACCTCCGCGACAAGTTTGGGCGCGAATACGACCACGCCGTGCGCAACACGGGCAGCCGCAAGCTCGCCGAGCGCGATCTGGTCTCGCGCGCGGAGGAAGTGAATCAATACGACATCCGCCCGCTCAATGCATCCGAGCGCGAACGCTTCCGGCGAGACTGGCTCCGCGTGGAACAGCGATTCGTAGAGCGTCCGGCGGCCGCGGTCGCCGAGGCCGAAGAGGTGGTTGCCGACATCATGCGCGTCCAGGGCTACCCGATGGGCGACTTCGAAAAGCACGCGGCGAACTTGTCCGTCACGCATCCGCGCGTCATCGAGCATTACCGCGCCGGTCATGTCGTGATGTCGCGCTCCGGCGCGTCGACGGAAGACCTGCGCCAGGCGATGCTGCACTACCGCGCGCTGTTCGAGGACCTGATCGGCGATCGCACGGACGTCGCGAGCGACGCGCCGCGCGCGAACGAGGTCAGTCCCCTCGCCCCGCGAGCAACGGAAACGCGCGAGACACTCGTCGATCGCGACGATCTCGACGCGCGCCGCTGATCAGTCCCTGGCCCCGACGAGTCTCCTCTCGATGGAGGGCGGACGTCCCGTCCGCCACCTGAAATCGCGACGCGCGGCGTTGATCAGTCCCCTCGCCCCGCCCCAGCGGGGAGAGGGTGAGGGGCTTCCTCTTCGCCGAGCACGCCCGCCCTCACCGGATAGTTCCCGGTGAAGCACGACGTGCAGTAAAGCAGCCGCGGGTCATCGCCGTTCGCGACCGCATCGAGCAATCCGTCCTCGGAGAGATAGCCGAGCGAGTCGGCCTCGATGAACTCGCGGATCTCGTCGACCGTGTGCTTGCTCGCGATGAGCTCCTGCCGCTCCGGCGTGTCGATGCCGTAGTAGCAGGGCCACGTCGTCGGCGGCGAGGAGATCCGCATGTGCACTTCGACCGCGCCGGCCTGCTTGAGCATGCGCACGATCTTCTTCGACGTCGTGCCGCGCACGATGGAGTCGTCGACCAGCACGATGCGCTTGCCCGCCACGAGCTCGCGCACCGGATTCAGCTTCACCTTCACGCCGAAATTGCGGATGGTCTGCTTCGGCTCGATGAACGTGCGCCCGACGTAGTGGTTGCGCACGAGCCCGTACTGGAACGGGATCTTCGACTCGAGCGCGTAGCCGAGCGCGGCGAACACGCCGGAGTCGGGAACGGGCACGACCATGTCGGCATCGATCGGATGTTCCTTCGCCAGGTTCGCCCCGATCTTCTGCCGCACCTCGGCAACGTTGCGTCCGAAGACGACGGAGTCGGGCCGCGCGAAGTAGACATGCTCGAAGATGCAACGCGCCTCGCGCTCGCCTCGCGCCTGCCGCACGACGCGAACTCCGTCGCGCGTGACGACCATGACCTCGCCGGCCCTGATCTCGCGCTCCACCTGCGCACCGATGAGATCGAACGCGCAGGTCTCCGAGGAGATCGTCCACGCGTCGTCGAGCTTCCCGAGCACCAGCGGCCGGAACCCATACGGATCGCGCGCCGCGAAGATGCGCCCCGGCGCGAGCATGGCGATGGCGTACGCCCCCTGCACGCGCGCAAGCGCATCGATGAACGCGCGCTCGAGGTCCGGCTCCTTCGAGCGCGCGATGAGATGAACGATGACTTCCGTGTCGGAGACGGAGGTAAAGATCGCCCCCTCGGCCTCGAGCTGCGCCCGCAACTCCCCCGCGTTGACGAGGTTCCCGTTGTGGGCAACCGCAATCTGCCCCTTCGACGTCATCGCCACCATCGGCTGTGCGTTGCAGAGCATGGAGCCGCCCGCCGTCGAGTACCGCACATGCCCGATGGCCGTGTCCCCCGGCAGCCGCGCCAGCCGCTCATGCGTGAACACGTCGGCGACGTACCCCATCTCCTTCTCGTTCACGATGCGCCCCGTCTCGTCAACGGAAGCGATCCCGGCACTCTCCTGCCCCCGGTGCTGGAGGGCGTAGAGCCCGAGGTAGACGAGGTTCGCGGCGTCCGAACGGCCGAGGACGCCGAAAACGCCGCATTCGTCGTGGAACTTGTCGAGCATTCGTGGCTGCAACGAGGATTAGAGCACGGAAATTCGGTTGCGGGGACCGTGGCTCTCCTATGGCCAACCCGAGTTCGAGCACTCCGGATCGACACCGGCAGCCGGCTGGGATCCATGCGCGTGATGGTCGCAGTGGCAGTCCGGCAGGCCTCCTGGGACGCACGGCTGATTCGACTCGAACACCGTCGCGATCGTAGGCGCGTTGGTCAGCGGTCTGTGATACTGCAGATGCCCGCGGCCCGTCATGTGCGTGGCGTTCTGAACGCACATATGCGCGTTTGCGTCGGCCGTGAAGTCGAAGCGGACTTTCTCGCCGTTGGTGATCTTGATGCGGACACGCTCTGCATTGGTGGTCGCCGCAAAGTGAACAATTCGTGCGACGCACCGGCTTTTGGTCACGCTGCTTCCGTTCAAGACGTAGATGACTTTGCATGGATACCAAGCTGAGACCGTCAGGTCGCCTTTCGGGTATTTGAGATAAGCCAACACGTCGGCGTCGGGCCTGCCCTCTTCAATGGCCGGCTCGATCGTGGCGCCGCCAGTAATCTCTTTCAGGCTCGGCACAGTGTCTTCAAACAGACGGTCGGCACGCGCGACTCCAGGGGTGAGGCCGTCCAGAAGCTCGATGAAATCTCGATTCCAGAGTCTGATCATTTCGTACTGCGGGGCTACTTCTCCTTTGCGAAAACAGATGAGGGGGTAGTGGTGGTTCGGTTCATTGATGATCGCCGCGAACCGCTTATCGCGCGGATCGGCGGACTGACTGTCTCTGCCCACGTGACAGATCAATCCGTTGAAGTACATGTGAAAAGTGTTCATCTCTCACCTCCGCTTCAGAATCCGTTTCCGTAGATCTGCAGTGCCGCCCAGGCGCGGACGCTGCGATGGCGTGCGTCGTTCGAATGAAGCATCTCGATCTGCGCGAGTCGCAGTGCACTCGCCGCAGTCTGACCGCTCGCGAGATGGCGGTAGAAGCGAGTCGCAAGATCGGCTGCCTGCTCGTCGTCGATGTCCCAAAGCGATGCCGCGACTGCGTGGGCACCGGCCGCGATGAATGCCGTTGCAAGACTTCGAAGGCTACCCGGCGCTTCGGAAAGCGACGCGGTGCGGCAGCCCGCGAGAACCACGAGACGCGTTGCTTTGAAATCGACGTCCACAACATCGCGGTGATACAGAAGGCCGTGATCCGAGCCGTCTGGCGCCAGGACGAGGAACGATGATTGTGGATTGAGACGGTCGACCATCGCGTGCGCGGCGATGTGAACGACGCTGCTCGAACGCGCAAGGTCCAGAACGCGCTGGCGTGTTGCATTGTCGCCGGTGAGAACCGTGGCGTTCGGAAGAACGCCAACAAGCTCCTGACTCTCGCCCGCGGCCGCATGCAACCGAGGCAACCCGGGAAATAGCGACGCTGAAAACGCTGGGTCAGTCACGACCAGAACGCGATCGTTGCGCCGCTGGTCATATTGCGTGGCTGCGTGCCGCATGAAGGTGGTCGCACTCGCAGCTAATGTGATGTCGCAACGTTCAATGAGGTATCGCCCGTCTCGATCGATCAGCGCTGCGAAGGGCACTTCCATCAACGCGTCGTCAGGGACGATGACGAGCGGCCCATACGGGTCGATTTGCGCGGCCTCGAACAGAATTTCGTACAACCGCCTGCCGTCGCGCCGGGCGTCGGCTTCGCGTCCACTGCTGATTGCGGCAACCAGCGCTTCGCGCAGCCGTTCGAGCTCGTTGCGACCATGCTCGAGAACGACTGCCCTGCGGCCACGCTCACCGAACGCGACGACCATGGTGCGGCGTCCCCAGGTTGTGTAGTGAACGATCTGCAGATTGCGCGGCAGCCGGCGCTGGATCGCTTCGGCATCCGAAAGCTCGATCTCCGAGCTCGTTTCGCGATCGAGGAGAGTGCGTGCCCGCATCTGTTCGGCGACAGCGAACGCGCGATCGAGGTCATTGCGCGATGCGTAGAGGTCGGCGAGCTCCTCATACGCGTCGGATGCCGAGCCGAAGAACGTGTCCCGAATGTCATGTGAAGGAATCGTGGCGCGCTGCACCTCGATCAGATCGATGGCCCGGCGAAGATCGGCGATCGCGTCGTCATCACGGCCGAGCACTCGTTGGATTCTTGCCCGCTCCACATGTGCGAGGGCGATCTCCGGCCTCCGCTGTTTTCGCTCGCGCCACGCGATGACGTCATCGAGTAGTGCGAGTGCGCGCTGAGGATCGCGATTGCGTAGCGTGATGGCTTCGGCAAAGCGAACCTCATATGACGCCTCATCGCGGAGATTGCCGTCCGCCAGGCTTTCCGCAGCGCGTCGTGCTTCGGAAAGATCAGCAGGCGCTACAGCGCCGCGAAGCCGTGCGTCCGCAAATGCTCGCCACAGCAGCGCATCGGCGCGAAGGCGCGGCGATCCGATTCCCTGCTCGATCGCCGCGTGAAGCAGGGAGCGCGCGACCGCCCATTCATGTTCGCGAACCGCCTGCCGGACAGTGCCGTTCAGGACGACGTCCATGACCAGCGGGTCACCGGAACGCATGGCACCGCGAAGAGCGGAGTGTCGCAGACGCCATGCTTCGGTACGACGGCCGAGGAGAGTGAGCGTCGCTGCCGCGTTGTTCTGCATCCGCGCAGCGTGATTGCGTTCATCGAGCTGTTTGAATCCCTCCAACGCGCGGCGCCAGGCGAGCAAAGCCTCATAGAGTCGTCCATCGCGAAGCAGTAGGTTCGCTTCGCCCCACGCGCACATCGCCCGAAGAGACTCGTAGCGCGGCTGCGCCGCGGCAAGAACCTCCGCCAACACACGGCGCGATGCTGCGGTCTCATACGCGTCGAGCAGAGCATTGGCCTCGTAGTACGCGGCAAGAAGCCAAAGCGGGCTCTCCTCAGCGCGAAACCGCCTTGTGGCGTTCGTGAGGAACGGCAGCGATTCGGTAATGAAGCGTTTGGCGAAAAGCTGACGGCCTTTGCGATACTCCCGAAACGTCTGAGCCACTGCCGTTGCGGATTTCTCGTTGCGATGGTCGATGTCATCCACAATCTCGGCGAGAAGCGTGTCTCCGCTTCTCGCCGCGAGCGCCGAACCGGCGGCTCGTGCGATGTCCAGCCACCGGTGCGCTGCCTGGGCGTCTTGTGCAGCGATCGCATCCGCCCAGCGGCCAATGATTTCTCCTTCCGCCCACGAACGTAAGAGCTGGGGATAACGTGCGGCAGCGTTCGCAAGCTCCGCCTGCAATCCTTCGTTCGTAAGGCGTTCGATTCTGGTGGCGATGATTTTCCATTCGTCCGCCGCGGTCGGACGCTCCACGCGTACGAGCCGGCGGCGAACATCCATCGCCCATGACGATCCGGAATCCACCCGAAGGTACGTTTGGGCTGCGGCGCGTGCTGCCTGTTCGAGTCCGAGCTCCTCGAGCGCAACGAGCCGGTTGTAGAGCGCTGGAGCCATGACGGGCTCCTGGTCGAGAGCGTGGTCGGCCGCCACGACGGCGCGCGCCAGGTCTCGTGGGTCGTTGTCTCGTTTGCCGCGCACCAGGAGGGCTGCCGCGAGATCATTCCAGGCGCTCGCTCTTCCATGTGGCAGGCGAGACAGATCGGTCAGTGTGCGGATCGCTTCGTCAACATTGCCTGCAAAGAAGTAAGCGACAGCAATCGTGTGAAGATCGACTGGCTTGCGCGATTTTCGCAGTTCCGATGTCTCGAGGATTTCGGCGGCAACCGTTTTGAGACGAAGAGTCGAGGCTGTCTTTGTAGCGGCGCCACGCGTCTCGTTCGGCCGCAGAAAATTTGCCACGCCGGCGATGCGGCCCGGCTCCATTCCTCGATCCGCTGCGTTTGCTGCATCGAGCAAGCGCGACAGCGGGTCATGAGCCGGGATAGAACGCTGATACAGCGCAATCGCGACGAGTGCCAATGCGCCTGTTGCGATGTGGGGTAACCACCGCGCCGCGCGAGCCCAGCCGGGCAAATCATGGTCGAAACTTGCAGCCATCGCTTTGCTGTCGCCGTACATGACTCGTCCGACCCTCGAGAGTAAGAAGGACGAGTCGTCACCTTTTCCCCGGAATTCAGCTTTACATTCAGAATACTTGATCCGGCATTCATGCCGCCAACCTTGCGTCTCATTTGCTTTGTGATAAACAGCGACCCGCATGACGACTACCACCCAACTCCCCACCCTCCGCGAGGCCGCCCTCTCCGGCGGCAACCCGTTGCGCCTCAAGCGCATCCACCATGTCGAGTTCTGGGTCGGGAACGCGAAGCAGGCCGCTTTCTTCTACCGCAAGGCCTTCGGTTTCGCGCAGATCGCGTGCCGGGGGCTGGAGACGGGCAACCGCGAGTTTGCTTCCTACGTCCTCGCGCAGAACCGGGTGCGGTTCGTGATCTCGACTCCCTTCGATCCAAACCATCCGGCCAGCGAACATCTGAGAAAGCATGGCGACGGCGTGCGGGACATCGCGCTGCTCGTCGAAGACGCGGACTTCGCGTTCAACGAGGCGATCAAGCGGGGGGCGGAGCCGGCGATCGAGCCGCATGATGTGTCGGACGAGCGGGGGACCATCAGGCGCGCGGCGGTGAAAACGTACGGCGACACCATCCACTCCTTCATCTCCTACGCGAGCTACGACGGCGCGTTCCTGCCGGGCTTCATCGCGAGCGAGGTGAAGGGCGACGAGGTCGGGATCGCGGTCGTCGATCATGTCGTCGGCAACGTCGAGCTCGGGGCGATGAATCGGTGGGCGGAGTGGTACAGCAAGGTCATGGGCTTCTCGCGCTACATCACCTTCGACGACAAGGACATCTCCACCGAGTACTCCGCGCTCATGTCGATCGTGATGTCGGACGAGTCGCATGTCGTGAAGTTTCCGATCAACGAGCCGGCCGCCGGCAAGAAGAAGAGCCAGATCGATGAGTATCTCGAGGCCTACCGCGGTCCCGGCGTGCAGCACGTCGCGCTGCTCTGCAAGGACGTCATCGCGACGGTGAGCAGGCTGCGCGACAACGGGGTCGAGTTCCTGCGCGTGCCCGACACGTACTACGACGAGCTCCCGCAGCGGATCGGCGCGATCGATGAGCCGATGGAAACGCTGAAAGACCTCGGCATCCTCGTCGACAAGGATGAAGAGGGGTACCTGCTGCAGATTTTCACGAAGCCGGTGCAGGACCGGCCGACGGTGTTCTTCGAGATCATTCAGCGCAAGGGCAGCCGCGGATTCGGCAAGGGCAACTTCCGCGCGCTGTTCGAGTCGATCGAGCGCGAGCAGGAGAGGCGCGGCAACCTGTGACGAGGAGTTGCTGGGTTGCTAAGTTGCTGGGTTGCTGAGATAAGCACCCAGCAACCCAGCAACCCAGCAACCCAGCAACCCAGCAACCATGTACCAATCCGGCTTCGACAACGAATTTGCCACCGAGGCGGTGAAGGGCGCGCTGCCGGAGCGGGGGAACTCGCCGCAGCGCGTGAAGCATGGGCTGTACGCGGAACAGTTCTCCGGCGCGCCGTTCACGGTAGCGCGACACCTGCAGCGGCGCTCGTGGCTCTATCGCATCCGGCCGAGCGTGCTGCACGAGCCGTTCGCGCCGCTGGATCCGCGATTCCTGCGCGGCGCGTTCGATGAGATTCCCACGCCGCCGAATCAGCTGCGATGGGATCCGATGCCGCTGCCCGACGCGGCGGCGGATTTCGTCGATGGATTGATGACGATCGCGGGCAACGCCGGCATCGGCATCCACATCTACGCCGCGAATCGCTCGATGACGACGCGCTACTTCTACGACGCCGACGGCGAGCTGCTGCTCGTTCCCGAGCGCGGCTCGCTCATCATTCGCACGGAGCTCGGCGTCGTCGATGTCTGTCCCGGCGAGATCGCGGTCATTCCGCGCGGCGCGAAGTTTCGCGTGGAGCTGCAGGACGCCGATGCGCGCGGCTATGTCTGCGAGAACTTCGGACAGCCGTTGCGACTCCCGGAGCTCGGCCCGATCGGCGCGAACGGGCTCGCGAATGTGCGCGATTTCCTCACGCCCGTCGCCGCGTTCGAAGACCTCGAGGGCGACTTCGAGCTCGTCGCGAAATTCGGCGGGCGCCTCTGGTCGGCGCGCATCGATCATTCCCCGCTCGACGTCGTCGCGTGGCACGGCAACAACGCGCCCTGCAAATACGATCTCGCGAAGTTCAACACGATCAACACCGTCTCCTTCGATCATCCCGATCCGTCGATCTTCACTGTCCTCACCTCGGCGAGCGAATTTCCCGGGACGGCGAACGTCGACTTCGTGATCTTTCCGCCGCGCTGGATGGTCGCGGAGGACACGTTCCGCCCGCCGTACTTCCACCGCAACGTGATGAACGAGTACATGGGCCTGATTCGCGGCACGTACGACGCGAAGTCGGAGGGCTTCGTGCCGGGTGGCGCGAGTCTGCACAACTGCATGTCCGGCCACGGTCCCGACGCGGCGACGTTCGACGCCGCCTGCTCCGCGAAGCTCGAGCCGCACTTTCTCGGCGACACGCTCGCGTTCATGTTCGAGTCGCGCTCGATCCTCCATCCGACGCGTTTCGCGATGGAGACGCCGGCGCTGCAGCGCGACTACTGGCAGTGCTGGCGGGGACTGAAGAAGCAGTTCCGAAGCGAATGATTGACTCGCTGCGCGTTCTGCTCGAGCACCTCATCGACTACGCGGGACTCTTTCCGCCTGCTTCGCTCACGATGCAGGACGCGGTGCGCAACTACGCGCGCTATCGCGACGGCAAGTACGCCTGGGCCCTCGGACGCTTCGTCGTGCCGAAGGAACGCGCGCATGAAGTGCCGCCGGAGTTTCCGCTCAGCGTTCTCGGCGTCGACGAGGTGAAAGCGGAGGAACTCGAGAGCGCGGCGCCGGGCGCGTTCGTCGAGATCACCGACACCTCGCTGCTGCCGGAGCTGAAGAAGCGCGGACTGCGCGCGAAGATCCGCACGGGCGGCCTCACCGCGGATGCGTTTCCGACGCCGGAGACGATCGCGGCGTTCCTGCGCGCGTGCAAGGCGGAAGGCGTCGCGTTCAAGGCGACGGCGGGACTGCACCATCCGCTGCGCTGCGTGAAGGCGCTGACGTACGAGCCGGACGGGCCGGTGGGCACGATGCACGGATTCATCAACGTCTTTCTCGCCGCGGCGGTCGTCGATCGCGCGGAAGAGATCCTCCGCGAGACCGACGCGCGCTCGTTCTTCTTCGGAGATGACGGCGCGTCGTGGCGCGGCCATCACATCGGCATCGACGAGCTCGCGACCGTGCGCCGCACCTTCGCGCTCTCGTTCGGCTCGTGCTCGTTCGAAGAGCCGATCGCGGATCTGAAGGAGCTCGAGTGGCTATGATTCGGTGTGGAGTGCGGCGACGCCAGTCGCCGCTTTCGTACGCCGCAGTGCAAGCTGCGGCGCCGCGACTGGCGTCGCGGCGTAAACAGCGGCGACTGGCGTCGCCGCACTCCACACTGCAATGACCGATTTTCCCATCGAGAACCTTCCCTTCGGCGTCTTCGACCGCGACGGCGAGGCGCACATCTGCACGGCCATCGAAGATCGCATCCTCGATCTCCACGCGTGCGTGCGCGAGGGACTGATCGATGAGCCTTCGCTGCTCGAGCCGCTGCTCAACGCGTTCATGACGCGCGGCGCGACGCTGCCGGTGAAGCGCCGCATCCGCGAGCTGCTCGACGGTAACGTCGAGCGGCATCTTGTCCCGATGCGCCACGCAAAGTTGCTGCTCCCGGCGCGCATCGGCGACTACACCGACTTCTACGCCTCGATCCATCACGCGACGAACGTCGGCTCGATGTTCCGCCCCGACAATCCGCTGCTGCCGAACTACAAGTGGCTGCCGGTCGGCTATCACGGCCGCTCATCGTCGATCGTCGTCAGCGGCACGCCGGTGCGCCGCCCGCACGGCCAGACGCGCGACGATGCGGATGCGCCCCCGGTCTTCGGCCCGTCGAAGCGCCTCGACTACGAGCTCGAGCTCGGCGCCTTCATCGGCCGCGGCAACGCGCTCGGCGAGCCGATTCCCATCGCGCGCGCGCTCGATCACGTGTTCGGCTTCTGCCTCGTCAACGACTGGTCCGCGCGCGACATCCAGACGTGGGAGTACCAGCCCCTCGGCCCGTTCCTCGCGAAAAACTTCGCGACGTCGATCTCGCCGTGGATCGTCACGCTCGACGCGCTCGAGCCGTTCCGCACGAAGCTGCAGCACGACGATCCGGTGCTTGCGCACCTGCAGGACGAAGTCGCGTTCGACATCACCGTCGAAGTGTGGCTGCGCAGCGCGAAGATGAACGAGCCGGTACGCCTCAGCCGCGGCAACTTCCGCGACATGTACTGGACCGTCGCGCAGCTGGTCGCGCATCACACGTCGAACGGCTGCAACCTGCAGCCAGGCGATCTCCTCGCGAGCGGCACGATCTCGGGCACGGCGAAGGACTCGCGCGGCTCGCTGCTCGAGCTGGCGTGGCGCGGCACGGAGCCGGTCGCGTTGCCGACGGGCGAGACGCGCAGGTTTCTCGAGGACGGCGACGAGGTGATCCTGCGCGCGTACTGCGAACGCGATGGCGTGCCGCGTATTGGCTTCGGCGAATGCCACGGCGTCGTCACGCCGGCTCGTTAACCAACCGGCGCTTCTCGTCGTCATTACAGGTATGGCGGCATACGCCGAGGCAAAACGTAGCGCCCGGCTTCAGCCGGGCGAGGGCGGGCTGAAGCCCGCCCCTACACTACTCAGTGCGCCATCACGTCTGGCGCTTCTTCGCCGACGCCGCGGAGGACGTCGTCGATCGTGTCGCCGCCGAGGAGGAGCGCGAAGGCGGTGCGCCAGACGCGGGCGAGCTCCGGCGTCGCGATGCGCACGAGCGGCGTGCCGTCGCGCTCGATGAGGAACGTCGCGTGCGCCGTCCGCCCGATCTGCCGCGCGGGGACGCCGAACGACGACGCGCGCGCGATCACCGCGTCGTTGTCCGCGTTCGTGCATGCGACGATCGCGCGGCCCTGCGACTCGCTGAACAGCAGCGCGACTGCATCGAGATCGCGCGCGTAGTTCGAGAGATCGACGTGGCAGCCGATTCCGTCGAAGGACATTTCAGCCAAAGCCACCGCGAGTCCGCCGTTCGAAATGTCATGCGCGCTCCGGAGCAGCTTCGCGCCGTGCAGCGCGAGCAGCAGCTCGACGAGCGCCTTCTCGCGATCGAGATCGACGCGCGGCGGTGCGGCGAGCGCGTTCGGTGCGAAGAGCTGCTGCCACTCCGAGCCGCCCAGCTCATCGTGCGTTTCGCCGAGGAGGATGATGTCGAGACCGTCGTCCGCGAAGGCGAGGCCGCAGCCATCGCGATCGCTCTCCATCAGCCCCACCATCCCCACCGTCGGCGTCGGCAGCACCGCCCGTCCCTCGGTCTCGTTGTAGAACGAGACATTGCCGGAGACGACCGGCGTCTCCAGCGCGCGGCACGCGTCGCTGATGCCGCGGATGCACTCCGCGAACTGCCACATGATCTCCGGGCGCTCGGGCGAGCCGAAGTTGAGGCAGTCCGTGATCGCCACCGGCCGCGCGCCCGACACCGCGACATTGCGCGCCGCTTCCGCGACCGCCTGCTTGCCGCCCTCGTACGGATCGAGCGAGCAGTAGACGGGATTCACATCGGACGTGATCGCGAGCGCGCGCCCCGTCTCCTTCACGCGGATCACCGCCGCGTCGCGATGCTCGGGACCGGCGATCGTGTTCGTGCGGACGGTGGTGTCGTACTGCTCGTAGATCCAGTGCTTCGAGGAAAGGTTGGGGGAGGCGAGCAGGCGGAGGAGAGTCTCCGTTTGCTCGGAGTGGAGGACAGGCAATCCTGCCTGTCCGGACAGGCAGGATTGCCTGTCCTCCACTCCGTCCGGCCTCTTCATCGGCCGCTCATACACCGGCGCCTCGGTCGAGATCGGATCGACCGGAATCGCCGCGACTTCCTCACCATCCCAGAACAGCCGCACGAACCCGTCGTCCGTCACTTCGCCGACCACGGCCGCGTTCAAGTCCCACTTCTCGAACGTCCGCACGACCTCCTGCTCGCGGCCTTTCTTCGCCACGATCAGCATCCGCTCCTGCGACTCGCTGAGCATGATCTCGTACGGCGTCATCCCGCTCTCGCGCACCGGAACGCGATCGAGGAACATGCGCACCCCCGTGCCCGCGCGTCCCGCCATCTCGAACGACGACGACGTCAGTCCGGCTGCGCCCATGTCCTGAATGCCGACGATCGCGTCCGAGTCCATGATCTCGAGACACGCTTCGAGCAGCAGCTTCTCGGTGAACGGATCGCCGACCTGCACCGTCGGCCGCTTCTCTTCCGACGCCTCGTCGAACTCGGCGGACGCCATCGTCGCGCCGTGAATGCCGTCGCGTCCCGTTTTCGAGCCGGCGTAGATCACCGGATTGCCGACGCCGCTCGCGGTGCCTTTGAAAATCTTCTCGCGCTTCGTCACGCCGAGGGCGAAGACGTTGACGAGGATGTTCCCGTTGTAGGAGGAGTGGAACGACGTCTCGCCGCCGACGGTGGGGATGCCGATGCAGTTGCCGTAGCCGGCGATGCCGCGCACGACGCCGTCGACGAGATACTTCATGCGCGGCGCGTCCAGCGCGCCGAAGCGCAGCGAGTCGAGACACGCGATGGGCCGCGCGCCCATGGTGAAGATGTCGCGGAGGATTCCGCCGACTCCCGTCGCCGCGCCCTGGTACGGCTCGATGAACGACGGATGATTGTGCGACTCCATCTTGAACGCCGCCACCCAGCCGTCGCCGATGTCGATCACGCCCGCGTTCTCGCCCGGCCCCTGCACGACGCGCGGCCCGCTCGTCGGAAATTTGCGCAGATGCACGCGCGAGGATTTGTACGAGCAGTGCTCGGACCACATCACCGAGAAGATGCCGAGCTCGGTGTAGTTCGGCGCGCGTCCGAGGATCTGCTCGATGCGCTGGTACTCGTCGGGAGTGAGGCCGTGCGAGCTGATCAATTGCGGTGTGATTTCGGGATCGGGCATGCGCGGCGGATTCTATAATCGCAAGGACGGCGGGCGTTTCGCCCGCCTCTTTTTGGCGGACGAGACGTCCGCCCTCCAGGAGGCTTCTCATGCGCCGGTTCCTTGCTGCGCTCGTTCTCTCTGCTCCTCTCGCACTCCTCGCCGATGACGATCACGCTCATCACCACCACGACCTCGGCAACATCGGCAAGGCGCATTTCGCGACGTCGTGCAACGAGGCGGCGCAGCAGGAAATCGATCGCGGTGATGCCCTCATGCACTCGTTCTGGTACGTCGAGGCGGAGAAAGCCTTCCGTCGCGCGGCCGTTGCGGATGCCGAATGCGGCATGGCCTGGTGGGGCGTGGCGATGTCGAGTCTCCATCCCATCTGGGCGCCGCCGAATCCGTCCGAGCTGAAGACCGGAAAAGAAGCGGCGGAGAAAGCGGCCGCCGCGGGGGCGAAGACCGATCGCGAGAAGGCGTACATCGACGCCATCAATGTCTTTTACGCGAAGTCCGACGCACTCGATCACATGACGCGGATGCGCGCGTACGAAAGCGCCATGGCGAAAGTCGAGCGCGATCATCCGAAGGACCGCGAGGCCGCGATCTTCCACGCGCTCGCGCTCCTCGGCATCGCCGATCCGAAGGACAAGACCTACGCGAAACAGAAGGAAGCCGCGGCGATTCTCAATCGCGTGCTGCCTCAGGAGCCGGAGCATCCGGGCGTCGCGCACTATCTGATTCACAGCTTCGACTATCCCGATCTCGCGGAGCTCGCGCTGCCCGCCGCGCGCGTCTACGCGAAGCTCGCGCCCGGATCGCCGCACGCGCTGCACATGCCCTCGCACATCTTCACGCGCCTCGGACTGTGGGACGAGTCGATCGCCTCGAATCTCGCGTCGGCGGCGAAAGCGAGGAGCTATGTCACGAAGGCGATGCCGGGCGCGACGGCGTTCGACGAGCTGCACGCGATCGACTATCTCGTCTACGCGTATCTGCAGAAGGGACAGATCGACGACGCGCGCAAGCTCGTCGAGAAGACGAAGGGCGTGACGAAGGTCGACAACCCGAGCCAGTTTGCCGCCGCGTTCGCGATCGGCGCCGTGCCCGCGCGCTTCGCGCTCGAACGCCGCGAGTGGAAGGAAGCTGCCGCGCTCACCGTGCCGACGGTCATCGACTGGTCGAAGGTCCCGTACGCCGAAGCGAACATCCACTTCGCCCGCGGCATCGGCGGCGCGCGCTCGGGCAATCTCGATGTCGCACGCGAAGCGGCGGCGCGGCTCGCGGCGATCCGGCAGACGCTCATCGATCAGAAAAACGCCTACTGGGCCGATCAGGTCGAGATCCAGCGCCTCGGCGTCGCGGCGTGGATCGCGCACGCCGAGAAGAACGACGACGACGCGCAGAAGCACATGCGCGCCGCGGCGGATCTGGAAGCGTCGATGGACAAGCATCCGGTGACACCGGGCGCAATCATTCCCGCGCGTGAGCTGCTCGCGGAGCTGCTGCTCGATCTCGGCAAGCGTGACGAGGCGGTCGCAGAGGCGAAACGGGTGCTCGAGGTCGCGCCGAACCGCAGGAACGCGAGGATGCTGCTGCAGTGATGCAGCGTCTGTAACGAATCGCGTCTTTCGCTCACTACATAGGTAGGGGTCTGCATCTCTGCTGTCTCTCCCTTAAGTGAGGTCCATCGTGGCTCGCAGCGAAAAAGCGGCATCCGAAGCGGTACCTGACGTACCGTTCTGGAAACGCCCGCAGGTGTTGGTGACCGGTGGTGTCGCAACGTACGTCGGCGTGCTCGGCCTCGCCGGGAAGTGGGGAACTTACACGCTTCTCGGCCGCCCGTCCGCCGCCTATCCGCTCAAAGGATCTCTCCTCACTATCCTGGCGAGTCTCGAAGGGGACGGGGTCGCGTTCCTGATCGACACGATCGCTTTCCTGTTCGGCCGATTCGTGTCGCATCCGCTGCAGATGCTCGCGGCGGCCGCGCTCTTCGCCGGTGCGGGATTCCTCGCGTGGCGGCATGGGCGGCGGACGTACGCACTGCTCGCGGTCACGGGCGTGCTCTTCGTCATCAGCTCGTGGCTGTTCATCGCGCCGTGGTTTTACTTCGAGAATGTATTGACCGAGCCGGTCATTGATCCCGCGTTGATGCGGATTCCCGCCGTGTTCGTCACGGGCGATGCCTTGCGCCGCGCGCGTCTCTGCGCCGCCGCGAGCGACAAGACGCTGTACCCGAGTCCGGTGAATCTCGATTGCCGGAGCGAGCGCCCCGGCGACTTTCTCGACCGGCTGGCGACCTCGTATGCCGCGCACACCGGCCTCACCGTGCTCGCGGCCGTGATCGTCACGGTCCTCTGGCGCGGAACGCCGCGTGGACAGCATCTTCGCAACAGCGTCCACGCCGCGCGATGGAGCGGTGTGACGCTGGTGGCGCTGATGCTGATCTGGGCGTCGTACGTCCACAGCAAGGCGCTGAAGGAAACGCGCGTGAAAATGAAGATGTCGGACGACGGCATCAGCTTTGTGTTCTACCTGCAGGCGCCGGACGGCAGCATCAGCGCCTACAACCCGTACTTCGAAGAGTTCACGAACGTCAATCGCACGCCCGAAGGGACGACGGAGGCGGACATCGTCTCGGCGCGCGTGAACACGCTGCTGCTGCGCGGCGTCACTCCACCTCCGCCACCGAGGAAGCTATGAATCGAACGCTGGGTCTTCTGTTGTTTCTCGTGCTCGTCATCGGAACTGCGTCCGCGCAGGAGCTGCAGGTCTACGACATCAATCTTCCCGGCGCCGGCGTACGGCGGCTCTACGCCGACATGGGCGATCACTGCGCGTTCCGCATTCCGTCTCTCACGCGGAAGCCGGTACGTCTGCGGATGTTCGCAGCGCTCAACAACGGCGACTACGTGCTGAGCAACCTCGGCAAAGTCGTCGGCCAGGGCTGCGACGGCTACTACTCGACGGTCGTTTATCCGACCGCCCACGCCGACGGCCGCTTCGATTTCAACTTCTATTTCTCGCAGGAGTGGCTCGACATGCGGCTCGTCTTCGTCTTCGAGTCGTACGAGGGTGCTCCGCAAGCGCCCTGGCGCGAGGAGCTCGTGCGCTTCCCGGCCGGACAGCCGGCGCGGGAACAGTATTTCGCGCACCGCGTCGAAGTGATCATCCGCAGGCCGGCCGACCTTGCCCAGGCCAAGGTCGAGCGGAAAGCGGTGAGCGGAATGGCGTGTCACCGCGTGATCGAGCTTCCGGGAACGCACGCCGTCGAGCGGCTGTGGAGAGCGCGGCTCGACGTGCCGGAGACGCAGTCGATGGCGTCGTTCACGCGACGCTGATCTCGCGCGTCCCATCCTCGCGCACGTCGATCCTCACCTCGACGTGCGCGTCCTCGAACTCCTCGAACTCGCGCTTCGGCCATTCGATCAGCTTCACGCCGGGCGAGCCGAGGAGCTCCGGGATGCCGATCTCCAGCCACTCGCGGCGATTTTCGGAGAGCCGGTAGCCGTCGATGTGGATGACCGGCGTCGCGCCGCGCCGCGGATACTCGTGCACGATCGCGAACGACGGCGACGCGACTTCGTGCGGATCGGCGCCGAGCTCCGCGGCCATCGCGCGCGCGACGAACGTCTTGCCCGCGCCGAGGTCGCCGACGAGGTGCACCGTGGCATCGGCGGCGAGCGTGCGGGCGATCTCGCGCGCGGCGCGCTCGGTATCGGCTTCGGTGGGGCAGACGAACTTCATCGCAGTCGCTGAATCGCGTGCGGAATCCGATCCGCCAGATCCATTGCCGCGAGTCCCGTGTCGCCCTGCTCTTCCTTGAGCACATCGCCCGCGAGTCCATGCACGTACACCCCCGCGCACGCGGCGTCGAGGGGATCGGTGCCGCGTGCGAGCAGCGCCGCGATCATCCCGCCGAGAACGTCGCCCATCCCGCCGCTGGCCATGCCGGGATTGCCGGTCGGATTCACGAACACGTGGCCGTCCGGCTCCGCGACGAGCGTCTGATAGCCCTTCAGCACGACGACGCAATTGGATGCGCGCGCCGCCTCGCGCGCCGCGGCGATGCGATCGCGCGCGATCGACTTCGCGTCCGTCTCGAGAATGCGCGCGAGCTCGCCGGGATGCGGTGTGATCACGCGCGGCAGCCGGCGCGGATTGAGCTCGCCCGCGCGCGCGGCGAACGCGTTCAGTCCCGACGCGTCGATCACGAGCGGCAACTCGATGGTCGTAACCATCGCGCGCGTGTTGGCGTATGCGTTTTCATCGTCGGGCAGTCCGGGTCCGAGGAGCGCGGCGGATTTGTTGTGCAGAAATTCGCGCAGATCGTTACGCGCCCACGTCATCGACTCGATCGATCCCGCGTGCACGAGCTTCGCCGTGTCGGGATCGGTCATCACCGTCACCAGCCCCGCGCCCATGCGGATCGCGCCGCGCGCACACAACACCGCGGCGCCGCTGCGTCCCGGCGAGCCGGCGATGATCGCGACGTGTCCGTACGTCCCTTTGTGCGTCGCCGCGAGCCTCGGCGCAACATGCGGCTGCACGCTCTTCGGCGTGATCAGCGCGAGTGCGACGGATTCTTCTTCGACGGCCATCTCCGGAATCGAGATGTCCGCGACGATCACTTCGCCGCAGTAGAGCGCGGCCGGCTCGAACACGTGACACAGCTTCGGCGCCGCGAACGTCACCGTGACCTCGGCCTGAATGCACGGCTCGAACGGCTCGGCGGACGACGCGTTCGCGCCGCTCGGCAGATCGATCGCCAGCACCGGGATGCGCAGCTCGGCGATGCCGCGGATCACGTCCGCGTGCACGCCCGCCGGCGCGCGATTGAGGCCGGTGCCGAAGATCGCGTCGACGACGAGGTCGGCGTCGGCGACATGCGCGAGCGCGGTCTCGATGCCGTCGCCGTCGCGGATGTCGTAGATCGGAATGCCGAGGCGCTCGCAGACGTGGAGATTCGTGAGCGCGTCGCCTTTGACCGAGCCGCGATCGCCGGCCACGACGATCACCGGCACGACTCCGCGATTCTCGAGATGACGGGCGACCGCGAATCCATCGCCGCCGTTCTGGCCCGTTCCGCAGACGATCGCCACCCGCTCGCTCTCGGGATAGTGCTGGAAGATCGCGTCGACGACGGCGATCGCCGCGTTCTCCATCAGCACGATCGAAGGAACGCCGAAGCGCTCCGTCGTGCGGCGGTCGATGCGGCGCATCTGGTCGGAGTTGAGGATCTTCATTGCTTCAGCAGGCGTCCCAATTCGCCCTCGTGTCCTTCGGCCGCGTAACGCTGCAGGTCCGCGGCCACATCGATATCGTATCGCTGCGGCAGCACGGCCACGCTGCGCTCGATCGCGCGGATCTTCGCCAGCGTCGCGGACAACACACTGGACGTGCCCCATTCGATGCCGAGAAACACCTCGGGGTCGAACGCGCCGGCGCGGCAGCCGATGAGGTAGTAGCCGCCGTCCGCGGCCGGACCGACGATCCACTCCACCGAATCGAGCAGCGCGAAGGCGTAATCGATGAGCGAACGAGCGAGCGTCGGATCGTCGACGCCGATGGCGACGATCTTCTGCGTGCGATGGAAGAAGAAGCGCTCCGAGAACGCCATCGAGAGCCGCTCGCTGAGATCGACGCCGGTCTGCATCGCCGTCGCGTGATGCGCGAACGCCGCTCGCAAGACCTCGCCGCTCGCGTTCGGCGCCGGCGCCCAGAGAAACTCGATCTCCGTTTCGGACGTCGACTCGCCGATCGATGCGATCACGTCGCGCAGCATCGCCTCGTAGACCGCGAGCGCACGCGCGTCGCCGATGGCTGTAGCCAGGCGCGTCTTCACGCGGCCCGGTTCGGGGATGCGCGCGAAGACGAGAAGCCGCTGCGGCGGCGGTGGGACGGTGGCAAACACGGGCCGCGAGTATATTTCCGATGATGCGCATCGCCCTCCTCACCGACTTCGGCACGCGCGATCCGTACGTCGCGGCGATGAAGGGCGTGATTGCATCGCGCTGCGATGCGCCCGTTCACGACCTGACGCACGAGATCGCGCCGCACGACGTGCTCGAAGCGGCGTGGTTCCTCAAAACCGTCGTCGCGTGGTGGCCGCGCGGAACGATCTTCGTCTGCGTCGTCGATCCCGGCGTCGGAACGGATCGAAAGATCATCGCTCTCGAACAGGACGAGAAGTTGTTCCTCGCGCCCGACAACGGCCTGCTGACATTCATCCTCCCCCAGTCCCCTCTCCCCGCCACGCGGGGAGAGGGCCAGGGTGAGGGGCACCCCCACTCCATCGAAAACGAATCCCTTTTCCTCCC
The DNA here is from genome assembly GCA_035525285.1 of Thermoanaerobaculia bacterium. Lineage (GTDB taxonomy): Bacteria > Acidobacteriota > Thermoanaerobaculia > Gp7-AA8 > Gp7-AA8 > QHVT01. Next base: position 45,367 of record DATLFB010000059.1, read on the forward strand.
CGCGGCCAGCTCCACCTTCCACGGCCGCGACCGATTCGCTCCCGTCGCCGCCGCGCTCGCGAACGGACTGCCGCTCGCCGAAGTCGGACCACCGCTCGAACAGCTCGTCACGCTGCCCTACACCCCGCCGTCATACGGCGAAGTCGTGCGCGGCTCGATCGTCGCCATCGACCGCTTCGGCAACGCCATCACCGACATCGAGCGCGCGCGGATCCCGTTCGACGCGTTCGCGCTGCACGTCCGCGACATCGTGATCGACCGCCTCGAGCGCACCTACGGCGGCGCCGCGCCGGGACCGTTTCTCATCACCGGCTCGAGCGGCTGCATCGAGATCTCGGTCGCCAACGCGAGCGCGGCAGACCGCTTGCACCTGCGGCGGCTCGAACGGGTCGAAGTATGGGCCGCCGAGTCATCTGGTACCTGACAGCCGCATTGATCGTTCTGCTCGCGCTGCTGACCGCGGTGGCGTGGCTGCCGGTGCGCCGCGCCCGCGACGAGTGGCACGCAAGCGCGTTACGCCGATTCGATCGCGACTGCGCGCGAGTGGTCGCGACTCTACCTCTGGCGGCGGCAACACGATCAACTGCTCGCGGCCTCGCATCTCGCCCTCGGCCGCCGCGCGGATGCGGAGCCGCACCTGCGCGCGCTGCGCGGCGGAACCTTGTGGCTCTCGCCGCTCGATTCCGCCGAAGTCGCCAGGCGCCTCTTCGCGCGCGGCGCGTACGCCGACTATCTCGCGTACGACGACGCCTCGCGCGAGCGCAACGAGAGCCCGCGCGATCGCGCGAGGGCGCAGCTCGCGCTGCAGCGCATCGCGGATGCGGAACGCGCCGGCAGATTCGCGTTCGCATTCGATCGCAAGGGCGCGCCGATCGCAGAGTTCGTGATCGCGGAGCAGCGCGTCGTCGCAACGAATGCATTGTTCGCCCCGATCGCGGAGATGCCTGGAGGGCGGACGTCCCGTCCGCCGGGCGGACGGGACGTCCGCCCTCCTCTTACGAACGAGCGCCTCGAGACAACGATCGACGCCGAGGTGCAGCAGATTGCGCTCGACGCCCTCGGCGGCGCCCGCGCGTCGCTCGTCGCCATCAATCCGCGCACGAACGAGATCCTCGCCATGGCCGGCACCTCGCCGCACGAATCGTTCGAGCCAGGCTCCGTCGTCAAAGTGCTGACCCTCATCGCCGCGCTCGCGAGCGGCGTCGACGTCGACTCGCTCTTCCCCTTCGACTGCAAAGGCGCGCTCGAGATCGACGGCCGCAGCTTCGGCGATTGGCGCGTTCACGGCACGCTGCCCGATGTCGAGGAAGCGCTCGCGCAGTCCTGCAACACCGTCTTCGCCGATCTCGGCCTGCGCACCGGACGCGATCGTCTCCGCGCGCTCCATCAGCGCGCGGGCTTCGACGGCCAGACGAACCTCGGCCTCTTCCGCGTTCCCCTCGGCCGCACCACCGGCGAGATCTTCAACGACTTCGAGACCGCCTTCTACGCGATCGGACTCGAGCACGAGACCGTGACCACGTTTCATCTGGCGATGCTCGCATCGATGCTCGCGAACCGCGGCGCGCTCACCACGCCGCGCCTCCAGCGCGCACGCCGCTCGATCCTCGGTGACGTGATCGAGGGTCCGCCGAATCAATCGACCATCCAGATCGCGCCGCGCGCCGCGGTCGAACGAGCGATCGCCGCGATGCAGGCAGTCGTCACGCGCCCGCAGGGGACGGGCCGCCGCGCGAAGGTCGACGGAGTGACGCTCGCGATCAAGACCGGCACCTCCGGCACGCGCGCGGACGGCTACGACACGGTGGTCTTCGGCTTCGCGCCGGCGGAGCAGCCGAGGATCGCGTTTGCGGTGTTCGCGGAGAACGCCGGCTCCGCGGAGATCGCCGGCGCGCGCATCGTGAAGGCGTTCATCGAGCGAATGCGGGACCGAGGGCACTTATAATCGAGCGCGGATGGCCTCCGGCAAAGACCGCCGCCGCTCCGAGCGGTACGAAACCGCATCGATTCCCGTGCAACTCTCCGACGTCAACGGCGAGTTGATCGACCTCAGTCTGCACGGCGCCGCGGTCATTCACCGCTCGCCCGTGAAAGCCGGCGCCGCCGCCACGCTGATCTTCCCCAGCTACGGCGGCATCTACGTCCCCTGCGAAGTCCTCCGCTCGATCGTGCAGGTGCGCCGCGGCGACAAAGGCCCCGAATACGTCTTCCGCTCCGCGATCCTGTTCAATGCGGTGCCGGAGGATCAGGAAGTCTCGCTGCGCGAGTTTCTGGAGATCCAGATCAAGAGGCTGGAAGACAAGCAGCGCGAGGCGGGCGGGCGGGCGACGACGTCCTGAGCCCTCTCCTTCAGGATGGTCGAGTCATTGGCAGATCATCGTGCCCCCGTGGGGAGAGTATTTCTTACGGATCAATTGACAGATAGCAGACTCCGTGAGATCCTGCTGCGGCCTCACGTCCTGGTCAGCACAGTCCAACAATCCAATTTCATGTGGTGGCCGCTTGCTCTGTCGAAGCGGGCTCTCGAGGTAGACCTGTGTTCAGTCGTTCTGAAGAGGAGATCGTGATGCGAAGTGCACAGTTGTTCATAGTAGCGGCCGTCATCGTGGCGGCGGCAGCAGTATCAGCGGCGCCGCCTGTGATGACGCCCGGAATGTGGGAGATCACCATGCGCACGGAATCTCCTGCGGTCTCGGAACCGATGACCACGGTGGTGTGCATCTCCAAAGAGGAGGCGGAAGACCCGAAGCCGCCCAGGCACAAGGCCACGGACGACTGCAAAGTCACCTCGGGCGGCCGTTCCGGCAGCATCCTCTCCTACGCCGTGAAGTGCGGCCGCAAAAAGAGCGAATCGACGGCGCGCTTCACCTACAACGGCGACCAGTTCGAGGGTGTGGTCGAGGGGAAGACCGACGACGGCAACTTCCGCCAGGTCTACACCGCCAGGCGCATTGGCGACTGTGAAGAAGCACCTACGCCGGAATTGCCGTGAGGAGGCCGATCATGTCTCTAGGAGGAATTGTGTCTTTTCGAAACGCGTGTATCGCTATGGTCATCTCATTGGTCACGGCGACCGGCGTCTTGGCCCAGAGCTCAGTCAGTGCAGCTAGTCACCCTACATCCGGCGGACCAGACGTCGAGGTCAGGACGGGTGACTCGACCACATCCTCCTTCCGCATCCTCAATTCAAACAACAGTGAGCTACTTCGCGTGGGCGGCGATGGGAAAGTGCGCATCGCGACGTCCGTTCCAGTGGCCCTCGAAGTGAATGGAGGGAACGGTGCCGAAGGGTTTGTGCGGATCGTCAACAACCACGTGGCGTATTCGTCCGGCCTCGACTTTTACACCCCTGGGGTGAACAGAGGGTTCGTGGGCTGGAGGGGTGTCAGTTCCACAGCGCCATTCAACGCATACGGGATGTACCTCGTCAATACCGATAATTCGAACCTGATTCTCGGGACCAACAACCTGGAACGTCTGCGGATCGACACCAACGGAGACGTGGGCATCGGAACGGCGACACCGGCGGCGAAGCTGGCTGTGAATGGCGGAACCACCCCCTTGCGGATCACTGCCGTCAACTCCCTTGGCTTCGGTGTCCACTTCCGCGACTTGTTGGCGACGGAGGGGTACGGCTCCGGTGTGCTCATGGAAATGCAGGGGAACAGCACGATCCGTGTCAGCAATCTTCAGATCGGGTACGTCGGGATGCCGCTGATCAACAGTCCGGGTCAGCCTCTGTATCTGAACACCTACTCCGACAAGGACGTGATCGTCGGAAACAGCGCCTACGCAAGCGGCCTCCGCGTCAATGCAACCGGCGTCTCGACATTCGCCGGCTCGGTAACGGTTGCCGGAGATGTCACGGTAACGGGCAACATCGCCGCCAAGTACCAGGACGTCGCGGAGTGGGTGACCAGTGATCAGGATCTTTCTGCCGGGACCGTGGTGGTTCTCGGCCGCGACCGCGTGAATACCGTCACCGCGGCCACCGAGCCTTTCGATACCCGCGTTGCCGGTGTCGTCTCCGAGCGGCCCGGCCTGATCCTCGGCGAGGCCGGGGCGGACAAGGAAATGATTGCCACGACTGGTCGTGTGCGCGTCCGCGTGGATGCCAGCAAACAATCGATCGCCATCGGCGACCTTCTCGTCACCAGCAACAGGATAGGCATGGCCATGAAATCAACTGCCGTGGACGTCGCAGGCATCCAGATGCATCGCCCCGGGACGATCATCGGCAAAGCGCTGGAGCCGCTCGCGACCGGTGAGGGCGAAATCCTCGTGTTGTTGTCTCTGCAGTGATGATCCCCTGTGATCGCTCGGTGAGGGAACCGCAGAATGCCCGAAGCCTGCACGCACGGCAACCATCCCCGCGGTCGAACGTCCCATCGGTCGAGTCATTCGCAAGAAGAGGAACAATGATCAGAACGGGCCTCGGTCGTACTTGGCAATCGTTTTCGGCGCGTTCATCGCCGATACGCAGTCGCGCGCTCCCGAGGTGAGCTTCGGTTCCGAGGGCGTACTCGTTCACGGCACCCGTCCGAATTCGAGAATTGCTGGAGTATCCAGATCAAGAGGCTGGAAGAGAAGCAGCGCGAGGCGGGGGGGGCGGGCGGGCCTGAAGACACCCTCAGCGTCAGGATTTACTTGACGATTGAGGTTTGTGCGTTCATCCTGCCGGACGGTCCGCTTGTCATTCATTACAAATCGACTGCCCGCGTTCGCCTGAGTGGTAATGGCGACGACGGAGTCGCTGGTTTCCGAGTGATCCGTTCGCTTCATTCTGGTTTCGAAGTCCATCGAGAGGCGTTCATGCGTCAGATAAAATCCATCGTCATCATTCTGCTGTCCCTGTTCGGCGTCGTGCCTCACGCGCTTCCACAACCATTGGAGCAGGAGGCGCCATTCGTGGCGATTGCGCCATGCCGCATTCTCGACACGGCGACGAAGTCACCGTCAAACACCGGCGAGGAGGTGTTGCGGCGGGTCGACATTCGCACGACGCGTTGCGGGCGTGTCGTGCCGCCGTATGCAACCGTCTATTCCCTTCGCGTAACGACCTACAGCCGCAGCCCGCGCGGGACCGCTGCGCCCGAGGAGGATCCGATCATGGTCCCGTCCAGGGTTCCGGCGCCGGCGAACGGCATCATCGAATTCCCCGTGCCTCCGAATGCTCACATCGCCGTCGACATTGACGGGTATCACGTTGCGCCGGGCACGCCTGTGAATCCTGTCTCGACCAGCGGCGGGCCGGCCGCATCCATTCTGACGGCGACGGCTTCGCGAGATGGCTCGCCCGCTCCACTCTCGGTCTACCCGGGAACGGCCGGAGACATCTACCTCGATGCTTCTCAGTTGTCGAGCGCAGGCGTTCTCATGACCGCCGCAGCAGGCACGCCATGGATCGTCGCCAGGGCCGGTACGACCAACTCGGCGTCCGGTTTCGCGGTCGTCAATCCGTCGAATACCGAGCTGGTACGGATGCGAGGAGACGGTGCGGTTCAGCTATCCTCGAGCTCCTTCCTGGACGGCCGCACCGATTTTTTCGGCTCTCCCGGTTCGTACTACGGGTACGTCTCCATTCCGGGGAACGTCATTCACGATGTAACGCTCGTGAATCCACGCGACGCGGAGGCCGGAAACACTTCGCGCGTGATATTCTTCAATGCCCGCACGGCCGACGAAGTCGGATCTCCGCCCACGACGAAATTCCAGGCCTTTACCCTCGGATACTACGGTCAGAAGGACATCAATTTCGATTCGCAGATCTGGTATCACTGGCCGGGCTATGAGAAGTACCACTTCCGCGCGTACTCGGCGTCCGAGGCGAAGGACACGTTCTGGGTCAGGGCGGCTACGAATGGTGGCGCGAACACGCAAACGCGCGCCGACATGTATGTCAGCGGACGGATCGGCGTAGGCACGACCAGTCCGGTGAACCCGTTGCACATATCGAAGAATCTGGCTCTCGTGAACGGCGGCGACGCTCAGGGCATTTTTGCAGGAGAAGGGCCCGACCCGAAAACCACGCTGATCGGCTACGACACGACGAACGATCATGGCTTCCTTCAGGCAGCGCAGTACAACGTCACGTGGTCCAAACCTCTGCTTCTCCAGCCCAGGGGCGGCAACGTCGGGATCGGCACTGCGTCTGCTCCTGCTGCCCGGCTCGACGTACGGACGAACACCGGCAGCACAGCCGTCGCGCGAGTGATGAACACGAGCCCGACCGGCTTCTCGGGAATCGAGTACTACGACAGCGACGGAGTGATGGGCACTTACATCGGCACCGACAACGCGAACAACACGACGCGCATCAACAGTGTCAACAACTTTCCGATCGCGCTGCTCACGAACAACGTGGAACGGATGCGTGTCGCCAGCGACGGCAACATCGGAATCGGCGGCGCTCCGGTCGCAACGGCAAAATTGTTCGTTGCGGGCGCCGTGCAGGTCAACGGCACTCTGACCGCGACGTCAGTCATCGGCGCGACCTATCAGGACATCGCCGAATGGGTTCCCGCCACGGAAGACATGGGCCCCGGTACCGTCGTGGTTCTGGATCCGACGGCGACGAATCAAGTGAAACCGTCGTTCGCGCCGTACGACACAGCCGTCGCAGGCGTCATCTCGGAACAGCCCGGCGTGATCCTTGGCGTGCCGTCTGCGGCCAAGGAGATGGTCGCCACCATGGGCCGCGTGAAAGTGCGCGTCACGACCATCAATGGCCCGATCCGTGTGGGCGATCTCCTGGTGACGAGCGGGAAAGCCGGCATGGCCATGAAATCGATCTCCATCGAGATCCAGGGCGTCGCCATCCATCGCCCCGGGACGATCGTCGGCAAGGCGCTCGAGCCGATGGAGAGTGGCGAGGGAGAAATCCTCGTGCTTCTGTCCCTACAGTGAGCAACCAATGAGAAGAACATCGATTCGACCGATGAGGGTGTCCCGTCATTCCAGCGAGTCCGCGTCTCCATTGACGGTTCAATTCCCGATCTCCGCGTACGATCAAGAGGCTGGAAGACAAGCAGGGCGAGGCGGCGGGGCGGGCGACGTCCTGAGGGATCGGACGTTGCTCCTTCAGGATTTACTTGACGACGGGCGGTTGGACGCTCATCCTGTCGGGCGGTCCGAATTATTATTCACTACAAACCGAGAGAGTCGCGCGCAGACGGTGACGGACAGTGCGCTCGTTGCAAGCGGTGAGCGATGAGCCGCAGGGCGATGACGGCGGACGGAGACATTGGCATGATGAAACGTGGCAGTATCGCAATTGTTCTGCTCGTGCTGTTCGGGTTACCTGCCGGTCATGCGCAGAAAAGCGCTCCGCCTCCGTTGACCGTTCAGTTCTCGGAAAATGCGATTACCGCGGCGAACGTCTCGCCTGGCGCAACGGTCGTCCTTTTCGGAATCGCGCGGGTTGGAGTCGGGCGGCCGGTTGCAATTCAAGTGAAACGTTGGGTCGAGATGGTGAGCGACGACGACCGCGACGGAGCCGTGCGCGTCGAGTTTCCGGCAGGTGTTCCGGCGCAGGGCATCTGGGCGGTCGTCGACATGAGCAGCGGCGCTTACGCCGTCGTTCCGACGCCCGGCTATGATCCGCCTCGGATTGCCTTTTCCTCCGACCTGCTCAAAAACGACAATGCCGGGCAGATCAGGAAGGTGGCGTGGCCGCTGTCGGAAATGGAGCTTCTCGTCGTCCGTCCCGGCGACGGCGTCTGGAGGCTTTACGCCGCGAAATTCGGAAGCTTCGACGACGACCGGCAGAACCCGGCCGCGCTCCGGATCGACGTGGACAAGTTGCTTCCTGTTGGCAACAGCCCCGCGCGGATCGGTCACATCAGGAACGGCGATCTGATTGTGATCATCGATCCCGACTGGATGCGATACGGCGTGGTCGAGGTGGGCAAGTGAAATTCGAAACGCGCACACTCGTCCTCGTCGTCTGGTGCATTCTGGCGATCTCCGCAGCAGACGCACAGCAGCATTTCCCGGCGCTGGAAAAAGGCATTCAGCCCGAAAAGCTCTATCAATTCGGGGACATCGACCACATCAACGTGTTCAACGGAAACCTCGTCATCGCGCTGCCCATTGGCCCTGGCTATCCTCTCGATGGCGGACTCTCGTATCAGCTCACGCTCAGCTACAACAGCAAGGTGTGGGATGAGCAGCAGGGAAGCACGGGGATCAAGGCCCTTCCGGCGAAGCGGTCGAACGCGGGGCTCGGATGGGTGATCGGCATGGGACGTTTCGTGCCGCACGATGCGCCGGAGAATCTGTCGCAGAAAGCGCTGTACGAGGCTCCGGATGGCGGCGATCATCTCTTCGAAGGAGATCGCACCACCGACGGCTCGAACCTGCGCCTCCGCACGGTGCAGGCGGATGTGGTGGACATCGACTTTCCCGACGGAATGACGAAGCGGTTTCTGAAGAGCGGCGGAGAGTGGAATCTGAGTGCCATTCTCGGGCCTCGCCGCGCCGGCGTCACCAGCGGCCTGGCAGACAGCGTCTCGATTTCGCGGCCGGCGACAAGGCCTACGCAGTGTGAGAGTGACTCGAGCTCGTGGTGGGTCATCGGTGACGGCAAGCAGCGTGTTCACTACGTTTGTTTCACGAACCTGACAGTGGATACGGTCGATCGTCCGATGGTCGATCGAATCGTAGTGAAAGGCCCCGCGGACGCAGAGGGTGTAGCCACCGAAGCGGTCTACTCATTCGAATATGCGAGCGGTGTCTCACTCGCGAAGCCAACGGAGGACACTACCAACAACGAGTCGGGCTGGAGTGGGATACACAGCGTCCCGTTACTGACCGCGATCAATCTCCCGGATGGCTCGAAGTTCGCGTTCTCCTATTTCGACCCGCCGTTAGGGCGAACGGAGCCACAGGTCAGAGCAATGACTCTGCCGGCGGGCGGCCAGATTCAGTACGGATACACGACATACGGCATTCCGGCCTGGGATCTCTGCGCAAACACCGCGGGCAACGGCATCGGAGTGCGGTCCACGGGGATCGCAAGCCGCACCATCGTCCCGGAATTCAACAATCCGAATGTCAAACATACGTGGCGATACGACACCGAGTTGTACCGGGCTGGCGCCAACTGGGCTCGGTATCAATCGAACTACCTATGTCCGTCAGGCTTCCCCGACGCCCCTCCTGAATCCGTCGCGATGTGGGACGAATTCATCGTGACCATCGTCAACCCGCTGGGCGGAAAGGTAAAAAATCACTTCAGCGTCTGGCCCTTCGGGGACAATGACGCCGACGTGATGCGTGACACCTCTGATGCCGGATACGAGCAACGCAACTACGCCTACCCGTATGGCGCATACGACGCAATGCAGAACCGCTACCTCTCCCAGGAGATCTTCGATGAGAACGGCGTTCTCAAACGCTCGGTGTACGTCCGTCACCACCGCGACGATCCCGATGATCACAAGAAGGGACACCGCCTCGAGTCTCAGCGAACCTTCTATCACGATGGTGACACTCCGGCTGCGGGAGATGGCTCGGCGTGCACGAAATCAGGCTCGGCGCTGAGATGCACCGGAAGTGATTCGACGAACTGGGACGGATTCGGGCACTTCCGCACGATCGCCAATGTCGGTAATTTCACGGCCGGCGGAGACGCCCGAACGGTGACGACGACATGGAACATGTCCGGCGGCGTTCCCCGTACGTTCAGCAGTACCGCTCCATGGATTCTGAACACTTACGAGTCGATTACGGCGCAGGAACAGGGACAGACGTCGAAGAGCGAATTCTGTTTTGATTTCCTGAGCGGGTTTCTGAAACGGCGACGAACACTGAAGAATCTCGATGGCACCTGGAGCGGGCGCGACCTCGTTGTCGATCTCGCGATGAGCTCGACGACGGGCAACCTCGAATCCGAGGCATACCATGGCGGCGATGCCGCCTCGCTCCCGTCCGGAAGCCTCTGTGGGCTGCAGCTCGGCACTCCGCAATACAAGATCAAGCATACCTACGTGCATGACTCGAAGCCGGTAAGGCGATCGGAATACGACCCGAGTCCCGGCTTCCTGTCGGTCGATCAGGATCTCGATCCCAGTACCTGGCTCGTGATCAAGGAGCGGGACTCGGCCGGCGTTGCGACGGACGTGGAGTACGACGCTCTTGGCCGCCCCGTACTGATGAAACCTGCGGGGCGTGCATGGACGAAGATCGAGTATGTGGCGGCTGGCACGCTACCGGCCTCGGTGCGCGTTCTGCAATACCCGAACGGCATGACGGCCGGTACTCCGTTGACCTCGGTGACCCACGAGTTCGACGGCTATGGACGGGTCGTCGTCACGAAACAATCGATGCCGGATAATGTCACTAGTCGCCGCGAGACGACCTATGACGCTCTTGGCAGGCAGAAGACCGTCTCCGAGCTCGGTAGTGCTGCTTCGCTTCCCAAAACGACGTTCGCTTACGACTTCGCCGGCCGCGTAACATCGGCGACATCCCCGGATCAGTCAGTCAACACATTCGCTTATACGGGTACACGGTTCAAGAGCCGCACGTCGTACGTAGCGATGGGCTCGAGCGGTACCGATACGGCAACGACATCTTACGAAGAGTACGACGCGTACGGCCGGCTGCTGTCAGTGAAAGAAAACTCCGGTCCCGCCGGCGAACAGGTCGTCACCGCCTATACATACGATGTCGGGAACCGCCTCACGACGGTGCGGATGAGCGGAACGAATGACACCGTTCAGAATCGCATTTTCGATTATGACGGCCGCGGCTTCCTGAGATGGGAAAGCCAGCCCGAGTCGGGAATGAAGACCTACACCTACGACGCGCGGGGACACGTGGTCACGGTCGCCATGGGCGCGGCGCGGACGATGTTCGACTTGAAGTACGCCTACGATGCCGCCGAGCGTCTGACGAGTATCTCAGCCCTCGATCCGGATGATCTGCAGGTCTACCGCCCGATGAAGACGTTCACTTATGGAACAAGCAATGGCGTGAACCCTGGTGATCATCGTCTCGGGAAACTCCAGAGCGCGACCCGCTATAACTACAAGCCGTCCGAGTTCGGATGGCCGGAGTACGTCGTACGCGTGGCGGAGACGTACGAATACAAGGACACGGCCGGCAGGCGGACGGACCGGACCACGTCGATTTCGACGTCGTACGACGGGACCTGCTGCTGGCAGGAGGCCCGCGCGATCAAGCAGTCCCAGGGGTACGATGCCCTTGGGCAGACGAGCTCGGTCAGTTATCCGATGTGCTTCGACTGCGGAGCGCCTGAGAGTCTTCTGCGAAATGTGACGTCGACCTATGCAGCCGGCCGGCTCAAGTCGATGTCCGACTTCGTCTCGAACGTCAGCTACTGGCCGAACGGAATGAGGGAGGTTCTGCTTCACTCGAACAACATGGCCGATACGCAGACCGTTCATTCGTCGGGGATGTCGCGGCCCGGCTCGTTGAAGTTCGAGGAGTACCATGCGTGTCACGCGCCCACGATCACGAGTCAAACACTGGCGGCGATCCGGACGTCCTCGCAAAGCAGTGTGCCGCTGACCGTGGAGGCGGAGGGAACGGGCCCGCTGACTTATCACTGGTACAGCACCGACACGGAGGCATTGCTGGGTACGGGCGCGACGTACAACGCGGCACCGACGACGACCACTGATTACTATGTCGTGGTCACGAACGCGTGCCGGTCCGTACGATCGAAAACGATCAAGGTCAAGGTCGGTGATTGCGTGGATCCATGGATCTATGACCAGTCGGTGACGGGGAACGGGAATGGTACCTTCACCCTCTCCGTCTCCGCGTACGGGACGGGAACGCTGTCGTACACGTGGCGGCGCGAATCCGACAACGCCGAGGTGGGCAGTGCATCGACGCTGGTCACGCCCGTGCTGTCGTCGTCCGAGTACTACGAGATCACGGTGACGAATGCATGCGACGGCGCCGGCGACACCAAGAGGCTCCAGGCGTATGTTGAACCGACGCTTCCCGTGATCGCGCTTGCCGCCGAACGAACCGGACCAGGGCAGATCACGGTCCGCTGGAGTGCGGTGACCGGGGCGACGAGTTATGAGCTGACGCGAAATGGCGGTGCCGCCGCCGGAGCGGTTGAATTGCCTCCAACGTCTGCGATCGAGTACATCGATGCGAACCTTCCCGCGGACAAGGCATATGTCTACTCACTTGTGGTCAAGAATGCGTCTGGCAACACGATCGCGAAATCGCACGAAGATCTGGCGACGACCGTATCCTTCAGCAATCTCACCGGGGCCGGGGTCTTGGCCTCACACTACGACGAGCTTTTGAGGGCGGTCAATGCAATGCGCGGTTACGTGGGATGGAACGCCGTGAGCTGGGGTGACATCATCGCCTCGATGGATCCTCTGCCGGTGCCGGGCAACGTCATTCTGGAACGGCACCTGCTGGCCATTCGTGCGCGCCTCAATGAGGCGCTGCAGTTCGGCGGATTTGCCATCAATGGCTACGCCGATCCAAGCCTGCGTGGGAAGGTGATCCGCGCACACCACATCACCGAGATTCGGGAGCGCGTCAAATGAGATTCGGAGAACCGATGAACATCCGCCGGCAACTCGCACGCGTTCTCGCCCTCGTCGTCGTCATCGCGCTCGCCGCATCGGCATCCGCCGAGCCATCGCAACCGCCGC
>DATLFB010000092.1:0-86912 GCA_035525285.1 Thermoanaerobaculia bacterium
GGGTGGTGGCCCGCGGCGCCCGCGGCGACGGCGCGGGTTGTTTTGTCCGCCGCCCCGCCCCCTCCCCCCCCCCCGGGGGGAGTGGCCCGGGGTGTGGGGCGCCCCTCACCCGGCGCTTCGCGCCACCCTCTCCCCGTGCGACGGGGAGAGGGGACTGGCGAGCACCCCCTCCCCGAAATGTCCCCCGTCGAACAAACGGTCGCCGACTACACCTCGATGGAGCTGACGACCGGCAAGCATCTGATGGAGCACTTCCGCGCGAAACTGCGCCGCGAAGGCATCCTCTCCGCCGCCGATTTGAAGCAGGTCCCGAACGGCAGCCGCGTGACGACGGCAGGCGCCGTGATCGTCCGCCAGCGCCCCGGCACCGCAAAGGGATTCGTCTTCCTCACGCTCGAAGACGAGACCGGGCTCTCGCAGGCGATCGTCAATCCGCCGCTCTTCGCCGAACAACGCTCGACGATCCTCACCAACTCCGGCCTCATCGTCGAAGGGATCGTGCAGAACCAGGAGGGACAGGCGTCCGTGCGCGCGGAGAAGTTCTGGCCGCTGGAAGGCATCGACGACGTCGCCAGCCACGATTTTCACTGAGGCGTACAATCGAATCGATGACCACCAGCCCCGTCGGACCCGTCGCCGTCGAGGCGCCGCCGGTCGAGCCGCAGCCGCGGCCGCGCATGTCGTGGGAGGAGATCACCGCGTACGCGATCGTGAGCGCGGGCATTTTCCTCGTGCTTTGGGAGCATCTCGTGCCGGCGCTGATCTTCGGGCTGATGCTCTACCTCATCCTCGACCGCGTCTCCCATCAGTTCAAGGGACGAATGGCACACGGCGTCGTGCGGCCGCTCGCGCTGCTGATCGTCACGACAGCGACCGGCGTGATCCTCACCGGCGTCATCGCGCTCACGGTGATGATGCTGCGGCGCGGCGCGGGGAACGTACCGGCGATGATGGAGCAGATGGCGGACATCCTCGGGTCCGTCCGTCTCTGGCTCGGCGGCATCGGCGTGCAGGCCATCCCGGAAGTGATGACCGACGCCGAGGACTTCAAGCTGATGATCATGACCTGGCTGAAGACGCACGCGCAGATCCTGCGCGCGGGCGGACTGTGGCTCGGCATCGGCGTGATCTACATGATCATGGGCGCGCTGCTGGCGATCCTCGTCTTCTTCCGCCACGCCACGCATCACGACGAGCTCGACCGCGGCCCGCTCGCGCGGCATCTGGTCGAGAAAGTCGATCGCTTCGCGCACGCCTTCTCGCGCATCGCCCTGGCGCAGGTGAAGATCTCGGCGGTCAACACGACGCTCACCGGTCTCTATCTCCTCGTCATCCTGCCGCTCTTCGACATCCAGGTTCCGTTCAGCACGACGCTCGTCGTGATCACCTTCATCTGCGGCCTGATCCCCGTTCTCGGCAACCTGATTTCCAACACGGTGATCACGATCCTCTCGCTCGGAGTCTCGGTCGGGTGCGCCGCCGCTTCGCTCACGTTTCTCGTGCTCATCCACAAGCTCGAATACCTGATCAACTCGCGGATCGTCGGAGGCGAGACCGATTCGCAGGCGTGGGAGATCCTGCTGGCGATCATCGTCGGCGAGGCCGCGTTCGGTCTGGGGGGCCTGGTCATGGCCCCGATCGTCTACGCCTTCGTGAAGCGGGAATTGCGCGACCGCGGTCTCGTGTAACGCATAATTGCAGCGAGGTCCGACCAATGATCAAACAATGGGTGGTGGTGTTCGCGATGGCGGCGGCGCCGCAGATCGCGCACGCGGCGACGATCGCCGGCACGGTGCACGAAGATCCTCCCGCGCTCGCGCTGCGGACGGACTTTCGTCCGCTGAGCGGCGTCACGGTGAAGCTCTATCGCGACGGAGGCGACGGCATGCCGTCGGCCGACGACATGATGGTCGCCACCACGACGACGTCGAAGGCCGGCCTCTACGGCTTCCGCAACACGCGCGCGGGCGAATACTGGGTCGCCGTCGACTCGCGCACCCTCGGACGCCACGATAGCTGGGGCGAACAGACGTTCGGCCCCGCGCGCTCGCTCTGCGCGCGGCCCGACGGCTCGACCGTTGCGATCCATCTCGCAGGCACCTGTCTCGGCGGCCGGACGTTCAACTCTGACGATGCCTCGACCCTCGCGACCTCGGAGCATGTGGCCGGCGTATCCCTCCGGGACGCGGACGTGCTGGACGCCGACTTCGCGTTCAGCTTCAACGTCGTCACCTCGACCGCGGACGGCGAACGCGTGCAAGGCTCGCTGCGCCAGTTCGTGCTGAACGCGAACGCGATCGAAGGTGCGAACGAGATGCGCTTCGTGCCGCTCGCGCCGGCCGCGGATCAGCGCGAGCCGATCGCCGGCGTGCCGCTGCGGTGGTGGGTGATCATGCTCTCCACCCCGCTGCCACCGCTCAAAGACGCCGACACGCTTCTCGACGGCACCGCGTACAACTATCTCGCGCCGTCCTCCGTGGCCAACGTCCATCCCGGACGCGTCGGCGAGCGGCCGACGATTCCCGTCGACGATCCGCGCGACGTGCCGCGGCAGGAGAAGCCGGAGCTCGAGCTCGTCGCGAACGGCTCGGAAGGAATCGTCTGCGAGGCGCGATGCTCGATCCGCGCTCTCGCGGTGAGAGGAACAGCGGTCGGCATCGCTGTTCGCGCCGACGCGCGGCTCGATCACGTGATCATCGGAGCCTCACCGGACACGACACCGCCCGCGGAGCGCGGAGTGATCGGACTGCAGCTGGAGCGCGGCATCACCGTCGCGCGATTCGTGATGGTCCTCGGGCAGTCGAATGTCGGCGTGTTCGCGGCGGCCGAGGCGCGGCTCGATGCGGAGCGGCTCGACGTGAGCGAATGCGGCACGCCGCTGTCCGGCGCCGGCATCGCGCTGCTGTCGAACAGCTCCACGATCCGGATGTCGGCGATCACCGCGAATTCCGGCGCCGGCATCGTCATCGGCTCGCCCGACGGAAAGAATCCCGCGCACGGCAACACCATCGACGGCTCGACCATCAGCCGCAATCAGGCCGGCGTCATCCTCTCGCCCGGCTCCACGCGCAACACGATCACGCGCAACGACATCATGTGGAACCGCCTCGGCGGGGTCACGGTCACGCCGTTCGACGCGGCACCGCCGCGCGAGAATCGTGTCAGTGCGAACCGCTTCGATGAGAACGGCGTGCGCCCGATCGTGCTCAATCTCACCGGCGAGCCGAACACGCTCGCCCGCGCCGCGGACAAATGCGACCGCGTCCCGGGGGCCGCGAACACCGGCATCTCCGCGCCGGTCGTGACCATCGCGCAGCTCCTCGACGACAACGCCGGACTGCGCGTGCACATCCGCGGCCGCGCGTGTCCCGGACAGATCGTCGAGATCTATCAGTCGTACGTCACGTCCGCGGTACGCGACAACAAGAGCAGCGAGATGCCGCGCATTCGCGCGACGGATGAGAACACGCAGGAAAACGAGTCGGTCGCCAACGAGACCCGCGTCTTCGCACTTCCCTCGATCGGCGAGTTCAATTACTTCGGCGCGACGAACACCGCTCCCGACGGCACGTTCGAGGCCATCTTCCCCTTCCCGGTCGTGACGCCGCTCGAGCGCGAGCTGTATTCGGAAGATGATGCGCGGCTGAACGTCTGGGCGCGCGACCACCTGACAGGCTCGGACCGCATGGAGCGCGCGTTCTCCGCCATCGCCATCGACAACGTGGGCAATACGTCCGAGATGGGCGTGCGCCGCAAGGTGGAAGGCGGGTCGCTCACGTCGAACTAGTGTGGAAGTGCGGCGACGCCAGTCGCCGCTTTGCTATAGAACAGCGGCAACTAGCGTTGCCGCACTCCACACCGTGCGATGACGCGGCGTAGGCGCAGCGACAACGCGCGTGCACGCCGGATCGCGCGCTGACGCCCTTCACGCTCCGCGTGCGTGACGCGTCCGAGAACCTTCGAGCGATCGACGGGATCATCGTCGCACGGCGCGTTGTCGCCGCGCGTGATCACGCGCTCGCCGGCGATCTCGATCACGCGATGCGCGGTCAATCCGCGCTCGGCGAGTGTGAGCACGACGTCGCCGCGGCGAATCTCGCGCGCCGGCTCGACGAGCAGGTAGTCGTTCTCCCGGATGATCGGATGCATGCTCGGGCCGCGCGCGCGGAAGCGGACCATGTGTCCGCGCGCGAGCAGGTCGACGATGAGCTCCGTCGAGTCGATGCTCATCACGCCTCCGCGCGCACGAGCTCGACCACGCTCGCGTCGGGCGTGAAACGCAGCTCGCGCACGGGGACGCGTTGCGCGAGCCGGTCGAGCAGGCCGACCGTGTAGTCCATCGCATCGGCGTCGTAGAACGGCGGAAACGAGCAGCTCAGCAGACGCGCGACCGCGGTCGCGTGCTCCAGTTCGTGAATTGAATTCGCTTCCGCCTGCACGATCAGGTACACGCCCGCGATGCGCGCTCCCTCGGGCGACGCGAGATCCGCTTCGCCGTGCCACGGCGTGCCGAACATCCACAGCTCGCCGTCCAGCTCGCGCACGATCACGCGGTCGTCGCTCACGACGGCGGACGCCGTCGACTCCCAGAAGCGCGCGTTCGTCGTCTTGCCCGCGCCGGACACGCCGGCGAACACGTGGCCGCGGCCGTCGCGATCGATGACGCCGCAGGCATGCAGCTCCACGCCGCGTCCGTGGCCGAGAAGATTCGCGATCAGCAACTCGTCGAGCGGATAGTCGAGCGGACTGACATGAAGCGGCAGAGCCGCGGGCGCGAGCAGAATCTCCCCGCGCGTGAAGTCTTCATTGAAGCGCGCCGCCTTGTACGGCTCCGCATCGATCAACTCGGAGCTGCACTCGATCAGCCATGCGTCGCCGTCTGGAGGGCGGACGTCTCGTCCGCCACCGGGCGGACGGGACGTCCGCCCTCCAACGCGCAGCAATCGCCACACGGAGCCGGAGTCGAAGACGACTTCGCCCTCGGCGCGCGGGATGCGCTCGACGGCGCGCACCGTCAGGTCGACGTCGGTGGTTGCGGGGGAAGTGAGGAAGCGGCGGACGGCGGGATCCCAGTGCCAGACAATCGACGGGTCGTCACAGCGAAGCGCGACAGTCAGCCGCGCGATCTGCAGGAAATGCGTCCCCGGCACGCCTACGACCCGGGATTGCGGCACTGCCCGAAGATATCCGCGCAGTTCGTGCCGCTCGGCCCGGAATTGCCGTTGCTTTTGCAGCCCACGCTCAACGCCTCTTCCGGACGCAGCGGAAAGCGCTTCACCACCGGCGTCTCGTACGGCTTCTTTCTCGTCTCGTTGTTCATTTACGCTCCTCAGGTTAATGCAGACTGCAGCTTCCACACGATCCCGGGCCGCAGCCCGTGGACGACAGGTGATCTCGCCCGTCCGTCTCAGTGACCACAGGCAGGATTGCCTGTCCTCCACTCCGCGCGCGCACTTCCTCGAGCCCGTGCTCGATCTTCGCGCGATGCGAGCCGCCCACGCAGTATTCGCACTCGCCGTGCGCGCGCACCTCGACGCCGAACACCTCGGCGCGGAGATGCGCGGTCCGGCAGAGAAAATCGACCGGCGACTCCGGATCGCCGTTGTCCAGTTCGTTCTGCGCGGGGCACGATCCGCACAGCGCGTTCAGGATGCAGCGCGTGCACTTGTTTACTCTCTTCGCCGGCTTCTGGCGCACGCCGAGGAGGAACTGCTGCCATCCCTCGCGCACGCCGCCGTTGCGGATGTTGTACTTGTCCACGTGCGACAGCACGCAGATCGTCATGTTGCCGTAGGGATCGAGTGCGAACGAGTCGACGCCGCCGCCGCAGTCGTAGAGCTGCGGCTGTTCGCCCTCGAGCAGCTCGGCGGGCTCGAAGCTCGTGGCGAGCCGGCGCCAGTCGGCGACGCGCTTCGGATCTTCGAGATCGAGCGCCACGATCTCCGCCGGCGTGAGCCGCACCGCGAGCGGGCTGTTCGAGCAGTCGATGCGCGGGTTGATCATCGGATCGAACTTGAACTCGAGCCCCAGCTCCTCGCTGAAGCGCTTCATCGCCCACACTTCGTGCTTGTTGATCGTCACCGCGACGGTCTTCAGCTTCAGCGGCAGCTTGCGCTCCATCAGCAGGTGGATGCCGCGCAGGCAGCGCTCGAACGAGCCGGGGATGCCGGTCAGCGACTCGTATGTGTCCTTCGTCCTGCCGTAGAGCGTGATCTCGATCATGAACGGCGGCAGCGCCGCGAGCGCATTGGCGACGCGCTCGGTGATCAGCGTGCCGTTCGTGAAGAGCGTGACGAGGAATCCTTTGCTGATCGCGTGACGATAGATCTCGAAGAAATCGGAGCGCGCGAGGATCTCGCCGCCGGAGAAGAGGAGCCACAGACATCCGAGCTCCGCGAGCTCGTCGAGCACGCGGATGTGCTCCTCGGTCGTCAGCTCCGTGCGCCGCGCCTTCGCGTCGCTCATCGGCAGGTTGTTGTAGCAATGCGCGCACTCGAGCGGGCATCGATTCGTCAGCTCGATGGTGACGTTCGCCGGGATGCGCAGCGCGTGCACCTCGGAGTACATCTCGCGGCTGAAGTCGGTATAGGTGTGCGTCTCGATCATGGTCAGCTCACCTGCGAAACGAGCGCCGCTTCGCCGAGGTCGGAGACGAGAGTGCGGATGTCGGTAGAGGCCGTTTCGCGATCGACGTCGAACTCCTCGCAGATGACGTCGGCGATGCCGTCGATGTCATGGGTTCCGTCGAGCAGCGACCAGACCCGGGAGGCGACCGCCGAGAGCGTGTAGACGAAGTCCAGGTTTCCCACGTTGTGCCGGATCGGGACGAGCACCGACTCGGCCCCAACCTGGCGGCAAACAACGTCGGGCGATCGTTGAAAGACGCTCATGAGCGATGGACCCGTCATCATGATAACAGTTCGGTCTCCCCCAGTCCCCTCTCCCCGCCCGCGGGGAGAGGGTAGCGCGCAGCGCCGGGTGAGGGGCTGTGCGTCGCAGCAGGGGACGCCCCTCACCCTAACCCTCTCCCCGCTCGGCGGGGAGAGGGGACTGTTGGTCGATCTTCGCCGCCAGCACGAAGTCGCTCCGCGTCAGCCCATCGACCTTGTGCGTCCAGATCGTGATGCGCACCTTGCCCCAGGCGAGATGAATGTCGGGATGATGCCCCTCGCCTTCGGCGATCGCGCCGACGCGATTCGTGAATGCGAGCGCGCTCGCGAAGTCGGGAAACGAAAAGCTCTTCTCGAGATGATGCTCGTCCACGACCTGCCATCCGCCGCCGAGCTCGCGCTCGACCGCGCGCAGCTCGGCCCCTTTCAGCGGCGGAACGCCGCCGCGGCAGGGAACGCATTTCTCGCTCGCGAGGCTCGTCATGGACGCTCGCTTTCCGACCACGTACGCGGCAAACTCTTCCGGATCGACGCGATGCCGGAACGCTTCTTTGCCATCGATGAGGACAACCGGCACGTCGTTCGTGTATTTCGCATGCAACTCGGGATCCGAGTCGATGTCGACCTCGACGAGAAGCGGAACGCTGACGCCGGATGCCTCAATGGCCGCCTTCGCTTTGTCGCAGAGCGGGCAGTTCGCGCGGGTGTACATCGTGACCGTGAGGCTCATCGATTTCATCATAGGGGTTCTGATCAGACCCTTCGGAAGAGCCGCCGCACGCCGCGCGCCCCGCGCAGCACGTACAACCACGGCAGCGCCATGCGGCTGCGCTCGGGAAAACTCTGCTGCATGAACGCCGCGGGCGGCAGGGCGAGCTGCCAGAGACGCCGCAGGCGCGAGCGCCACGGAAGCGCGCGCAGATCGGAGAGCATCATCCGGCCGTACGTGATGTCGCGATCGAGAAAGACGCGTGAAGGCTCGTCGCGCTCGATCTCTTCACGCGTGAGGAGCTCCTCCGCGCGCGCATGCGGCGCGCGGCCGCACCACTCGTCCGCCACTTCGATCGATCGAATGCAGACGCCGGCGACCCGCCGTTCGGCGGCCAGGCGCCAGAATCGCTCGTGCTCCTCGCGCGTCATGCGTTCGCGGAGCAGGGCGATGTCGTACAGCCAGATCAGCCGCTCGCTGTCGTGATGATGCGCGACGCGGTGAATGCACGCGAGCAGGAGCGCGTCGACGTGGGAGAACGCGAGCATTCCGTGGGGCAGCGCCCGCGCCCGCGTGCGCAGTTCGTCGAACCGCAGCACGCCGGAGAAAACAGGCGTGTTGGTGACGTCCCAGTGCACGTCGTAGGCGTGCTCGAAGCCGAAGCGATCCGTTCGCGTGAAGGTCGCCTGCCGCACGCCGAGCTCATCGCCGCTGCTCAGAATCTCCGTGAAGCCGAGAATGCGCATCGCCTCGCGCAGGGCGTCGAGCGTCTCGCGCGCGATGAGGAAATCGGTATCGCCGCGCGGGCGCAGCTCGGGTGCGGGGTAGATGTCGTACGCGAGCGCCGTTCCCTTCATCAGCAGCGCGACGACGCCCTGCGCCGCGAGAGCCGCGAGCACGGCGTGCAGGTCGTCGAATCGCGCCGGCTCGACGACGGCGGCGCGAATCGCTTCTTCCCGCAGCGGCGCGAGATGCGCAACCCGGTACACGAGCGGCGCGACACCGTGCTCGACGAGCGCGCGAACCTCGTCCTCCGTCAGCTCGGGCCATGGAGGGCGGACGTCCCGTCCGCCTCCGTGGGGCGGACGAGACGTCCGCCCTCCATCGGCAAGCGCGCGCCGCAGCGGCTCGCGAAGGCGAGCGGGGACCGGCAAGGCGCGTACGAAATCAGCCACGAAAACGCGAACTCATGAGCAACATCGCTTCTTCCCCACACGGCAGGCCGTTTGCTATGGAAGGAGTGAGGCAGTCCATGGGATTGAACACACTGATCGCTCTCCTCGCCGCACTCGCCGTCACCCTCGTCCTCGGCATCGCGCTCGCGTATCTGCCGATGCGTCTGCTCGTCGGACAGATGGCCCGCAACATCCGCCAGTTCATTCAGCGCAGTCGCGACCGCCGAAATGAAGCGCGCGGAACGCCCGATCGCCGGAGGGTGTGAGAGCTACAGCGCCTTCTCGATCGCGGCCGTCAGCTCGGCGTCGTCGGGAGTGATGATTCCGAAGCGTTTCCAGACGATCTTTCCGGTGCGGTCGACGAGAACAGACGTCGGCAGCCACGAGGTCTGGAAGAGACTGGCGAGCTTCGCTTCCGGATCGAGCGCGACGGGATAGGTCATCTTCAGCTCGTCGACGAACTGCTTCACCCCATCCGCGCCACCCTCGTCGACGCTCACGCCGATCACTTCGAATCCCTTCGGCCCGTACTTCGCGTGCAGGACCTGCAGCTCCGGAATCTCGGCGCGGCAGGGTCCGCACCACGTCGCCCAGAGGTTCAGCAGTACGACGCGGTCGCGTTTCGTGGCGAGCTCGAACTTCGAGCCGTCGAGGAAGGTCGCCGAGTACTCCGGCATCATCGATCCCACCTCGGTGCCGGCCGGCGCGGCGGGCGCGGCTTTCTTCGCCGGCGGCTGCGCGGAGCCGCGTGTCGACGTCGCGCTCTGCTCGCGCCGCCTGCACGCAGCGATCAGCAGCAGAACCAACATCAGCAGCGTCGCAGTCTTTCTCATCGTCACAATCCCTCGCCCGGTTGGTCGGCTCCATCAGCAGCGCGTCGTTCACGCGATTGATGTAGTTGAAGAGTCCTGCCATCGCCAAAATTTCGACGATCTCGCCACAAGGGACCTTTCGTTATGAAGGCAGAAGGCAGAACTTAGAAAACTACGGTTCTGCCTTCTGCCTTCTGCCTTCTGCCTTCTGCCTTCTGCCTTCATTCGTCCAAAACAAAAGCGCCCCGCATCGCGGGGCGCTGAACCATATGCGTGAATCGAAAGCTACTCCTCCGCTTCCACTTTCCCCTTCTTGATCACTTCCGGCTCCGCGACGGCAGCCACCTCGGCGATGGCCGTGGGCTCGATCACTTCGGCGCGGGCGTGCGTCACGCCGACGACGACGCGCTCGGGGTCATCGAGGACGCGCACTCCCTCGGGGATCGTGAGGTCTTTGACGCGGTAGTACTCGTGGTGGGCGAGCGGGGAAACGTCCACTTCGACGGAGTCGGGGATCGCGTTCGGGAAGCACTCCACGTGAACCTCGCGCACCTGCCAGTCGAGCAGGCCGCCTTCCTTCACGCCGATCGCCATTCCGTTCAGATGCACCGGCACGGTCACGCGCACCTTCTCGTCCATGACCACGCGGACGAAATCGATGTGCATCATCTTCCGGCTGATCGGATCGATGGTCACCTCTTTGATCATCGCGTGGCGCTGCTGGTCCGTTCCCGCCATCCTGAGCAGGAACACCGAGCGGATCCCGTGCTCGCCTTTCTGAATGAGCTCCGAAACCGCCTTGCGGTCGACCGTGATCGCGACCGGCTCCTTGTGCCCGCCGTACACGACCGCGGGCACGCGGCCCTCCCGGCGAAGCTTCTTCGCCACTCCCTTGCCGGTCGCCTCGCGGCGCTCGACTTCCAGACTTACCTCAGCCATGGGTGACTCCTTTGATCGAAGGCCGTTAATCTCTGAAGAATGGGCGGTTATTCCCTGGTCACCCGGTTTCCCGGTTACCCGGTTTCCCGGCCCGAATCACCGGGCAACCGGGTAACTGGGCAACCGGGCAACCGCGCCCTACATCTCGAACAGCGACGACACCGAATCCTCGCCGTGAATCCGCTTGATCGCCTCCGCCAGCAGCGATGCGATCGACAGCGTCTTCAGCTTCGGGCACTCCGCTTCCTTCTCCTGCGTCGGAATGCTGTTCGTGATGATCACCTGATCGATGGGCGACGCATTCAGGCGCCCGATGGCCGGGCCGGAGAGCACCGCGTGCGTGCACGCCGCCGAGATCGACTTCGCGCCCTTGTCGAACAGCGCCTGCACCGAGTGGATCAGCGTGCCCGCCGTGTCGATGATGTCGTCGACGATGAAGACATTGCGTCCCGCGACGTCGCCGATGATGTTCATCACCTGCGTCTGATTCTTCTCGAAGCGCCGTTTGTCGATGATCGCCAGCGACGCGCCGAGCCGTTTCGCGTAGGCCCGCGCTCGCTCCACGCCGCCCGCGTCGGGAGAGACGATCGTCAGATCATCGAGCTCGAGAGTCTTCAGATGTCCGACGATCACCGGCGCCGCGAAGAGGTGATCGACCGGGATGTCGAAAAAGGCCTGAATCTGCGCGGCGTGCAGATCCAGCGTCAGCACGCGATCCGCGCCCGCGGTGCTGATCAGATCCGCCGCCAGCTTGGCCGTGATCGGCACGCGCGGCTTGTCCTTGCGATCCTGCCGCGCGTAGCCGTAGTACGGCAGCACGGCGGTGATGCGGCGTGCCGAGGAGCGCTTGAATGCGTCGAGCATGATCAGGAGCTCCATGAGGTGATCGTTCACCCACGGCGGACAGGTCGGCTGGATCACGAACACGTCCGCACCGCGCACGTTCTCGTCGATCTGCACGTAATGCTCGCCGTCGGAGAAGCTGTACAACGTGACGTGGCCCGGCCTCACGTCGAGGTTGGCGCAGATCTCTTCCGCGAGCGCGGGGTGGGAGCGGCCGGAAAATACTTTGAGGTCGCGCAAGCGGCGCAGATTATATCGACATGCCTCGCCGCCGCATCGTCTGGATTGTTTCGCTGATCATCGCCGCCGCCGCGCTGGCGTTTCTTCTCACCAAAGGCCCGCCGCCGCCCGCCCCCAACCCGCCCGGCACCTTCTCCTTCGCGGTTCTCGGAGACGCGCCGTATTACCACCACGAAGAACTGCAGTATCGCGTCGTGCTGCAGGACCTCGACGCGCACGAGCTTCGATTCGTCATCCACGCCGGCGACATCTTCTGGCGTCCGTGCAGCGACGCGATGTACCTCCGCACGCGCGAGTGGTTCCGCGCCCTGCGGCATCGCGTCATCTACACGCCCGGCGACAACGAATGGGCGGACTGCTGGGAGCGGCGCGTCGGCGGATACGATCCGCATGAGCGCCTCGCGCGCATCCGCGGGATTTTCTTCGACGAGCCGATGACGCGGCAGCGTGGATATCCGGAGAACGCGCGCTGGCGCGAGCAGGGATTGCTCTTCGCGACCGTGCATCTCATCGGCGCGAACAACGGACGGAGATCAAACGCGGACGATGCGGAAGTCCGCGCGCGAACCGACGCGGCGATCGCCTGGCTGCGCGAGACCTTCGCCGAGGAGGCGGGGGCGATCGTGATTGCGATGCACGCGAACATGTGGCTCGAGACACCGGAATCTCGCGCGCCGTACGAGCGCGTGACGGCCGCCCTCGACGAAGCAGTCGCCCGCTTCGGCAAGCCCGTGCTGCTCGTCAACGGCGACGATCACGAGTACCTCGTCGATCATCCGCTGCGCCGGCCGAACTTTACGCGCATGCAGGTGCCCGGCTCGCCGCTCGTCGGCTGGGTGCGCGTCGAAGTGCGGCCGGACGCGCCTTCGCCGTTCACCTTCGAGCAACGCGTCGTTCCGCGATGGAAGTACTGGTAGGGTCGCGGTAAAGTAACCTCATGCTGCCCGACTCGAAGCCCGCCCCGCCGCCTCCACCGTCCGCGAAGCGCTCGCGTCTGACCCTCGCCGCCGTTGCGATCGTGCTCCTCATCGCGGTCTTTTTCGCCGGCTACGTGCCGAAGATGCTGGAGGCGCGCAGGCTCGAGGAGTCGCTCGCGACCTCGCGTCTCGATCTCCGGCTCGCCGATCTCCACCGCACCCTCGGCGTCGCCAGTCACGAGGCCCAGCGCAACAACTACGCGAATGCCGCCGCGACCGCGAGCGAGTTTTTTCACGGCTGCCGCGAGCTCGCGCAGACCGAGCCGTTCACCGATCGGCCGCACACGCGCAACGCGATCCTCGCGTACGCCGGCGCCGAAAAAGAGGTCGCGCCGATGCTCGCCACGGCCGATCCGCAAGCGAAAGAACGCCTCGCCAGCCTCTATCTGACGATGGATGGCGTGCTGAAGCGCCGGCAATAGCGGGCACAACACCTGCTCCCCTCCCCGCCGTGGATCAACGCGCGCCTTCACCGGCGGCAACCCTTCGCGTCGTTGCGATCGTCTTCGGAGTGCTGATCGCGCTGCGCTTTCTCTGGATCGCGCACGCGATCTTCATCGTCGCGTTTCTCGGCATCGTCGCCGGTCTCGCGATCACGGCGCAACGAAGTTCCTCTTCCGCGCCGCAGAAGGCCCTCGGCGTCATCGCGCTCTTCGTCGTGATGCAGCAGCTCGAGGGAAACGTGATCACGCCGCTGGTCCTCGAGCGGCGACTCGACGTGCCGCCGGTGCTCACCGTGGTCGCGGTGGCGGCGATGAGCATGGTCTTCGGCGTCCTCGGCATGCTCATCGCCGAGCCGCTTCTCGCGGCGACGCTCGTCGTGACGAAGATGCTGTACGTGCAGGACGTCGTCGGCGACGACGTGGAGATCGGGAAACATGATTCGTGACGTGGTCGCGATCACGGGCGCGTCCGCGGGTGTCGGACGCGCGGTCGCACGCGAGCTCGGCCGCCGCGGCGCACGCGTCGGTCTCATCGCGCGCGGTATCGACGGACTCGAAGCAGCGAAGCGCGACGTCGAGGAGCTCGGCGGCGAGGCGATCGTCGCTCGCGCGGACGTCGCGCATCACGACGAGGTCGAAGCGGCGGCGGCGAAGATCGAAGATGCGCTCGGCCCGATCGACATCTGGATCAACAATGCCATGGCTTCGGTCTTCGCGCCCGTGCGCGAGCTGACGCCCGACGAGGTTCGCCGCGTGACGGAGGTGACGTACCTCGGCACGGTTCACGGCACGATGGCCGCGCTGCGCCGGATGCTGCCGCGCAACCGAGGCGTGATCGTGCAGGTCGGCTCCGCGCTCGCGTATCGCGGCATTCCGCTGCAGGCGGCGTATTGCGGCGCGAAGCACGCTGTGCAGGGATTCAACGACTCGCTCTACGCGGAGCTGCTGCACGACCGCAGCAAGGTGCGGCTGACGATGGTGAATCTCCCCGCGATCAACACCCCGCAGTTCGACTGGGTGCTGAGCAAGCTGCCGAATCGCGCGCAACCGATGGGACCCGTGTTCCAGCCGGAGGTCGCGGCCGGCGCGATCGTATGGGCGGCGTACAACGAACGTCGCGAGCTGAACGTCGGCTGGCCGACGACGCAGGCGATCATCGGCAACAACCTCTCGCCGGGCATCGCGGACGCGTACCTCGCACGCGTCGGCTACGAGGGACAACAGACCGGCGAGCCCGAGGATCCGCATCGTCCGCACAATCTGTGGGAGCCGCTGCCCGGCGATCACGGCGCCCACGGACGCTTCGACGATCGGGCGAGCACGACGAGCGTGCACCTGAACCTGAACCTGAATCGCGAGCTGCTCTTCGCCGCGGGTGCGCTCGCCGGCCTCCTCTTTCTCGGCTGGCGCACGCGTCGCGACGATTAGGCGGCACGGCCGGCCTGGCGAATCCTCTCCCGCGTGGCATGGAGGGCGGACGTCTCGTCCGCCTCCCGTCCGCTGGGCGGACGAGACGTCCGCCCTCCACGAACGCTTCCTGCCGCGCAGACTCCTAGGCGTCCGCGGGAGAGATGCGGAACCTGCGCCGGCGCCCCGGCCGCATCGCGCGGAAGTGGCGAAGGTCGAGCGTCAGCACGTCGCGGCACTCGTACCGTTCCGCGAGCGCGACGAGCGATGCATCCGCGATTCCGATCTGCAGGTCGCTGTACGTAGCCACGACTCCGACGGCGAGTCTCATGTCTTCCTTGTCGAAGATCACGAGCTCGTACGCGCCGCGCACCACTTCCGTGAGAAAGAGCCGCTCGGCGACGATGCCGCCGTACTTCTGAATGAGGTAGTCAGTCTCCGCGAGAATGAAGGGCGAGAGCAGAAACGGCGGCTCCGCGTCGCGAAGCACCTGCGCGCACGCTTCATGCTGATTCTGATCCGCGAAGAGCGCCGCGAGCAGCCCGCTCGTATCGAGCAGAATCACTCGCCGAAGCCTTCGAGCAGGTCCGCCGCGCGTTCCGCGATCGTCGGATCGCCGAGCGACATGCCGGGCAGCGGAAGAAGCGGCTCCGGCGGCCGGCGAGCGTCAACAGACGTTTCGATCGCATCGCGAATCACGTCCGCCTCCGACCGCCGCTCGGCTTTCGCCACCGACTCGACCCGCTCCTTGAGGTCTTTCGGTAGGTACAGGGTCGTCTTCTTCATGCCATACGTTGTACCATACGTCGCCGGTGGAGTCAATCATCGAAAAATACCTCCTGCTTCTCGACCAACGGGTCCTTCCGCAACTCGTCCAACGTCCAGGAAACGACCTGTCCCGGCCGCCACCCGCGCACTTCAATGCTCTCCGTGCCCGCGAGCGGAACCTTGATGTTGAAATGGATCAACACCGCCCGCGGCGGCGGTCCCAATTTCGCCCTCGCGGCCGCGCGCGCTTCCTCCTCGGCGGCACTCCCCGGAAGTCCCTGACAACCCGGCAGCAGATCGACGACTTCGATCGTGCGGAAGAGCGCGTTGCCCTTTGCGTCGAGCGCGCGAGCGATGAAGAACCGCCGCGAGTAGGGAGAGCCGTCCACGCGATCGGCCGCGATCTCGACCTCATGCGCTTCGATCGCCTCGTCCGCCGTCTGCTCCAACGGCTCCGGCCAGTCGATCGTCTGCATCGTCCGCGCGCGGAACAACCCCGTGTCGCGATCGTACTCCGCGGAGAGGGACACGATCCGCCACCGCTTCGGCGGTGCATCGGCGGGAGCGAGCGTTCCATCGGGCTCGATGCGGTATCGCTCCGGTTCATCCGCCGCAGCGGCGATCGCGATCGCGGTCAGGAGCAACAAAGCAGCGAGAGCGCGTTGCATGGGACACACTTCGGCAAAGAGAGTCTGTCACATGAACCGCGCTTACCATATGCACGCAGTGCAGACGCATGAGAACGACGCTCAACCTCGACGATGACGCGCTCGAAGCAGCCATGGAAGTCTCTCCGGGCCGGACCAAGTCCGAGGTCGTGAATGAGGCTCTCCGCCGATTCGCCACGGCCAAACGCCAGCGTCAGCTTCTCGACCTTCGCGGCAAAGTCGAATGGGAAGGGGATATCGACCATCTCAGAAAACGCAGATGAGACCGACGCGCAGTTCGGTTCGGCGAGAACGAACAACGGCATCAGCAACAGCCGCGACTCTTTCAGAGGGAGCGGGAACGAACGCTCGGGGGCGGAGGGAATCGATCGCCGCGTTCGTATCGAACGCGCTCAAACGGCAATCTCGTCTCTCCCAAACGCATCGCGGACGGCGCGCGCAAGTTCGCGGCCCGCTTCTTCATGGAGCGTCGGCCAGTCGCTGACTTCCGACACGCAAGTCTGCTCGACGAGCACCCGAACGCGTTCATGATCGCGAACTCCGTCCAGCGGCTGCGCGAGTTTCAGGGTCCGCGTTTCGGCCAGGTATTCGGCTTCGATGGCTCTGCTCATCGTCGTAACTATACGCCGGGGTTAGTGGGTTGGTTGGTGCGCCCCAGCAGGATTCGAACCTGCGACCTTCAGCTCCGGAGCAGGCGCAACCTTGTTGCTGCCGCATTTGCGACGACGCACCTACCTCGGAGAGGCGCTTGAAATCTCACGCAAAGATGTCGAGTCTCGGTTCTTGAATCGACTCGATCAGCTCCACGCGTCCCGTTCTTCACTGACATAGTCGGCGGCATCTCTTCCCGAAAGCGCCTTTTCCCAGAGGTCTTTCCCGAGTCCCTCGAGCTCGAGGAGGAAACCTTGGGTCGTTCGGTCACCGCATCATCCAGCAACTGAACGACCTCCTGAGCAATGGACCTTCGATTTCGGCCGGCGCGCTGTTTGATTCGACGGTAGAGGCGATCGGGAAAATTCTTGATGTTCAGAGTCGCCATCGGGCCGCTTCCTCCAACGTGGAGGAACGATGTCCAGACCGGTTTCATTTTCGGCGAAGCAGTGACGACGGGGTTGGTGCGCCCAGTAGGATTCGAACCTACGACCTTCAGCTCCGGAGGCTGACGCTCTATCCAGCTGAGCTATGGGCGCTTCTTTGGCGGGCGGAGTGGATTGTACGACGGCTTCAACGCCACGCGGCCATCGACGATTCCGAGGAGCCGAGGCAGCGGCGGACGGAGCTGACGAGACGGTTGCGGATCACCGGCTTCGAGAGCGTCTCGCAGATCGTCGGGAAGAGCTTGCGGATCTCCTGCACATCCAGGCCCGTGACCACGATGATCGACGCCAGCGACTCCGGGCGCGTGACGGCGATGTACTCCATCACGTCCGTCCCGCTCAGCTTCGGCAGGACGATGTCCAGGATGATCGCGTCGTAGCGGCGCTGCGCGAGCGCGCCGATCGCCTTCTCCCCGTCGACCGCGACCTCGACCGCACACCCTTCCGCTTCCAGCATCGTTCGAAGTGCTTCACGAGTAGGGCGATCGTCTTCGACAACCAGGACAAGTGGGAGCGGCATGTCCGTAAGGGATGCTATCAGGAATGCCGGTTAGCTGGGAAGCGTCCCTTCAGGAAGGCCGCCGCGGCCTCGACCGCTCGGGCGACATTCTCCCGCTCCGTCGTCCCCGAGCTCGCCCGCGGCTTCAGCGAATGGTCGCCGTCGGGCAGCCATTCGAACTGAATCGACGGCGAGAGCGTGTAGCCCGCGACATCGTCCTGGGTCCCGAATGGATCGCGCGTTCCCTGCAGAATCAACGCGGGCGTGCGCAGCGACTCGAGATGCGCGGTGCGGAGCCGCTGCGGCTTGCCGGGCGGATGAAACGGATACCCGAAGCAGACGAGCCCGCGCACGTTCATCTCGTCGGCGACCATGCTGGCCATCCGCCCGCCAAGGGACTTGCCGCCGGCGGCGACGCGCTGGCCGCCGCCGTGATCCGCGATCGCCTGCCGCCACGTGTCGAGCAGCACCGGCTGCCGGTCCGGCGCGCGGCGGCGCTCGCTCATGTACGGGAACTCGAAGCGCACGACGCGAATCCCGTGCGCCGCGAAGCCGCGCGCGACGTTCGCCATGAACGGCGTTCGCATCGGCCCTCCCGCCCCATGCGCGAACAAAAACACGACCGGGGAATCCTCCGGGCCGTCCGCGAGGTACTGAATCGGTGTCACCTTTTCTCCGGTCATCACTCTAATCGAGTATGAGTGCTCTCGAGCTTGCGACCGCGACCCTGCAACTGAGCGACGAAGAAGTCGTCCGCCGCGTCGTCGACGGCGAGACCGCGCTCTTCGAGATCCTCATGCGCCGCTACAACCAGCGCGTCTACCGCGCCGTCCGCGCGATCGTGCGCAACGACGACGATGCGGAAGATGTCATGCAGCAGGCCTACATCAACGCGTACACGCATCTGCGCCAGTTCGCCGAGCGCGCGAAGTTCTCGACGTGGCTCACGCGGATTGCCATCAACGAAGCGCTCGCGCGCATCCGCCGGCGCGACCTGCATGCGGAGGAAACGATGAGTGAGCTGCTCTCGCCCGCGCCGTCGCCCGAGGAACAGGCCGCGGCGTCGGAAATGCGCGGCGTGGTCGAGAACGAGATCGCCGCGCTGCCGGAAACCTATCGCAGCGTCCTGATGCTCCGTGAGATCGAAGGCCTCAGCACCGCGGAGACCGCGGAGTGTCTGAACGTGGCCGAGGACGTCGTGAAGACGCGCCTGCACCGCGCGCGGACGATGCTGCGCGACCGGCTCTTCCAGCGCGCGGGGGAGACGCTCGAGACGCTCTTCGTGTTTGGGAACGCGAGGTGTGATCGGGTCGTGTCGCGCGTGATGGACGCGATCGGGGGATTTTAGATTTTGGATTTTAGATTTTGGATTGACCGAGCAGATGAACGATGAACGATGAACGATGAACGATGAAGTGCTTTGTTCATAATTCATCGTTCATCGTTCATCGTTCATCGGTCATCGGTCAATCCAAAATCCAAAATCTAAAATCCAAAATCCGCGTCACCACCCCCGCACCGGCTTCCACTGATCCACGATCTTCCCTCGGTCCACGATGTGGTAGCGATCGAACATCGCCGCGGTGAGGCAGGAGTGATTCGGGATGATGCGCAGGCGCGTGCCGACCGGCACGTGCGCCTGCACGGCGATCTTTCCGTGCTCCTGCGACAGCGCGATGACCTTCATCGGCAGCGGGCGCAGGTCGAGATCGCACACGACGCCGTAGCCGAACTCCGCGTCGATGTGATCGGGGCCGCGATCCTTCGACAGCGCGAGCGCGCCCGCGTCGACAACGATCGCCCCGCGCTCCGGATACGAGCCGATCACGGTCGTCAGCACCGACGCCGCGCAGTCGGACAGCGCGCACGAGCCGATCGCCGCCTGGAACGCGTCGTAGAACACGTAGTTGCCCGGACGCACCTCATCGCAGTCGTCGAAGCGTTCTACAACCGATAGAGTCGGCGTCGAGCCGATGCTTCGCATCGTGTCGCTCAACCCCTCGCTCGCGAGCAGCGCGCGAAAGCGGCTCAGACAGCCCGACTCCTCCGCGGCGACGCGGCGGATCTCCTCCACGTCGCGCGCGTTGTACGAGTGTCCCGCATGCGTGAGCAGCCCCTGCATCCGCACTGCCTCGGAGCGCGCGATGCCGAGCGCGAGGCGGACGCTGTCGGGATTCCCGGGATCGACGCCGGCGCGGTGATACCCGCAGTCGACTTTGAGGAACACATCGAAGATCGTCCCGTGACTCGCCGAATACTGCTGCAGCGCATGCAGCGCGGGCTCGGAGTCGATGAGGATGGCGATGCGCTCGACGCGCGACGCGAGCGCGGCCACGCGATCGAGCTTCTCCTTCGTCGGCGCGAGCGGCACCGCGTACGTGATGTCGCGATAGCCGTCCGCCGCGAAGTGCTCCGCCTCGGCGAGCGTCGACACGGTGATCGGCCCCACCCGTCCCCCGTGCTGGATGCGTCCGATCTCCACGCTCTTGTGCGTCTTCACGTGCGGCCGGAACGCGACGCCGGAGTCGAGCGCCTTCTGGCGCATGCGCTCGCAGTTGCGGTGCACGACCGCGCGGTCGACGAGAAGTGCGGGAGTGGCGAGTTGGTCAGGTAGCATCTGTCGAGGTGCGCAAGATTATCCACATCGACATGGATGCGTTCTACGCGTCCGTCGAACAACGAGACGATCCGAGCCTGCGCGGCAGGCCGGTGATCGTCGGCTGGCCGGGGCTCCGCAGCGTCGTCTGCGCCGCGTCGTACGAGGCGCGGAAGTTCGGCGTGCACTCGGCGATGCCCGCCTCGCGCGCGAAGCGGCTCTGCCCCGACGGCGTGTTCGTTCATCCCGATTTCGAGCGCTATCGCGCGGTGTCGAAACAGATTCGCGTCATCTTCGAGCGCCACACGCCGCTCGTCGAGCCGCTCTCGCTCGACGAGGCGTATCTCGACGTCACGAGCGAGCTCACCGGAATCCCGACGGCGACGGAGACCGCGGAGACGATCCGCCGCGAGATTCGCGAGGAGACGCAGCTCACCGCATCGGCCGGAGTCGCGCCGAACAAGTTCCTCGCGAAGATCGCCTCCGACTGGCGCAAGCCGGACGGCTGTTTCGTCATCCGCCCGCATCAGGTCGAGACGTTTCTCGTCGCGCTGCCGGTGCGGAAGATCCCCGGCGTGGGCAAGGCGACCGAGGCGGTGCTGAACGAGATGGGGATCACGACGGTCGGCGAGCTGCATCGCTTCGAGCAGCCCGAGCTCATCGCGAAGTTCGGCAAGTGGGGCACGCGATTGTGGGAGCTCGCGCGCGGCATCGACGAGAGTCCCGTCGAGCCGGAGCGGAAGCGGAAGTCGTGGTCGAGCGAGAACACGTTCGCCACCGACATCACGCGCGCCGAGGTGGAGACGTGGATTCGCGAACAGTCGGAGCCGCTGTGGCAGTCGCTGTCGAAAAACGCGATGCGCGGACGAACGGTGACGGTGAAACTGCGCACGCCCGACTTCACGACCGCGACGCGGCAGATCACGCCGGCGGAGCTGCCTGCCTCCGCTGAGGACATCGCGACGCTCGCGATCGGACTGCTGGACAAGTTCGCGTTTCCGAAGGACGCGCGGTTCCGGTTGGCGGGGGTGGGGGTGTCGAATTTTCTGGATGAGGACGAAGAAGAAGCGCAGGAGGCGACGCTTTTCGCGGAACGATGAACGATGAGCGATGAGCGATGAATTGCTTTGTTCATAATTCATCGTTCATCGTTCATCGTTCATCGTTAGAATGCGCCCGCCATGAACGTCCAGCCCATCACCGTTGCGCAATACGGCATCGGCCCCATCGGCGCGGAGATCGCGCGCCTGCTCCTCACCAAACCGTGGGTGAAGCTCACCGGCGCCGTCGACATCGATCCGAACAAGATCGGCAAGGACCTCGGCGAAGTCATCGGACTCGGTCGCAGCGCCGGCGTCACGGTCACGCCGGAGCTCGAAGGAAAACCGGACGTCGTCTGCCACTCCACCGGCTCGCGTCTGCGCGACGTGGCTGGTCAACTCTCGTCGCTCCTCGAACGCGGCTGTCACGTCGTCTCCACGTGCGAGGAGCTTTCCTTCCCGCTCGACCGCGAAATCCGCGAGCAGCTGATGCAGATCGCGCGCGCCGCAAACGTCACCCTCCTCGGCACCGGCGTGAATCCTGGCTTCGTCATGGACAAGCTCCCGCTCACAATCACCTCGGTGTGCCAGGACGTGAAGTCGGTCACGATCATCCGCATCCAGAACGCGTCCACGCGCCGCGAGCCGCTGCAGCGCAAAGTCGGCGCGGGCATGACCGTCGACGAGTTCCGCGCGGCCGTCGGCGCGGGCAGGATCAAGCACATGGGCCTGCGCGAGTCGCTGATGCTCGTCGGCAACGGCCTCGGCGTCGAGTTCGAGAGCGTGACCGACGAAGTGATCGAGCCGATCGTCGCCGAGCGCGAGATCGTGACGCAGTATCTGAAGGTCGCGCCGGGACAGGTCGCCGGCGTGCATCAGACCATCCACGGCAAAGGCCGCATCGACGTGAGTCTGGAGCTGCGGATGTACGTCGGCGCGGAAGACGTCGCGGCGGATCGCGTGATCGTGCACGGCGTGCCGGACGTCGAGATGGAGATCAAAGGCGGCGTCCACGGCGACCGCGCAACCGCGGCGATGGTGGTGAACGCGATCCCGCGCGTGGTGCAGGCCAAGGCGGGCGTGCTCACGATGGACGACATCGCGATCAGCTTCCGCTGATCAGTCCCCCAGTGAGGGGTTTTGCTCACGCGCGAAACGCCCCTCACCCGGCGCTGCGCGCCACCCTCTCCCCGCTGAAGCGGGGCGAGGGGACTGGGGAATGGCGCGTCGGGAAAAAGGATGCCGAGAACGGGCGGCACTTCCCAGTCCCCTCTCCCCGCGTGCGGGGAGAGGGCCAGGGTGAGGGGTTATTTTCTCTGCATGTGGGCGATGACCTGCTTGCTCACGCCACTCTTCGACAGCGCGATGAGCCCATTCGGCGACACGTCGAAGTCCGTCTCCTTCGCGGCGTCGATGGCCATGATGATGTTCTCGTCCGAAAGCCCCGCTTTCGCGAGATCGATCACGGTCTGATTGCGCATCGCGTTCTTCTTCGCCGCGGGCGCGGGTGCGGGCGCTGCCGAGGCGACCCGCGGCGCTGACGCGGTGCCCGTCCACGCCGCGTACCGCGTCACCGACTCCTTCGCGCGCGCCAGCGGTGCGCCGATCGTGTTCATGGTGAGCAGGCTCGAATAGCCCTGGCGGAACAGCTCTTCGCCGGAATTCGACGAGATCGCGGCCTCGTAGTGTGTCACCGCCGCGCGGAGCATCTCCAGCGCCTCCCGGCGATCCTCGTTCCTGTACGCGAGCGCCTCTTTCGCGATCGCGAGCGCGTACTGGCGGAACGCCTCTTCCTTCGCGCCGCGGAACGTCGGCATGGCCTCGACCGCGGCGAGGTAGCTCGTCCAGTCGCCGCTCTCGGCGTACGGGATCAACGGCTCGAAGCTCGCCCGCGGCACGAGGATGCTCACGCGATCCTGCGTCGGCACGAGACGCGAGGCGATGCCGTTCGCGGCGCGCCGCAGGAGATCATCCTCCGCGCGCGAGGGCGAGGGCGCGCCGGTGCCGTCTTCGTATTTCTCCTTGAACTCCTGATCGAGCGACGACGAGGCGACTTCGCTCGACTTGTCGCGAATGTCGAACGCGCCGCTCAGCCTCGCCTCGACGACCTTGATGTTTTTGGTCACCGTCACGTTTCCGTACACCGGCTTGGTCTCGTACTTTTTCTTGCTCTCGTTCCAGACCTGCTGCGTGCCTGTCTGCCGGTACTCAGTCTCGGTCTTCGTCTCCCACGTCTCGTGCGAGTCGAGGCGGTCGACCTCGATGCCGATCGTGACTTCGGGCTTGCCCGACTCCGCGAGCGTGCCGCCGCCGGAGAGGATGGCGTCGGAGATGTAGCGCGCCAGCGTCTTCGCGTCGTCGTCGTCGCTGTCCCGCTCGCTCGTGACCGTCACGCGCACGCGCCGCGCGCCCGCATTCGTCGAGGGCGGAATCGTGCGCATCACGTCGACCGCTTTTTTCTTGAAGCCGAAGCCTTCACGGGCATCGGCGGAGACAGCGAGGGCGGCGACGCACAACGCAATCAGCAGTCGTTTCATGACGGTCGTCGATAGTAACTCAACGCCAGCGCGATGATGCCGAGAACGCCCCAGATCGCGATCCAAGCGACATGCGACGACTCGAGCCAGTTCCAGAGCGCAAGGGTGATGGCCCAGAGGCCGTAGACGAGCAGAAACACGCGCCGATGCTGCGCGTCGTCGTCCACCCCCGCGGCGATGCTACCGGCGAGGACGAGCGTGGGGACCAGGCCGAGGAGAGCGTTGAGGAGGATTGTCATCGGGTAGCCCGGTTGCCCGGTTGCCCGGTTACCCGGTGGGAGGGTGGGACCGGGAAACCGGGAAACCGGGAAACCGGGCAACCCTCATCGGTACCGCACATCAATGACCTTCCTCACCACATCCTTCGCCAGCCCCGGCAAATTCTGCACACCCTTGATCACATCCGTGACCATCTGCGATTCCCCGCCGTGCTTGAAGCATTCGCCGCAGCGCGGGAGCTGCGAGAAATCGCGGCGTTCGAACATCCCCTGCATCTCCGCGAAGCGCGGGCTGTCGATGATCTCGCGCAGCGACTGCGTCTTCAGATCGCCCATCACCTGATCGCCGTGCGCGTCGTAGCAGCAGTGCGTCACGCGGCCGTCGGCGAAGATCACCACCCAGGTGAAGAACGCGCCCTGCACGCAGCCGTAGAACTTGCCGTGCAGATCGGTCTCCTCGTTCACGTCGAGCGCCTCGCACGTCTTCTCGATCACGCGCGCGTTGCGGTACTTCTTCAGATCGAACAGCGAGCGGAAGTCATCGACGGTCTCCTCGACTGTCAGCCGCGAGCGCATCTTCTGGATCTCGATGCGCATCGGATGTCCCTTCGCCTGCACGAGGAATCTGCGCGTCAGGTCGACGAGCTTGTCGAAGTCGCCGCCCGTGCGCAGCTGCGGATAGACCTTCGGATTGATCGAGTCGACGCAGATGCGAAGCCGCTTGAGCGGCGTGGCGAGCAGCTTCGCGCCGACCTCTTCCGTCAGCACGAGTCCATTCGTCGACAGGCTCGCCTCGGGGAACAGGCGGATCGCGTCATCGATCCGCGAGTACAGCAGCGGCTCCCCCATCTCATGCAGCCACTTCAGCTTCAGCCCGAGCCCATGGATCTCCCGCTCGGC
This sequence comes from Thermoanaerobaculia bacterium, assembly GCA_035525285.1. Lineage (GTDB taxonomy): Bacteria > Acidobacteriota > Thermoanaerobaculia > Gp7-AA8 > Gp7-AA8 > QHVT01. The sequence goes on from DATLFB010000092.1 coordinate 24,759, forward strand.
ACGCTCGACGAGCGGCCACGGCATGTCCTCGTACGGACGCCGCAGCACCGGCAGCGGACACATGCCGCAGCGAAGGTTGCATTTGGAGGTGAGCTCGAGGCCGACCTTGATTTTGCGGGGGGAGAAGTTCATGGCTCGACAAATGAAGGCAGAAGGCAGAAGGCAGAAGGCAGAACTGAGAAAACGTGCACGCTGGACGCCTGCCTACTTCTTCGTTCTGCCTTCTGCCTTCTGCCTTCTGCCTTCATCCGCCTCGACCAATCGGCGAAACACCCCCCCATATTCCTCCCACGAATACTTCCGCGCGCTCTCGACCGCCGCGCGCTCCATCCCCTCCCGATCCGCCGTCGTGAAAAACGCGTCCACCGCCCGCGCCAGCGCCTCAACATCCTCCGGCGGAATCAGCATCCCATTCACGCCATCCTCCACGATCTCCGGCAACCCACCGACCGTGCTCGCGATCACCGGCCGCGCGAAATGAAACGCGGTCAATGCAACGCCGCTCTGCGCCTCCACTCGATACGGCGCGAGCACGACGTCCGTCGCGGCGAAGTACGTGGCGATCTCCGCGTCAGGGATGAAGCGCAAGTCCAGGCGAACGTTATCCAGCCCCTGCGCGAGCGACCGATACTCCTCCTCGCTCTTCCACCACGCCTCCCCCGCGACGACGAGCGTCGCGTCGACTTTCAGCATCCGCCACGCCCGCAGCGCGAGATCCACTCCCTTGTACGGGCGCACGTGTCCGAACGAGAGCGCGACGTTGCGGCCGCTCAGTCCGAGGCGCGTCTTCGCTTCCTCGCGTGTTGGAACGGCGCCGCCCATCTCGTGCACCGGGAGAAACGCATGCACGATCGGACGCGAAGTGCGGCGCGCCGCATCCTCCGCCTCGCTCTTCGCATGCACCACGAGCACATCGCCGCGGCGCAGCACGAGATTCGTCAGCCGGCGCTTCCACGCCGCCGGCTCCTTGTCGCCGATGTTGTGGCACTGCAACACCACGCGTGTGCCGCGCGGCAGCAGCGCGAGCACGGTCAGATACGGCAGCGCCCACACCCACACCCACCACACCAGGATCACCGCATCGGGACGCTCGCGGCGCAACAGGAGAGCCGTGCGGATCCACGTGATCGGATCCACGATGTCGAGCAGAAACCGCGCGCCCTCCGGCGTTCGGTCGCGCAGCGACTCGTCGATGTCGCTCGTTCCCGGATAGAGCGCGCGCGGATACTGCCTCTTGTACGACACCACGTCCGCACCCAGCTCCTCGGCCAGCCGCGTCGTGCAATACGCGATGCCGGCGCGGTACGGATAGACGGGCCCGATGATGGTCACGCGCATCGTCGACGGTGTAGTCTCGCACGCACATGCGCAAGTTCATCGTCTATCTCGCCACGAGTGCATGGTGGACATGAAGCTCGTCGAGGCGAAGCCGTTCGAGGATGGAGTCGTCTTACTGCACTATTCGCTGGGCCTCCGCCGTAACTGACGTAGCGGCGGGCTTCAGCCCGCCGACGCCCGGCTGAAGCCGGGCGCTACGTCAGGCGGCGCGGGATTAGGTTGCAGAGGGATTACGTTCGTACGCGCGTCCATGAAGCTAATCGTTCAAATCCCTGCATTCAATGAAGAAGCCACGATCGCGCAGGCGCTGCGCGACGTGCCGAAGAAGCTCGACGGCATCACCGCGATCGAGACGCTGGTCATCGACGACGGCTCGAGCGACAAGACCGCCGACGCCGCCCGCAAGGCGGGCGCGACCCACATCCTGCAGCTCAAGACCCACCGCGGTCTTTCCGCGGCCTTCGTCGCCGGCATCGACGCCGCCCTCCGCCTCGGCGCCGACATCATCGTCAACACCGACGCCGACAATCAGTACGCCGGCGCCGACATCGCGCGCCTCGTCGCGCCGATCGTGAAGGGGACGGCCGAGGTGGTGATCGGGGATCGGGACGTCGCGAGCTCGCCGCACATGTCGCCGCTCAAGCGCATCCTCCAGCGCTTCGGGAGCTGGACGGTCGGTCTCGCCTCGGGAGTGAGCGTCGCCGACGTCACCAGCGGCTTTCGCGCCTTCTCGCGCGAGGCGGCGATGCAGATCAACGTCTTCAATCCCTTCACCTACACGCTCGAGACGGTCATTCAGGCCGGCAACCGCAACCTCGGCGTGCAGAGCGTGGTCGTGCGCACGAACGCGCCGACGCGCCCGTCGCGGCTCTACCAGGGCATCGGCACGTACCTGCGCAAGTCGGTCGCGACCATCTTTCGCATCTACACCGTCTACCGTCCGCTGAAGACGTTCTTCTCGATCGGCAGCGTGCTCCTGCTCCTCGGCGCCGCGCTCGGCGTGCGCTTCCTCTGGTATTTCTTCAACGGCGAAGGCGGCCACGTACAGTCGCTGATCCTCGCCGCGGTCTTCCTCATCACCGGTTTTCTCACCTGGCTGATCGCGCTGCTCGCCGATCTGATCTCGGTGAATCGCAGGCTGCTCGAGGATGTGCTGATCCGCGTGAAACGACTCGAGTCGCCCGCAATCCAGCGGCGCGCGCAACCGCCGCAGCGCGAGCGCCAGCCGCGTGCGCCGCGCGCAGCCGCGGCCCCCGCCGCCGCGGCGGAAGCGCCGAAGACGCCGCAGACGCAGTGGGTATGGCTGCTCGATGAAACCAAGCTCGAAGAGCGTGCGAAGCCGGAGCCCGAAGAAGCGGAGCCGGCGCCCGCCGAGCCACCCGCCGGCGAACCCCGCCGCCGCCGTCGCCGCCGCGGAGGCGCGCGCAACCACAACGAGCTCCCCGGCAATCGCGGCAAGCACCTCGCGAACGACGAAAGCGTCGAATGAAAAAGGCCGGCGTTTCCGCCGGCCTCGTGAATCCGATTGGCTCGGACAGCGCTACCGCGGCGGCTCCTCGTCACCCGGCGGCACCTCGTTCACGATCTCCGGATCGAACGTGGCGCAGCTGTTGAGTGTGATGTTGTACTTCCATGTCCCCGAGGTCTGGATGTTGTAGACGAGCTGGATCTGCCCGTCGTTCACTCTTGTGAGATTGCCGCTGCCCGTGAATCCCGCCTTCCACGAAAACGCGCTATTCAAATTCGACGGGAACGTTCCGTTCGACACATTCCAGTTGATGGTGATCTGCGAGTTCTTGGGCTGACGCACGTTGATAATGTTGTTCGAGCAGCTGGTCGTTCCATTGACGCAAGTGACGGCGACGTTGATGGTTTGATTGGCCATGAATCCTCCTCTTTCTTTCTCTTAGCAGCCACTGTCCGCACAGAGCTGTTCGAGTTCCCAAGTCGAATAACCGATTCGCTGCAGACGGGTGAGAGTCGCGCGCGCCTCCGGCAGCCGCTTCTGCCGAAGAAGAACGCGCGTCCAGAGCGCGAGCTCTGAAGGGTCGTTGTTTGTTTTCATGAGCGGATCGAGCTCCGCCTCGGCGCGCCGCAGCGCGGCGACGGCAGCGGCGTTGCGGGAGCCGATCGCTTCGGCATAGAAGAAGAGCATGCGGCCGAGCTGATAATGCGCGCCCCGGTCGCTCTCGGAAAACTCCTCGAGGCGGCGGATGGTAATCTTCAGTAGCTCGATGCCGCGGGCCTTGTCGCCGGTGCTCGCCAGGAGTTGCGCGTACTCTCCATCGATGATCGCGCCGTCAACGATGAGCGACTTCCGCGTCGGCATCAGCTTGATCACCTCGGCGATCATTGCGCGCGCTTCGCGATAATGCTCGAGCGCCGCCGCCGAGTCGCCGCGCCGCTCGAGCATTGACGCGATCGAGCGCGTCGTCATCGGAACCGCGCGCCGCCAGTCGACGTTCGACGGGTCGCGCTCCGCGAGCCCGCGCTGCAGGGCGAGGGCCTCTCGTAATAGCGCGAGCGCTGCATCGGATTTGCCCGTCGCATCCAGCGCGCGCGCGACAAACGCCAGATTGACGATGAAGTGCCGTTGCATGCGGGTGTCCTTCGGATCGAGCGCTATCAGCCGCCGGTAGATGGCGGTCTCGCGATCGAGATATCGCAGCGACTGGCGCATGTCCCCGGCCTTGTACAGCGCAACCCCGACTTTGTTGAACGCTATGGCCAGGTCGATTTGCGTCTCGAGATTGTTCGGGTCGCGCCGGGCGATGTTCTCTTTGATTTCCAGCGCCATGCGGTGATGCTTGAGCGCCTCCTCGATCTCGCCGCGCTTCTCGAGGATCGACGCGATGTTGCCGTGGCCGTAGGCGCGCTCGAGCTGATACTCGACCTTCAACGGATCGAGGGCCGCGAGCCGCTCCGCAACCGTCTGGTACTGCCTCATATGTTGCAGCGCCTGGTCGGTATTGCCGAGCAGCTGCGCGCTATTGCCGATCCAGTAGTGCGTCGCGCCGAGAACCATCAGCGCCTCGCCGTTGCGCGGCTCGCGCTTCACTGCCTCATCGGCGAGCTTCAGCGACCGGCGGAACAGGTTGAGCGCTTCCGGCGTCTTTCCCTGCCCCACGCGCACTTCCCCGAGCTGATTGAGCGCCTTCGCGTTTCGCGTGAGCTCCGCCGCCGACATCACATCGGGGCGCAGCGAGTCGACGTAGGTGAGCGCGCGCTCGCCGACGTCGTCGAGGATGTCGAGGCGGCCCACCTTCTCGAGCTTCGTGCGCAGATCGCCGATCATGAACTCGAGCATGGTCTCCAGTTCCGCGCGACGCTTCTGCGCCTCGGCGCGCTCGGCCACGGCGATCGTCCGCTCGCGCGAGAGATCGACCGTGTAGCGCCACGCCGCGCCGGTCACGAGCAGCACGCCGAGAGCGATCGCCGACCGGCGCGCGATGCGCCGCGGTTTGTCGGCGAGGTGGCGCAGCTTCGCGACGGTCTCGATCGCCGTCGGCCGGTCGGCGGGCGCGAACTGCTTGAGGCTGTTGATGAGCGCCGTGACGTCGCCCGCGACGCCCTGCACGGCGAGCGTCTCGCCGCGCGCGACGCGAAGAATGACCTCCCGCGCCGTCAGTCCGACCGGGTGCGGATCGCCGCCGGTGAACAAGCACTGCATGAGCAGACCGAACGCGAACATGTCGCTCGCGGTGGTCAGCTCTTCGCCGCGCGCCTGTTCGGGGCTCATGTACAGCGGCGTCCCCATCGTCACGCCCGCGGCGGTGTGGTTGAATCGTTGCGAGTCGTCGTACACGACCTCGTACTGCGGCAGGGCCACGGTCGCCGAATCGGGACGCACCGGAAACCAGAGGTTGTCGGACTTGTCGACCGCCGGAACCAGCGCGGGCACCGACCCGCTCGACACCTTCATCCGCTTGCTCGTCGACTGCACGAGCCAGCGCGCGAGGCCGAAGTCGAGCACCTTCACCTCGCCCTGTTTCGTCAGCATCACGTTCTCGGGCTTGAGATCGCGATGGACGATGCCGACGCGGTGGGCGGCGACCAGCACTTCCGCGACCGCGACCGCGATGCGCAGCTTCTCGCTGCGCGACGTCTGTTCGTCGTAGATCACGTCCTGCAGCGTCCGGCCGTTGATGAACTCGAGCACGAGCACGTCGACGTCGCTGCTCTCGATGTAGTCGTGGATGCGGCAGATGTGCGGGTGATCGAGCTTCGACAGCGCCCGCGCCTCGCGGACCAGGCGCTCGCGCGATTCGGCGTCGAGACGGTTCTCCGCGTGCAGGACTTTCAGCGCGACTTTGCGGTCGAGCTTCTCGTCGTAGCCCGCGTAAACGTCCCCCATCCCACCCTGACCGACGACGTCAGTGATGCGGATGTGCCCGAATCTCCGCCCGATCAATTCCACGTGAATCGCCTTCCAGGACCCAACTGCGCGCTGTGCTTCGATTGTAGCGCAGGAGGGCGCACGTCCCGTCCGCCCCGGTGGCGGACGAGACGTCCGCCTCCTACGTATTCGCGCCGATGAAGTGCGCGCTCACCTCGGCCGCGAGCACGAGCTCGAACGGCACGTGCACGAGCGGGTGGATGGCGTTGTACGTGTGACTCGCGTTGCCGAAGATCACCAGCGACGAGTCGCGCGCCGCCGCTGCGACGAGGCGTCCTTCCTCGGCCGGCACGCTCTCGTCGCGACCGCCATGCACCACAAGCAGCGGTGCCGTGAGGCCGTGCGCCGCGGCGAGGATGTCGAGCTCGTCGCGATGCGTCTCGTAGTCGTCCAGAATCGACGGCGACATCCGCATGATCTGCTTCGTGCGCTGATTCATGATGTCGAGCGAGCCGGATGCGCGCCAGATGCGTTTGGTCTCGTCGTCCCATCGATCCGCGCGCGCGATCGGACTCCACACCACGACGCCGTTCAGACGCGGGACCTGCGCGGCGCCGAGCAGCGCCACGCCGCCGCCGCGCGAGTGGCCGAGGAGGAACGTGCCGTGATCGGGAACCCGCGACTGCGCGTGCGCGACGACGGCGCGCAGATCTGCGAGCTGCGTCGAGTACGTGTCGTCCGCGAAGAGATCGAGCCGGTCGAAGGAGTCGGGATCATCGCCGATGCCGCTGCGCGACATGTTGAAGCGGCAGACGGCGAAGCGATGCCGCGTCAGATGCTGCGCGAGCCACGGAAAGAATCCCCAGTCCTTGAATCCCTTGAAGCCATGCACGATCACCACGAGCGCGCGCGGATTCTCCGGCACCTCGAGATTGCCGCGGATGGGCAGGCCTTCATGGGACTGAATCGTGAAGTGCATCAGACATTGAAACGGAACAGGATGACATCTCCATCCCGCACCTCGTATTCCTTCCCCTCGCTTCGCATCTTCCCTGCCGTCTTCGCGCCCTGCTCGCCGCCGCACGCGATGTAGTCGTCGAAGGAGATCGTCTCGGCGCGGATGAAGCCTCGCTCGAAATCGGTGTGGATCGCTCCCGCCGCCTGCGGCGCGCGCGCGCCCTGATGCAGCGTCCACGCCCGCGCTTCTTTCGGGCCGGCGGTGAAGAAGGTCTCCAGCCCAAGGAGCCTGTAAGCGGCGCGCACGAGGACGTTGAGTCCCGGCTCTTCGAGTCCCATCTCTTTCAGAAAGTGGTCGCGCTCCTCCGGCGGAAGCTGCGCGATCTGCGCCTCGAGCTCGCCGCAGATGACGACGATCTCGCCGGCTTTGTCCACGGCCGCCTTCCGCACCTTCTGCAACAGCGGTGTTTCCTTGCCGAGGTCGTCCTCGGCGACGTTGGCGATGTAGAGCACGGACTTCATCGTGATGAGATCCAGCTCCGCGAGCGCGTTACGGTCCTCTTCACTGAGTCCCGCCGCGCGCAGCGGAATCCCTTTCTCCACCTGCTCGATCGCGCGCGTCAGCGCTTCCGCCTGCGCGGCGTATTCCTTCTGCCCGACCCGCGCGAGACGCCCCACGCGCTCGTTGCGTTTCGTCAGCGCGTCGAGATCGGCAAGCAGGAGCTCGGTCTCGATCACTTCGATGTCGCGCTCCGGATCGACCGTGCCCTCGACGTGAACGACGTTCGGATCTTCGAAGCAGCGGACGACGTGCAGGATCGCGTCGGTCTCACGAATGTTCGCGAGGAACTGATTGCCGAGACCCTCGCCCTTGCTCGCCCCGCGCACGAGCCCCGCGATGTCGACGACCTTCAGATCGGTGAAGACGATCTGCCTGCACTGCGCGAGCTCCGCGATCTGCTCGAGCCGCCGGTCGACGACCGGCACGATCCCGACATTCGGCTCGATCGTGCAGAACGGATAGTTCGCGCTCTGCGCCCTGGCGGCGGTGAGGGCATTGAAGATCGTGGACTTGCCGACGTTGGGGAGACCGACGATGCCGACGGATAGGCCCATCTGAGTTGACTCTCCTTGCGAGATGAAGGCAGAAGGCAGAAGGCAGAAGGCAGAAGTAAGAAAAGGACGTTCTAAGTTCTACCTTCTGCCTTCTGCCTTCTGCCTTCTGCCTTCTGCCTTCTGCCTTCATCTCGCCACCCTCCGCGCCCCCTCCACCGCCCCCAACAGCCCCACCTCTTCATTCACCACCAGATCCACGGGAATCCCTTCCATCAGCTCGCGAAATCGCCCCTTGCGCACGAACGCTTCAACGAACTTCCCATCCGTGAACCGCGCGACGTTTTTCGCGACGATTCCTCCTGCGAGGTACACGCCGCCGCGCGCGAGCACTTTGAGCGCCATGTTGCCCGCCTCGGCTCCGTACATGTCCACGAACATCGCGAACGCGTGCTGCGCGCGCGAGTCTCCGCGATCCGCGCGCAACGCGATCTCCGCCGCATCGAGTTCCTCGCCGCCGAGAAACGTGAAGATGTTCACCAGTCCCATACCGGAGACGACGCGCTCCCAGCTCACGTGCCCATGCCGCGCGTGCAGATAGCGAAAGAGCTCCGTCTGCTCTTCATCCTGCGGCGCGAAATCGGCGTGCCCTCCCTCGGTCGCAACCACTTCGCCGCCGATGATGAACGCCTCGCCGAGTCCCGTCCCCGCGCCGAGAATCGCAACCGGCGCCGTGACGCCGCGCGTGCCGGCGTTCAACGAGACGAGATCGCCCGCGCCGAGGAGTGGAACGCCGAGAGCCACGCCGTGGAAATCGTTGATCAGCGACACCCGCGGGATCGGCAGCGACGACGCGTCGATCGTCCACCCGACGTTCGTCACCGTCGCACGGTCGCCGAACACCGGACCGGCGACGGCGAAACACGCCGCATCCACCGCGCCCGGAACGCCGGTCAGGAACTCGCCGAGCAGCGCATCGAACGTCGCCCACTCCGCGCTCTCGTAACGCGCATCGTGCGAGACGGCGCCGTCCCCCTCCACGCAGCGCAACAGCGTCTTCGTTCCTCCGACGTCTCCGGCGATCAAACGCATCGCGCGGCAATATACTGCGGGCATGGCTTCGCCCGGCGGCGGCGGTGATGGGCGCTCGAAACGCCCGGGCACACCTGTGGCCGTCGAAGACGCTTATCGGCGTCTTGCCGATCTCCTCCGCTACATCGCCGAAACGAAGTTCAACATCCCGCCGGGCGACGCCGAGGGCGTGGTCAACGAAGTCTTCACGAGCTATCTCCTCCGCCGCGATCTCGTCCGCGACACGCGCAAATGGCTGATCGGCGCCGTCTGCCACGCGAGCCGCAGCTATTGGCGCGACGCCGCGCGGACCTGTCAGATGCCGGAGAACGTCTGCGACTACGTCGATCCCGCATCGCCCGGGCTCGAAGGCCGCATCGTCGATCGCGTGACGATGGCACGCGCGTTGACTGCGGTGGGCCCGAAGTGCCGCGAGACGCTGCGCCTCTATTACGCCGAGGGCTACTCCGCCGCCGAGATCGCGGCGCACCTCGGCACCACGAGCGGATACGTCATGCAGATGCTGCACACCGCCCGCAAGCGCGTGCGCAAGGCGTACGACGCGCTGAAAGCACAGAAACATCAGGACAGGAAACGGTGACCGGCCACTACGACGAACGCGCGCTGCAGGAGTACCTCGACCATCCGGAGTCGTTCCCCGGTCGCGCGGCACTGGAGCAGCATCTCGAACGCTGCGACGCATGCCGCGCGCTGCTCGATGAGCTGCGCGCCTTCGAAGCGACGCTCTCCGCGGACGCGGTATGGGAGATGACTGACAGCGGGAGCGCCGCCGAGGCGCCGGAAGCGCTCCGGGCGCTGGCCGAGCTCCTCGCGAACGAAGACCGCGACGCGGAGCGGCTCCTCGCGCCGCTGATCGCCAGCCCGGCCGCATTCCGGCGCGCGAACGTCACCGCCATCGCGGAGATGCGCACCGCCGGCATCGTGCGGCGGCTCTGCGCGGAGTCGCGCGCGCTGCGCGAGCGGCAGCCGATGCACGCGCTCGTGCTCGCCGACGCGGCGATCGCGATTGCCGATCAGCTGTCGCAGCAGCGTTATCCCTCACCGCTGCTCGACGAGTTGCGCGGCAGCGGATGGTTCGAGCGCGCGAACGTCCTCCGCTACCTCGGCCGCTATCCCGAGGCGCTCGACGCGCTCGCCATCGCCGCGCGCGCGTACAGCCGCGCGCCGGTGCCGGTCTTCTCCGGCGCGATGGTCGACTACACGCGCGCCGTCATCTTCGCCGAGACCGACCGGCTCGATCAGGCCCTGCGCCTGGCGCGCAAGAGCGCGCGAGTGTTCCGGCAGTTCGGTGACGACGAGCGCTTCGTGCACGCGAAGATGGTCGAAGCCTGCGTGCGCTTTCATCAGGATCAGTTCACCGAGTCGCGCGCGCTCTTCGCGTCGCTCGTGAACGTCGCGACGAACATCGGCAGTCCGGAGACGCTGGCGCGGCTCTACGCGGACGTCGCGAACTGCGACATCGAGCTGAGCGACTTCGCGTCGGCGGAGACGTACTTCGCGCGCGCACTCTCGCTCTACGAAGCGACAGGAAACGAGAGCGGCCGGATCCGCACGCGCTGGAACCTCGGCACGCTCCGTCTCGCGGCGGGCGATCTGGCGGAAGGGCTGGCTCGGCTGCGCGAGGCGCGCCGCGAGTTCGAGGCGATCGGCGCGCGCACCGACGCGGCGCTGGTCGCGCTGGAGATGGCCGAGGTGCTGCTCGCGACGGGCAAGCCGCGCGGTGCACACGAGGCAGCGGAACTGTGCAGCGGCCTCGCCGAGAGCTTCGCCGCCGTCGGCATGGAGAGCCACGCGCTGACGGCGCTGGCATGGCTCCGCGCGGCATTTCAGTCCGGCCGCGCAACGCCGGCGCTCGTGCAACACGTGCGGCAATACATCAGGACGCGCCCCGATCAGGATGGAAGGGCGTTCACGCCGCCGCCGGGCATATAAGGTTTTCCGGCATCACGACACTCCTGAGTGCAGGAGGGGTGTCCATGTCCATCCTGATGGCCCTGTCAATTGTCTGGGCTTTCGGCCGCCTGCACATTCCGGGAGGTTGACCGGAGAAAGGGCCTGAGGCTTGCAGTCTCCATCGGACATGTTCCGACGCAAAGAGCTCGAAGTGCCGGAGGATGAGACTCCGGTGAAGGACGAGCAAGACGAAATAAAAGATCCCGACCTCGGCTGGGACGAAGACGAAAACGAAGAGCGCCGCCGCGACCCGCTGCGGCAACGCTTGCCCGAGTAGATCGCCTCATTGATCTTCTCTTCGCGTTGCTCTTCGCCATTCAAACGCCCGCCGACTTTCACATCGAGGTCTTCGCAAGCGACCTCGAAGAGGCGCGCGTGCTCCTCGCGCTGGACGACGGCACGCTGCTGGTCAGCCGCCCGACGACTGCATCGAGAGCGATCCCGAGCACGCCACGCTGCTCCAGCTCGATCGCGACGGCGGGGCGCGCCGCGTCTTCGCCCGCGGCCTCGGCGATCTGCGCGGATTCGCATGGCATCCCGCGACGCGCGAGCTGTGGGGCATCGACGCGACGGAGCTCAATCGCATCGGCGACGGACTGCATTACGGCTGGCCGTTCTGTTCCGGCGCGCGCGTGCTGCATGCGTCGCACTCCGATCCGCAGGGCACGAGCAAGGAGAAATTCTGCCGCGACAGCGAGCCGGCCGCTCTCGATCTGCGTGACGCCGCGGCGTCCGCATTCGTGTTCGATCGCGGCGATGCCTTCCTCACGTCGGGATCGAAGCCGGCGGCGGTCGAAGACTCTCTCACAGGCGGCACGCGCTTCTCCGGCATCGCGGTCGCGAAGGACGGCGCGATGCTCGTCAGCGACGGCGGCACGATCCATCGCGTCATGGAGGGCGGACGTCCCGTCCGCCCCCCCCCCCGCGGACGACGTCCGCCGTCCACGCCGTGCTCGCGAAGGCATTTCATCTCGACGGACTGCACGCGCCGCAGGCCGTCGTGCACGACAAGGAGCAGGACGTCTATTTCGTCTCGAATCTCGAAGGCGGCTTCATCACGCGCGTGGCACCCGATGGGAGCGTGGCGGAGATGAAGTTCATCGAGGGACTCGACGCGCCGCGCGGGATGACCATTCGCAGGACCGAGCTGTGGGTCGCCGACGTCGACAAGCTGCGCGTGTACGACCGCGTCACCGGCGCATCGCTGCGCACGATCAATCTCGCGCCCAAAGGCGCGGTGTTCCTCAGCGACGTCGTGGTCGGACCGGACGACGCCGTGTACGTGACCGACACCGACATTCACATCAAAGGAAAGAAGGAGCGCGTGCGCGCGGGCGACGGACGCATCTTCCGCGTCGAGGAGGACGGCGACGCGGAAGTGGCCGAGCAGGGCGAAGAGCTGCGCTCGCCGAGCGGCATCGCCTGGGATGGACTGCAGTTTCTCGTCACGCAGGCGTACGGCAACGAAGTGCTGGCGTGGAGTCCCGGCGGCGCCGCGAAAGCGGTGATGCGCGGCCCCGGCGCGTACGAGGGGATCGTCGGTGATCGTGTCGAGCCGGCACGACGACGGATTGCATTTCGCGTTCGGCACCGGCGAGCTGCGCCCCCTGTTCGCAAGACCGCCCGCCCCCGCGGGCATCGGCTTCGATCGCAAGCGCAACCGGTTACTCGTCCCCTCGCGCGACGGCGATTGGCTGGAAGGATGGACGCTCCCGCCGTTGGAAAGGGAATCGAAGCCCGCGAAGAATGCGAAAGATGTAGCGTGACCAAGGGGTTGCCCGGTTGCCCAGTTGCCCGGTTACCCGGTTGCCCGGTTGCCCGGTTGCCCAGTTGCCCAGTTGCCCAGTTACCCGGCAGCTTCACTCCACGACGACTCACCGGGTAACCGGGCAACCGGGCAACCGGGTAACCGACCGGCGTTACCAGCGCCCCATCGCCCTTTCCTTCGCCGGCAAAACCTCCAGACACGTCGTCCACCACCCGCTGAGCACCGTCTCCACGAACTCCTCGGGCAATCGCTCGCGTCGCATCTCCTCGGCGAGCAAATGATGGTCGTACGCAACCGGCACGAGCTCCACGCGGAACGGATCGAGCGACACCAGCGCGTACCACACCTCCGTCCGCCCATCATTCGCCGGCCTTCCGATCACTCCCGCGTTGATCGCATGCCGGCCGTCGCGCAGCGCTTTGTGCCAGTGCAATCCCGTGTGCGTGCACACGATGACATCCGCGTCGTGGTCGGTGCAGAGCTTCTCGAGAAATGCATCCGGCGACGTCGAGCGCCAGAGGAACTCGTTGATGCGGCGCGGCGAGCCGTGCACGAGCAGGAAGCGCAGGCCGCCGGCGGTGAACCGGATCTCGCGCGGCAGCGTGGCCATCCAGTCCTTGTGCGCATCGCTCGTGTTCGCGAAGGTGTAGTCGTAGGAGATCTGCGCGTAGTGGTTGTCGCGCGGATCGGTGTAGCCGCAGTGACAGTCGCCCGCCCGCGCGGCGAGCGACTCTTCATAGTTGCCCTGAATGCCGCGGATGCCGCGCTCGATGAGCAGCTGCGGAACGCGATCGGGATGAGGACCGAACGCGCCGAGGTCGCCGAGGAAGTATGTGGCGCCGGCGCCGCGCCGCGCGATGTCGTCGAGCGTCGCGACGAGCGCGTGATAGTTCGAGTAAACGCCGCCGATGAATGCGATTTTGGATTTTGGATTTTGGATTTTGGATTGGAGGATCATGTCGTTCAATCCAAAATCCAAAATCTAAAATCCAAAATCTAAAATCCAAAATCCTTCTCGTAAACCCGCGACGTTTTCTCGTGCGTAAAACCGCAACGCTCGTAGAAGCGATGCGCGCGCTCGCGGTTGACATTCGTCCGCACGCGGATCCGCGGCAGCCCGCGCTCGCGCGCCCACTCCTCCGCCGCCTGCACCAGCTCCGCCCCCACGCCGTGACCCCGCCTCTCCTCGGTCACAACGAGCCCGCGGATCTCGCCCTGCGCGCCGCTCTCGAGCGACATCGTCGCGCAGACATGAATCCATCCGTCGACGCGGCCGTCGCTCTCCGCCACGAGCACCGCATCGCTCGCGGACGCGCTCAGGATCGCGAGCTGCGCCGACATCTCGCGCGCGTTCGACGGATATCCGAGCTCGCCCGCGAGCTGCGCGAGCGCCGCCGCGTCGTTCGGTTGAGCAGGACGGATCACGCGGCCCGCGGCCTCACGATCTTCGCCATCGCCAGTCCGGCCATGAGTCGCATATTCACTCCTTCGGCTTCCCGGCTTCCCGGTCAACCCTTCACGTCGTACACGTCACCCCATCCACCCAGCACGTATGACACGCGCCGTAACGAAGCGGAAAGGGTCGCAGCGTTTCCTTCAATGTATCGCCCATTCGCGCCTCGGGCTCTTCGATCAGGATCGGACAGACGAAGACGCCCTTGCTCGTCACCATCCGGCAGCTCGAGCACTGCAGCACGGACGCTTCCTCATCCGTCAGCGACTCGCGCGTGAGCCGCTCCCAGTCCTCGTAGGCGCGCGTGCGCGTTTCCTCCGCGCCGATGCGGAACAGCGGCAGCACTTTCAGTCGCGGGCGCGCGAAGCCGAAGCCGCGGATCAGCTCGAGAAAACGGGTGCGTCCCTGCGCGCTCTCCACGCCCTCCGCCGCCGTCGTCACCGTGATGACCGGATTCAGTCCCACGTCCGCGAGATTGCGCAGCCCGATCATCACGCGATCCCACACGCCCTTCCCGCGGATTGCGTCGTGCGACTCGCGGTCGAAGCCGTCGAGGCTCACGCGGATGTCGAGCGAGTACTCGCTCGCATCGAACAGCTCGCGCAGGCGGCGGCAGACGTCCGCGCGAAGCAGCATCCCGTTCGTGAGCACCGTCGCCGGTCCCTGGCGCAGCGTGGCCTCGAGGATTGCGAGCATGTCGCGATTCATGAACGGCTCGCCGCCGGTGAAGTAGTACTCGCGCACGCCCAGCACCCGCGCCTCGGCCAGCCGCTCTTCGATCTCCGCGAGCGACATCATCTCGTGCGAGTGATTCTTCGGCGAGCAGGAGATGAAGCAGTGCGTGCACTCGATGTTGCAGATCGTGCCCGCGACCTGGAACCAGAGCGTGTCGAGCGCGCGCAGATGCACGTCAGGATGCGATGGCATCGAGGATGACCTCCAGCTGCGCGAGTCCGGTTTGCAGCAGAAAACTGCGCGAGCGGCCGTAGCCGCGCGAGCCGACGAAGTAGAAGTTCTCCTCGCCCGTCTGCAGGTCGGCCGGCTTCACCTTCGGCAGGGTCAGGCAGTCGGTCACCTTCGAGATCGCGCGATAGAGCCGCGCGCCGCCCTCGGTGACGGGCGAGATCTCGACCGCGAGCTCGGAGAGAAAACGCGCGTCGGGGCGATAGCCGGTGAACGCGGCGATGACGTCGGCTTCGACGATGCGTCCGCCGGTGAGCGCGACCGCGACGTGACCGTTGTTCCGCGCGACGCTCTCGATCATCGCCTTCCGCTCGACGCGAAGAAAGGGAGGCGGCGACGCGGCGAGCGCGTTCGCGCGCTCGACCACCGCGCTGCGCTCGGGCAGCGGATCGTGCGGCACTTCCTCGCACGGCCGGAGATTCGGCGTGCGCACGGCCCAGACCACGCGCACGCCCGGCACGCGCTCGAGAAAGCCGATCGCGTTCGCGGCGGAATGGCCGTCGCCGACGACGAGAATGCTCTTGCCGCGCAGATCGCGCGTCGCGAGCTCGCCGAGAGTGCGGATCGCGGGATAGGCCGATTCCCCCCGCGCCGGAAGACCGCCCGCTCCGTACGCGCGCGGCACGGTGAGGCCGCCGCTCGCATCGAGCACGACTTCCGCTTCGAACGTCTCGTCGTTGTCGCATAGCACGCGAAATGGACGCTCGGCGCGCAACGGATGTCCCGCGTAGTCGCCGCGCGTGAGGCCGCGGCGTCCGACGGCGATCACGTTCATCTGCGTACGCACCCGTCCAAGCTTCCCGGCGAGCGGAACGAGGATCTTCTCGACGTACTCCGGACCCGTCAGCAGCGCGTCGCCGTCAGGCATCGCGTCGCCGAGGAGCTCGCGCATGCGCGCGGAGAGATTCATGTGCAGCGGCGAGAAGAAGCGCGTCGGACCCCACGTGCGCAGCGACGCACCGATCTCGCCGCGCTCGAGCACGGTTACGTCGAGACCGCGATCGGCCGCGCCGATGGCGGCGGCGATGCCCATCGGCCCCGCGCCGATGACGATCGCACGGCGGCGCATGTGCATCAGACCTCGCGCCGCGCGAGTGCGTTGCACGACTGCGCCCAGTGCGCGATCGTCCCGCCGCCGCGGATCACCGCCGCGACACCGACCGCCTCCGCCATCTCTTCCGGCGTGATCCCCGCGTCGCTGCAGGCGGACGAGTAGGAGTCGATGCAGTACGGCTCCTGAATGGCGTACGCTACCGCGAGCGCGATGAGCTTCTTCGTCCGCTCATCGAGCGCCCCCGGAGCCATCACCTGCTGATACCAGTTGAGAAAGCCGTCCCAGCCCTTCGGGTTCGCTTTTGAGATCTCGCCGAAGCGAGAGAGATCCTCGGACAAGTAGTAACTCGGCATGCTGCCGCCCCCCGTATCGATGAACGATGAACGATGAACGATGAATCAGAGAGGAGGAGGCCGCGAGCGATGCGGAAAGGAAAAACCAATCAGTCCCCTCTCCCCGCCGCGCGGGGAGAGGGCCAGGGTGAGGGGCACCCCAACATAAGCGCGCCACGCACGATCCCGCCCCACCACCGCAAGCCCATCGCGCGAATCCAAATCCACGGCCCCACCCACAACCTCGAGCCGCGCGAAATACCCCGCACAAACGCGAACCAGGTCCCGCCTGCGCGGCGCCAGCCGCCGCAGCAACTCCCTCTCCGGCGCAAGCAGCCCGATGTAGTTGATCCCCCCATCACGCGACGGCGAGACGACCGCAACGCCCCGCGACAACGCGCGCAATGCCCGATCGAGCTCGCGCGGCGGCGCGTCGATCGCGGCCACGATCACCGCGTCGAGTCCGCGCGCGAACGCCTCTTCCGCCACCGCCGCCACGCGATCGCCGAACGCGCCGCCGCGCTGCTCGATCCACGCACGCGGCACGTCAGGAGCGATCGCCGCAAACGCCTCGCGATCGCGCGCGCTGCACGCAATCACCGGCGCCGCGCCGCAACGCATCGCCTCCCGCAGCCACGCCGCGGCGAGCGAGCGGAACAGCGGCGCCGACGATGGCATCCGCTTCGCCGCCGCCTCACGCTCCGGACTCCGCGCAAACAACACGATCGCCGCGCGCATGGGAGCAGTGTAGCGCGGGCATCCTGCCCGCCGTATCGCGGGTTTCCAGCCCGCGCCGGGCCGGAGGCCCGCGCTACGTCGCGTTCCGTATGACATCGGTCATGTTCACCGCCCTTCCCCCTCCCTACTCTGCATGCAGGAGGAACACATGAAATCCGTTGGAGAAATCGCCGCCGAGAATCCCGCCGCCATCCCCATCTTCGAGCGGCTGCAGATCGACTATTGCTGCGGCGGCAAGACACCGCTGAGCGACGCCTGCGCGACCGCGGGCATCACCACCGACGAGTTTTTCGCGACGCTGAACGCGTCCCCCGCCGCACCCGAGCATGGCCTCGACTGGAGCGGCCGCACGCTCACCGAACTGCAGAACTACCTCGTCGAGCGCTTCCACGCCCACGCGCGCGAAGAGCTCGACGCGCTGAACCTGCTCGCCGCGAAAGTCCTCGGCGTCCACGGCAGCCGCCGCCCCGAGCTCTCCCGCGTCGCGCAGCTGGTGAAAGCCCTCACCGACGACATGCTCCCGCACATGATGAAAGAGGAGATCGTCCTCTTCCCGTACGTGGCGAGCGTCGAGAGCGGAGAGCCGAAAGCGTGCTGTTTCGGCAGCGTCGAGAACCCCGTGCGCATGATGATGATGGAGCACGAGGCGGTCGGCGAGCTGCTGGCCGCGCTGCGCACGACGACGTCGGACTTCGCGCCACCCGAGGATGCGTGCTTCAGCTATCGCGAGCTCTATCGCCGCCTCGGCGCATTCGAAACCGAGACGCACGAGCACATCCACCTCGAGAACAACGTCCACTTCCCGCGCGCGATCGAGATCGAGCGCGCGGTGCTGGTGTAGGAGGCGCGCAGCGCCGGGTGAGGCGCGGTCCCTCACCCTGGCCCTCTCCCCGCGTGGCGGGGAGAGGGGACTGGGGGGATCACACCATCTCTTTGATTTTGTCTTCGAGCAGCGTCTTCAGAATCTTTCCGCGCGCCGGCTCCCCTTTCGCGAGCGCCTCGGCGAGATGCAGCGCCTGCTCAGGCTTGATTTTCGGCGGCATCGGCGGCTCGTAGGGATCGACGATCGCTTCGACGACGACGGGGCCCTCGGTCGCGAGCGCTTCGTCGATCGCGCGGCCGCAGTCCGCGGGATCTTCGAGGCGGATGCCGGTCGCGCCGCACGCGCGGGCGACGGCGGCGAAGTCGATCGGCTGCAGCTCGCAGCCGTATTCGGGATTGCCGAGGAAGACCATCTGCTCCCACTTGATCATGCCGAGGGTGTCGTTCTTGAGCACGAAGACGCGGATGGGGAGCTTGTACTTCACCGCGGTGGCGATCTCGGACATCAGCATCGACAGTCCGCCGTCGCCGACGAACGCGATCGACTGCCGTTGCGGATACGCGATCTGCGCGGCGATCGCGTACGGCACGCCGCAGGCCATCGTCGCGAGATTGCCGGAGAGCGAGTAGAGCTGCCCGCGGCGCACGCGGAGATGTCGTGCGAACCAGGTCGTGATCGTGCCGGAGTCGCAGGAGACGATCGCATCGTTCGCGAGCCGCTTCGAGAGCTCGGCGGCCAGCGTCTGCGGCTTGAGCGGCATGTCCATGCGTGACGCGCGCTCGTCCATCAGAGCGAGCCATTCCGCGTAAGCCTGCTGCGCCTTCTCGAGAAACGCGCGATCATCTTTCCGCCGCAGCAACGGAATCAGTTTCTGCAGCGCGTGCCGCGTGTCGCCGGCGAGTCCGACGTCGACCGGATAGCGCAGACCGATGCGCACCGGATCGATGTCGATCTGCACCGCCTTCGCCTGACCCGGCCGCGGCAGAAACTCGATGTAGGGAAACGACGTGCCGAGGAGCAGCAGCGTGTCGCAGGACTCGATCATGTCGCTCGATGCGCGCGTGCCGAGGAGCCCGATGCCGCCGGTGGTGTAGGGACTGTCGTCGGGGATCACGCCTTTGCCGAGAAGCGGTTTGATGACCGGTGCGCCGAGCAGCTCCGCGACGTGCTCCACTTCGTCGCCCGCGCCGAGCGCGCCACGGCCGGCGAGGATCGCGACCTTCGTGCCGGCGTTGAGCACTTCCGCCGCGCGGCGAATGTCGTCATCGCACGGCAGCCCCGCGCCGCACGCCTCCACGTCGGAGACGTGATGCGCGACGTTGCGCTTCGAGCGCTCCTTGATCTTCTGCTCCTGCAGGTCGACTGGAAAGTTGATGTGCGTGACCGTGCGCCGCGCGAGCGCGATGCGGCACGCGAGACTGGCGACGTTCTCCACGTGCGCGGGACTCATCACCCTCACGCTGTACGCGGCGACGTTGTCGAACAGCTTGTCGAGATCGACATCCTGCTGCGCGAACGTGCCGATCAGATCGTGATAGTGGTGGCCGGTGATCGCGAGCACGGGCGCGCCGTCGAGCTTCGCGTCGTAGAGACCGTTGAGCAGATGGATTCCGCCGGGTCCGGACGTGGCAACGCAGACGCCGAGCCGCCCGGTGTACTTCGCGTACGCACAGGCCATGAGCGCCGCGGACTCCTCGTGCCGCACCTGGATGAAGCGGACCCGCTCCGCGCGCGTGCGCAGCGACTCCATGATGGCGTTGATGCCGTCGCCGGGAAGTCCGAAGACGACGTCGACGCCCCAGTCGATGAGCGTGTCGATGAGGATGTCCGCGCCGGTGTCAGCCATGAGGCGCGTGCGGTGCACGGCGCGTGCACGGCGCCTGACGTAGGGGCGGGCTTCAGCCCGCCCTTCGACCGGCTGAAGCCGGTCGCTACGTTACTTGACGCGATAACCCAGTTTCCGCAGCTCCTCCGCGATCCGCGCCGCGTGATCGCCCTGGATCTCGATCTCGCCATCCTTCACCGTACCGCCGGAGCCACACTTTTTCTTCAGCGTCGCGGCGAGCTTCGCGAGCGAGTCCGGCGTGTGCTGGAAGCCGCTCGCGACCGTGACGATCTTCCCCGCGCGGCGTTTGCGGTTGATCGCGACGCGGATGGTCTGCTGCGAAGGCTCCGCATCGCGGGCCGGGTCGAGCCTGCCTTCGTCGCGCAGCCGCTTCGCCTCTTCGGGATCGCTGGTCCAGACGAGTTTCGATGACATGATCTGAAGTATGACGTCCTATCGCGGCTGGCGCCGGCCCGGTCCGCTTCCGCCCGGAGGCGTGGAGCCCGAGGAAGGCGAGACGCTCGATTTCATCTGCGGCAACTTCCGTATTTTCCAGTACGCGAAGGGACATCGCTACTCCACCGACGACGTGCTCACCGCGTGGTACGGAACCGCCCACGCACCCCGCGCCGATCGCGTCGCCGATCTCGGATCGGGCATCGGCTCGGTGGCGACGATCTGCGCGTGGCGCCTTCCCGGCGCGACGTTCTGCACGGTCGAAGCGCAGGAGATCTCGAGCCGCCTCGCGCGCAAGAGCGCGCGCTACAACGGGCTCGAGTCGCGCTTCACGCTCCATCACGGCGATCTGCGCGACGCGTCGGTCTTCGCGAACGAAGCGCCGTTCGATCTCGTCACCGGCTCGCCGCCGTACTTTCCGGCCGGCACGGCGACGGAGGCGGACCATCCGCAGGCCATCCCCGCGCGGATCGAAGTGCGCGGCGACGTCGCCGCCTACGCGCGCGCCGCGGCGCACATCCTCGCGCCGGGCGGCCTCTTCGCATTCGTCTTCCCCACGATCCAGACGCAGCGCGCTCTCGAGGCCATCGAGAACGCGAACCTGACGCTCATCCGCCGCCGCGACGTCGTGTTCAAGGAAGGTGAGCTTCCGCTGATCACGCTCTTCGCCGCCTCGCGCCGCGACGACATCCCGCGCAAGTACCACCCGTTCATCGAGCCGCCGCTCACGATCCGCCTCGCGGACGGATCGATCAGCGCGGAGTACTCGGCAATCCGGTTGAGCATCGGGTTTCCGCCGGGGAACGTTGGTGGAGGATGAAGGCAGAAGGCAGAAGGCAGAAGATGAAGAGAATCGCAGAGTGCAGAATGCAGAATGCAGAATTGAGAACGACAGGGGGCGGGCTTCTCAATTCTTCCTTCTGCCTTCTGCCTTCTGCATTCCGGCCCGGGCTCGACAATTTTCAAATCCGCGACCGGCGCGCACCACCACCACCCGCGCCCATCCCCCCCCATCCCGAGTAGAATGCCCCCCGCCTTAACTTCCGAGGAGGAACGAATGAAACCAGCGGTTCGGATCACCGTGCTGCTGACGCTCCTCGCCGCCAGCCTCAGTGCGCAGGATCTCGCGTCGTTCGAGAAACGAACGAGCATGCGCACCCTCGACAACGGGCTGACGGTGATCATCACCGAGCGTCACGATGCACCCGTCTTCAGTTACGCCACCTTCGTCAACAGCGGCTCCGCGCAGGAGGTCCCCGGGATCACCGGGCTCGCGCACATGTTCGAGCACATGGCCTTCAAGGGCTCGGACCGCCTCGGCACCAAAGATTGGGAAGCCGAAAAGAAAGCGTTGCAGAAGGTCGAAGAAACCTACGCCGCCTACGACCGCGCACGGCGCGACATGACCCAGCGCGACGACGCGAAAGTCGCGCAGCTCGAGAAAGCGTGGCGCGACGCGATGGATGCCGCGGACAAGTTCGTCGTCAACGACGAGTTCTCGCAGATCATCGACCGCGCCGGCGGCGTCGGCCTCAACGCCTTCACCGCCTCCGACGTCACCGGCTACTTCTTCTCCGCGCCGTCGAATCGCTTCGAGCTCTGGGCCTTCCTCGAGTCGGAGCGCTTCCGCCATCCCGTGTTCCGCCAGTTCTACAAAGAGCGCGACGTGGTCATGGAAGAGCGGCGCATGCGCACCGAATCGAGTCCGATCGGGCGCCTCGTCGAACAGTTCCTCGCCACCGCGTTCATCGCCCATCCATACGGCTTCCCCACCGTCGGCTGGCCGTCGGATCTGCAGACGTTCTCCGCCACCGACGCCGACGCGTTCTTCCGCAAGTACTACGTCCCGGCGAACATCGTCATCGCCATCGTCGGCGACGTGAACCCGGCCGAGGCGTGGCCGGTGATCGAGAAATACTTCGGACGCCTGCCGAAGGCGCCGGAGCCCGAGGCGCTGCGCACCGTCGAGCCGCCGCAGAATGCGGAGCGCACGGTCATCCTGCGCGAGACCGCGCAGCCGATCTACCTCGAGGGCTACCACCGTCCCGCCGTCACGCATCCCGACAACGCGACGTACGACGTCATCTCGATGCTCATGTCGAGCGGCCGCACCTCGAGGCTCTACAAGTCGCTCGTGCGCGATAAGAAGATCGCCGCGGTCGCGCAGGGCTTCAACGGCTTCCCCGGCGAGAAGTATCCGAACCTCTTCGCCTTCTTCGGCGTGACGACGCCCGGCCACACGCCGGACGAAGTGGCCGCCGCGATCGCGGAAGAAATCGAGAAGCTGAAGACGCAGGACGTCCCCACGGACGAGCTGCAGTCGGTGAAGACACGCGTGAAGGCCGGCCTCGTGCGCCAGCTCGACAGCAATTCCGGCCTCGCGCTGCAGATCGCGAGCTATCAGACCATCCACGGCGACTGGCGCGAGCTGTTCCGCGAAGTCGAGCGCATCGACAAGGTGACGGCTGCCGACGTGCGCCGCGTCGCCAACGAGACCTTCCTGCCGTCGAAGCGGACGGTGGCGAAGATCGAGTCGACGAAGACGGCCTCCGCTCCGAAAGGAGAGTCCAAATGAAAACGATTCGATGGATTTTCGGCGGGCTGAAG
Source organism: Thermoanaerobaculia bacterium (assembly GCA_035525285.1). GTDB lineage: Bacteria > Acidobacteriota > Thermoanaerobaculia > Gp7-AA8 > Gp7-AA8 > QHVT01. The sequence goes on from DATLFB010000092.1 coordinate 47,507, forward strand.
CCCGCCGCTACGTTCGTTCTGCTCCTTTTCGCGAGCAGCGCATTCGCCCAGGCGACCTCGGTCGCCGAGATCAAAGCGCCGCCGCTGCGGAAGTTCTCCATGCCGCAGCCGAAGCGCGTGCAGCTCGCCAACGGCATGGTGATCTTCCTCCAGGAAGACCACGAGCTGCCGCTGATCCGCGCCGCAGCCCTCATCCGCGGCGGCGAGCGCAACGCGTCCGCCGACAGGATCGGCCTGTTGAGCATCTACGCGGGCTCGTGGCGCACCGGCGGCACGGCCTCGAAGACGGGCGATGAGCTCGATCAATTCCTCGAGGCCCGCGCGGCGCGTGTCGAGACCGGCGGCGGCGTCGAGTCGACGAACGTGTCGCTGGACGTGCTGAAGGGCGATTTCGACGCGGTCTTCCCGATCTGGGCCGACGTGCTGCGCAATCCCGCGTTCCGCCAGGACAAGATCGATCTCGCGAAGACGCAGGCCAACACGGCGATCTCGCGCCGCAACGACGAGCCGGGCGGCATTCTGGCGCGTGAGCTCGTGAAGCTCGGCTACGGCCCCGGATCGCCGTACGCGCGTCAGGCCGAGTACGCGACCATCAACTCGATCACGCGCGACGACCTCGTCGCGTTCCACAAGCGCTTCGTCCATCCGAACAACATCATCGTGTCGGTCATCGGCGACTTCGACTCGGCGAAGGTCGAGAAGAAACTGCGCGACGCGTTCAGCAAATGGCCGCGCGGCCAGCAGGTCCCGCCGCCCGTCACCGACGTCACTCCCGCCAGGCCGGGCGTCTACTTCGTCGCGAAGGAAGACGTGACCCAGGCGAACATCGGCTTCGTGCATCCCGGCGTGACCCGCGACAATCCCGACTACTACGCCCTCGTGGTGATGAACGAGGTCTTCAGCGGCGGCTTCTCCGGACGTCTCATGCAGCGCCTCCGTTCGGAGCGCGGGCTGACCTACGGCGTCGGCGGCGGCGTCGGCGCGAACTGGGATTACCCCGGGCTGTTCCGCGCGCAGATGTCGACCAAGAGCAGCACGACGCTGGAGTCGATCGACGCGCTCCGCGGAGAGATCAACAAGTTGACCAAAGACCCGGTGACGGCGGCGGAGCTGTCGCTGGCCAAAGAGTCGATCCTCAACGCGTTCGTCTTCACCATGGACACGCGCGCCAAGGCCCTCGGACAGCAGGTGCAGCTCGAGTTCTACGGCTTCCCTTCCGACTACTGGCAGAAATATCCGTCGAACCTCGAGAAGGTGACGGCCGCGGACGCCGAGCGCGTCGCGAAGAAGTACGTGCATCCCGGCCAGCTCGCGCTGCTCGTGGTCGGAAACGAGAAGGATTTCGAGAAGCCTCTCGCGACCCTCGGCAATGTCCAGAGCATCGACATCACCATCCCCGAGCCGGGCGCCGTGCCGGGCGCGACGCAGAGCGCGCCGCCGGTGGGAAGCAACGCCGAGGGAGCGGCGCTGGCGAAGAAAGTGGCGGCGTTCGTCGGGAACGTGGCGCAGCTCACATCGCTCAAGCGCACCGCCTCGATGTCGATGGTGACGCCGCAGGGCCCGATGGAGATGGAGATCATCGCGCTGATGCAGTATCCGCAGTCGCAGCGCGTGGAGATGAAGATGCCCACGATGCAGGTCACGCGCGTGACCACGCCGGAGGCCGGCTTCATGATCACGCCGATGGGAACACAGGACATCCCGTCGTCGCAGCGCGCGGCAACGATGGCGGAGCTGAAGACCGACCTCCTCGTGGTCCTGAAGAACATCGACAATCCGAAGTACACCTTCGCCGCGGCCGGCACCGAAAAGATCGGCGAAGTGAGCGCGGCGGTGATCGAGATCGGCGCGGACGGGCCGGCGGTGAAGTGGTTCGTCGATCCCGCGACCGGCCGCCTCCTGCGCACGTCGCAGAGCAGCCCGCAGGGAGAGATGGTGACCGAGTACACGGAGTGGAAGAACTTCGGCGGCCTCAATCTCCCCGCGACGGCGGTCGTGCTCCGCAACGGCGAGAAGGCCGCGGAGATGGCGGTCAGCGCGGTGGAAGTGAATCCGGGCGTGCCCGAAGACGCGTTCGTGAAGCCGGCGGGAAAGTAACGTAGCGGCGGGCTTCAGCCCCGGCACGACCTCCGGCGCCTGATTGCGACCTTGTCCCCTCTCCCCGCCGCGCGGGGAGAGGGTTAGGGTGAGGGGTTCCCGGGTGGCGGACGGAACACCCCCTCACCCTGACCCTCTCCCCCGTGTCCGGGGGAGAGGGGACTCACACCACTGCATGCGAAGACTCGGGATGCTCAACTGAAGACCATTGGCTTCAGCCCGCCGTTCGCCCGGCTGAAGCCGGGCGCTACGTTCCGCCCTTCTGCGTCTGCACTTCCTTCACCAGACTCGCGAGCATCGCGGTGAGCTCGTGCATCGAGTGAATGACGCCCACCTGAAACGCCGTCGGCGGCTCGCCGGCGGCGCACGCGCAGTAGTTGCACGGCCCGCCTCGGCCGCCGTCGTGCTGATCGACGATGTGTCCGCAAGCGCAGGAATCCTTTCCGAGTTGCATCCGTCCTCCTCCCTTCCTGGACCTTCAACCTTGAAAGCATGTGTGGCCAGCCTTGTCATCCCGAGCGTAGCGAGGGACCTGGGCGGGCGGCGGCGCGACCCGCGGGCTTCGTGCCACCCTACCCCCGGGTCCCTCGCTCACGCTCGGGATGACAAGCCCTGGTACCTGCGCTTTCAATGTTGAATGTCCACTGGATTAAAGCGCATCGGCGATGCGCCGCGCGATCAGTCCGTACCCTTCGCTGCTCGGATGAAAACGATCGAGCGCCAGCCGGTCGCGATGCGAGAAGAGATCGGCCGTGTGCACGAGCGTGAGCTCGGGATCGGTCGCGAATCGCTGCAGCACGCGCGCGTTCCAGCGGCTCACGAACATCGCGATCTGCTTGCCGTACGGCGAGCCGGTGAAGGGGTTGTACAGGCCGATCAGGAAGATCCGCGCGCGCGGATTCAGTGCGCGAATGCGCGCGACGATCGTCTCGATGCGCCGGAGAACGTCGTCCATCGCGGCGTCGGGATCGGGCGGCGCGGCGGTGCGCCAGTCGGCGCCGCCCCAGAGATCGTTGCCGCCGATCGAGACGACGATCACGTTCGCCTGCCGCACGAGCAGCTGCACGTTCGGCCGCTCCATCTGCTGCAGCAGATCGCGCGTGCGCGCGCCGTTGATGCCGAGGTTGAGCGTGCGCTGCGCGCGCAGATTGCGGCGGCGCAGCTCCTGATCGAGACGGCCGGGAATGCCGAGGCCCGTCTCGTCGCCCGCGCCGCGCGCGAGCGAGTCGCCGAGGATCAGCGGAGCGAGCGTCTGTTGCTGAGGCGCGGGAACGGACTCGGCACGCGCGGGCAGAAAATCGACCGGCGTGCCGGTGTCGCCGCGCAGGTATGCTACGAAGCCGTAGGCGAAGACCGCCGCGGCAATGAGGGCCGTCGTGATCGGGAGATGCCAGAAGAGGAATCGCCGCATCGCGCTACGATAACGGCTTGGACCGCCAGAACTCCATCACCCACCTCTCCACCCTCGGCCCGGCGCTCGTCGCCGATGGCCTGACGAAGATCATCGGCGACCGCACGATCGTCGAGGATGTCTCGTTCGAGCTTTTTCCGGGCGAGGTCTTCGGCTTTCTCGGGCCGAACGGCGCGGGCAAGACGACCACGATCCGCATGCTCGTCGGCCTCATTCGTCCGACCGCGGGGAGCGTGACGATCTGCGGACACGAGTTGCGCAGGGAGTTCGAGCAGGCGATGCGCTGCATCGGCTGCATCGTCGAGAACCCCGATCTCTATCGCTTCATGACCGGCCGCGAGAACCTCGAGCACTTCGCGCGCATGCTGCGCGTGGAGCCGCGCGAGATCGAGCGCGTCGCGGCGCTCGTCAATCTCTCCCACAGGCTCGAGCAGCGCGTCGGCACGTACTCCCTCGGCATGCGCCAGCGACTCGGCATCGCCCAGGCGCTCCTCGGCCGGCCGCGCGTGCTCATCCTCGACGAGCCGGCGAACGGCCTCGATCCTGCCGGCATCCGCGAGATCCGCGAGCTGCTGCGCCGCCTCGCGCACGAGCAACACCTCGCCGTGTTCGTGTCGAGCCACCTCCTCGCCGAGGTGGAGCTGATGTGCGATCGCGTGGCGATCATCCACAAGGGACGCATCCTCAAAACCGGCAGCGTGCGCGAGCTGATCTCGAGCCGGCGCGTGGTCGAGATCCGCGCCGACGACGCCGAGCGCGCGAGCGTGCTCCTGCGCGAGCACGGCATCGACGCCACGATTCACGCGCAGCAGCGGATGCAGACGCTGGAAGAGCTGTTCCTGGAGACGACCGGCGGGGAGACGGTGGACTGACGATGTTCATGCCGCTCATTCAGAACGAGACGCTCAAACTTCTCCGCCGCCGCCGCTTTGCGATCGTCGTCGGGATCATGTTCGCGATCCTCACGCTCGTGTCGTACTCGCAGTACCGGCAGATGCGCGATCTGCGCAATGCGAACTGGCGCGCGGAGCTGCAGGAGCGGATCGCGCGCTACGAGAACCGGCTGCGCCGCGGGCGCGTGAACGAGTCGTGGGCGCGGTCGATGCGCGCGGAGATGCGGCGCCTGCAGTTCCATCTCGATCGCGGCATCAATCCGGAGCAGCCGACGGCGCCTCTGGTGGTGCGTACGTTCGCGAACGCGGCCGGCTTCCTCCTGCTCCCCCTCCTCGTCGCGGTCCTCGGCAGCGACATCGTTTCCGCGGAGAACGCCGAGGGGACGGACAAACTGCTGCTGACGCGGCCGGTGCGGCGCTGGAAAATCCTCGCCGCGAAACTGGTCACGCTCTGGCTCTTCGCCTCGCTCACCCTGCTCGTCGGGGCATTGCTCGCGTACGCCGTGACTGCGCCGGTCCTCCCGGCACGGGGATGGGATGCGCCGACATTCAACGGATTTCAATTCTCGGGCGACACGTTCCGCGTGGAAGCCGTGCGCCAATTGCCATTGTGGAAGGACGCGCTGGTGGCCTACGGCCTCGAGTGGTACGCCCTCCTGACCGTCGCCTCGATCTCGCTGATGCTGTCCGTGCTGTTCAAGTCCTCCGCCGCCTCAATCGGCACAATGCTCGCGTCCCTCATCGGCGGAACGATTCTCACCCGCATCAGCCCCGACTGGACCGCCGGCAAATACCTCTTCGTGTCCGCCCTCCCACTCGCCGACTACTACACGGGCCAGGCGCCGCCGTACGACGGCATGTCGATGCTGTTCTGCATCGCGCTGCTGGGCGCGTGGGCGGTGGGTGCGCTGGCCGTGGCGTTCACGCTGTTTACGCGGCGGGATGTGTTCGGATAGCGCCAACTGCGGGAGTCGCGGCGGCGCGCATCATCGCTGCGCGATGGACCATATATCTACATGTGGATATCCTGAGATGGTTCTGGCGTTAGGCGTACGCCCTACTTGTGGGTAGGGAAGCATGGCGCGAGCGACACTCCTCTTCGTAGAGGAGCATTTTCCTCGCGCCAAATAATATGTCATTGAAGATGGAAACTGAGCAGTTTCTTTACCACTACACCGGCATTGGAACGGCCGAAAAGGTAGTCCGGACGCGCGCGCTTTGGGCAACTAACATCTATTATTTGAATGACGGCAGCGAGTTTCGGCACGGCATCGAGCTAATGCGGCGAACGCTCAGAGAGTCGGCACGTAAGCATCGATCCGCTGGGAAGTTTCTCGATGCGGTGGAGTGGTCGGCCTTGGAGTCACCGCGCCTGCGCGTGTTTGTAGTATCGTTTTCTGAAGCCGGTGATTTGCTCAGTCAGTGGCGATCATACTGTCCACCGAATCGCGGCGTTAGCCTCGGCTTTGAAGCATCCGAACTTGAGCTTGCAGGGTCTCAACAGGGTTTCGGGCTCGTCCGATGTTCGTACAATCTGCGGCGGCAGAACCTCGCGATCAAGAATGTCGCGTCGCACTGGCAGGCCAGATTCCAAGCAGCTAGTAGTGATGCAGAGCAGTCGGCAATTGTCGACGAGTTCGCGATCGACTTCGCCCAAGTGGCCGCGTCGCATAAAGATCCTTCGTTCGCTGAGGAACGGGAGTGGCGATTGATTACCGTCCGACGGGACGCCGATCCCACAGAAATACAGTATCGCGAGGGCGTATCCACTTTGATCCCCTACGTGGAATTTGGACTCCCCATCGACGGCAAGGGTCGGCTTCGAATGCGCCGAGTGGTTGTCGGCCCGACTCCCCACTGGGAACTGACGTGCAACGCAGTCGGCAACATGGTACGCGAAGGGAAGGTCCTATGGGGTCAAATAACTCCGTCGCGTACTCCATACCGCGCGTGGTAGCGACGCCTAACTCACAGGAGCCGACGGCGGGCTGGCTGTCTGGCCCGCCGGCCGAGCCGGCTCTGGAACATCGTAGCTGGGCGGCGGCACGTCGGCTGCAGCGCGATCCGAATCGCGCCTACGAGATGAGAGTGTTCATGGCGGCAGCTGAGGTCGGGAGTCTTTTCGAGGAACTTCAGCACACGCTGGCGCTTCTTGCGCGCGCACGGACATTTCCTGAGCTGACCGCCTTGCTGAAGTTGTACATCATCGGTTGGCATTCTCTCTCGGATCTCGTAGCGACCCTGCTGAACGAGGTGTACGACCTCGGTATCGCTGATCAAGACGTCAGCTTCGGGGCAATACTCCGCAATCATCACGTGAGGGAGACCGCAATACCTGATCTTGTCAAGCGCCATTCGAGAGCGATACGTTACGACGAATTCGTGAAGATGCGTAACGACATCGTTCATCGAGGAAAACTAGACGACACTGAACTCCTGACCATACATTCCGATTTGCTTTTGAACCTTGCGAAGCGCAGCAACGTGTCGATGATAGATGACGAAGACGCCAAGCAAAGAGCACTCGAAGCGGCGCGCACAGAGACCCGCACGACCGAGCGTGTACGCGAACTGATCGCAACCAGAAGGCAGCAGTATGCTGAGCATTTGTCGCGAACCCAAGCGTTCCTGACCGAACTCTCAGAAGTGCTCATTTCTCAAATAAGAGCTCATCCGGTGTGAATCGGCCGGCTAACTCACACAGGAGCCGACGGCGGACTGGCCGTCCGGCCCGCCGGCCGAGCCGACTCGGGAACATCGTAGCTGCACGGCGGCACGTCGGCTGCAGATCGCGCCGCGGTCAAAAGCATTCGTGGCGCGGCAGCCGCCGCGCCGCATCGCTTCTGCGAGCCGGTGACCGGCTCGCAGCTGAACCCCAGACGTTGGGCGGACCGAAGAACGAGACACGACAAACCACGCACGTCGCGGATGTCGTGCGAGCTGATCCGCCGTGCGACAGAGCGGCGTCGAATCGAACGAACTTCGGCTAGAATCGTCATGTGAGCAACATTGAATTGGCGCAGCTCGACCCGAGCTCAGATCCGATTATCGAGCGCTATAAAGTCGACGTTGACCGGACATTGATTCGCGAAAATCTTCGCAAGTCGCACGAGGAGCGTCTTTTGACCCTCCAGCGGATGCAGGCTTTTGTCGACGAGCTTCGTGAAGCCGGGAAGACGATTCGGCCCGCGTCATGATCGAGTTTCGGCGTTTACTCGAGAGCCTCGAGCGTAACGAGGTCGCGTTCGTGATCGTAGGGGGGATCGCTGCAACGCTCCACGGTTCGGCGCGTTTGACGTTCGACTTGGATGTCGTTTATGAGCGCACGCCGGCGAACCTGGAGCGGCTGGTCGCGGCACTGGCGCCGTTCACGCCATATCTTCGCGGCGCCCCGCCAGGCTTGCCATTCAGATTCGATGTCGAGACTCTGAGGCGAGGCTTGAATTTCACGCTGACAACGTCCGACGGCCCTGTTGATCTGCTCGGCGAAGTCAGTGGCATCGGGACCTATGCTGTCGCGCGTGAACGAGCAGACAAAGCAACCATGTTCGGCGGGACATACTACTTCCTGAATCTCGATGCACTGATCATTTCAAAGAAAGCGGCGGGGCGCCCAAAGGACTTCGAAGCGATCGCAGAGCTCGAGGCGATTCGGGAAGAGCGAGGACGCTCGTCATAGTGGCTGGCCGCCCAACTCCGGCTGGAACCCGACGAGCCGGTGCTCCGAGGCCCGCCGGCCGAGCCGGCTCGGGAACTTCCGAGTCTGCACGGCAGCACGGCAGCCGCAGTTTGCGCCCGCTGTCAAAGGCATTGGTGGGCGCCGCGGCTGCCGCGCCGAATTGCTCTTGAACGCCGGACCGCGAGATACAGACCCACACGCGAGCAGCAGACGGCGCGCTGGTTCGCGAATGACATGTCCGGCGCAACCTATCGGTCTCATTTTTCACGTGTGTCCGAGACGAGTAGAATGCCAGCATGAAGATCGCTACCGGAACCGTCATGCACGGACAGATCGTGGTCGAAGGCCAACCGTTCTCGGAAGGAGAGAAGGTCACGATACTGGGCCACGACGCGAACGAGTCTTTCCGCGTGTCGCCCGAAGAGAAGCGTCTACTTCTCGAGTCCATCGCACAGGCAGAGCGCGGCGAGTTTGTCGACGCTGACGTGCTTTTGGCCGAGCTGCCAGGTAAACATGAACGCGCAGCGTATTGAAGTTCTCGGTGTGTGGAGTACAAGCCGCGGTGAACCGCCGCGCCTGGAATTGCCACCTGACTCGGGGTAGAAGCCGACGAGCGTTAGGCGCACCAAGGCCTGTGTGCGCCGGCGAACGCTCTGATGGGATTCAACCGCTCGGCGCTCGTAGCCGGCAGAATCCTTCACCACCTTGGGGATGCCCGGAGCGGACGTCGTCGAACGGATCCGCGCGCGGCGGCCAGGCGCACTGTTCAATGAGGTATTTGCTCACCATCTCCGACAGCTGTCGTGACGTCATCACTGTGCGTAGCGGGGCCTGACTCCCGACGCTGTCACGCGTACATGTGACGTTCGTCAAACCCTCTCGCGCTCCTTCTGCCGGTACAATTCATATGGAGGTATAGCGAGATGGCACGGAGAGGTCGTGGCACGTGGCGCTTCGTTTATCGCAGCTCGATCACCGGCAGGTTCGTCACCAGGAAATATGCCCTCACGCACAAGAGGGTCACCGAAAGACAGCGCATCCGTTTTTCGTAGTGACATTCGTGACCTCTCACGCGGCATTGTCCGGTACCCAGAGCGTCACCACCGTCCCTCCCCGTTCCCTTGCCGCGAGACGCATGCGGCCGCCGTGGGCTTCGATGATCTCGTTCGAGAGCGCGAGGCCGACACCCGAGCCGCCGGGTTTCGTGGAGAAGAAGGGGACGAGGGCCTGGCGGAGGACGTCCTCCGTCATCCCGCGCCCGGCATCGCTGACGCGGACGATGCTCGAGCCGGGCTTCCGCTGAATGGCGACGACGATCTGCGCCGGATCGCTGCCTGACTCGTGCGCGTTCTTCACGAGGTTGATCAGCACCTGCTGGATCTGCGCGCGGTCGACGAACGCCTCGGTGCGCGGATTGCCTTCGATGCGGAACTCGTACAACGCGCGCACGTCATCGAGAATCGCCTGCCAGGGAGTGGGCTCGCGGCGCGGCGCGGGGAGACGCGCGAACTGCGCGTACGACTCGAGGAACGCGCGCAGAAACGCGAGGCGCTCGTCGATGGTCTCGTAGATGTCGTCGAGCTTGTGCCGGTGATCGTCGCTCGCCTGCGCGAGGCGGGCGGAGTGGAAGAGAGAGCTGATCGGCGCGACGGTGTTGTTGATCTCGTGATTGATCACGCGGATCGCCTTCTTCCACACCGACACTTCCTGCCGCCGCAGCTCCGCGGTCAGCCGCTCGACCAGCAGCAGGCGATGCTCCTGCGTGTTGAGGCGGAAGAGGCGCTGCGAGACGTGAAAGGTCTCGTCCTGATCGCCGCCCGGCACCGTAACGATCGTGTCTCCCGTCCCGCCGAGCGCCTCGGCCATCGGCTGCGCGATGCCCTCCACGATCTCCGCGAAGCGCCGGCCGTCGAGACGCGCGCCATCGGCGAAGAGCTCGCGCGCGGCGACGTTCGAGTAGGCGACGCGGTCCGCGGCGTTGACGAGCAGCACCGCGACCGGCGTGCGCTGCAGGATCGTGTCGAGCAGCAGCTCTTTCTGATAGACCTCGTTGCGCTGCGCGCGGAGGATGTCGGCGACGGTGTTGTAAAGATGTTTGAGGTCGGACAGGTCGTCCGGGGCCGACCGGCTGAAGCCGGTCGCTACGTCAGGTGCGGCGAGACGCATGCTGAAGTCGCCGTCGCGAAAGGCGCGCAGGCCGTCGTCGATGCCGGTGAGCGTGAGCGACAACCGCCGCGACACCGAGCGCGCGCTCCACAGGATCACCGGCACGGTCGCGAGCATGGCCAGCGCCCAGGCCGCGATCTCCGGCATGTCGAGGGCGCGCGCGACGCGCAGCGCGAGGAATGACGCGATGAACGCGGCGGCGACGCTTTGCGCGATCGCCAGCGTGACTCGGGTCGGGAAGCGCACGGCCAACGTTACCGCGGCCGGCGCTCGAGCACGATGCCGAGTTTCTCCATCCGGCGGTAGAGGGCCTGGCGGGAGATGCCGAGGGCGTCGGCGGCGCGGGAGACGCTGCCGTTCGCGTTCAGCAGCGCCATCTCGATCTGTTGCCGCTCGAGCGGCACCTCCCCTGCCGTCTCCCGCGCCGCGCCGAAGCCCAGGTCCTCGGATGTGAGCGTTTCACCGCGGCTGATCGCCACCGCGCGTTGAATGCGATTCTGCAGCTCGCGCACATTGCCCGGCCATTCGTGCGTGAGCAGCGCGGCGCGCGCGGACTCGCTGAGCTCCCTCTGCGGCGGCAGAAACGCCAACGCGAGCGGGAACACGTCCTCGCGGCGCTCCCGCAGCGGCGGCACGGCGATCTCGATCACGTCGAGGCGGAAGTAGAGGTCTTCGCGAAACGCGCCGCGGGCGATGGCCTGGCGCAGATCGACATTCGTCGCGCAGAGCATGCGCACGTCGACGCGCCGGGTCTCGCTCGATCCGAGGCGCTCGAACTCGCCGCTCTGCAAGACGCGCAGGAGCTTCATCTGGCCGGCGGCGGAGAGATTGCCGATCTCGTCGAGGAAGATCGTGCCGCCGTTCGCGGCCTCGAAGCGTCCGATGCGCAGGCGATTCGATCCCGTGTACGCGCCGGGCTCCGATCCGAACAACTCGCTCTCGAGCAGCTCGTCGGGAATCGCGCCCGCGTTCACTTTCACGAGCGGCTTCTGGCGGCGGCGCGAGTTCGCGTGGATGATCTCCGCGATTTTCTCTTTGCCCGCGCCGTTCGGACCGGTGATCAGCACCGGCACCTCGGACGGCGCGATCTGAACCGCCAGCGAGACCACGCGATGCATCGCGTCGCTCTCGTACACCACGCCGCGCAGATCGTGCGTGCGCGCCAGCGACTCTCGCGTGCGCGCCCGCTCCGCGCGCAGCCGCTCGTTCTCCGCCTTCAGCTCGCGGAGCTGGAGGAGATTGCGGACGGTCGCCACGAGCTTCGCGTCGTCCCACGGCTTCGCGAGATAGTCGCTCGCGCCTTCCTTGACGAGCTGCACCGCGGTCTCGAGCGAGGTCCACGCGGTGATGAGCAGCACGGGGACGTCGGCATTCGCGGCGCGGACGCGGCGGAAGAGCTGAATGCCCTCCTCGCCGCTCGTCGCGCCGGGCGAGAGGTTCATGTCCTGGAGCACGAGGTCGACGTCGCCTCGCTCGACCGCGCGCAATGCCGCGTCGGGATTCGCGGTCGATTCCGAGTCGATGTCGTTCAGGTCGAAGAGCACCCGCAGCGCCTTCGCGACCGCGGGCTGATCCTCGACGATGAGAATTCTAGACATGAGCATGGCGGCGATGTGAACGATGAACGATGAGCGATGAACGATGAACGATGAATAGGGCAATGTTCATAATTCATCGTTCATCGTTCATCGTTCATCGTTTACGGATCTACACAGTGCGTGTTGCAATCGCCGGCGAAACGCTCGCCGCCCGCAACGCCGGCGGGATCGTCGCAACGAGCCCGTTCAGCCACAGCACTCCCATCCCAATCGCGACGAGGTACCACGGCATCTTCGTGTCGGCGACCTGCGTGACGAGCAGGAAGTTCAGGCCGTACGTCGCGGCGATGCCGAGGAAGAGGCCGATTGTCGTGACGATCCAGTTTTCGGTGAGGAAGTGCTTGAGGATGTCGCCCTTCGTCGCGCCGAGGGCGCGGCGGGTGCCGATCTGTTTCGTGCGCTCCGCCACCGCGAGCGAGGTGATGCCGAGGATGCCGAGCGCGGTCACGAACACGAGCACGACGATCACGGCGGTCATCCCGCGAATCACGAGATTCCCTCCCGCGAAAAAATTCTTCTTCACCTCGGCGATCGTCAGCAGGCGGAACACTCGTCCGGCATTCACTTTAACGAGCGTGGGCTCGAGCTGCTGCGCGACGGCCTTCATCGCGCCCGGTTCCGTGCGCACGAGATACGAGTGTCCGCCGCCGCCATACGCGCGGCCGGGCGTGAAGAGCACGAACTCGCCGATGTTCCACGAGTACGGGTTGTAGAAGTCGTCGATGACGCCGATGACCGTGCGCGGGCGATCGCCTTCGCCGCTGGTGATGACGCGGCCGAGGGGATTCGCGTCGCCCCACAGCTTCTTCGCGAGCGCGCGGCTGATGATGGTGACGGTCGTCGATGCGTTGGGATCGACGGGCGTGTCATTTTCTCGGAAGTCGCGGCCCTGGGTGATCTTCACGCCGAGGGTGTCGAAGAGGCCGCCGCGCGCGGCGTAGATCTGCGCCTGGAACTTCCCGGCGTAGCCTTCCGTCTTCCAGATCCCCGAGCTGCCGCCGCCCGCCCACGGCAGAAAGTACGTCACCGCCGCCGCTTTCACACCGGGCATGGCCTTGATCGCGCGCAGGTCCGCGTTGACGACGTTCTCGACGTACGAGTTCTCCCGGAACTCCGGCGCGAACGGCGTCGTGAAGATGGTGATGAGGTGGTCGTCGTCGAAGCCCGACTTCTGCTTCATCTTCGCGCGCTCGGCGAGGATCATGTTCACGCAGTTGGTGACGATGGCGAGCGTGATCGCGATCTCGAGAATGATCAGCGAAAAGCGCATCCGGTTGTGCTTCATCGCGCGAACGATCGGTCCGATGGCCATGGCGTCCTCCTACTGAACCTTCAGCTGCATCGCCGGCGCGACCGAGCAGACGCGCCACGAGGGATAGATGCCGGCGAGCAGGCCGGCCACGAGCGAGAGGAAGATGGACACGAACACCATTTCGGCGTCGAGCCCGATCCGGATCGCATTCTGCGGAATGATCTTTTCGATCAGCTGCAGCACGCCGACGGAGAGCGCGATGCCGATCGCGCCGCCGGCGATGCCGACGAGCTCACACTCGACGACGTGCTGCAGGAAGACCTGAAAGCGGCTCGCGCCGAGGGCGCGGCGGACCGAGACTTCCGGAATGCGCGCGAGGAACTTGCCGAGCAGCAGACCGACGAGATTCAGCGAGCAGACGATGAGGAAGAGCAGCGAGACCACGCTCATCGACTTGATCGCCGGCGGGACGAGCTGGTACTCCTCGAAGACGGCGGGCATCGACGTGACTTCGGTGTGCAGCGGCCGCTCGAAACGTCCGCGCTTTTTCTGATCGCGCACGTAGTTGTTCACCCACTCGCGATACGCCTGCTGCTTCTCCGGCGTGGGAAGCTCGGCCCAGTACGAGATCCAGGTCTGTTCCGATTGCAGAAAGGACGCGTACGTCGGATCGGCTTGTCCCTTCCATCCATCGCTGTTGCCGTTCGTGTTCAGCTCGAGGACCTGCGTGAAGTTGAAGGGCATGAAGACGCCTTCCACCTTCGCCACTCCCTGCGTGATGTCGTAGAAGCGGAAGGGCGGCGTCCAGTCGCCGATCACGCCGACGACTTTGTAGGTGCGCTCGTCGAAGCGGATGGTGCGGCCGACGCTGTTCACGCCGCCGAAGAGCCTCTCATTCATCGCCTGATCGATGACGACCACCGGCTCGGGCTTCGCGTCCGCGGCTTTGCCCCATCCCGAGCCGTACCGGAACGGGATATTGAACATCGGGAAGAAGTCGCTGAAGACCATCCGGATGTCGCAGTTGAACGGGCGGCCCACTTTCGGATCGGGATGCGCGAACATGCTCGCGCGATACGTGCCGCCGTGCCGCGCCGGGATGTCCGACTTCATCAGCTCGCGCATGTCGCGGTACGAGATCATGATCGGGAGCGACCTCGGATCGTCGGCGTTGTAGGCGCGCGCGGGATCCCAGTTGTCGAGACGGACGTAGAAGAGGCTCTGGCTCTTGCCCGACAGCGGATCCTTTTCAAAAACGCGGCGCAGGCCGATGAAGGTCGTGGAGACGCAGATGCCGAGGGCGATCGCGCCGATGAGAAGCGCGGTGAGGACCGGATTCCGGCGAAGGCTCCTGATCGCGATTTTGATGTTGTAGAGGAACATGATGTCTCCCTTTGCTTGTCATCCCGAGCGAAGTCGAGGGACCCGGGTGTGTGGGCGGCGCGACCACCGCCCGGATCCCTCGACTGGCGCTCGGGATGACACTTCGTGTCACCCCAGCGTCGCCGCGATCCCCGCGCCCGCTTCCGTCCGCGTCAGACGAACGTGCGGCAATTCGAGATCGACGACGCGTCCGTCGAGCACGTGAATCTGCCGCTGCGCGCGCACCGCACATTCGGGGCTGTGCGTGACCATGACGATGGTCGTGCCGGCGGCGTTGATGCGGTCGAGCAGGTCCATGATCTCGCGCGCCATGAGCGAGTCGAGGTTGCCGGTCGGCTCGTCGGCGAGGATGAGTTTCGGATCGCCCGCGAGCACGCGCGCGATGGCGACGCGCTGCTGCTGTCCGCCGGAGAGCTGCGACGGCAGATGCCGCGCGCGCGAGGAGAGGCCGACCAGGTCCAGCGCCCGCTCGATGCGCTGTTTGCGATCGGATGCGCCGAGGCTGCGGTAGCGGAGGGGGACGTCGACGTTGTCGAAGACGTTGAGATCGGGGATGAGGTTGAAGGACTGGAACACGAATCCGATCGAGCGATTGCGGATGCGCGACATCTGGCTGTCGGAGAGATGGCTGACGTCCTGTCCGGCCAGCTTGTACGTCCCGGCCTCGAAGGTGTCGAGGAGCCCGGCGACGTTGAGAAACGTCGTCTTGCCCGAGCCCGAGGGCCCCATGACCGCGACGAACTCTCCGTCGTTGACGCGCAGCGAGAAGTCTTCGAGGGCGTGGGTCTCGATGGTGTCGGTGCGGTAGATTTTTTTGATGTTGGTCATTTCGAGCATTGGGTTCTCCTTGGTTTCGCGGTCGCGCGGTTGCGCGGTTTCGCGGTGAAAGGCGGCGCACTCCGCCGCGTCACCGCGCGACCGCGTAACTGCGCAACCTTCATCGCAACAACACCGTCCTCGACGCCGCGAACGCCGTCGTATCCGACACGATGATCGTCTCCCCCACCTCGAGCCCATCCACCACCTCCACCTCGCTCGCGCTCGTGGCGCCGAGGGTGATGGGGCGGCGGGTGGCGATCTTGCCGTCGACGACGTACGCGGTGCGGCCGGCGCCGGCGTCGACGAATGCGCCGCGCGCGACTTTGAGCACGTTCTTTTTCGACTCGAACACGAGGCGCGTCGTAAGGCGCTGGTTTTGTTTCAGGCCGGCGGGCTTTTCGGCGGCGAAGGCGACGATGCCCGCGACCTGGTTGTTGATCACTTCGGGTGAGATCGCGGTGACGCGGCCCTGGTACTCGCGGCCGTTGAACGCGATCGTCGCCGGCGTGCCGAGGTTCGTGTCCCCCGCATACTCCTCGGGCAACGCGATCTCCAGCTCGAGCGATGAGAGATTCACGACCGTGACGACGGCCTGATTCGCGGCGACGGCGTCGCGATCCTGCACGCTGACCGTGGCCACCATGCCGTCGAAGGGCGCGCGGACGGTGAGCTCGTCGACGCGCCTGGTGAGATCGGCGGTGACGGACTCCTGCCGCACGACCTGCTGCTCGCGCGTCTGCACGTCGAAGCCGAGGGTCTCGCCGGAGAGATCGAGCTCCTTCTTCGCCTGCTCGAGCTCCATCTGCGCGATGCGCACGTCGTCCTGCGCCGACTCGTAGTCGGCCTTGTTGCTCAGGCCTTCGTCGAACGTCCGCTGGTTGCGCGCGAGCGAGCGCTTCGCGGCCTCGAGGCGCAGCGCGAGGAGATCGACCTGCTGGCGCGCGCGGAGCTGCGTCTGCCGCGCGACGAGCTTCTGCCGCGCGAGCTCCGCGCGCATCGAGCCGAGTTGCGCGCGCGCCTGTTCCAGCGCCGACTGCAGTTCGTTCGAGTCGATCGTCGCGAGCACATCGCCCTTCCGCACCTGCGAGCCCGCTTTCGCGCGAACGGAAACGATGCCCTGGCCGGGGCTGAAGAGCGTCGGATGCAGCGAGGCGATGACGCGTCCCTGCACGGAAATGTCGCGCTGCAGATCGCCGCGCGTCACGGTGGCGAAGCGCACCGCGGTCGCGTCGATCGCCGTCTCCGCACGCATCCAGCGGCGGATCGACGGAAAGAGCACGATGCCGAGGATGAGCACGACGATGCCCGCGGCGACGGCGAGGATGACGGGCCGCGATCCGCGCGACGCGACGATGGGGCGATCCATGGAGGAGGTGTCTTGAATCATGACCGTGAGCCCTCACTGCGCAACGGAGATGCCACGCGAGGCGCGTGTGTTTTCAGCCACTTGACGTGTCCGCACGCGCGTCCGGTTGACAGGTGTCCGCGGACAGATGTCCGGCGTAGGGGTTAGGTGTTAGGCTCGCCTCGATGAAGCGCATCGCTTTTCTTCTCCTCTTCGCCGTCGCGTGCAAAGAACAGCCGGTCATCCCCGCGATGGACACTCGCGAGCCGATCGGCATCTGGTACGTCGGCGCGCCGGAGCTCAACGTGCGCGAGCAGCCGAATGACGCGGCGCCGGTGCTGGCTACGTATTCGAACGGCGAGGCGATCTCGGTGCTCTCACAGAAAGGCGAGTGGGCGGAAGTGCGCACCGGCGATCGCGCGGGCTGGGCGCGCATGGCGGACCTCACCACCGCCGCGGCGAAGACGGAAGCGGAAGAACATCCGACGCCGAAGTTCCGCGTCATGCCCCTCCCCATCTCCGCGCCGAGCGCGAGCGGCGAGGTCTACATCGAAGCGGACGTGAACACCGACGGCGACGTCGTGAAAACGCGCATCCTCCACAACACGACGGGCTCCGAGATGCTCGCGGTGCAGAACGAATCAGCGCTGAAGCTGGCGAAGTTTCATCCGATCGTGGTGAAGGGGGAGAGGAAGGTGTTCAAGTATTACCATCGGGTCACGTATTGAGGGTTGCCCAGTTGCCCGGTTGCCCAGTTGCCCGGTGGGAGGGGGCACCGGGAAACCGGGTAACCGGGTAACCGGGCAACCACCCCCCCGTCACGTCTCCTCCTTCGTAATCCACTTCTCCACCCTCGGCGGCTGCCACGTCTCGAAGCGGCGTAGCAACGCGGCGGGATCGCTCTCCACGATGGCGATCGCTCGATGCGGCTCGCGCACGAATTTCGCGCGGACCGCGCCGTCGAGGAATTGCATCAGCGGCGTGTAGTAGCCATTGATGTCGAGGAAGCCGACCGGCTTCTCATGCAGTCCGAGCTGCGCCCACGTCCAGATCTCGAAGATCTCCTCGAGCGTGCCGAGGCCGCCGGGCATGGCGATGAAGGCATCCGCGAGATCGGCCATCATCGCCTTGCGTTCGTGCATCGTGTCGACGATGCGCAGATCGGTCAGCCCGCGATGCCCGACTTCGCGCGCCCACAGCGCGTGCGGAATCACGCCGATCACTTCCCCGCCCGCGGCGAGCACCGACTCCGCGAGCTCGCCCATCAGTCCGACGCTCCCGCCGCCGTACAC
This sequence comes from Thermoanaerobaculia bacterium, assembly GCA_035525285.1. GTDB lineage: Bacteria > Acidobacteriota > Thermoanaerobaculia > Gp7-AA8 > Gp7-AA8 > QHVT01. The sequence continues at coordinate 65,442 of DATLFB010000092.1, forward strand.
GAGCGCGATGCCCTCGCGCGCGAAGAGCTCGCCGAGCGCTCGCGCCGCGTCGGCATACGCGCCGTTCGCGCCGGGATTGGAGCCGCAGAAGACGCAGATGCGCCGGATCACTGGTGCGCATTATTGCCGCGTCACGACGCCCGGTGCCAGTCGTCACGGAGCTTGCGAGACTTACGTCGCACGCTGCGGACGGAGGCTCGTCATGAAGCGCTTCTTCATCGCCACTCTTTTCATCGTCGCATGCACGCAGAAGCCGGCGCCGGTTGCGAGCGACACGAATGCGGCCGATCCGGCGCAGCGGCCCGCGATCGATGTGCAGTACGTCGCCGTCCCCACGATGGATGTCCACGCGCGCGCCGACGGCGCCGCGCCGGTCATCGCGACGTACGGGCTCACCGAGGCCATCTCGATTCTCGAGAAAAAAGGCGAGTGGTCGCTGGTGCGGACGTTTGACGGCGCGGGCTGGGTGAAGTCGGCGGACATGATGACGGGCGCGGAGCTCGACAAGATCGCCGCCGGCGCCACGCCGCGCTTCTACGTCGCCCCGCGGCAGATCCCGTTCAACGCGCGCGGCGAGATCCTGCTGCAGGCGAAGGTGAACACGGACGGCTCGGTCATCGACGTCACGCCGGTGAAGAACACGACCGGCTCGGCCGCGCTCGCGGTCGCGAACGCCGACGCGCTGAAGGAAGCGAAGTTCTATCCGCTCGTGGACAAGGGCACGCGCAAGACGTTCGTGTACGAGCACCGCGTCATCTATTGACGCGCGCGGATTCGATCGCGATCTTCGCGCTGAACGTGCAGGGACGGAACGCCGGCTTTCAGTCGGCCGGTCCGCCGATCTCCGATCGGCGGTTTCATCAACGCCGACTGGAAGTCGGCGGACCGGCCGATTGGAAATCGGCGTTCCGACGCGAGACCTTTGCTTATGGTTGCGCGGTCAGGCGCAACCGCGCAACCCGCAGGAATTCGCGACCCGCTAACGCGTTAACCCCCGCGCATGCAGCAGTTTCGATACGACATCCGCAACGTTGCCATCATCGCGCACGTCGATCATGGCAAGACCACGCTCGTCGACGCTCTTCTCAAGCAGGCGGGAGCGATTCGCGCGCATCAGGTAGTCGATGAGCGCGTCATGGACTCGAACGATCTCGAGAAAGAGCGCGGGATCACGATCCTCGCGAAGAACACCTCCATCCGCTATTTCGTCGACCAGCCCGACGCCCTCGGACATCCCGTTCATCACGAGGCCACGCACACCGCGAGCGGCCACGACCTCCCCGCGGATTTCATCCATCCCTCGGAGGTGAAGATCAACATCGTCGATACGCCGGGGCACGCGGATTTCGGCGGCGAAGTCGAGCGCGTGCTGTCGATGGTCGACGGCGTGATCCTGCTCGTCGATGCCGCCGAAGGGCCGATGCCGCAGACGCGGTTCGTGCTGCGCAAAGCGCTCACGCTCGCGTTGCTGCCGATCGTCATCATCAACAAGATCGATCGTCCGGATGCGCGGGCGACCGAAGTCGTCAACGAGGTCTTCGATCTGATGATCGAGCTCGGCGCGTCCGACGAGCAGCTCGACTTCCCGATTCTCTACGCCTCCGGCCGCGCGGGCTACGTGCGCACGGAGCTCGCCGACACGAACGACGACTGCCGCCCGCTCTTCGACGCGATCCTCAAGCGCATTCCGCCGCCCACCGGCAACGCGGACGCGCCGCTGCAGCTCCTCGTCAGCGCGATCGACTACAACGACTACGTCGGCCGCCTCGGCATCGGCCGCATCCAGCGCGGGCGCATTACGCAGAACTCCGACGTCGTGCTCATCCTCCGCGACGGAACGCACAAGAAAGGCCGCGTCACGAGACTGACGGCATTCGAAGGGCTGAAGCGCGTCGAAGTCGATGAAGCATCCGCGGGCGAGATCGTCGCCGTCGCGGGATTCGCGGACGTCGAGATCGGCGAGACCTTCTCGTCCGCGGACGCGCCGGAGCGCCTCGAGCCGATCGCGATCGACGAGCCGACGGTCTCGATGTTCTGGATGGTCAACGACTCGCCGTTCGCGGGGACGGAAGGGAAGTACGTCACCTCGCGCAACATCAAGGACCGCCTCGAGCGCGAGCTGCGCAAGGACGTCGCGCTGCGCGTGCGCGAAACGGGACAGGCCGACCGCTTCGAAGTGGCGGGACGCGGCGAGCTGCATCTCTCGATCCTCGCCGAGAACATGCGGCGCGAAGGCCACGAGTTCGCGCTCTCGCGTCCGCAGGTGATCCTCAAGGAGGCCGGCGGGAAGACGATGGAGCCGTACGAGGCGCTCGTCGTCGACATCGAAGAGTCGCACACCGGCCCGATCATGGAGAAGCTGCAGGCGCGCCGCGCGGAGATGACCGACATGGTGAATCCCGGCACCGGCCGCGTGCGCATCGAGTTCCGCATTCCGACGCGCGGGCTGTTCGGCATCCGCACGGAGTTTCTCTCCGAGACGCGCGGGACGGGACTGCTGTATCACACGTTCCTCGATTACGGCCCGTACCGCGGCGACATGGGAAGCCGCAACCGCGGCGCGCTGGTGGCGAAGGAGGCGGGCGAGACGACGGCGTACGCCATAGAGCCACTGCAGGAGCGAACCACTCTCTTTATCGGACCGGGCGTGAAGGTCTACGGCGGACAGATCGTCGGCGAGAACTCGCGCGACGTGGACATGGTCGTGCAGGTCTGCCGCCTCAAGCACCTCACGAACATGCGCGCGTCGGGCTCGGACATCGCGGTGAAGCTCACGCCGCCGCGCAACCTGACGCTCGAGCAGTGCCTGGAGTGGATCGAGGACGACGAGCTCGTCGAGGTGACACCGGAGTCGATCCGCATCCGCAAGGCGACGCTCGATCACTCGCAGCGCGAGGTCGCCGCGAAGAAGGCGAAAAAGGCGGGGTAGTGGAACGCCGACTTGTAGTCGGCCGGTCCGCCGACTTTCAGTCGGCGCCGATTAGAAATCGGCGGACCGGCCGATTGGAAATCGGCGTTACAAAAACCCCTTGAACGTCGCCTCGTTGCTCCGCACCACCCAGCACGTCAGCGCCGCGAGCAGATTCACCTGCCGTTGCGTGAGCTTCGTGAGCGACCACAGCGGGTTGATGTTCTCGTCGATCGTCTTGTAGTTCGGGAAGTGCGGGAACTCGCCGAGGTCGCCGAGGTCGAGCTGGATCTTCACCCACTCGTCCTTGATCTGCTTCTTCCACGACTCGACCTGATCGAGATAGACGTAGAGCATGTCCAGCGGCCGGGGCCTCCGCCGGTGATGCGGAGATAGGCTGCAGCAAACAACGTAGCGCCCGGCTTCAGCCGGGCGACGGGCGGGCTGAAGCCCGCCCCTACGTTTGATCGCTGGCTGGAAGCCAGCGGCACGGCGGCCTGTAGCGCGGGCATCCTGCCCGCCGTAACGCCGGCATCCTGCCGGCGACACCTCGCTGGCTGGAAGCCAGCGACACGGCGGCCTGGAAGGCCGCGCTACAAAAAGCGGAACGCCGACTTCCAGTCGGCCGGTCCGCCGATCTCCGATCGGCGTCAGAACCCGCCCCCTACGTTTCATCTGCGCCGTCTGCGACGGCGGCGTGTTGGCTCCGACGCCGCGGCTCCCTCTTCCTGCGCGCGCTTCACGCGCACCGCGGAGGCTTGCCACTGGCGGAACACATCGACGTAACGTCCCGACGAGAGCGCGTAGAGCTCGAGCAGCGAAAGTGCGTCGCTGAACGGCTCGCGATAGACCGCGCGAAACTGCGAGCGGCGGTCGGTCGGCGGTTCGAGCAGGCGCCACAATGTTTCCAATGCCTGCTCGATCTGATGGCGGTTGCCCGCCGAGAGCGCCATCCGCGCGCAGAGCGCCTGGATCAGATCGCGCAAGTAGCGCGGGCATCCTGCCCGCCGTAGCGCCGGCATCCTGCCGGCGCTGGAAACCCTCGCTGGCTGGAAGCCGGCGAGACGGCGGCCTGGAAGGCCGCGCTACACTGCGCGGCTCATGCTGGTCCGGCTGCTGATCTTCCTCGCGATCGTCGTCGCGATCTTCGTTCCCTTCAACTGGCTCGCGTATCGCCAGCTCGTGCGCATCCACCCGCGGCGCAGGCGATGGGTTCTCGGCGCGCTCATCGCGGGCAATCTGCTGTGGCCCTTCCTTCCGTTCCTCCGCGTCTCCTCACCCGCGTTGCGCGCCGCGCGCGCGATCCTCGGACCGCTGTGGTTCGGCTGGACGAGCTTCGCGATCCTCTACGCCGCGTTCCTCTTCCTCGTCCTGCTCGCGTGGATTCCCTTCCACCGGCGCACCGCGTTCCACGCCTTCGCGCGCCCCGCATCGCGCACATTTCTCTTCGCGCTGCTGATCGGCACCGTCATCGGCTACTACCAGGCCATCGTGCCGCTGCGCGTCGAGCGCGTGCCCATCGCCATCGAGAACCTGCCGCCCTCGCTCGAAGGCACGCGCATCGCGCTCCTCGGCGATCTGCACGTCGGACTCTTCACGCGGCCCTCCCGCCTGCGGAAGATCTTCGCGACGACGGCCGCGGAGCAGCCCGATCTCGTCCTGATCGCGGGCGACATGATCGACGACGATCCGCACTTCGTCCCGAAGCTCCTCGACGGCACGCGCGCGCTTCCGCCGTCGACCCCGCTCGTCGCCGTCTTCGGCAATCACGAGATGTACGGAGATCCGTTCGCGGTGATCGAGCGGCTGCGCGGCAGCCGCATCCGCCTGCTGGTGAACGAGGGAATCGCCGTTCGCGATCTCTGGATCGCCGGCATCTCCGACTACGCCGCCGAACCGGTTCTCGGACAGCAATCGCTCGCCCCCGATCTCGACAAGGCGCTCGCCGGAAAACCACCGTCGTCGATCGCCATCGCCGTCGCGCATCAGCCGCGCGTCATCGAGACCGCGAAACAGCGCGCGATCCCGCTCGCGCTCTGCGCGCACACGCACGGCGGCCAGCTCGGATTCCGCCCGCTGCGCTGGTCGCTCGCCGGCATGTTCCTCCCCTACCACATGGGTCTGTACCGCATCGGCGCGACGCAGCTCTACGTGAACACCGGCACCGGCTACTGGCTCTTTCCGTTCCGCCTCGGCATGGCCCCCGAGATCACGCTCATCGAGTTGCGCGGAGCGCCATGATCACTTCGGCATCTGCGGCATCTCGTTGCTCCACACATAGCGGTCGAAGAAACGCTCGTAGTCCTGTCCCGGATCGATGCGCTGCATGAGCTTCGCGATATCGGCCGTCGTCAGATAGCGCCACGCGTACTGCCCCTGCAGATTGCGCAGCAGCAGGAAGAATTTCTCGTCGCCGGCCTGCTTGCGGAGCACCGCCAGCAGGTACGAGCCCTTGTCGTACACGAGCCGCCGCCGGTGCTCCCACGATCCGTACGGATCGCTCGGAATGGAGATGCGGTTGGCGAGAGCGATCGGCGCGACGGACGCGGCCTTCCTCGCTTCCTGCATCCACTCGACGACCATCTTGTCGTACGCGCGCTGTCCGTCGATCTCCTTCACCACGAGCGCCGAGCAGAGCTCCGAGAAGGACTCGCGGATCCACTCCTCCTCCTCGCTTCCGGTCCTGACCGCAATGCCCCAGTACTGATGTGCGATCTCGTGCGCGAACCGCTGCGTCACGCCTTTGGCGTAGATGCGGTTCTCGAGGTTGATGTTGGGATTGAACGCTTCCCTGGTGATGAACATCATGCCGGGAGGGGCCTGGCCCCATCCGAGGTCGTTGATCTCGATGATGTTGTACTCGGTGAAGGGAAACGGGCCCAGGCGCTGCTCGTAGAAGGCGATGATCTGGCGCGCGACCTTCGGCAGTTTCTTCGCGGCGACCTCGTTCCTGCCCGCGTACGACGCGATGCGGATCGTGAGCGGGCCTTCCTTCTCCTCGACGACGTCGTACTTGCCGGCGTGAGCCACCGCGAACTGCATCGGCTTGTCGAGCGCGCTCTCCAGCACGTTGTAGTCGCCCTCTTCGCGCCGCGCGACCGTGTTGCCGGTCGCGAAGGCGATCCACGGTTTGCGGACCTTCACGATCGAGTGCAGGGTGAAGTACCGCCCGTTCGCATCCGGCTGCGGAAACCACGGCTCGACTCCGAGGTGCCAGAAACTGTCGCCGCCCGGGCGGAAGAGAAAGTCGCCGGAGATCTCGAAGCGGATCGTCGCCGCGTCGTTCACAGCAACCTTCGCCGGCAGCGAGACGAGCAGACTGCCGCGATCGAAATCGAACGGCAGTTTCTTTCCGTCGGCATCGGTGACCTGGTCGACCTTGAAACGGCGGAAAGTGGCGTCGTCCCACCGGCCGGAGAGAAGATTGAAACGAAAGACGCTCTGCGCGACCCGGCGCGGCACGACGGTCTCGGTCACGCTCAGTTTCGCCGACGGCGAAGTCCCTTCTCCGACGAGCGTGTAATCGACTTCGACGAGGAGAAACCGCGGCTGCAGAAACGCGGTTCGCGTGCGGCCCACCGGCTGCTGCGCGATCACGACCGGGAACAGCGCGCCGCGCAACTCCTTCGCGATCGTCGAGATCGAGCGCTGCGTCACGAGCGCATAGAAACGCTCCTCCTTCGTTTCGATCGTGTCGAGCACGTAGCCGTGCGTGGCGCCGCCGCCCATCTCCGCGACCGCGACCGGCGCCGCGCGCTCATCTTCCTGCTGCTGGATGAGGAGATGCGACGCGGGCGACCAGTACGCATTCGCAAACTGGTCGCGATGACCTTCGAACGCGGCCTTCAGATCGGTCAACGCACCGCCGGCGGTGAGGGGCGGCAGCGGAACGCCTCGGGCGCGCAGAAAAAGCGTGTCGAACGCGCCATTGACGAGGACCGTGTCGTCCACCTTGATCGTCTTGCGGTCGAGCTTCGCCGCCTCGAACAGGACGAGCGACCGCTCGATCGGATCCGTCGATCGATACGAATAGTTTCCCTGGCCGCTGAAAAAAAGGCCGATCGTTTCGCCGCCGGCGAGCACCGGCGCGGCGGTCCCCACACGGAGCGTGAACGTCATGTTAGAGACGACGATCTGCAATTCGACGACTTTCGACGACGCGCCGAGCGTCGGATTGTCGTAGGACGCGGCGAGCGCGGCGACGTCGGAAGCGGCGGCGAGAGGCAGGCTGACGGCAATGCAGACTGCGATTGCAGCAAGGAGGCGCATACGAAGTTTCTCCGGAAGTTGGACTGGCGCGTAAGGACGCGACGGACGAAGATTACACAAATTTCACTCGGAGGGTCTGATGTTCGTGCTGCGCGCCGGCTCGGAGCCGCGTCAAGGGCGGCCGATGGGCGAATGGCTCGACATGCACGACGCCGCTGGGTGAAATCCGGCGAGGGGCAACGGGGCGAGGAAGGCGGAGCGGTAGGGCGCCTACGGCTTGAACGCCCCCTCGATCCTCGTCCCCGTCGCGAGATCCACCAGCGCGTGAATCAGCACGCGCGTCCCCCGCTCGAGATCCGCGATCGGGATCTTCTCGTCGAGGTCGTGGCCGGGGTACGGCTTGCCGGGGAACCACATGCCGAAGGCGATCGAGTTCGGGAGGCGCTTCGCGTACGTTCCGCCGCCGGAGATCGCCGGCTTCGGATTCTTTTCGCCGGTCGCGCGTGAGTAGACGGCCATGAGGCGCTTCACGATCTTTGCGTTCGGATCGAATCCGAGAGGCTCGTCCTCGAAGTACGACTCGGCGGGAAGCACTTCGAGCGACGCGCCTGTGCGAGCGTTGAACTCGCCTACGAACGACTCGAGATACGCCTTCATCTGCGGGCCGGTGCGCGGCGGGATGCGGCGGAGATTGATGAAAAGCGACGTCTTCGACGGATCGCCGCGCGATGGTTTCGCCAGCGCGACGTTCACGCCGAAGCGGCCCCAGATCGGATCGCTGTCGGCGATGCCGAGGCCGGTGCCGTGGAGATCGTGTCCGGCGAGGCGCGCGAAGGCGAGGAGATCGTCGGCGCCGCCGCGCGGCAGCTTTCCTTCGAGTGCGCGCGCGAGGGCGACGAGCGCGTTGCGGCCGCCGGCGAGATTCACGCCGCCGTGCGCCGCTTTGCCGTAGGCGACGACGCGCATCATGGTGCCGTCGTAGCCGACCACGATGCGCGTCCCTTCCGGCATCTTCGTCGCGCGCAGGGACTCCTCGATCGGCGTCCAGTCGAGCCGCGTCCCCTCGTTCCATCGCAGCTTCACCTCCGCGCGATCGGGAACGATGCTCGGCGAGATCCCCGCATCGAGCGAGACGACCTCGTACGGCAGCGACGGCCCGCGGCGATCGCTGAGCCTCGTCGCGATGCTGATCCCGTCCCACGCCTTCTCGCCGACGACGACGGGGAACTCGGAGTCGAGCACGAGCGAGTAGTCGGGCGGCGCGTGCGTCTTCAGATACTCGGCGATCTCGCCTGCCGCGGATTCCTCCTCGCTGCCGACGAGCAGTCGGATCGTGTGCGTCCGCTTCACCTTGCTCTCTTTGAGCGATTTCATCGCGAGCAGCGCCTGAATCAGCGGGCCCTTGTCGTCCGCGGCGCCGCGGCCGAGGACGTAGCCGTTCTCGACGCGCCCCTCGAACGGTGGAATGGTCCACGCCTCGGCATCCACCGGCTGCACGTCGCCGTGAATCACGAGCCCGAGGACCGGCGCGTTCTTCGGACCGGCGAGCTCGATCTCGGTGATCTTCCCCGCGTCGCGCGCCACGAAGCCGAGATCCGCCGCGGTCTTCATCAGCCACGCCTTCTGCAGCGCGTGCGCCTCGTCGTTGCCGGCGTAGGTCGGAAAGCGGATGACCTCGCTGAGCATCGGCACGAGGTGCTTCGCCTCATGCTCGTCGTAGCGCGCGAGCACGCGCGCGGTGGGGGCGGAGACGGCGGCGGCGAGGACGACAGCGGCGACGATCATCCGCGTATCGTAAAATATCGGGCACTTCAGCATCGGTCGAGGGAGAACATTTCCGTGAAAATTCAAGGCGCTTCCCGGGAAAGAATTCGCGGGCGGCTGGGAAATGCACGCGCCGTGGTTCCGCGTGGTGACGGCGAACATCACTCCGCACGCGAGCACCTGGATGGGCAAAGCATCGAAGGAAGAGTTCATCGGCCGCTTCCGCGCATTCGCGAACATCACCGCGGAGAACGCGCCCGCCGCTCCGAAGGGCCGCAACACGCTTATGCCATGGCTGGCGTATTCGCGCATGACGGAGGATGACCTCGGCGCGATTTACGATTACCTCAGGACGGTGCCGGCGGTGGAGAATCGGGTGAATCCGTTTCCGGATGCGCCGTGACGGGGCTGCCCGGTAGCCCAGTTGCCCGGTTGCCCGGCGTGCCCAGTTGCTCACTCACCGGGCAACCGGGCTTCGTGATACGGGAACGCCGACTCTCAGTCGGCGTTCCATACGCGGAGGCAAGCCGTCGTAGCGCGGGCATCCTGCCCGCCGTAACGCCGGCATCCTGCCGGCGACGTCGCTGGCTGGAAGCCAGCGACACGGCGGCCTGGAAGGCCGCGCTACAAAAAACGGAACGCCGACTCTCAGCCGCGCTATAGCGCGTACACCACGAGCGCCGCCGTCGCGAGTCCGCCGATCGTCGCCGCGATCAGCGCCGGCCGCGGCCGCTCGTGCACGTGCGGCAACAGATCGCTCGCGCCGAGGTAGAGGAGGAAGCCGGCGAAGAAGGCGAGCTGGAAGGCGAGCATGCGCGGCTCGATCTGCAGCACGCTCGCGAGCAGCGCGCCGGCCACCGGCGCGAGCGCGTTGACGATCAGCAGCGTGAGCGTGCGCCACTGGCTGTTGCGCGTGGCGAGCATGAACGTCACGGTGTTCAGGCCATCCGCGAAGTCGTGGGCGAGCACGGCGAGAAGAACGACGAAGCCGACATCCGTCCCCGCCTGAAAGCCGACGCCGATCGCCACGCCGTCGAGAAAACTGTGGAACGAGAGTCCGATCGCGCCGGCCAGCCCCACGTTGTGATGATGGCCGGGATGATCGTGCGTCTTCTCGCTGTGAATGATCGTCAGCTTCTCGAGCAGAAAGATCGCCAGGAAGCCGGCGATCGTCGTGAGCATCAGCGTGCGGATCTCGATCGTCTCGCGCGCAGCACTCTCGACGATCTCCGGAACGAGATCGAGGAACGCCACGCCGATCAGCAGTCCGGCCGAGAAGGCCATGATCGCGTGGAGATGGCGCTGGTAGCGGAACGCGAACCAGCCGCCGGCGAGAGTCATGACGAACGCCAGCAGCGCCCAGACCGCACTCATGCGGCGCGGATTGTAGCGCGACGACACGCCTCGGCACCGAAATTGCTACAGCCCGCCCTGACACAAATGGGTCCCGAAGGCAGAGTCCTGGTCATCGACGATGAACCGACGATCCGGGCGCTCGTGGCGAAGATCGTCGAGCGCGCGGGTCTTCCCGTCGACAGCGCGCGTGACGGCGCGGAAGCCATCGAACTGCTCATGGCGCACGAGTACGCCGTCGTCGTCGTCGATCTGATGATGCCGAACGTCAACGGCTACGAGGTCATCGACTACCTCAAGCGCCGCCGCAGCGAGCGGCCGGCGGTCATCGTCGTCAGCGCCGGCGAGCCGGGCGCGCTCCGCCAGCTCGACGCGACGATGGTGCACTCCATCATCCGCAAGCCCTTCGACATCGACGCCCTCGGCGATCTGATCAACGCCGCCGCACTCTCCGTCGCCGGCAAGGCGCGCAGCGCGCACCGCGGCGACGTCCTTCCCTTCCGCCGCGATCCGGTCTGCTGAGCTAAAGTACGCCGCTCGATGCGACGACTGATTCCCCTCCTCTTCCCTCTTGCGATTGCGTGCGCGAAACCGGAAACCCCGGCGCCGGCATTCACGGGTGACGCGAACCGCGGCAAGGCGCTCATCGCGCAATACGGCTGCAACACGTGCCACGTGATTCCGGGCATCGCCGGCATGCAGGGCATGCTCGCGCCCGACCTGACCGGCGTCACGACCCGCGCGACGATCAGCAACGGCGTCGTGCCGAACACGCCGGAGAATCTCGTGCAGTACATCCAGGTGCCCGCTTCGCTGAATCGCTTCAGCGCGATGCCCGCGATCGGCGTGACGCCCGAGCAGGCGCGGGACATCGCCGCGTATCTGCATACGCTGCGGTGAACTCGTAGTTGCTGGGTTGCTGGGTTGCTGGGTTGCTGGGTTGCTAGTGGACCTTCAATCTTGAAAGCATGAGTGCCAATGCTTGTCATCCCGAGCGTGAGCGAGGGACCTGGGGGAAGGGTGGCACGAAGCCCGCGCCTCGCGCCGCCGACCGCCCAGGTCCCTCGCTCACGCTCGGGATGACAAGGCTGGCAACGCATGCTTTCAAGGTTGAAGGTCCACTAGGTTGCTAGGTTGCTGGGTCGCACATTCATTGCTGGCGGCACTTCAGTAACCCAGTAACCCAGCAACCCAGCAACCACCCCCGTTTCAGGCACGATCTCCGCAACCGCTCAGACCGCCGTATGAGCTTTACTGTTCAGAAGTCGCTGGGCAACTCCTTCTTCCGCTTTTCCGTCGCACGCCGCCGCGAGCTTCGCTCGATCGATCCGGATCCCGAGCTCAGCACCGGCTCGTCCGGCGAGTTCATCCGCCACCGGCCGGAGATCTTCTACTCCGCCGACATCCGCACGATCCGCACTCCGGAAGTCCCCGCGATGCGCACGCTTTCCGGGACGTCGTTCATGACCTCGCTCATGAACGAGCCGCGCGGCCGCACGTGGGGTCTCATCGGCGCGGGCGCGCTGTTGATCCTCTGGGGCCTCGCGCTCGTCGCGCGCAACCCGGCCGGACTGCTGTTCCTCCTCATCGGTCTCGTCCTGATCGGCATCCCGTTCTTCTTCACCGCGCGGAAGCGGCGCCACATCAAGCTCGAGGAGCAGCGGCGTCATCGCGAGCGCGCGGAGCGCGACGCGCGCAATCGCGAGCTCCTCGCCGCCTACACCGCCTCGCTCGAGCGGCTGCGTGAAGATCCGAACGACGCCGCGCTCGAGCAGGTGCTGCGCGAGAACGAGAAACTCGATCTCCCCTACTCGCTCTGGGCCGACACCGCGATCGGCACGGCGCTCTACGTCGGCTTCTCCACGCTCGCGCGCATCGGTCCCGAGCGCGCGGCGGAAGTCGCGAATCTGATGGACCGCGCCAGCGACGCGTCGGGACTCATCGCGGAAGACGCACTGGCGGTGAAGCACGCGCTCTATTCGACCGTGCTCTGGCACTTCCTCGCCGACGACCGCCTCGGCGAAGCACAGTTGAAGGTCGTGCGCGCGGTTCAGCAGGGATTCGCGATCAAGCCCGAGGACGTGCCGATCGACACGTCGTCCGAGCAGCAGTTCGAGCGCCTCCGCGGCATCGATCATCGCAACGCGCCGCGCTGCGACGCCACGATCGCCCTCGGACTCAACGAATACTGTCTGTACAACGCGCAGATCCGCCCGGGGGGCGGCGAAGGAACGACCGGGATCTACATCACCAACAAGCGCGTGATCGTCGAAGGGACGAAGCGCATCGAGGCGCACGTCGCCAGCATCGACGACATCCTCGTCGACGCCGACGCGAACCGCGTCACGATCAGCGCGTCGGGCGTGAAACGCGCGGTCGACTTCACCGCGGGCGAGCCGATCTATCTCGCCGCGATGGCGGATCTCGCCACGCGCCTCGACGACCGCCCGAAGAGCTTCACGTGAGAAAAACGTAGCGACCGGCTTCAGCCGGTCGGCCCGCAGGCGGGCTCTCCGCCGACTGAAAGTCGGCGGACCGGCCGATTGAAAATCGGCGTTCCGGCCGGCCAGGCGGCACAACGTCGTCGCCGCGATGCAGGACTCACGCGAGCGCGAGCTGTGATGCCGCGCCCACTGCCGATGGTGCGCAGCGCGCCCCTCGCGGCGTGGCCGGCGACGGAACGCCGACTTCCAGTCGGCCGGTCCGCCGATCTCCGATCGGCGGTTTTTTTTTCGCGACTGAAAGTCGGCGGAAAGCCCGCCTCTACGTTTCGCGGCGCGTCGCGAAAAAAAGCGTATCGAGACCGTTGAGCGTCCCGCGGCGCTCGAACGTCATTCCCGCGCGCTCCATCACGCGCACCGAGGCCTCGTTCGGCGGATCGGTTGCGCCCCGGATCTCCTCGCAGCGCAGCGACTCGAACGCGAACTCGATCGCCGCCTTCGCCGCCTCCGTCGCGAGTCCGCGATGCCAGTGCGAGGGAAGAAATCCGAACATCAGTTCCTGCCGCGGATCTTCGTCCGACGAACGGAACCCCGCGAAGCCGATCGGATGTCCCTCTTCCTCGACCACCCACAATCCGTAGCCGCGCTCGCGCCAGTCCGCGAGACTCGCCTCGACCACGCCGGCCGCCGTCTCGCGCTCGATCGTCCTGCCGTCCCACAAATAGCGCCGCACTTCGCGATCCGTCCAGATGCGATGCAGCAGATCGACGTCGTCCGCGGTCGCCGGCCGAAATCGCAGCCGTTCCGTTTCGATGACGCGTGGCGCGAGATGCTTCGACATCAGATGCCGCGAGTGGTCGTGGAACCCCTTGCGCAGATAGATCCGCTTCGCATGCTCGTTCTCGTGCTCGACCTCGAGATGCAGCGTGCGAATCCCCGCTTCGATGCACGTGTGCTCCGCCACCCGCACCGCCGCCGCCCCGAGCCCTTGCCCGCGCGCCGCCTCGTCGATGAACAGCTCGTCGATGAACGCGTCGCGCCCGCGAAACTCGAGACTGAATCCGAACGTGACCGCCATGTACCCCGCGACAGCGCCGTCGTGCTCGATGACCCACAACCGCCCGAATCGCGGCTCCGACACGAGCTGCCGCATCGATTGCTCCGCGATCGCGACATCGAAGGGATAGCCCTCGTGCTCGTAGAACGCGCGCTGCATTGCGAGCAGGCGCGGGAAGTCGGATTCGGTTGCGAGGCGAAAGGGCATCGCGAAACCATACGACGGTTTCGCGGTTTCGCAGTCACGCGGTTTCGCGGTCGCTACGCACTCACGCGATTCCGCCCCTCGCGCTTCGAGCGATAGAGCAGCTCGTCGGCGCGGGCGAGGACGGCGTCCGGCTGCTCGATCGCGCTCGTCGCGGAGCAGACGCCGAACGACGATGTCACGCGGATCGCTTCTCCCTCGAAATCGAACGAGCGCTCCTCGAGCGTGCGGCGGATGCGCTCCGCGATCTCCTTCGCCGCTTCGAGCGTCGTGCTCGGCAGCACGATCACGAACTCCTCGCCGCCCATGCGCGCGAACGCGTCCTGCGGGCGCACGAGCTCCGCGCCGATCAGCGTGCAGATCGCGCGGAGGATGTGATCTCCCGCCGCGTGGCCGAACTGATCGTTCACCAGCTTGAAGTTGTCGAAGTCGAAGGCGATCACGCTCACGGGATGCGTTTCCGTGGCCATGTCGATGAGAAATCCGAGGCGCGCGACGATGTAGGCGTGATTGAAGGCGCCCGTGAGCTGGTCGGTGATGCCCCGCGAATGCAGCGCCTCGGTGAACTCGACTTCGAGCAGCGAGTCTACGAACTTGAACACGCAGTTGCCGAGCTTCAGCAGCGCGCCCTGCGCCAGCGGCACCGGATTGCGGATGCGCATCCCGTTCACCAGCGTGCCGTTCGTGCTCGCCAGATCGTTGATCGTCACCGTGTCGCGCACGCGGATCACCTCCGCGTGAATCCCGCTCACCGCGCGCTCGCGCAAACGAATGTCGCACTCGGGACGGCGTCCGATGATCGCCCGTCCCGCCTGAAGGCGGAACACCTGTCCGGGCAGGTCGCCCTCGAGCATGATCAGCGCCGGCTCGTGCTTCTGCGCGCGCTCGACCGGATCGCGCACCTCCAACCCGTCGAAGCGGACTTCGGTCGTCTTGCGCGGCACCGGCTTTTCCTCGCCGGGGCCGGGGCGCATCGCGTTTCGGATCCTCTCGAGCATGGGCTGGTGTACCGAACAGTGTAATACGACCCCCTTGTGACGGGGCTCACACCGCCCCGAGGCCAGGGTCACTCCCGCCTGTGCACGGCGGGCCGATACTCCTGATGATGCACGAGATCGGGATCGCCGCCTCGGTCCTCGACGTCGTGCGCGCCGAGGTCGCGATGCGGCCGGGAACGCGCGCGATGGTCGTCGGGCTGCGCATCGGCGAGCTGGCCGGCGTCGATCCCGAGTCGCTGCGCTTCGGATTCGAGGCGCTCGTGAAGGACAGCGATCTCGATCCGCTGCAACTCCAGGTCGACTACCTCGCCGGCCGCGAAGACCTCGACGTCGCCTGGATCGAACTGGAGGAGCCATGACCCCGCGCGTCGTTCCCGTCGAGACCAAAGTGCTCAATGAAAATCAGCGCATCGCCGCCGAGCTCCGCGAACGCTTCGCGCGCGCCGGCACGCTCGTCGTGAACCTCATCAGCTCTCCCGGCTCCGGCAAGACGCGCCTCCTCGAGCGCACGCTCGAGCTGCTGGTGGAGGACAGACAATCTTGCCTGTCCGGACAGGCAGGATTGCCTGTCCTCCACGGAACGCGCGCGGCCGTGCTCACGGGCGACATCCAGACCGACGCCGACGCGACGCGGCTCGCGCGCTTCGGCTTTCCGGTGCGGCAGATCACGACGGGCGGCACTTGTCACCTCGATGCGAAGATGATCGAGCGCCATCTCGAGGGCTGGAACCTCGACGAGCTCGACCTCCTCTTCATCGAGAACGTCGGCAATCTCGTCTGCCCCTCGAGCTACGACCTCGGCGAGGAGGCGAAGATCGTGCTGCTCAGCGTGACCGAAGGAGAAGAGAAACCGCTGAAGTACCCGTCGATCTTCTTCAAGTCGAAGCTGATTCTGATCACGAAAGTCGATCTCCTGCCTTACGTCCCGTTTCAGTTCGAGCTCGCCGTCGAGAACGCGCGGCGCATCAATGCCGATGCGCAGATCATCGGCGTATCGTGTCAGAGCGATGAAGGATTGAGGGAGTGGCTGCATTGGCTCGGGCAACGCATTTGCAGCCAGGCGCGTCCGCATGGATCTGAACGTCTCGAGCTGGCTGACGCTCCAGGAAGCGCTCTTCGATAACGCCTGGCAGCCCTCGCTGCAGCGGCATCGTTCGAACTTCGTGTTCCGGCCGTGATAGTTCGCGCTCTTCTCGCTCCCCTCGAGCGCGACGATGCCGCTCGAAGACCTGCTCCGCCGCCGCGCCGACACGTATCGGCGCATCGTCATTCCGGCGGCACTGAAGTGGGAGATCCGCGACAAGCTCGATCAGGCGAACATCACCGAGTGTGAGCTGTTCCCGGGACTCGACGGGCTGTCGCAGTGGCTGAAGCGGTATTTCACGACGCGAAAGTAATGTCATCCCGAGCGTGAGCGAGGGACCCGGGTGGGCGGGTGGCGCGAGGACTGCGCCCCCCGCCCGCACAGGTCCCTCGCTCACGCTCGGGATGACATCACCGTCTCCGCCGCGCGGTCGGTGTCACCGCGTAACCGCGTAACCGCGTAACCGCGCTACATCACCGTCTCCGGCGTGCGCTCCCTCTCCGTCCACGCCCGGATCGTGTCCACGTTCTGGAACCCGCGCGGCAGTTTCAGCCCGCGCTGCGCGCGTTTGCCGATGTAGCTGTCGAGATCATCGCCGCCCTTCAGATTCGTGAAGCGCTTGCCGGCGTGCACCACCAGCGTGCCGCCCTCCGGCACGACCGCCGTCGCCACCACTTTCTCCGGCGCGATCGGCGTGCGGTGCAGCTTGATCGTCTGCACGCCTTTCCCTCGCGCGAGCACCGGCAGCTCGGCGACGTCGAACAGCAGCAGCTTCCCTTCCGTCGACGCCGCCGCGACGCGATCGGTCTCGTATGAGTAAACGCGCTGCGGGCGCAGCACGGTCGCGCCCTTGCCGACATTCACGATCGACTTCCCGGCCTTGAGCCGCGTCATCATCTCCTCGAGGCGCGCCACGAAACCGTAGCCGTCATCCGTCGTCAGCAGCCAGAGATCGTCCGGCTCGCCCATCATCACGGCGACGAACGTCGCGCCGGGCGGCGGCGTGAGCGACGACGTCAGCGGCTCGCCGTGTCCCTTCGCCGACGGCAGCTCGTGCGCGGGAAGCGAGTACGTGCGGCCCGTCGAGTCGATGAACACCGCGAGCTGATTGCTCCGCCCTTTCGCCGCAACGAGAAACGCATCGCCGGACTTGTATTGCAGCGTCGTCGGATCGAGATCGTGTCCCTTCCCCGCGCGCACCCATCCGCGCTCGGAGAGCACCACCGTCACCGACTCGCTCGGAATGAGCGCCGCAGCATCCATCGCCTTCGCCGCCTCGCGCTCCACGATCGGCGAGCGGCGCTTGTCGCCGAACTCCTCCACGTCGCGCAGCAGCTCGTCGCGGACCTGCTTCTTCAGACGCGCCTTCGATCCGAGGACCTTCTCGAGCTCCGCGCGCTCCTCCTGCAGCTTCTTCTGCTCGCCGCGGATCTGCATCTCCTCGAGCTTGTTCAGATACCGCAGCCGCAGCTCGAGAATCGCCTCCGCCTGCAGCTCGCTGAGTTTGAAGCGTTTCATGAGCACGGGCTTCGGCTCATCCTCGCGGCGAATGATTTTGATGACCTCGTCGATGTTGAGGTACGCGACGAGATAGCCGTCGAGGATGTGCAGCCGCGAGTTGACCTGATCGTAGCGATGCTGCAGGCGGCGCCGCACGGTCTCGGTGCGGAACTCCAGCCACTCGAGCAGCAGCTCGCGCAGCGCGTACAGGCGCGGCCGGCCGTCGAGGCCGATCATGTTCATGTTCACGCGGTACGACCGCTCGAGATCGGTCGTCGCGAAGAGATGCGTCATCAGCTCGTCGAGGTCGACGCGATTCGAGCGCGGCGCGATCACGATGCGGATCGGGCTCTCGCGATCCGACTCGTCGCGCAGGTCCTCGACCATCGGCAGCTTCTTCGCCGCCATCTGCTGCGCGATCTGCTGCTGCACCTTGCCGCCGGAGACCATGTACGGCAACGCGGTGATCACGATCGCGCCCTCCTCGACTTCCCACTGCGCGCGCTGCCGGATCGAGCCGGTGCCGGTCTTGTACATCTCGCGGATCTCCGCGAGCGGCGTGATGATCTCCGCCTCGGTCGGAAAATCAGGACCTTTGATGTGTTTCGTGATCTGCGCGATCGTGAGATCGGGATTGTCGAGCAGCTCGATGCACGCGCTCACGACCTCGCGCACGTTGTGCGATGGGATGTCCGTGGCCATGCCGACGGCGATGCCCGACGCGCCGTTGAGCAGCACGTGCGGCAGGCGCGAAGGCAGCAGCTTCGGCTCGCGCAGCGTGCCGTCGAAGTTCTGCCCCCACTCGACGGTGCCCTGCTCGAGCTCCGACAGCAGCGACTGCGAGAACTTCGTGAGCTTCGCCTCGGTGTACCGCATCGCGGCGAACGACTTTGGATCGTCGGGCGAGCCCCAGTTGCCCTGGCCCTCGACGATCGGATAGCGCATCGAGAACGGCTGCGCCATCAGCACCATCGCCTCGTAGCAGGCGACGTCGCCGTGGGGATGGAACTTGCCGATCACGTCGCCGACCGTGCGCGCGGATTTCTTCGGCTTCGAGGTGGGTCCGAGGCCGAGCTCGGACATCGCGTAGATGATGCGGCGCTGCACGGGCTTGAGCCCGTCCGCGAGCGCGGGCAGCGCGCGGTCGAGGATGACGTACATCGAGTAGTCGAGGTACGCCTTGCGCGCGAACTCCCCGACCGGCTGAGCTTCGACGTCGGCGAAGGTGGGCGGTGGCGGCGGGGTGAAGGAGAGCTGGTCTTTCGATCTGCGAGTAGCCATCAGTTAGACGCGCATAAGTTACTTCAAGTGCTTCCGCGCGCGCGACAGGAAAGGATCTCTTCCCTTCGATTGCGGATTCGCCGACGAACGCCTAATTTGATTTCGTGAGCGCCAACGCCGCGATTCAGTACTTTTTCCCGCGTCTTCCAGTCTTGCACCTGAAGATGCCGGTGAACTGGCGCGCGCGGCTGCGAGCGGCGATCGAGAAGAGCGGGAAGAAACACAGCGCCATCGCGGAGGACGCGGGCGTCGACCCGACGACGCTGAGCCGCGTGCTCAACGCGCGCATGGAGCCGACGTTCCAAACGGTCGTGCGGCTCGCGCGCGCGCTCGACGAAAACGTCGGCTGGCTGCTCGACGAGCGAGGCTTCATGCTCTCGGCCGACGAGCAGAAGCAGCTCCGCAAGGTCGTCCGCTTCCTCGACGACGCGCTCCTCGGCGTCTCGCGGCGCGAGCGCCAGGAAGAGAACGCACTCGCCGACCGCAATGCCGAGATCCCGCGCGCGTACGTCGTCCGCGGCGCGCGCCTCGCGTACGAGGCGGTGGGCGACTCGATGATCGGCGCCGGCATCGCCGACCGCGACACGCTCTTCATCAAGCCGACGCGCAGCACACGCGAGGCGAACGGCCGCGTCGTGGTCTGTCACATCGACGACGCGGCGTACGTGAAGGTGCTCGACGTGCGCGCCGGCCGCATCCGCCTGCTCAGCCGCCACGAGCGCTACGGGCCGATCGAGATCGCGGAGAGCATGCGGTTCGAGCTGATCGGCATCGTGGTGGGACGGTCGGGGGCGGTGGGGGGATAGAGCTCGTCGCGGCGCGTTGGCTCATTACGCGCCGGCTCCGCACGGCGGAATTGGAAATCGAGCCATGAGGTCATGGCGTCGCACACTTCTGCCGGCGCTTTCGATCTGCGTGAGCGTTCCCGCCTTCGCACACGGAGAGCAGGCGCTGGTGTTTCCTTTGTCGTTCGCCTTGCTTTTCATTCTGCGAGCGGTCACTCCTTCCGACTCGTTCGCGACGCATCTGCTCGAAAACGGCTACGACATCCGGACGTGTCCAGACGACGATGATCTACCATGCACGTGTTGAACTGGTGCGGAAAGACGGGGCGTTCGAGGTCCGCTGGAGACGCTCTGAGGGGCCGAGGACGAGGTCTTCGGCCTATCGCAGCAGGGATAGGCCGAATTGAATCGCCCGATCGCACCCCATCGGCAGCCTTAGGCCGATCGACCGTGGCGCGTACCAGGATGAGCTAAGATGCACCCGGTCCGTGAGTTGATCGCACGCGAAGCCAGGAACGATTCATTCCGTGTTTGGCCGGCGTGCTTGGTACGTCTAATCGGCTAGGGACAAGTTCGGCGGCGAACGTACCCCGTAGCGCATCACCCCATCGCCAGCTACAACCATGAGAATCTACGCATCGGGGACCACGCGTTTGTGTGCGTCGCCTTTCTCGCGAACGTCGTGCCCAACCGCCGTCAAATGCAGCCGTGCCGGTTGAGGCGAAGTGGGAAGAGTTTTGAGCTCATGCAGCTCTCTGGGTTCATGCCCCTAGTCGGAGGATGTATCATGAACGAGGGTTCACAATCCTCACGAAGAGGGGAGGCGTGACGCATTCGGAGAGCATTGGTACCCGGCCACTTCTTCTAGTCGAAGACGACTCCGCGACGAACCGGCGCAACCGTATCGTCGGCGTCGCGGATGCCTCGACCACGAAGATAACGCTCACGCTTCACGAGGTGACAGACACCCCGACGAAGTTGAAGTCGAGGACGTACGTCCCGTACGGACTCGCGCAGTCCGGCAGGGCCGAACTCGTTGCGAAACTGGTCGCGCCGCATCTCACGCGAACGAGTATCGTTGTTGGTGGTACAAGATTTGGCGAAAACGGCCTCATCAGAAGATCGCTCACCGCCCTTCACGCCTCGTTCATTCTTGAGATCACGCCCGCCGCATATCGGGAAGTCGCGAGAATAAGACGACGCGCTCTTCTTAAACATCGTATCCACTGGAACGAGATATCTATCCAGCATCCCGTAACGGCGAAGCCATCTCTGCAACGAGTCGCCGAACTCGAACCGATACAAGTAGGTGAGGAAACCTATCGAGCTATAGCGTTCCAATTCGGTGGAGTTGCTGATGCTCGTATGCAAACTCGCATAGCTCTGATCTCGACGTTGGACATTGGGATTGAAGACATCGCGCGTGCGCTTGCATGGGTTCGGTGGATCCATCCGGTACGACGCCGAACGAGGCGCAGTGTCTCGACTTTCCGAAATGGAGTCTCTAATCCACCGCGGGTCGGCACTATCATTCTCCAGGCGCGCAGCAACATACAGCTCGCCCGACAGCAGGACGAAAACATATTCCGTGCCGAGGCGCGTAACGGGAACCTTCGACGACGGTTGATCACCGGCCGAACCGCTCTCAATACGGTGGAACTCTTCGCCGGCGGGGGTGGTATGGGTGTCGGCCTCTTGATGTCGGAACGCCCCTTTCGCGTCATCGCGTCCGCGGAAGTGCATCCTATATCACTCCTGTCCAAATTAGCTTCCTGAGAATCGCGCTTCCGGGGTGACGCAAAATCGCCGGGGCCTGTAAAGTTGATCTTGCGAAAGAAAACGTACAGGAGGCTCCCCGGCGATGAATCGAGTATGCAGCGTTTTCCG
>DATLFB010000101.1:0-19017 GCA_035525285.1 Thermoanaerobaculia bacterium
TTCTCAGTATTTCTCAAGGACCTGTGTTCTACACATTTGGTGACTACCGTCTCGACTCCCGGAGGCGCCTGCTCTTCCGGACTGACGGCGAACCGATTCCCCTGACGCCGAAGGCGTTCGATGTCCTTCTCTACCTTCTTCAACATCCCGGGGTCGCTGTCTCGAAGGAAGAGCTTCTGAGTGCCGTGTGGCCGGACACCGCTATCGAAGAGGGCAACCTGAGTCAGAACATCTACACCCTGCGCCGGGCTCTCGGAGAGGAACGCGGTGAGCACCGTTACATCGCCACGATTCCAGGAAGTGGCTACCGCTTCGTCGCCACCGTCGCGACGGATGTACCCGCCGAACTATTGCCCCGACGACCTGCTCGGGCCATCGCCGGAATCGCGGCGGGCCTGACCGTGGTCGTGGCAATCGCCTCGGTTGCGCTTCTCAACCGCGACAGCGGCGACGCAATCGATCAGTTGGCCGTGCTGCCATTCAAACCTCTTGTCGCGGGACAACGTGACGAATCTCTCGAACTCGGGATGACAGAAGCGGTCATCGCCCGTCTCAGCTCTATCGAAGGTTTGCGAGTCGCACCTCTCGGGGTCGTTCGACCCTACAGCTCGCCGACGGACGATCCGGTGGACGTTGGACGGAAGCTCCGCGTCGAGGCCGTGCTGGAGAGCCACCTTCAACGCGATGGTGACCGCATCCGTGTCACAGCGCGGCTACTGGACGTGAACCACGGCAAACAGCTCTGGTCAAACCGCTATGAGGAACGGTTCGTCGACATCTTCTCGCTGCAGGATGCCATCGCGATGCGAGTCGTTGACGAGCTGGCGCCGGAGCTCAGGGGCCGTACGCTAAAGAAGGCACACCACACCTCGAACCCGGGGGCCTACGAGATGTATCTGAAAGGACGCTTTTTCGTCAGCATCGCCCAGCCTCGAAGGGCGATCGACATGTTCGAGGAGGCTATCCGTCTCGACCCCGGTTACGCGCTTGCCTACGCTGGGCTTGCGGACATTCTGAGCCGGCTCCCGATCGCTGCCGAGGTGCCTTCCGAGCGAGCGCTTCCGCGCGCGCGCGAAGCGGTGAGGACGGCGTTGAGACTCGACAGCACACTCGGTGAGGCAGCTGCCGCGGAGGGATGGATCGAGTTCTATGGGCTCGGCGACTGGGAGCGGAGTGAACGCGGTTTTCGCCGCGCGTTGCAACGCAACCCGACCGATTTCTCCGCCACCCTCGGCCTTGGTCATCTGCTCTCCTGCATGAAGAGGCACGATGAAGCGTTGCAGCGGATCGAAAACGCCGTCCGCATCGATCCCCACTCCCCGATCGCGGCGACGCTGAAAGGGCAATTTCTCTTTCATGCCGGCCGCATCGAAGATTCATTGACGCAGTTACGATCGGCGCACGAGGCACACCCTCTTTTCTGGATCGCCCAGATTCACCTCGCTCGGGCGCTATCGGCGTCGGGGCATCATGACGAAGCGTTGCAAATACTGAATAAGGCGCGAGATTCGGATCCCACGACCACGAGCCTTGCAACGATCGCGGTCGTGTCAGGGGAGGCGGGGCGGCACGGCGACGCCGAGGCCATTGCCCGGCAACTGGAAATGTTGCGCGAGAAACGACCGGTATCCTCGTACAACATTGCGCTCGCCCACAGGGCTGCAGGTAACAGTCGGAGCGCGGAGGAGTGGCTCACGCGCGCCCGCGGCGAAAACGACGTGCGACTCGTATTCGCATCGGTCGAACCGCTCTGGCAACACACGCCAGCGTCAGGTCAGTGACGGGACGATTGCCCCGGCGTTGCGAAGGTGACGTCGGAGTTGGTAGCGCATACGGGATTCGAACCCGTGTTACCGCCGTGAGAGGGCGGCGTCCTGGACCCCTAGACGAATGCGCCGGAGTGGCGGGGGACGTGGAAGATACGACGAGGTAACTCCCGCGGTCAAGGGCGGTTAACACCGCTCCGCGGGCGAAATTCCATCCTCCCGCTCGCCTCGAACGGCAGAGGTTTTGCGTTGGATGTGACTCCATGGAAGGGACCGAACTACGCGCGCGGCGGCTTCGCATCGGCTGCAGTCGCAACCAGGTTGCGCACGCCCTCGGCGTCGCCGTTCCCGTCCTCCAGGCGTGGGAGGACGACGGCGTGAGGATCGAGTTTCCTGCGGCGGCCGAGCAGGTGTTGCGGAAGCTGGAGAGGCGCGACGAGGAATCCGAGATCCGCTCGCACGTGAACTGATCAGCGCGGGATCGCGATCTCCGCGACGTTCGCGTTCGGCAGCTTCAGCAGCTCGCGCGGATCGAGGCGCGCTTTGCTCGAGCGATTGCCGCCGCCGATGATCACCCGCGGCTGCTCCATCACCAGCTTGTCGATGTAGAGCGGCATCGTCGCGGGAAGGCCGGCGATCGACACGCCGCCGATGAGCATGCCCGTGAGCTCGGCGGTCTCTTCCGCCGACGCGAACGAGAGCCGCTTCACGCCCACCAGCTCGCTCACGCGTTTGTTCACGTCGAGTCGCGTATCGGCGCGCACGAGACACCCGACGTACTGCTTCGGGTTCGTCTTCAGCACGACGACGATCGCGTTGCACGCTTCCGACGGCGAGATGCCGTAGTGCTCGCAGAACGCTGCCGTGTCGGCGAGCTCGGGCTCGCACGCGAGCACTTCGTAATCGATTCCATGTGCGTTCAGCGCCGCACGCACGCGGTCGTCAAGGATCGTTTCATCAGGCATGCATCGCGCATTTTATCCGGCGGAGGAAAACCAATGCCCAACGCAATCACGATGTTGAAGTCGGATCACGTCGCGCTGAAGCGCCTGCTTCGCGAGCTCACCGAGACCACGGAGCGCGCCGTCAAGCAGCGCGAGACTCTCGTCGCGAAGATCGAACAGGAACTGAAGACCCACGCCCAGGTCGAGGAGGAGGTCTTCTACCCGGCGTTCCAGGCGGCCGCGAAAGGATCGGACGCCGAGGATCTCTTCTACGAGGCGGCGGAAGAGCACCACGTTGCGGACATGGTTCTGCCGGCTCTGAAGGCCGCGAATCCGAAGTCACACGAGTTCACCGCCAAGGCGAAGGTCCTCAAGGATCTGATCGAACATCACATCAAGGAAGAGGAAGGACAGATGTTCCCCAAGGCGCGAAAGCTGTTCGGCGACGAGCGGTTGCGCGAGCTCGGCGAGCTGATGCAGTCGCGCCGCGAGACGATCGAGGCGATGTGGAACAGCCGCTTGATGCGGCCGGTGAAGAAGCTGCAGAGCGCGGTGCACAAGATGCTGCCGACGAAGGTGAAGACCATGAAGGCGGCCGCGATCGCGAAGGCGATGGAGAGAGACGAGGCGCGGTAGGGGCCCCTCACCCTGGCCCTCTCCCCGCGTGGCGGGGAGAGGGGACTTGGGGTACAACGGGGTGGATGCGATTCATCCTCATTGTTCTTTTGGCGCAGGTCGCCGCTGATACACCCTTCGATCTCACTCGCCGCGCCGCGGAGGCCTACGCGGCCGGCAACTATGCCGAGGCCGCGACGCTCAGCACGCGGGTGCTCGCGCTGCTGCCGCGCTCCGTCTCCACGCGCGTGAACGTCGCGCGCGCCCTCGCGCGGCAGGGAAAAACGGCCGAGGCGATTTCGCGCCTGCGCGAAACCGCGGCGTTCGGGATCCGCATCGCGAGCTGTGGGTGAACTCGTGCAACGGCGACGATCCGCCGATGCAGACTCCCGATCCCGCGCATCACGGCCAGGCCGCGATCTTCCGCTTCGATCTCGACACGGGAAAGCTGATCGCGAAGCATCCCCTGCCCGGCGGCGACGCGAAGGACCGGCGCTGCGTGAACGATCTCGTCGTCACCGCGAAAGGAGTCGCGTACGCGACCGGGACGGGCGGCGTTTATCGCGTCTCACGCGACGGCGGCGAGCTCGAGGTCTTCGAGACGTTTCCCGGATCGTTCACGAACGGCATCGCCATCACGCCCGATGACGCGACGCTGTTCGTGGCCGCGCTCGAAGGCATCGTGCGCATCGACGTGAAGAGCCGCGCTCGCTCGCTGATCGAGTTGCCCGAGGCGGTGGTGATGGGCGGCGTCGACGGTCTGTACTTTCATGACCGAAGCCTGATCGCGATCCAGAACGGCGGACGTCCGATGCGCGTCGTGCGCGCGTGGCTCGATCCCGAGCTGCGGCGCGTGACGCACTTCGCGGTGCTCGAGCAGTTACATCCGTTGTCCGACGTTCCGCTCACGGGTGTCGTCGTCGGGCGGAGTCTGTACTACGTCGCGCGCAGTCAGATCGACGCGTTCGAGGATGGGAAGATCTGGCCGGACGAGACACTGAAGGAGACGGTGATCCTGAAGTTGCCGATCGATTTGCCGTCGTTTCCGTGAGGTGTGGAGTGCGGCGACTCCAGTCGCCGCTGTCCAACACGGCAGCGATGCTGCCGTGCGCCGCGGCCCTGCCGCGGCGTTGGAAAGCGGCGACTGGCGTCGCCGCACTCCACACTAGGAACCCCGGATCAGGCGGATCGTGGCGAGGTACGACTCGAAATACGCGTGACACGACGCGCAGCGCTCGATGTGATGCGCGAACATGGCGCGCTCGTCCTCCCCGAGTGTCCCGTCCACGTACTCGATCAGGCGCTCGATGACTTCGCGGCAGGTCATGCCACGACGATCTCCGCGACGAAGGCAAAGTCGGCGCCGAGGATCTCGGTGAGCTCGCGCACGAGCGAGTCGAAGAAACAGTCGCGGCCCGCCGCGGAGATCGCGCGAAGGAGGTGCATGAGCGGCGGCAGCGGCGTCATCGCTGAGTTGGATGCGTGAAACCGTTTTCAGTTTCGCGGGCTCTAAAGAGGGAATACAGTCCCCTCTCCCCACGCGAGTGGGGAGAGGGCCAGGGTGAGGGGCCATTCGAGCTTTGAGGTTCGAAGTTCGAGGGAAGAATGAAGAAAGAGAGTTTCGCGCGCACCTCTTCATTCTTCATTCGAACCTCGAACCTCGAACCTCTCGGAAAGCACCCCTCACCCTGGCCCTCTCCCCGCACGCGGGGAGAGGGGACTTAAGGAGGAACGATGCCGCAGTGGACCGATCTCGGCGCCGTTGAAACGCTCTCGCAGCGCGCGCTGCAGCAGGTGACCATCGGACGCACGAAGCTCGCGGTCTCGTACGCCGGCGGCGCGTTCGGCGTGATCTCCGGCGTCTGCAATCACACCGGCGGCCCCTTGGGCGACGGGCGTCTCGACGGCGAATACGTCGTCTGCCCGTGGCACAACTGGAAGTTTCACTGCCGCACGGGCAGCGGCGAGCCGGGATTCGAAGAGGATCGCGTGCCGCGCTACGAAGTGAAGGTCGAGGACGGGCATCTCTTCGTCGATCTCGACAGCGCGACGAAGCGCGCGAAGAAGCCGCACGCGCCGCATCCGCTCGCGCGTCCCGTAGTGCGCGAGCCGGGGCCGATGCGCGTGGTGGGCATCTCGACGACCGTGATGGACGCGGCGAATCCGCGCTACTCGACCTCGGACGCATTGCTCGAGAGCGCGATCAACCACGCGAAGACACTTGTGGAGGAGGGCGGACGTCCCGTCCGCCCCTCGGTGGCGGACGGGACGTCCGCCCTCCATGTCGAAGCGAAGATGATCCGCCTCAACGATCTGAAGTTTCGTTCGTGCGAGGGCTATTACTCGAAGTCGGCGCAGGCGTGCACGTGGCCATGCTCGATCACGGAGATGGATCCGAGCGATCAGCTCGACCAGGTGTACGAGGCAATCGTGCATTGGGCGGACGTGATCATGATCTCGACGCCGATCCGCTGGGGCAGCGCGAGCTCGCTCTATTTCAAGATGGTCGAGCGGATGAACTGCATTCAGAATCAGGTCACGATCCGCGACCGCATCCTGCTGAAGAACAAAGTGGCCGCGTTCATCATCACCGGCGGACAGGACAACGTGCAGGCGGTGGCGGGACAGATGCTCGGCTTTTTCGCGGAGATCGGATGCGTGTTCCCGCAGTTCCCGTACATCGCGCATTCGCGCGGCTGGTCGGCCGAGGACATGGAGCGGAATGTGGCGTTCGTGAAGTGCAATCCCGATCTGCACGAGGCGGCGCGCGAGCTGGTCACGCGCGCGGTGGAGACGGCGCGATTCCTCGCCGGCGCGACGCATCCGGTCATGCTGCGCGCGGGACGGAAGGCTTCGAGTCTCGCCGCCGAGGAGCAGTCGATGCCCGAGCCTCCGCCGAAACGGAGGGAGGATCATGGCGTTGTCTGACACGCATCTCCAGCTCCACTACTCGCTGCAGGCCGCGGCGGGCGTCGGACGCACGCTGCTGCCGCCGCGGCCCGACGATTCGCACGCGAGCTTCGCGTGGTCGGATGCGCATGGCGCGCTGGTGCAGGACGTCGACGACGGGCGATTCCGATCGGGAGTGCGTGTTCGCGACATGTCGCTGGTGCTGATCGATGCGGAGGATCGCGTGTCGGCGGAGTATCCGATGTGCGGACACACGCTCGACGACGGATTCCGTTTCTACGAAGAGCGTGTGGGGCGCACGCTCGCGCGTTCCGGCGAGCCGCTGCCGGAGCACTCGGTCGCGAACGGCGCTTCTTTTGCGCCATCGGATGAGGATCTCGCAGTGCTCGCGTCGGTGTACGGCGATGCAGCGGCGATTCTCGAGCGGCTGCGCGCGCAGCATGGAGGGGCGACGCCGGTGCGCTGCTGGCCGCATCACTTCGACATCGCGCTGCTCATCAACGTCGACAAGGACCACCACCTCGGCGTCGGTTTCCTCGGCGGCGACGCGAATATCCCCGAGCCGTACTGGTACGTCTACGCGTGGCCGATGCCGGAGAACACGACGCCGCCGCTGACGGTCGGGCGGTGGTACGCGGGGGCGTGGCTTGGCGCGGTGCTGACGGGACGCAATGAGGTGGGGACGGTGGAGATGTTTTTGCGGGAAGCGATTTCGGCGTTGATGTAGCGTGGGCATCCTGCCCGCCGTCTCGCCGCCATCCTGGCGGCGATGGGGCGCCGGCTGGAAGCCGGCGATACGGCGGGCTGGAAGCCCGCGCTACCCCACCGCGAGAACTCTGCTGCCCGCATGCTCCTCGAACGCGCGCTGCGCTTCGCGCGTGCGCGCGGCGGCGCGGCGCAGAATCTCGACGAAGCGCGGATCCGCGCGCAGCGGGTCGAGCCAGGCGTCGCTCGCGAAGAATGGGTAGCAGAAGAATCCGCCGCGCTCGGCGCGGTCGAGGCGATCGAGGCCGGCCTCGTGATCGTTGCAACGCACGAGCGCGCGGGCCATGTAGAAGAGTCCCTCCGGATCGGGGAAATCGTGATGTTGCGAGAAGAGCGACACCGCGACCTCGTTGCGGCGCTGCAGCGCGGCGGTGAAGGCGTTGAAGAACGACATCAGCGCCGGATTGCTCCCCTCGAGGCGCGCGCGGCGATCGCCGTAGACCGCGATCGCCTCGTCGAGCCGTCCCATGCTCTCGAGGATCATCGACGCGTCGCCCATGTCGCGCTCGGGATCGACGGCGGCGAGCGCCTCGTCGTAGCGGCCGAGCATCCAGTACGTGTGCGCGGCGCTCGTCGACACGTTGGGGTCGAGCTGCCTCGCCTGTTCGTGGGCGGCCGCCGAGGCCTCGAGCAATCCGCAGAAGCGGAACACGGTCACGAGTCCCGCGAAGACCGCGGGGTCGTTGCTCCCCCGCGCGACGCGATCGAGCAATCGCGTCATCGCCTCGAGCGACTTCCCCTTCGACACGGCGATGTGCGCGAACGCGTGATGCGCGATCGGCAGCTCGGGGTTCAGCTCGAGCGCGTGGCGCGCGGCCGACTCGGCGAGCTCGTACTGCTTCTCCGTGTCGCCCGCGTATTTGCCGAGCAGCAGATGCATGCGCGAGAGTCGCGCCCAGGCGGGCGCGTAACGCGGGTCCTCGTCCACCGCGCGGAGAAAGAGGTCGCGCGCGATCGTCCAGCCCGTCGGGTTCTCGCTCTGCTGCGTCGCGCGGAGATAGAACTCGTGCGCGCGCGGCGAGGCCGGCACGTCGCGGCGCACGAGGCGCGACTCGCGATCGCTCAGCGGCAGCTCGAGCGACTCGACGATGCGCTGCGTGAGCCGGTCCTGCAGCTCGAACACGTCCGACATCGTCATCTGCGAGGCCTGCGACCAGATCACCGCACCGCTCGGCAGCTCGACGAGCTGCGAGTTCACGCGGATCTGATCGCCCGCGCGCAGCAGTGTGCCGGTGAGCGCGACGTCGACGTCCGCTTCTTCCG
The DNA here is from genome assembly GCA_035525285.1 of Thermoanaerobaculia bacterium. Taxonomy (GTDB): domain Bacteria; phylum Acidobacteriota; class Thermoanaerobaculia; order Gp7-AA8; family Gp7-AA8; genus QHVT01. Next base: position 8,264 of record DATLFB010000101.1, read on the forward strand.
CGAGCTGTTTCGGATCGAGCTCCGCGAGACGCGAGGCATGCGCGGATGAACGCACGATCAGCGATCCCACGCCCGCCAGCGTCGTCGTGATCGCCTCGGGCAACGCAAACGCGAGGAAGTCGGTCTCCGGGTCGCTGCGCAACACGCGCAGCGGCAGCGCGATCAGTCGCGTGATGCGGCGCGCGACGACCGGCGCGGCGACGTCGGAGATCAGCATCACGTCGCGCAGGTCCTTCGCCATCGCCGCGGCGTTCGCGTAGCGATCGTCGATCCGCTTCGCCATCGCGCGATGGATGATGCGGTTGATCGCGGTGATCGCCGCGGAGCCGGCGAGGTTCGGTGGGTTCTCGTAGACGACCGCGTGGAAGAGGCGCATCGCGTTTTCGTCCTCGAACGCGGGGCGGCCGCTGATCATCTCGTACAGCACGCCGCCGATGGCGAAGAGATCGGTGCGGCCGTCGACCGGCGCGTTGAGGAGTTGTTCGGGCGCCATGTAGCGCGGCGTGCCGACGATCATGCCGGAGAGCGTGAGCGGCACGTTCGCGCCGCCGCCCGCGAGGGTCGGCTCGTCAGGCGAGAGCGCGACCGCGCGCGTGTCGCGCACGAGGCCGAAGTCGAGCAGCTTCACGCCGAGGCTCGTGAGGAAGATGTTCGAAGGCTTGAGATCGCGATGCACGAAGCCGCGCGCGTGCAACGCATCGAGCGCGGTGAGCATCGAGAGCGCGGTCTGCGCCGCTTCCTGCAACGGCAGCGGACCGCGGCGCAATCGCTCGGCGAGCGACTCGCCGTCGAGCAGCTCCATCACCAGGAACGGGCTTCCCTCCTCGTCGCCGATGTCGAAAAGCTGGCAGACGTTGGGATGAGTGAGACTCGCCGCGGCGCGCGCCTCGCGCAGAAATCGCTCGCGCGCGGAGCCGTCGCCGGCGTCGCGAATGATCTTGATCGCCACCGTGCGGTTCAAACGCTCGTCTTCCGCGGCGTAGACGACACCCATCCCTCCTTCGCCCAGCTTGCGGACGATGCGATACGGGCCGATGCGCTCCATTCGTAATTCAGTTTAACGCGCTAGGATGACTCATGCTCCGCAACTGCAGCATCGCGGTCGTGGCCTGGATCGCACTCGCCGGCGCGTACGCGTACGTGCTGCGCGACGAGCTGCCGATGCCCACGCTCGCGATCGCATCGGTGATCGTCGGAACGGCCGTCTGGGTCGGTCTCGTGTGGATCTTCGGCACGCGCCACCAAGTGCGCGACTGGCGCGCACGCAACCGCACGGCGCGCGGCGAGCGTCCGCTCGACGGCGATCTCACCGCGATCACGGGCGTGATTCATCCGAGCTTCGAGCCGATCAAGGCTCCGCTCAGCGGCCGCGATTGTGTGATCTACAACTACGACGCCGGTTCGGCGCGAACGTTCGTCGGCTTCGGCATGACCCGCTGCGCGGTCCGCACTCCCCTCGGCGACTATTTCCTCGGATCGTTCCCCGTGCTGCAAGGCTTCGCGAAGTCGGACGTGGACCGCGAGACGGCGATGCAGTATCTGCAGTCCACGCGTTTCGAGTTCGCAAACATCCTCCAACTGACGAAACTCATGTTCAAGATGCACACCGAGGCGCCGCCGCTGCGGAGAGACTGGAAGCTGGGAGAGGAGGGCGGACGTCCCGTCCGCCCTGACGTGGCGGACGAGACGTCCGCCCTCCAGGAATGCATCATCGCGCCGGGAGAGACCGTGACCGCGATCGGCCGCTACAACAGCGGCATCAGCGCGCTCGTGAGCGACGCGAAGGAGAAAGGCTTCCTCCGCCTCACGCGCGGCGGACAGGAGATTCGCGCGCAGGCGATTCCGTGGGCTGCGATCCGATCATTCTTCGGAGGAGTGGCGATCGTGGCGATCGCAAACGCGATTCTCTGGTTCGTGCTGGAGCAGATGCCGCGTTAGTGTGGAGTGCGGCGACGCCAGTCGCCGCTTTCCTATAGCACAGCGGCGACTGGCGTCGCCGCATTCCACACTAATTCACGTCGATCACGACGCGGCCGCGCACGCGCCCCGCGAGAATCTCTTCCGACAGCTCGAAGATCCGCGACATCGGCTCGGTGCGCGAGAGCGATGCGAGCTTCGCGGGGTCGATCGTCCGCGCGAGCTGCGACCAGGCCTCGATGCGTTTCGGCTTCGGCGTGCGGATCGAGCTCACGCCGAGGAGCGAGACGTTGCGAAGGATGAGCGGCCAGACCGTCGTCGAGAGCTCGTGGCCGCCGGCCATGCCGCAGCAGGCGACTGCGCCTTCGTACCAGGTTTGCGCGAACACGTTCGCGAGCGTGACGCCGCCGACGGTGTCGACGCCGCCTGCCCAGCGCTCCGACTGCATCGGCGGACCCGGCTTCGCGAGCTCGTCGCGCGGCACGATCGAGGTCGCGCCGAGATCGCGCAGATACGGCTCGAGCTCCGGACGGCCCGTCGACGCCGCGACGCGATGTCCGCGCGCGGCGAGCAGCAGCACCGCGAGCGAGCCGACGCCGCCGGCCGCGCCGGTGACGATCACTTCCCGAGCGTTAGATGAATCGCCCTCGCGGGCGGTGGGCTTCACGTCGTTCTGCTCGAGCGCCATCACGCAGAGCATGGCCGTGAATCCGGCAGTGCCGATCTGCATCGCCTGCTCGAATGTGAACGCATCGGGCACCGGCACGATCGCATCCGCGCGCACGCGCTGCCGCTGCGCGTAGCCGCCCCCATCGAGCTCGCCGAGGCCCTGGCCGTGTCCGGCGACGCGATCGCCAGGCTTGAAGTCCGCGCTCGACGACTCGACGACCGTGCCGGCGAGATCGATGCCGAGGACCATCGGGAAGCGGCGCACGATGCGTCCGCGTCCCGTGACCGCGAGCGCGTCTTTGTAGTTGAGCGATGAGTAGGCGACTTCGATGAGCACCTCGCCGTCGGGCGGAAGCTCGTCGAGCGTCTCGATCGCGACCTTGTTCTGCTCCCGCGCGACGACCGCCCGGATGCTCATTTCTTCACCGTCTTCGCAAGATAGTCGCGAATCCGCTGATGCGTCGCCGGATCGCTCCAGAGCGCGCGCACCTCGTCGTCGAACTCGGCGTTGTATCGCTTCGCGCGGCTGATCGTCTTTTCGCGGAGCTGGCGCTTCGCGAGCTGGAACGCGCGCGCGGGAAGCGCCGCAAGCTGCCGCGCGACTTCTCCGGCGCGCGCAAGGAGGGCGGACGTCCCGTCCGCCTGGGCGGACGAGACGTCCGCCCTCCCATCCACCACTTCATCGATCAGTCCGAGGCGCAGCGCTTCATCCGCGAGCACCGTGCGTCCCGTGAACATGAGCGACTGCAGATGCTGCGGCGGCACGGCGAAGCGCACCGCTTCGATCACGCTCGGCGGAAACGGCACGCCGACGAGCAACTCGGGGATGCCGATGCGGCCGTTGCCGCCGGCCATCAATCGATAGTCCGCGGCAAGGGTCATGATGCAGCCGCCGGCGATTGCGTGTCCGTTCACCGCGACGACGAGCGGCTTCGGGAACGAGAAGAGGTCGAGCATCAGCCGCGACAGCGCGGGGACGAACCGATTCGTGTACTCCGCTCCCTGCTCGAGGAGGCGGAAAAGATCGACTCCGGCGGAAAAGATCGATCCCGTTCCCGTGAGGATCACCGCATCCGCCTCCGCCCCCTCGGCGAACGCCAGCGCGATCGCGTCCATGAATTCGAGGTCGAGCGCGCTCGCTTTGCCGTGCGCGAGGCGCAGAGTGAGGATGCCGCCGGTCTGGCTGCGTTCGATCATGCGCGCGCAAGCTTACCGCGCAAAATTCATCGCCAGCATCCGATAAAAGCGGATCGCCTCGAAATAGCTCTCCACCGCGACGCGCTCGTTCGTGCCGTGCACGCGCGAGAGATCGCTCTGCTCGATCACGAGCGGGATGAAGCGATAGACGTTCGGCGTGAGGGACTCGAAGTGACGCGCGTCGGTGCCGCCGACGACGAGGTACGGCGCGACGACGGCGTCGGGGAATACCTGCTCGATCGTCCGCTGCAGCGTGCGGAACTGCGGCGTGCGCGGATCGGAGACCGGTGACGAATCGCGCGCTCCGCTCAGAAGGCGCGCGGCGACGCGCGAGCCGGCCGTCTCGCGCACGTGCGCGACGACCTCGTCGACCGTGTCGCCGGGCAGGATGCGAAAGTTGATCACCGCGCGCGCGTGCGAAGGGATCACGTTCTCCTTCACGCCACCGCTGATGATCGTCGGCGCGGTGGTGGTGCGGAGGATCGCGTTCAGCGGCGGCGAGCTCTTCGCCTCGATGCGGAGGATCGGCTCGAAGAGCCAGACGTTCGACATCAGCACGCGCTGCACGAAGGGCATCTCCGGCGCGACCCAGCGCAACATCTCCGCGGTCGCGCCGCGCACGCCGGTCGGAAACGGATTCGTCTGCACGCGCTCGATGGCGCTCGCGATTTCGCCGACCTGCGTGCGCGGCGGCGGCATCGACGAATGGCCGCCCGCGCCGCTGGCGAGCAGCTCGACACTCGCACTCCCCTTCTCCGCGATGCCGATGAGCGCGACCGGCTTGTCGAGACCTTTGATCCCGTCGCGCGTGACGATTCCTCCCTCGTCGACGACCGCATGCAGGCGCACGCCGCGCGAGATGAGAAGTCGCGCGACGGCAGCCGCGCCCTCGGTGCCGCCGATCTCTTCGTCGTGGCCGAAGGCGAGAAGAATCGTCCGGTTCGGACGGAAGCCGTCGCGCAGCAGCGAGTCGATCGCTTCGAGCAGCGAGATGACGGTGATCTTGTCGTCGAGCGTGCCGCGGCCCCACACGAAGCCGCCCGCGACCGCGCCGCTGAACGGCGGCCGCTCCCACTTCGACTCCGTCCCCGGCTCGACCGGGACGACGTCGTAGTGACCCATGAGCAGCACCGGCGCGAGCGCGGGATCGCTTCCGCGCCACGTGAACAACACGCTGTGCCCGCCCACGAGCTCGCGTTGCAGCGATGCATGCACGCGCGGATAGGCTTCGCCGAGCCAGGCGAGGAATGCGTCGTGCTCCGCGCTTCTACCTGAGACCGTTGGAAACCGGATTGCGCGCGTGAACCGCGCGAGCGCCGCGTCGCGGTCGATCGACAGCGGCGGCGCGGCCGGCGCCGCGATCTGCATCGACGGCAGCACCAGCGCGCGGCCGATGAGGATCGCGAGCAGGATGAGCAGGAGTGCGCCGAGGACGAGGAGCGCGCGCTTCATGGCGGCGCGGATGATAACGCGGGGGCGGTTGCCCGGTTGCCCGGTTTCCCGGTTTCCCGGCGTGCGGCTGCACGGACATTGCGCTTCGGAATCAAACGCGGCAGGTTTACGCTGGGCAACTGGGCAACCGGGCGACCGGGCAGCCCGTTCACTCCAGCGGTTTCGCGATCTGCGGCGCTATTGCCGGGCACGCTGCCAGAACCAATACGCGGGCAATCCTGCGAGGAGGATGCCGAATCCGATCGCGCTGTTGATCGGCGAGCGTGCGACCGTGCCGAGCACGACCAGCCAGCACGCGGCGACAAAGATCGCCGTGGTGATCGGATGTCCCGGCGTGCGAAATGACGGCGAGGCGTCCCGCAATCGCCGGCGGAACACGAAGAGCGAGAGTCCCGTCAGTCCGAAGAAGATGAAGTCGACGGAGACGACGTAGCTGAGGATCTGCTCGTACGTTCCCGAGACGGCGATGATGACCGCGACGATTCCCTGCAGCGCGATCGCGAGCACGGGCACGCGCGTCGTCGGATGCACTTGTCCCACCGCGCGAAAGAAGAGGCGGTCTTCGGCCATCGCGTAGTAGACGCGCGGCGCGGTGAGCATGCCCTGGCTGAGAAAGCCGAGCGTGGAGATGGCGATGCCGGCCGCGATGAGCATCGCGCCGCGTTCGCCGAGGGCGAGACGCATCACCGTCGATGCGGGAGTCGTCGTCGCCGCGAGTCCGTCCGCGCCGAGCGCGCGCAGGCAGACGTAATTCACGGTGAGATAGACCGCGATCACGCCGGCGACGCCGGCGAGGAGGCCGATCGCGAGATCGCGCCGCGGGCGTTTGAGCTCGGCGGACATGAAGCTCGCTGTTTGCCAGCCGCCGTAGGCGAACATCACGGGAGTCATCGCGGCAAGGAGGGCGGACGTCCCGTCCGCCACCAGGGGGCGGACGGGACGTCCGCCCTCCAGGGAGAACCCCGCGATCACGAGCATCGCGATGGCGCCGAGCTTGAGCAGCATCAGCAGCGTCTGCGTGTTCGTGCCGCTGCGCACGCCGAGGCAGTTGATGAGCGTCAGCACGAGGAGCGTGATCGTGGCGAGGAGCCATTCCGCGATCGGCGTGCCGGTGAGCTCGACGGTGTAGCGCGCGAACGTCACGGCCACCGCGGCCATGCCTCCGCTCTGCACGACGAGCAGCAGCGCCCATCCGTAGAGGAACGCGACCGCGGGATGCCACGCGTCGCGCAGATACGCGTACTGTCCGCCGACCTCGGGACGCAGCGCGGCGAGCTCCGCGTAGACGAACGCGCCGAGGAGCGCGATCGCGCCGCCGGCGGCCCACGCGCCGAGGATCAGCGCGGGCGTGTGCACGTGGCGCGCGACCACGTACGGATTGATGAAGATGCCCGAGCCGATGATCCCGCCCATCACGATCATCGTCGCGTCAAACGCGCCGAGCCGGCGGGCGAGCCGGCACGGCCGGCTGCGTTCGTTGCCCAAGGCTCCTTCAGGAGGATCGCTCGACTGGGCCATTCGTGCGACTCGTGCTGCTCACTTGCCGGAGCGGACCAGTTCCTGCGCTTCCGTGATTTGCCGGTCGATCGACTCCTGACGCTGCACTGCATCGGAAGGAGGCGAGCCGCCGGTGCGAATCGCGGTGTCGAGCTCGTTGACGAGACCGCGTAGCTCGCGCATCGCATCACGCGCTTTGCCGCACGATTCCTCGATGCACGTGCACTGCGCCTCGGCATCCCCGATCCGCCGGTTCACGCTCCCCTGGAAGCTCGACCACGCATCGAGGTCGTACGGCGGATTGACGAAGCGTACGAGCCCGCCTCCCCACTCGCTCGACGCGCTCTCGGCGGCGCCCGTGCACGAATTGCCGCCTCCGACGCCGGCTCCCGTCGTCGTCGATTTCGAGCCGAGCTTCACATCAGTCAGCTTCGGCGCCAGCTTCGTCCACGCGAAATAGAGGAGGACCAGGAAGATGATCCAGCCGACGAGCTTCTTCATGGCCGTCGATTGTACGCGCGAAGTAGAATCGGCGTTCTACGTGCTGCGTGCTGCGTTAGAAGCTGAGCTACGCAGCACGTAGCACGCAGCACCCAGCACGAGCACGCACGGAGGTTTCCATGCCCAAGCCCACTCACGTCAGCCCGAAACACGGCGACGTCCTCGTCCTCGTCGGCACGATGAAGGGCGCGTTCATCTTTCGCTCGAGCGCCTCGCGCAAGCGGTGGGAGATCGGCGGTCCGTACTTTCCCGGCAGCGCGGTGTACGCGCTCGCGTACGACGATCGCGCCGGACGCCATCGCCTCTGGGCGGGCGCGCAGAGCATGCACTGGGGCGCGCTGCTGCGAAGCAGCGATACGTTCGGGAAGAAATGGACGAATCCCGAGGAAGCGAACGTGAAGTTTCCGGAAGGGACGGGCGCGGCGCTGCAGAACATCTGGCAGATCGAGCCGGGACGCGAGGACGAGCCGGATACGCTCTACTGCGGCGTCGAGCCGGCGGCGCTGTTCGTGTCGCGCGACGCCGGTGAGAAGTGGAGCCTCGCCGAGGGACTCTGGAATCATCCGCAGCGCCCGAAGTGGATGCCCGGCGGCGGCGGGTTGTGCCTCCACACGATCCTGCTCGATCCCACGGACGCGCAACGCATCCGCATCGCCGTCTCCACCGGCGGGATGTACGCGACCAGCGACGGCGGCGCGACGTGGCGTCCGTCGAATCAGGGCGTGCGCGCGCAGTTCCTTCCCGACAAGTATCCGGAGTTCGGGCAGTGCGTGCACAAGGTCGTGCAGTCGCAGCAGAAGCCGGATCGGATGTATCTGCAGAATCACTGGGGGCTGTATCGCAGCGACGATCGCGGCGAGAGCTGGAAGGACGTCGCGAACGGAGTGCCGTCGGATTTCGGGTTCGCGATGGCGGTGCATCCGCGGGATGCCGATCGCGCGTGGATCGTGCCGCTCGAGTCGGACGAGTTCCGCTGTGCGCCCGAGGGGAAGCTGCGCGTGTATCGCACGAGCAACGGCGGGAAGAAGTGGGAAGCGCTGACGAAGGGACTGCCGCAGAAGGGCGCGTTCGAGACCGTGCTGCGCGACGCGCTCGCGGTCGATGAGGTCGATCCGGCCGGCGTCTATTTCGGCACGCGCAGCGGGAAAGTGTTCGGCTCGGCGAACGAAGGGAAGAGCTGGTCGACCCTCGCCGACGGCCTGCCGCCGGTCGTCGCCGTGAAGACGGCGCGAGTCTCGCTGAAGAAACCGCGCAAGGGGAAATGATGCTTCTGTTCGTGATGCCGGGTCCGCTGCGCGAGCTCGCCGGAAATCAAGGCGAGGTCCGCATCGACGGCCCGGCCTCCTCGGTGTCGGACGCGCTGTCGCTGCTCTGGACGCGCTGTCCCGCGGTGCGCGATCGCGTGATCACCGAGCGCGGCGAGGTCCGCCCTCACGTGAACATCTTCGTCGACGGCGAGAGCATCCGCGATACCGGCGGCCTCGGCACTCGCGTGCGCGACGGCGCGGAGATCTTCATTCTGCCGGCGTTGAGCGGAGGGTGAGGGCGTTACTTCGCGTGCGTCACTTCGCGTACAGGGGAGCGATCACCGCCAGGTAGAAGACCGGCTCCGATTCGCCATTGCGACTCTGGGGCATGCCGACGCCCATGTTGAAGCCGAAGGTCGCCCTCGTCTTGCTGACGTTGAGGGCGACACCGAAGACATCGGCGACGTCGCTTCGGAGATAGCTGCCGCGCACACCGACCTGCCAATTACGCGGCAACCCGTAATCGGCTCCCGCGTTGGCGATGACTCCTCGCGCGATGCGGAACTCGCCATACCGGTAGCCATAGAGCGCGCTCTCGCCGAGCGCATCCCACGAGCCGCCGGCGAGAAAGCGATTCACGACGTTCAGTGACTTGCCCGTGACGACCAGGAGCGATTCCCGAACGTGCACCTTCCCCAGCTGCCTGCCGGCGCGCTGGCTCACGGTCGCACGCGACCACGCTTCCGAGCCGGTGAAGAATTCGACGCGGGCGCTGACTGCGAGCCCGTCGAACGAGGAGACCAGCGGCCTGTCCGCCGCGATCACCTAGTATCACTCCTGTCCAAATTAGCTTCCTGAGAATCGCGCTTCCGGGGTGACGCAAAATCGCCGGGGCCTGTAAAGTTGATCTTGCGAAAGAAAACGTACAGGAGGCTCCCCGGCGATGAATCGAGTATGCAGCGTTTTCCGGCAGATTCTCAACGTCTTTTCCCGATCCGAGTTCGATCAGCTTGCGAGAAAGCATGGCGCCGAACGTCATGCTCGGGGGTTTACCTGCTGGGATCAGTTCGTGGCGATGTTGTTCTGCCATCTCGGTCGAGCACAATCGCTGCGCGAGATCTGTGGCGGACTGGCATCGGCCCAAGGCAAGCTGAATCACCTGGGGATCGATACTGCACCCGCGAAGTCGACGCTCGCGTACGCGAATGCCCACCGGCCGTGGCAGCTGTTCGAATCGCTCTTCCATGTGCTGCTCGATCGGTGCCGGGAGGTCGCGCCGAAGCGCCGGCTTAAGTTCAAAAATGTGCTCCTTTCGCTCGACGCAACGGTGATTGATCTTTGCGCCAGCGTGTTCGACTGGGCGAAGTTCCGAACGACGAAAGGGGGGATCAAGGTTCACATGCTGCTCGAGAACCAAGGCCTCTTGCCGAGCTATGCCTTGATCACCGATGCCAAAACGTCCGACATTCGTCCAGCGAGGGAGATGACCTTCTCGCCGGGGACCATCCTCGTATTCGATCGTGGCTACAACGACTTCCTGTGGTTCGTGACGCTGACGTTGCAGGGCGTCTGGTTGGTGACACGGATGAAGGATGGGACCCGCTACCGCGTTGTCGAGCGGCGGGAGGTCCCTGCGAACGGCGCCGTCCTTCGCGATGAAGTGATCGAGCTGGACGTGAACCTCAAGCCCTATGACATCGAGCTTGACTCCCCAGTTCTCTTCCGCAGGATCGAGGTTCGCGTGCCCGATCGCGACCAGCCGATGGTGTTTCTGACCAACCATCTGGAGTTCGCGGCGAGCACGATTGCGGCGATCTACAAGGAACGCTGGCAGATCGAGCTGCTCTTCAAAGCGCTCAAGCAGAACCTGCGTATCAAGACCTTCGTCGGAACCTCGTCCAACGCCCTCCACATCCAGATATGGACGGCCCTGATCACGATGCTGATCCTTCGCTATCTGCAACTCAAGTCGCAGTTCGGCTGGTCGCTCTCGAATCTGCTGGCCATGCTGCGATTCAACCTGTTCACGTATCGCGATCTCTGGACTTGGCTCGACAACCCGTTCTCGCCGCCCGAGCCGCTCCCCGACCCCGTGCAGCTCAGCCTCGCGTAATCTGGACAGCAGCCCCCTCACTATGACCTCATTCGCTCTCCGACAATCTTGGACAGCAGCTTTACGTGATCGAGAGGGGGTCTGATTCTCGAAGCTGCTCAAATCGTCCCTCAGTCTCCGCTAGCCGCCGATGTGAAGATGGCTAATTTGGACAGCAGTGA
>DATLFB010000108.1:0-7583 GCA_035525285.1 Thermoanaerobaculia bacterium
GACGCTAGTCGCCGCTTTGCTACGTGATAGGAAAGCGGCGACTAGCGTCGCCGCACTCCACACGTCACCGACACTCCGCCAGTCCCGCCATCGGCAGACTGAATGACGCGAACGCCGCGGTGAGATTCTTCATCGTGTCCGCCCACGTCGCGCTGCTGTCGCTCGTGTCGACGCCCTTTTGCGCACCGCAGACATCGAGCGCCTCCACGCGCGCGGACGGATTCACGTCGTGCATCATCGCCGCGTCGCCGTAGAGCGGCTTGCCGCCGACGGCGACGAGGAGCATGTCCTCGTGCGTCGCGTAGATCAGCGACGAATACGCGTCGCGCGCGCCGCGGCGCACGACGACGTAGTCCGCCGCGAGACCGCTGGCGAGGCGTCCCGTCTTTCCGTCGATGCGCGCGAGCTTCGCCGGATTCGTGGTCGCCATCTGCACGAGCTCCTTCGGCGTGAAGACCGGCGGGAACTGCCGGTCGTTCCAGAGGGCGGCGTAGCGCATCTCGTCGATCATGCCGCTGCTGCCGGACGGCGACCAGTCGGGGGCGATGGCCATCGTGACGTGTTTTCTGGCGGACGAGACGTCCGCCGTCCGGCCGTACAGCTCGATATTGCTGCGCGGCGACCAGACGAAGCCGACGCCGTTCGTTCCGAGATCGGCGAAGTCCTTGTCGAGCAGCGGCACGCCGTGAATGATGATGAATCCCTTCTTCAGATAGTCGTGCGCGCGCGCCTGGCGCAGCTCGCGCGCGGCGCTCGCATCGACCCCTTCGCAGAGATGCGCCACGACCGGATTTCCGGCCGCGAGCGCGTCGCGCACGCTCTTCTCGTCGTTGGCCCTGAGCTCCAGCGGAAAGATCCGGTACTGGATCGGCGTGACGTCGAGCCCCGAGGTGGCGGTGTCGAGGTTGCGCGCGAGTCCGGCGGTGCAGGGGCTGTTGAACAGGCTGCCCGTCGCGCTCGTCCCTCCCCACACCAGCGACTTCACCTCGCCGAATCGCGCGAGATCGCACGACGCCACACTGCTCACTTTCGACTGCGGTCCGCTGAGCCCGACCGCGTAGCGGTCCATGGCCTGCCACTCGTAGCGATTGCGCGTGAGCGTCCCCGCGGACCAGCGCGGGAAGGCGTTCCACATGAGGTGATTGTGCAGATCGATCAGGCCGGGATAGATGAAGCCTCCCGTGTCGATCACCCGCGCGCCCGGCGGAATCGCGGCATTCGCCGCCGCGGCGGTGATCACGCCGTCGCTGATGACGAGCACGCCGTTCTCGATGACGTCGTCGGGCGTGACCAGCGTGCCGCGCAGCGCGTACGTGCCGGCGCTGGCAACGGATGCGGTGAAGAGAAGAGCGACGAGCAGAAAACGCATTAGACGATCCCCCTCTGATGTGCGATCGCGACGGCCTGCGCGCGATTCTCCGCGCCGAGCTTGTTGAAGATCGCCGTGACGTGAAACTTCACCGTGCGCTCGGCGATCTGCAGCGCGGCGGCGATCTCCTTGTTCGAGCGCCCACTCGCAACGAGCTTGAGAACTTCCCGCTCGCGCGCCGACAGCCGCGGCTCGCGCGAGAGCGCGAGCACGCGCGAGGCGACGCGCGGATCGAGATAGGTGTCACCCGCCGCGACCGCGCGCAGCGCGCGCTCGATCTCGTCGACCGAAGCGCCCTTCAGCAGATACCCGCGCGCGCCCGCGCGGAGCACCGCGTCGATCTGCTCGTCGTTCGCGTACGCCGTCAGCACGAGCACGCGCGCGGCGATCTTCGGGATCGCGTCGACGCCGCTCATCCCCGGCAATTCGAGATCGAGCAGCACGACGTCGACGTCTGGAGGGCGGACGTCCCGTCCGCCCACGGTGGCGGACGAGACGTCCGCCCTCCTCTGCGCCGAGAGGAACTCCTCGGCCGAGCCGAATGCACCGACGATCGTGAGCTCCGCACGCCGCGCGAGCGCGGCGACCAGTCCCTCGCGCACGACGGGATGGTCGTCGACGATGGCGATCTTCATCGCGGAATCCTCGCCGTCACGCTCGTCCCCTCGCCGCGCTTCGACACCACGCGCAGCGTGCCGCCCGCGAGGCGCGCGCGCTCGCGCATGCCGCGCACGCCGTGGCGATCGGGTGCGATCGCGCGCGGCGAGAATCCGGCGCCGTCGTCCTCGACGGTCATCGTCGCCGCGCCCCGCGTGCAGCGCAGTGTGAGACGCACCGACTTCGCGCGCGCGTGCTGGCGCACGTTCGCGAGCGCCTGCTCGGCGATGCGGTACAGCTCGACTTCCGACGCGAGCGGCAGCGGGCAGGCGTCCACCGTATCGAGCGAGACGCGGATGCCCGATTGCGACGTGAACTCGCGTGCGAGCAGCGCGAGTGCCTGCGCGAGCGGCTTGCCCGCGAGCGGCTCCGCGCGCAGGTTCATCACCGAGCGGCGCGCTTCATCGAGCGCGGTGCGAGCGATGCGCAGCGCGGTCTCGAGCCGTCCCGACTCGATCTCCAGCGCGATCGCGGTGAGGTCCTGCGCGATCGTGTCGTGAATCTCGCGCGCCATGCGCGTCCGCTCGTCCGCCCGCGCATGCACCGCACTCTCTTCGGCCAGCCGCGCGCGCTCGATGGCCACGCCGAGCTGAAAGCCGATCGTCGAGAGCAGCCGCAGCTCGCGCGCGGAGAGGCGGCGCAACTCGGGGGCGGTGATGTTCATGATGCCGAGGGGCTTGTCGTGGAAGAAGAGGGGGACGGAGGCGTGATGAGCGATGCCGCGTGTGAGATCGTCGCGGCGCTCGTTCACCGCGGGACGCAGACGGCTGCAGCGCATCACGTCGATGTTGCGCGGCTCGAGCGAGCCCTCGCGGAACTGCTCGATGCACCAGCACGTCGCGCCCGTCATCCGCACCGGCTCCTGCAGATACGGCGGCAGATTGCGCGCCGCCGCGCTGTAGACGTGCCCGGTGTCGGGATCGAGCAGCCAAACCCACCCCGTGTCGAGCCCGAGCTCCTTCGCAATGACGTCGAGCGTGCGCGCGAGCGCGGTCTGGACGTCGGGCGCGGAGTTGAGGGCCTCGGCGATCGTCGCGAGGATCTGGGTGTCGCGTTTCATTGGGTTGCCCGGTTGCCCGGTTTCCCGGTTTCCCGGCCACAACCACCCACCGGGAAACCGGGCAACTGGGCAACCGGGCAACCCTTCATCACGGCACTGCGTGCACGATCCTCAACAACTGCCCCCGCATCTCCCCCGGATCCGACATGTCTCGCAGGCGGATGTCGAAGCCGCGCAGCTTCGTGGCGCCGAGGGTGGCGAAGGCGGCGTCGAGATCATCGAGGGCGGTGAGGTCGCTCATGAACGTCCACACCATGTGCGTCCAGCCGCCGGTGCGGAACGTCTCCTCCTGCGTCGAGAAGCCCCACGGCCCGAACTTTCCCTTCGCCAGCACGTCGTTGAAGACCGGCTTTGCCCATTCGGAGAAGAGCGCCGTCGCGTCGGCGTGGCGATCGGGCTTGATGCTGTACGTGCGGATCGCGACGTACTTCGGCTTCGACGCCGGCATCGCCTCCGACTGCACGACGTGATGCAGCACCTCGTCGCGCGTCGACCTGATCGCGTTGCGCATCACCGCGTCATGCTTCGCGCGCTGGTCGGCCGGGAGTGACGCGTAGTCGGCGATCGCGGCGTTGACCAGCGTCTCGAGCGACGCGTAGTCCTGCAGCGTGACGTAGACCGCGTGCGTCCACGAATCCGGAATCTGCGACATCGGCACGAGGAGTCCCCACGCGACGACTTTCTTCTCCGCGACGAGCCTGTCGACGACGGCGTTCGATGTGCGGACAAGCTGGATGAACTCCGCTTCCTTGCCGGGAACGATCTCGTAGTAGCGGACCCAGGTCATCCGCGGCGGCTGTTGTGCGTGCGCGGCGAGAGCCGCCAGAAGCGCAAAGAGAATTCCGGTCAGGTGGCGCATGAAGAGACTATACCCCTCACCCTGACCCTCTCCCCGCACGCGGGGAGAGAGGGGACTGGCCAGGAGTCTGCGCGGCGGGAAGCGATCGTGGAGGGCGGACGTCTCGTCCGCCCAGCGGAAGAGAGGCGGACGAGACGTCCGCCCTCCAGGCCACGCGGGAGAGGATTCGCCAGGCCGGCCGTGCCGGCTACGGCGCGGCGTACACGACGCGATAGAGGCGGCCGCGATAATCGTCTTCCGACATCTCCCGCAGCCTCCGCTCGAACGTGAGCAATTTCGAGAGGCCGAAGTTCATCAGCGATCCGCGCACCTCGTCGAGCGCGGAGAGGTCGCTCATGAAATACCAGGCGACGTAGGTCCACGTGTTGTCGATCGAGACGTCCTGCACCGAGAGACCCCACGGGCCGAGCTTCCCTTTCGCGGCGACCTCGAGGAACACCGGCTTCGCCCACTCGTTGAACAGCGCGAAGGCGTCGGCGTCCCTGCCGCGAGTGACGGGATGTTCGTTCACGACGAGAAACCGAGGCTTCGCCGCCGGCGGCGTTTCCGCCTGAATCACGTGGCGGATGACGATGTCGCGCCCGCGAGGCATGTTGCTCCCGTCGAGGGCCAGCGAGACCGCGTCGATCTCCGTCCAGTCGCGGACCGAGACGTAGACGATCTGCGAGAACGAGTCGTCGATCCGCGTCATCGGCGTGAGGACGCCCCAGCCGATGATCTTCTTCTCCGCGAGCAACCGGTCAAACGGCTCGTACGCGGCGCGCGTGACCTCCTCGGGGTAATAACGCAGCCACGTGAGCTGCGGGAGCTCCGTTCGCTGGGCGAACGCAGCGGTGGCGGACAACAGGATCAGGAAGACCTGAAGCAGACGGCGCATATGTTCCTCCGGATGGAAGGAACTATACGCTCGCGGCGACCTTCGCCCAACTATCCTTGAGCGTGGCCGTCCGATTGAACACGACCCGGCCGCCGTCCGTGTCGCGGTCGGCGCAGAAATAGCCGAGACGCTCGAACTGGAAGCGGGAGCCGGGAGAGGCGGCGGCGACGGAGGGCTCGAGCTTCGCGTGCGTCACGACCTCGAGCGACTTCGGATTCATGTGCGCGAGGAAGTCTCCGCCCTCCTCGGGGTCCTCGACGTTGAAGAGCCGGTCATACAACCGCACTTCGCAGTCGAGCGCGTGCTCCGCGGAGACCCAGTGCAGCGTCGCCTTCGGACGGCGGCCGTCGGGCGCGTCGCCGCCGCGCGTCGCGGGATCGTATGTCGCGCGCAGCTCGACGATGTTCCCCGCCTCGTCCTTCACCACGCTCGTACAGGTGATGAAGTACGCGGAGCGGAGGCGCACCTCGCGCCCCGGCGCGAGGCGGAAGAACTTCTTCGGCGGATCTTCCATGAAGTCGTCGCGCTCGATGTAGACGACCTTCGAGAACGGCACCTTGCGCGTGCCCGTCGACGCGTCTTCCGGATTGTTCGGCGTCTCGAGCTCCTCGCTCTCTCCCTCGGGATAGTTCTCGATCACCACGCGCAGCGGACGGAGCACGCCCATCACGCGCGGCGCGGTCTTGTTCAGATCCTCGCGGACGCAGAACTCGAGCAGCCCGACGTCGATCACGTTCTCGCGTTTCGCCACGCCGACGCGCTCGGCGAAGTTGCGGATCGCCGCGGGCGTGTAGCCGCGGCGGCGCAGGCCCGCGAGCGTCGGCATGCGCGGGTCGTCCCAGCCCTCGACGTGTCCTTCCGAGACGAGCTGGAGCAGGCGCCGCTTGCTGAGCACCGTGTAGTCGAGCTGGAGCTTCGCGAACTCGATCTGGACGGGCGGGTCCGCGACGCCGACCGCCTCGAGGAACCAATCGTAGAGCGCGTGGTGGTTCACGTACTCGAGCGTGCAGATGGAGTGCGTCACGCCCTCGATCGCGTCGGACTGGCCGTGCGCGAAGTCGTACGTCGGGTAGATCCGCCACGCGTCACCGGTCCGCGGATGGGCGGCGTGCAGGATCCGGTACAGCACGGGGTCGCGCAGGTTGATGTTCGGCGAGGCCATGTCGATCTTCGCGCGGAGCACCCGCGCGCCGTTGGGGAATTCGCCCGCGCGCATGCGCGCGAAGAGAGCGAGGCTCTCCTCGACCGGCCGGTCGCGCCAGGGCGAGTTCCAACCGGGTTCGGTCAGCGTCCCCCGGTAGTCGCGGATCTCGTCCGCGGAGAGGTCGTCGACGTAGGCGTCACCGTTCCGGACGAGGTGGACGGCCCAGTCGTAGAGCTGCTCGAAGTAGTCCGACGCGTAGTAGAGGTGCTGTCCCCAGTCGAACCCGAGCCAGCGCACGTCGGCCGAGATTGCGTCGACGAACTCCTGCTCCTCCTTCGCGGGGTTCGTGTCGTCAAACCGCAGGTGGCAGCGCCCACCGAAGTCGGCGGTGACTCCGAAGTTCAGGGCGATCGCCTTGGCATGGCCGATGTGCAGGTAGCCGTTCGGCTCGGGCGGGAAGCGCGTGACGACGGTGTCGACGCGGCCGGCCGCCACGTCGGCGGCCACGATGTCCCGGATGAAGTCGCTGCTCACGACGCCGGAGCCTAACCGAACGACGCGCCCCGAGCGGTCGCGGCCGGCCCCGGCCCGGAGCCTGTCGCGGTGGTCGTACCGTTCAACGCGTCCCGATCCCTGACCCGATCTGCCAGGAGGACCGTTCATGCTCAAGCGCGATGAGGCGTTCTGCGGGTATTCGGTGGACGACGTCGAACGGGCGAAGGCCTTCTACGCCGACGTGCTGGGCATGGACGTGCTGGACGCGCCGATGGGCGCCCTCGAGATCTCCATCGGCGGCGGGAAGCACGTCTACGTCTATCCGAAGGACGATCACCAGCCGGCGACGTTCACCGTCTTCAACATCCCGACCGACGACATCGACGCCGCGGTGGTCGAGCTGGGGGCCAGGGGCGTCTCCTTCGAGCACTACGAGGGCTTCACGGGAGCTGACGGCATCGCTCGCGGCCGCGCCGGGGGGATGGGCCCCGACATCGCATGGTTCCGGGATCCGGCCGGCAACATCTGCGCGGTGCTGCAGCCCTGACGGAGTGGCCGGCGTGCCCTCGCCGCCTGTTCTCGCCGCTGACACGCCGGTGCAACCCCTGCCCGGGACCCTATCCCCGGCTGCGGTCCTTCTCCCCGGTAGGATCGGGCCATGAGTGGAAAGCTGCCGATCGACCGTGTTCGCGAGGCGCGCGACGCCCCGTCCGTCTACGACGACCACCGCGAGCGCTTCACCCGGAAACGGGCCAAGCTCGACCAGACGAATGAGTTGGCCGAGGGCGAGCGTCGACCGGGGCCGCCGACGGCGACCGAGCCGAGCGAGCCGACCGAGGCGCCCCGGACCACGCCCGAGTCGGACGAGGACCGATGAGCCCATTTCCCGCCGCCGCCGACCTGGGGGCCACGCTTCGCCGCGTGGCCGAGCTCGAGGCGCCGGGCCTGCCGGTCCTGAGCATCTATCTCGACATGCGCGCGCACGCCACGGGCCAGAGCCCGGGTCGTCGCGCCAGCCTCACCGTGCTCAAGGACCGGATGCGCGAGATCGAGCGTGCGTACTGGCCGCGCGGTGAGGCCTACGACTCCTTCAAGTCGGACGAGGAGCGCCTCAGGCAGTTC
>DATLFB010000115.1:0-2341 GCA_035525285.1 Thermoanaerobaculia bacterium
CGGAAAGGAGCAGTCGCTCTTCTACCAGGAAGAAGCCAACTTCGGCGGCGGCGGCTACATCCGCCCCGAGCCGATGCGCTTCGCGGGCCACGAACGCGACTTCCTCGGCTCCTGGAACACCGACAACGACGACCAGCTCGATTACATGCACGCGCGTTTTTACAACCCCAACCAGGGGCGATTCTTATCCGTCGATCCGGTGTTGGATGTGAAGGCAGCACTCGCAAATCCTCAGATGTGGAACCGGTATGCCTACGTGCGGAACAATCCGATCAATAAAGTCGACCCAACGGGAAGATACGAAGAAGATGTTCATCACCAGCTGACATACGCGCTCTCGCGCGCTGCGGGGTTTAGCCCGTCGCAAGCAGGTGCCATTGCGGGCGCCAATCAGAGTGTGGACGACAACCCGGCGACAAGTCCATTCAAAAGCACGGAAGTGCGCGCCGCGTATCACTTCACGACTGATGAACGGCGTGGTCAGATGTGGAGCACGTTCGAGAAGGCCGGATCGCTGACCGCGCTCGGACAGTTCTTTCACGCTCAGCAGGACTCATTTTCGCACGCCGGGTATGGTGCGAAGGTTGGTCATGCCGCGGCCGGTCACGAGCCAGACAAGACATACAACGATCCTGCGAAGGCGATGAGAATGGCGTTCGACACGTACAGCCGCTTGAATCAGGCCGCCGACAAGCTCGGTATTCCGCGAAGCGACCGCGCCGCGTGGGGGCAGATCAGGGGTGCCGTGGTTGCGTTTAATTTGGCGAGAACCGAAAAGGACAAGGACGCAGCGATGCAGCGGCTGATCGGTGCCATTGCGGCGGCGCGACAGTAATCTCATGTGGATGAGGCGCAGCATAGCTACCCTCTACGCAGCTTCGATCGTTGCCGGAGTCGCGTCAGCAAGCTGTTTCGTCGCGCAAGGCGGTTTCGGCGGAGGCCATGGCGACTGGGATGTTCTTTTGTGGTTGCTGTCATTGCCATGGGCACTAATCGCTTGGCCGGACGTCGTTCAGAACTCCGATTTTGTCAGGCTGACCTTGCTACCGTTCATTCTGAATATGCTGGCTATCACGCTGGTGCGCGCGGCATTGGCTCGAGTCATGCGATCCAACGCTGCACCAAGCGTGCGATGACGTCAATCGCTTGCAACTCGTCTCTGGCGAGACGAATGCCCCCCCCACCCACGCCGCCGACACGGCCGTTGCATCGCACGCGGAGAGGTGAGCGATCGTGCGTGCGGGCAACGGCCGCGCCGGCGGCTCCCGCCCGGCGAGTGGGACAGCGTGTCGCGAGATCGCTCCCTCCGCCCGCCCACCCTCGCGGCGGCACGCGCGTCGCTCCGTGGCGCGGCCTAATGCGCCGCTGCGGCCGACACGGCACCGCGCCGCGGTTGTCGTGGAGCCGCGTTCATCGCGTGCGGTGCCGTGCAGCCGAGCGGAGCATTAGGCCTTTGGTCCATCGCGTGCATGTTCCACCGCCCGACCCCGCGGGCAACAACGCTTTCGGCGAGAGGCCGCGGGCCGCGCGTGCTCGCCGCCTCTGGCGTCTCCGCCGCGTCGCGAAGCGCGGCGAGCGTTCGCTTCACACCCTCCCGCGCCCCCTCGCTCTCTCCTCGCCGCGCTTCGCTCTGGCCGGCGCTTCCACCACCCAGCCCCCCGGCGCCGGCCGGCCCGCTGCGGCGTTGGGCCACCGCCGGACCAGGGCAGATCACGGTCCGCTGGAGTGCGGTGACCGGGACGAGTTATGAGCTGACGCGAAATGGCGGCGCCGCCGCCGGAGCGGTTGAATTGCCTCCAACGTCTGCGATCGAGTACATCGACACGAACCTCCCGCGGGCAAGGCATACGTCTACTCGCTTGTGGTCAAGAACGCGTCCGGCAACACGATCGCGAAATCGCACGAAGACCTGGCTATGACCGTATCCTTCAGCAATCTCACCGGGGCCGGGGTCTTGGCCTCGCACTACGACGAGCTTTTGAGGGCGGTCAATGCAATGCGCGGTTACGTGGGATGGAACGCCGTCGGCTGGGGTGACATCATCGCCCCGATGGATCCTCTGCCGGCGCCGGGAACGATGATTCTCGAACGCCACGTGCTGACGATTCGTGCCCGTCTGAACGAGGCGCTGCAATTCGCCGGATTTGCCATCAATGGCTATGCGGAGCCGAGTCTCCGTTCGAAGCCGGTCCGTGCCCAACACATCACCGAGATTCGGGAGCGCGTCAAATGAGATTCGGAGAACCGATGAACATCCGCCGGCAACTCGCACGCGTTCTCGCCCTCGTCGTCGTCATCGCGCTCGCCGCATCGGCATCCGCCGAGCCATCGCAACCGCCGC
>DATLFB010000131.1:0-129094 GCA_035525285.1 Thermoanaerobaculia bacterium
CACGTGCGGCAGCCGCGCCGGCAGCACCTCGGGCTCCTCCAGGGTGCCGTCGAAGTTCGCCACCCAGTCGACCGTCCCCTGCCCCAGCTCGGCGAGCAGCACCTCGGCGAAGCGCGCCAACCGCGCCTCGGTGTAGCGCATGGCGGCGAACGAGCGGGGGTCGTCCTGCGATCCCCAGTTGCCCTGCCCCTCGACCAGCGGGTAGCGGAAGCTGAAGGGCTGCGCCATCAGCACCATCGCCTCGTAGCAGGCGGCGTCGCCGTGGGGGTGGAACTTGCCCAGCACGTCGCCCACCGTGCGCGCCGACTTCTTGAACTTGGCCGTCGCCGACAGCCCCAGCTCGCTCATCGCGTAGACGATGCGGCGCTGCACCGGCTTGAGGCCGTCCGTCAGGTGCGGCAGGGCGCGGTCGAGCACCACGTACATCGAGTAGTCGAGGTACGCCTTCTCGGTGAACTCCCAGATCCGCTGGCTCTCGCCCTCGACGGCACCGGGGGCGAGCGGCAGGCCACCCTGCCCGCCGTTCTCGCCGCCCGCGCCGCCACCGGAGGGCCGCCGCCGGCCGCCGCCACCCGCCGCGCGCCGCGCCATCAGACCTCGACCTCCGCGCGGTCGCCCTTCTCCTCGAGCCACTGGCGCCGCTGGTCGGCGTTCTTCTTGCCCAGCAGCTTGTCGAACAGGGCAGTGGCGTCGCCCATCGCGCCGTCGCCGGTGAGGGTCAGGCGGACCAGGCGACGGGTCTCCGGCGCCATCGTCGTCTCGCGCAGCTGGGACGGGTTCATCTCCCCGAGGCCCTTGAAGCGCTGCACGTTCCGCTTGGCGCGGACGCCGGTGTCGGCGAGATGCTGCAGGATGCGCTGGCGCTCGCCGTCGTCGAGCGCGTAGTGGACCTGCTTGCCGACGTCGATGCGGAAGAGCGGCGGCATCGCGACGTGGATGCGGCCCTCGCGGACCAGCGCCGGGAAGTGGCGCACGAAGAGGGCGCAGAGGAGACTCGCGATGTGGAGGCCGTCGGAGTCGGCGTCGGCGAGAATGCAGACCTTGCCGTAGCGCAGGCCCGAGGTGTCCTCGGAGCCGGGGTCGACGCCCAGAGCCACGGCGATGTCGTGGACCTCCTGCGAGCCGAGGACCTGCGCCGGGTCGACCTCCCAGGTGTTGAGGATCTTGCCGCGCAGGGGCATGATCGCCTGGAACTCGCGGTCGCGGGCCTGCTTCGCCGAGCCGCCCGCGGAATCGCCTTCGACGAGGAACAGCTCCGTGCGCGCTAGATCCTGTGACGTGCAGTCGGCGAGCTTGCCCGGCAGCGCGGGGCCCGACGTCAGCTTCTTGCGCTCGACCTTCTTCCCCTGCCTGAGCCGCGTCGTGGCCTGCTCGATCGCGATCTGCGCGATCTTCTCCGCGTCGGCGATGTTGTTGTTCAGCCAGATCGAGAACGCGTCCTGCGTCACGCCCGAGACGAACGCGGACGCCTCGCGCGAGGAGAGGCGGTCCTTCGTCTGCCCCGTGAACTGCGGATTGGTCATGCGCACGCTGAGGATGTAGCTGCAGCGCGCCCACACGTCTTCCGGCGCGAGCTTCACGCCGCGCGGCAGCATGTTCCGGAATTCGCAGAACTCGCGGATCGCCTCGGTCAGCCCGGTGCGGAATCCGTTCACGTGCGTCCCGCCCTGCGTGGTCGGAATCAGATTCACGTAGCTCTCGCCGATGATCTCGCTGTCTTCCGCGAGCCAGACCACGGCCCAGTCGACTTCGTGATCGTGGCCTTTGAAGTGTCCGAGGAATGGAGGCTCGGGGATGACGGCGACGCCGGCGAGCTCGGAGAGCAGATAGTCCTTCAGACCATCCTCGAAATACCACTCCTCGCTGTCGGCCGGATCGACCTCGCTGATGAAGCGCATGCGCAGGCGCGGCGAGAGCACGGCCTTCGCGCGCATCACGTGCTTGAGCCGCGGCACGCTGAATTTGATCGAGTCGAAGAACTTTTCGTCGGGCCAGAACCGCAGCGTCGTGCCGGTGTTGCGCTTCCCCACCTGCCCGACGATCTTCAGTTCCTGCTTCTTCTTCCCGTCGGCGAACTGCATGAAGTACTCGTTGCCGTCGCGCCGCACCCACACCTGCAGTTTTTTCGAGAGCGCATTCACCACCGACACACCCACGCCGTGCAGGCCGCCGGAGTAGCGATAGTTCTTGTCGGAGAACTTCGCGCCCGCGTGCAGGCGCGTGAGGATCACCTCGACGCCGGAGACGCCTTCCTTCGCGTGCTTATCGACCGGCATCCCGCGCCCGTCGTCCTGCACGGAGACCGAGCCGTCGTCGTGCAGCGTGACCGCGATCTCGCTCGCGAATCCTGCGATCGCCTCGTCGGCGGAGTTGTCGATGACTTCCTGCGCGAGATGGTTCGGCCGCTCGGTGATCGTGTACATCCCCGGCCGCTTGCGGACGGGCTCGAGTCCGGTCAGGACTTCGATGGCAGAGCTGTCGTAGGTGGTCATGTCGTGCGTGATTGTCCCCTCTCCCCGCTCGCGGGGAGAGGGCCAGGGTGAGGGGCCAATCCTATCAGTGCGGCCAATACCACCAATACAACCCGACGATGTAGTACCACGCCACCTTGTGATTCTGAATCGCCGTGTACAGCTCCGCCTCCGGAATCACTCCCTCGCTGACGAGCGGCGCACGCCACAACGTTCCCGACGCTGCCTTCTGCATCGCGAGCCGCAAGTCGTTGCCCGGATCGCCGGCCTTGGCGATCGGGATGAGCGACGGGTCGCCGTGATCGGAGGCGCGGTTCCAGACGAGACGGCCGTGTTCGTCTTCGTCGATGTAGGTCTCGTACACGCGATGGAGGTTCCAGAAGTTGTGATGCAGCTCCGGCGGCGCAGCGCGCCGCGTCATCCGATACGGCAGCTCGGCCTGCTGCAGGAGCTGGAGCGTCGCCGCGGCGTAGTACGGATTGCCGGCGATGCCGTGGTTGTCGAGACGAAACTCCTCCGAGACGGTCGTGGTCTTGATGCCTTCGAGATCGGGCGGATCGGACGGACGCGTGATCGCGTCGTATGCGAGCTGCCGCGCCTTGCGCTCCCACCGCGGCGCGTTGGGATGATCGGGAAGAAACACCGCCGCCGCCGTGAGCAGCGACGCTTCCCACGCGAACTCCTCGGCCTGCGTATCGCCCGCCGTGGTCGAGTCGAACGGCGGCACGGGCATGTTCCACGCGAGGCGGACGTCCGCTTCGAACCGCGTGATGTCGAGCGCGCGCTGCCAGAGAAGCTCGATGCGATTGCCGGTCTGCGGCGGCAGAGTGCGCAGCCCCCGCATCCGATGAATCGTGAGGTCGAGCATGTTCACGACGCTCGCGGTCACCCAGCTGTGCCCCCACTGCTCGTGCCGCGCGACGGCAAACTCGAGCAGCTCGAGCGCATCGTCGATCGCCTGCGCATCGCGCGCTCCGTTCTCGTACAGCACGACGAGCGCACTCGCCCGCGCGATCGGAATCACGATGTAGAGCGGATTGACCGCAGAGGACGGTTCCTCGTCCATCTTCCGCCACGCGACACTGAAGTCGGCGCGCTCGTAGGTGGCGAGGACGTTGCCGGCGATCGCCACGATCGGCGCGCGCAAAGCGTCAGGCGAGGGCGAGACCGCGACGGCGCGACGGCGCGCGGCGTGCGCGTCGAGGGCGATGACGTGCATCGCGACGAAGAATACAAACGCCGGCTTTCTGATGATCGTGGGCACGGGGAGCGCGATTTTATCGCTCGGAAGCGACGAAAGCCGTCAGGCAGGTCAACATCGTCGCGCTCGGTATCGTACCTGTCGGAGACGGCAGGCGTACGCTCGAGGACCTGGAGCGCGCTGGAGGGCGGACGTCCCGTCCGCCCCCATGGGGCGGACGGGACGTCCGCCCTCCCTCCGCTTCGTCGACCCTCGAGGCCGCTCAATCGTCATGCCGCGAAGGAGACGATCTCCGGCGGCTTCGGAATGACACTCTGCCGGCCGTTTGCCTCGGTTCGTGAATAATCCGGATCGCTGGCCGGTGCGGACATGTGCCCTCACACCGCCCGGCACATCGTGGAGCAGTCGCATCGATGCGAGAATACCCGCACTCAGGAAGGTGACGGATGAATCGAAACGCAGCGCTGGGGATCCTCTCTTCTCTTCTTCTCGCGACCTCTCTCTCCGCGAGCGAGAGCTTCACTCTGAACATCCCGCTGCGCTTCAACGCGCAGCAGGAAACCGGCGAAGTGCGGATCACGCTCACGCTCAGCGCCGCTCCCGCCGGCTCGCAGCTCGTCGCCGGCGGCAGCACCACTCTGAACCTCGGGCAGACGCTGACCGTCGCCGGCGACTCGGTGACGTACGAAGCCGCCGCCGGCAACGACGTGCGCATCGTCTACAAGCCGCTCTCGAATTTCGGAGCGGACCTGTGTGACGGCGCGAGCGCCGTGGAGAAAAACATCGCGATGCGTTTCTCCGGCGCGCAGGACGTCACCGCCTTTCGCGTATCGACGTACATCGTCGCCGCGCCGATGGCCGAGTGTTCCGCGGCGTCGAAGCACACCGGCGATTCTCCCGCCACGCTGATTCCCGCGGATGACGGCGTCGCGCCGGCGCTCGTGGCCACGAACCGCGGACGGCATCCGTTCGACGTCGTGCTCGTCCTCGACAAGTCGGGAAGCATGTCCGGTCTGCCTCCCGGGGCAGGGGCAGGCGCGACGAAAGCGGAGATTCTCCGCGCGGCGGCCAAGGCGTTCGTCGCCGCATGGCGCGAGATCGATCAGCCGTCGGGCAGCGGCGAATGGTCGCAGGACCGCATCGGCGTGGTCTTCTTCGACCACACGGTTGCGCCGCAGACGCTCGCCGGCGCCGATCCGCCTGCGAACTTCTTCCTGCAGCGCGGCGTGGGGATTCCCGGACCGTGGCAGGCCGTGCTCAGTAACATCGACACGCTCACGCCCACCGGCGCGACGTCGATCGGCGGCGGAATCAACGAAGGAATGAGCAAGTGGATGGCCGATCCGAAGCATGACCTGACGCTCGTCGTGGTCACGGACGGCATGCAGAACGTCGCTCCGCTGATTCAGCCGGCTGGAACCGGTTTCCTCGGCCTCGCGCCGGTGAGCGGATTACCGCAGGAGCTTCGCCAGCGCTTCATCCCCATCCAGACCATCGGCTTCGGCGAGCCCGCTGCCGTCGACGAACAGCTTCTGCGAAACATCTCGCTCGAGACCGCGGGCATGTCGTACATCGCGCTGAACGCGACGACGATGTTCGACGTCTTCGCGATGACGCTCGTCGCGATCCTGAAGGGCAACACGGCATCGCTGGCGACGAACTTCCACGGCACGATGATCGGAAGCGGACCGGGCGCGTTCCACAAGGTCGACGTCGATCGATCCGCACAGCGCGTCGTGTTCGTGCTGCAGTGGTCGCCGCCCGTGCGCGAGGCACTCGAGCTCGTGACGCGGCCATCGCCGCACATCTCGACGACTACGCGTTCACGATCTGGGGCCTTCTCAATCTCTACGAGGCTTCGTTCGACATTCGCTACCTGGAAGCGGCGCTTCGCCTGGAGCGGCAGTCGATCGATCTATTCTGGGATGAGACGGCCGGCGGCTTCTTCCTGACCGCGGACGATGCCGAGGTGTTGCTGGCGCGGCCGAAGGAAATCTACGACGGCGCGATCCCCTCGGGGAACTCGGTGCAATTGCTCAATCTGTTGCGCATCGCCCGAATGACGGGTGACACCGAGCTCGAATCAAGAGCCGGCAAGCTCGTTCGCGCGATCTCCGGCCAGGTGCATCAGTCGCCGAGCATCAGTCCGCACCTTCTGAGCCGTGCGGCCTTCGCCCTCGGTCCATCGTTCGAAGTCGTCATCGCGGCGGACAATCCCGCGGCCAGCGATACGCGGGCGATGCGGCGCACGCTCTTTTCACAATTTCTGCCGAACAAGGTCGTCGTGTTTCGGCCCGCAAGTGGCGACGAGCCGCCGATCACGCGGATTGCTCCGTACACGAAAATGCAGCGAGCGATCGGCGGGAAAGCCACGGTCTATGTCTGCACGAACTACGTCTGCAAGTTGCCGACGACAGATCCCGGCAAGATGGTGAGTCTGTTTGCCCAGCGAACGTCGACGTCAGTGAAGTAGTCTGCCGCCGAAGGCATGCGGCATGCGGTCGAGAGCCGTCCGGGCTCGCTCTCGACGATGGCCGGCGCGATCCGCCGCCCAGAGCTGCGCCACCATCAACAGCATTCCCGCGTCTCGCGCGAGCACCCACCACATGTCCGCAATCCGCTCTTCGTAGGATTTGTCCACGGCGGAAACGTCGAAGCAGCCGCAATCGATCGCGTTTCCGCGGGCGAGGTTGATCGCGATCGCCGTCATGAACAGCACCAGCAGACCCGCGATGACTCCGCGCGCCGCGGCCGCCCAGACGCCCGCGATGAGTGCGAGACCGGCGATCAGCTCGATCCACGGCATGACGAGTGCGGTCAGGTTGATCAACGAGCCCGGAAGGAGGCGGTAGTTGTAGACGAGGTGCGCGAACGAGGGAGGATCGGCGATCTTCGGAAGCGCCGCGACGACGAAGATCGCCCCGAGGGCGATCTGAACGCAGACGGTGAGCCACGGATGAGTGATGAGCTCGCGGGTTCGGATGCGCGGGGCGCCGGCCAATGATGGTCCTCGACTAACCAGACGAGCCGAGACGCCGATTAGTTCCCGCGCGGCTCTCACTCACTCAGGGGGACGCGTTTCCAAATGCCATTCTCCTCTTTCCAGTTGTAGCGAGGCTTCCCATCGACCTTGTGGACAGTGGTATCGGTCATCTCGAGCTTGCCATCCTTTGATTTGAGAAAGAAATCGACATCGATCGTCGTGCCGGACGCATCTTTCATGTCCACACAGGCAAAGTACGTGTCGGCACTGAGCTTTGAAAGCCTGTCCTTGTGAACTCTGTCGAGTGTGAGATCCCACGTCTTCTTCGGCTCCGGATCGTTTAGCTTGAAGACGCCGTCGGTTTCCTTCGATTTTTCCGCGATCTCAGCCTTGATCGCATTCTCGAGATCGGTGGTGTTGACTTCCCCGGCTTTCTCAGCTTTCTTGGGATGCTCGGGGTGTTCCTGAGCGAGGGTCGTGGAAAGTGGGGAAAGTGACGCGACCAGAAGCACCACGGATAAAACGAGTCTTCGCTTCATTGGAATCCTTCCATGTTCAGAATGAGATCGATGATCTGTCTTCAGCAGTTCCAGACGCATCCAGCGTAAGGATGGTTCGGTGTCATTGTCGCATTGCCTGGTGGGAATCCGCGACGCCTTGAATCTCTCTCGCCGCTGAGGCAGACTGCCGTCCGGATGTTGAGACCAGCGACGCTGTTTGTTTTCCTGTTCCTGATCCCTCTCTCGACGCGCGCGGCCACGGTGCGAACTGTCGACGCGACGTTCGCGGCCAGGCTGTCCGGCATTCCCGCGAACGCGAACCGAATCAGGGTCTGGATTCCCCTTCCGAGAGACTCGAAGAGCCAGACCATTCAGCATCTCCAGATCGACTCTTCGTATCGATGGACACGGTACACGGAGCCGGAGTTCGGAAATGTCTACCTCTACGCCGAGATCGAGAATCCAGGAGAGGAGATCGAAGTTCTCCGGCTTCGCTTCCAGGCCACACGACGAGAAGTCGCCTTCGAACAGATCCAGCCGATCCTGTTAACCAGGCGAGAGTGGCAGCGAAGTCTCCGGCCCGAACGGCTCGTGACCCTCTCCCCGCGGATTCGTCAACTCGCCGAAGAAGTGACGCGGGGAAAGAGAGAACCACTGGCGCAGGCCAAGGCGATCTACGACCACGTGCTCGCGACCATGAAGTACGACAAGTCCAGTCCGGGATGGGGAAACGGCGACACCGAGCGAGCCTGCGATCTTCGCCGCGGCAACTGCACCGACTTTCATTCGCTCTTCATTTCCCTGGCCCGGGCAAAAGGGATTCCCGCGCGATTCATCATGGGACTCCCGATGTCCGCCGGTGAAGGCCAGACCAGCGGTTACCACTGCTGGGCCGAGTTCTACATCGAGGGGAAGGGATGGATTCCGGCCGACCCGTCGGAAGCCTCGAAGTCCGCCGATCCCGCTCGCCGCGAATATCTTTTCGGCAACGTCGATGCGCAGCGTCTCGAGTTCACGATCGGAAGAGACATCCGGCTCGAGCCGCCGACCACGGAGCCGCTCAATTACTTCATCTATCCATACGCGGAGATGAGTGGAAAGACGGTCGGACGTCCGGCGATCTCGTTTGTCTTCCGCGATCTCGTTTCACCGCGCTCGGCCGGCACAGGTGCGGAAGCCGGCGTAAATGTCGCGCCGGCGCGGCTCAAAGAAGTTCCGGAACCCCGGGCGCATCAGCCGTGACGGAGTGACCCAGGAGCCGCCCCGCAGAACACGATGCGGCGTGGCGAACCAGGGTTCTGAATACTCCTTGTAAGGATCGGCGGCAAAACCAGGATAGGGAAGAAAACGGCTGGAGGTCCATTCCCAAACGAGACCGACGTTAGGCAGACGGCCCGATCGGGCCGCCGCTTCCCATTCCGCCTCCGTCGGAAGCCGCCGCCCGGCCCAATGGCAAAAGGCCTCTGCCTCATGCGCGTTGACGTGAACGACAGGCGCGTTGTCCTCGAGCTTCTGCCACCGATCGAAGAGGCGCGTCTCCCAGTCCCCATCCGTCTTGCGACGCCAGTAGACCGGGTGCTGTGCGTTGGCGCCGATCCTCCACGCCCATCCTTCGTCACTCCAGTGACGCCGCTCTTCATAGCCGAGTCTCTCGACGAACTCGGCAAACTGGCGGTTCGTGACCGGAGCGGCGTCGATCGAAAAACGGGGCACCGCGGCCGGGTGCGCCCACTTCTCGTTGTCGAAGAAAAACTCGTCGGCCGGCGAGGCTCCGATGACGATCTCTTCGCCGCCGGCATGGATCTCCTCGGCCAGGCCGGTCGCGATCGTGGTCGTTCTCCCCGGCATGATCTGCGGCGCCGGGAGTCCGATCGTCTGTCGCGTATACGTCATCGCCTCGGCGTGCATGTCTTCGTGAAAGAGAGCCAGGAAGAAGAAGTAAGGGTCGCTCTCCCGCTCCGCGGCCTCGAAGACCCGGTCGAGCGTCCGGTCGAGATACTCGGCCGTGGCTTGGCGATTCGGCAGCGGCAGGCTCCATCGCGACCGGTGCTCGATCCTCGCGGAGTCGTACAGCGCATCGCATCGCGAGAGGAAGGCGTCCTTCCTGCCAAGGTGCCGCAGGATCCAGTACTCCTGAAACCATGCGACGTGGCCCACCTCCCACAGCACCGGGTTCACGATCCGGAGATAGGGAAGCGTGAGCTGCTTCTCGTCCAGATCCACCCACAGCGCGTTCGTTCTCGAGCGTGCCAGACCAAGATCATTTCTCAGAGCAGCCGGTGTCATGAAACCCATGAATGTGATTGTATTGAAAGAGTCAAGGAGCATTCGGCTGATCCAGGCCACTGTGTGACATGCGCAGACTCTCGATCGAGATTGTGACTCCTGTGCCGCGGGGCTCGCGCGCCGGGAACCGGGTAACGGCGCTCCGTTGGGCGGCACTCCTTCGGTCGCTGGCACACGAGGTTCGGATCACAACCTCGTACGAGAGCGGCGCCGTGGACCTCGTGATCGCCCTTCATGCGCGGCGTTCCCATGCTTCGATTCGCAGATTTCGCGACGCCTTCGCGGAGGGACAACTCGCGGTGGCATTGCCCGGGACCGACGTTTACCGGGACATCCATCATGATCGAGATTCCTGTCTGTCCCTCGAGCTCGCATCTCGTCTGGTCGTCCTTCAGACAGCGGCCGTCCTCGAGCTCCCCGAGAAGCTCCGCGGCAAGGCCAGGGTGATCGTACAGTCGGCTGAGCCTCATGCGCGAAAACGGAAGTCGCGATCGCCACTCCGTTTGATTGCGGTCGGTCACCTGCGACCGGAAAAGGATCCTTTCCGGCTGGTCGAGGCCCTCTCCTTGATCCCCGACACTCCGCTCGAGGCGCTTCACGTGGGAAAGGCTCTCGCTGCCGACCTCGAAGAGGCGGCTCGGGCATGGATGCGCCGCGAGACTCGCTATCGATGGAAGGGTGAGCTCCCGCCATCACGCGCGCGGCAAATGATCGCCGACAGCGATGCGCTGGTGTTGTCGTCCGTCCTCGAAGGAGGCGCGAACGTCATCTCTGAGGCGGTCGTGTGCAGCGTTCCGGTCCTGGCCTCGCGAATTCCGAGCTCGGTGGCGTTGCTCGGGGAGGACTACGACGGCTACTTCGAAGTCGGTGACTCCGGCGAGCTGGCCACGCTCATCAAACGCTTTGTCGGCGAGCCCGGGTTTCGGGCGAGGTTGAAGCGACAGGTTCAGCGGCTGCGGCCCAACTTCTCTCCGCGAAGAGAGAGAGAAGCATGGCGAAGGCTGATCGCGGAGCTGTTTCCGGTGCGACGTGCAAGCCGTTCGTAACAAGCCGACGGATCACCTCACTCGGCGAGCACCTCATCCAGTCGCTTGGTGAGCGCGATGAGCTTCGCATCGAAGGATGCCGTGTCGAGCAGCGAGTAGAAGCGAATGCGACCGTTGCCGTCGATCACCAGATTCGAGGCGATGACCGTGTCCTCGCGCGGCAGATCGGGCAGGACATCGGGTAGCGCGTACGCGGCGGCCATCTTTCCGTCGTCCAGAAGCACGGGAAAGGTGAAGCCGTGCTTCTTCGACCACTTCTCGACCGTCTCGCGAGATTCCTTCACGTCGACGATGACAACCTTCACATTTCGCGCTTTGTACTTCTCGTAGAGAGCCTGTAAATGCGGAGCCTCCGCATTGCAGAATGGTCACCAGCTCGCCGCGAAGTGAATCACGACGACATTTCCCTTCAACGACGAGAGCGACACCTGGTTCCCGTGCAGATCGGTTGCCGAGAACGGCGGTGCCTGCTCGCCGTCACGAGCACTCGTTGCGCCCAGGACGGCGACCGCGGAGATCGCCACTGCAAGGTTCAGCAGGAGTTTTCGCATTTCGGTTTTCCTCCGTGATTCGTTCAAGAGTAGCCGAGCGAGAGCCACGAGTCACGCCGATCGCCACTCGGTCGTGATCTCGATTGCACGGTGGATGGATCGATAGACCGGGCAGCCATCCTTGTGAATGGCGTGCACGCGCTCGACGACATCCGCAGGAGCATCGGGCGCGGAGAGGGCGTACGCAACGTGGATGCGTTTGATCACGAGCACATTGCTTTCGAGCTCGATCTCGCCGACGGCTTCCGTGGTGAGCTTCTCGACTTTGATCTTGCGCGCTGCCAGCGCACCTGCAAACGTGCCAGTCAGTCAGCCGGCGGCGGCGGCGGCGATGTAGTCGAGCGTGGTGGCGTGCGGCTCGAACGCGTCGGGCGCAACGCCGTAGTGCTCGGCGACGGCACCGTGCAGGCCGAACGTCACCGGCTCTTTCTCGCCAGGGATCCACGCGAGGCGGATCGGTCCGCGCTGTCGCTCGATGTGAACCTCGGATCGGTACACGACGTCACTCATGGCTCTCCTCGTGCGACGTTACGGAACCGCAGACTGGATCGCGCTCGCAAACGTCGGGTAAGCGTACACCGCCTCGCGCAAATCGGCGGTGGTCAGACCACAGCGGATCGCCAGCGCGAACACGTGGATGCTGTCGGAGGCACCGGCGCCGAAGAGCTGCGCGCCGAGGATGCGGCCGGTCTCCGCGTCGGCGACCACCTTCGCCCAGGCCACCGGCTCACCGGCGATGGCGTACACCTTCCACGACTTCATGTCGCTCGTGCGCACCTTCACCGCGCGGCCACTCTGACGCGCCTCCGTCTCGTCCATCCGACCGTCGCGAGCGGCGGCGTGGTGTAGATCGCCTGCGGGACGACCTTGTAATCCGCCTTCATGACATCGCCCTCGAGGTAGTTCCGCGCGATCACGCGTCCTTCGTACGAAGCCACGGGTGAGAGCTGAAACATGCCGTGCACGTCACCGCCTGCGAATACGCGGCGGTTCGAACGGCTGCGTAGGTAGTCGTCGACGAGAACGCCGCGCCGCCAGGTCTCCACGTTCGCGGCCGGAAGATCGAGTTGATCGATGGCCGGCACGCGGCCCGCCGCGTTGAGCACGAAGTCCGCCTCGCGAACGTCACTCCCCGCTTCATGTGTGAAGTCGACGGCGAAGCGATCGCCCGTCGGACGAATGCGCGCGATCGTCGTCGAGGGAACGAACTCGATTCCGATCGAGCGGCCGAAGTCGACGGCGTGCGCCGCGAAGTCATCGTCGAAACCGGCCAGCGCCCGCGTGGAGTGCATGAGGATCGTCACCTTCGTTCCCACTCGTGCGAAAACGAATCCGAACTCGAACGCCACCACGCCCGCGCCGAGGATGACCATCCGCTCGGGCGGGCGGCGCAGCTCGAGAATCTCATCGGTCGTTTGCACCAGATCCGCGCCCGGAAACGTAAGCCGCCGCGGGGTCGAGCCGGTGGCGATCACGAACGCGTCAGCGTGCAACTCCTCATCGGCCGCAATCAGCGTGTCCGGCGAGACGAAGCGAGCGACACCGTGAATTCGTTCGACACCCTTCGAGGCCAGGCCGCGCTCCGTCGATTCCGGCACGGAGTCGGTGAACGCGTGCTTGCGACGCCACACCTCTTCCCAATCGATGCTGACTTCGCCCGTGCGGATGCCGTGATCCCCTGCCCGGCGCACCTCGTCGAGTACTTCCGAGGCACGGACGAAGACTTTCTTCGGATTGCAACCGGCCAGCGAGCAGAGACCGCCGACCGGTCCCTTGTCGACGAGCACGACACGCCGTCCGGCGGCGGACACTCGATTCGCTACGCCGAGGCCGGTGTTCCCGCCGCCGATGACGACGAGGTCGTATCGCTTCATGGTTTCACGATCTCACTTTCGGGATGGAATTTCACCCAGATCGCCCAGTAGACGGTCTTCGCGGAGATCCGCGTCAGGCGCTGACCCTGAAGCGGTCCGCCGATCGCCTCGCCGGTTTCGACTGACCAGCTCGAGCCGGTCTCGCGATCGCTCATGTGTCCGGCGCCGGCCGGTTCGAAGGTCAGCGTGCGTTCGCCGGCGCGCCGATCGTACGCTGCCGCGCGCGTAATGACGATCGGACGGTCGAGCGCGTTGGTCAGCAAAATCGGTCGCCGGCGCAGCGCGTCGAACGGCACTGCGGCGTGACGGCCATCGGCTTCGAGTCCCAGGACCAGCTCCTTCCCGGGCAGGCGGGAGTCGGGATTTCGTGAGCCGCGAACACCGATCATGCGCGGGTCATCGAAGTACCGCTCGTACTGCGAGCCGGAGAGTCGCGGTTTGACGAGGACCAGAGTATCGGGATAGCGGCGCTTCCACTCGCCCCACGTCGTCTGCCCGGACGGGATCTCCTCGAGGCGCTTCCCTTCCATCGGACCCGCGACCGCTTTGCCGTTGACCTGACTCCAGAGCGAGCGCGTGGCGCGGTCGTACATCACGAGCGAGTCGCGCCAGAGCATGCCGGAGACGCCGAGCGTGCTGGGAGTGCCGTTCACTTCCGGTCGGGCGTACACGACGCCCGTATGCGCGAGCGGTCACCAGGTGACGGCGAGCGGCTGTGAGGCGATGGTGTCGTTCACGATCTCGTGGTGATCGAGGTGCCACGTCGAGTACGCCTTCGCCACTCCACCAACGACGACCCCGACCACCGGTTCGTCGTCATCCATGAACTTCGCCTCGGAGACCCGCACGAACTTCGGCTCGTCGATCGAAGGAATCGCGTCCGGCGCGAGCAGCGTGTGTACGCGGTCGTTCTCGATCTCGGTGACGCGCGGTAGTGCCGCCCGCGTTTGCGCGACGGCGGGCTGTTGCTGCTGACATGCCGCGCAGAAAAGCAATGCAAGAAGGATCCGTCGTTTCATGCGTGCAACCTCGCCCTCACTTTGTCGGAGAAGAAACGGGATACGAGCGCCAGTGCCGCGAGCAGCGCACCAGCAGTCAGAATGCGGACGAACGCCTGACGCGGGCTCACCAGTCCGGACGCAATGGATGATGCGAGATATGTGAAGATGAAAATGCCCGGGATGGTGCCGATGAACGTCGCCGCCACGTACTCGCGCGGTTTGATGCAGGCGAGACCGGCGGCGTAGTTGAGGATGTTGTAAGGCACGATCGGAATGAGGCGCAGAAGAAGAAGAGTCATGAAGCCCTCCCTCTTCAGCGCCTCGAGCATGCGAGGCGCCTTCCGGCTCATCACCTGTTCGACCCAGCCGGATCCGGACCAGGCGATCCAGTACGGAATCGCGGAGCCGATCGTCGACGCCGCAAGGACCCACAGACCTCCCACGAACCAGCCCCACACCACGCCCGCCGTGAGCGTGAGCACCGTGGCCGGCAGCAGGGTCGTGTTGAAGATTGCGTAAAGCGCGATGAAGGCAACGGGTGCCCACCAGCGATCGCCGACGCTGGCAAGCCAGTCTCCGATCTGGCGCGGATCGACTCCCCGGCTGCGCAGAACGAAGAACGCAACCACGGCGACGCCGACGGCGCCGGCCAGGAGGAAGATCTTCTTCCGTGTTCCTTTCTCATGCGACGCCATCGTCATCGTCTCCAGTCGTTCAGTGTCCAGTCGTAGTCGTCGTATCGAAGCGCAATCGATGACTGCGCCGCCTTCTCCCGCGGCAGGTAGCGTCTGAGGAACGCCTCCTCACCACCACCCCACTTCTCGAAGTCGTCGCGAAACCACTTCATGATTTTCGACGTGTGCACGATCGTCCGATCGCCGCGCTTCTCGACTCGCACGCCGGGACCAGCGGCGAAGCGCCGGACCTGATCGTCGAGCTGCGCATCGATGCGCGCCCCGGCGTACGCCTCGGAACGAATCGGCGGACAGCTCTTCGCGGCGCAGTTGATGGCAAAGTGAATCCGTGGATCCTTGAAAACCACGCGGATCTTCTCGTTCTCGATGTCGTTCAACGAGATTCGTCCGGATGGAACGGCGACCCAGGGCCGCTTGAAGACGTCGTGGCGCATGAGGCGATTGCTCGAAACGTCGAGAATCGACTCCACCGGATAATGGTCGACGACCACGCCAACCACGCTGACGTTGTAGAGATTGATCCAGTACGCGAGCTGCTGCTTCGGCGAAAGACGCGCCGCATCCACGCGGCCAAGGGCGCTCCGCAAGTCGCGCAACGCGGCGGAATCGCGCGCCTTCAACCCCGCATAGTTCATTCCGCGCACGGGGTCGTAGTGCGTCGCGAGCAGGCGGTTCCAGTCGGAGTAGTCAGGTTCGGCCGCGGCGGGCGAAGCCGGCGGGCTCGCGCGGCGCGCCGAGTCGCCGGCATCGCTCTTCGCACATGCGGAAACCGGCAGGGCCAGAAAACCCAGAAGGATCACCAGCCGGCGCATCGCGCCTCGCAGACATCGAAATCTCTCACGCCCTCGAAGACGAACGGCGCACGCCAATGATTGCGCGATCAGCTCGCGGCTTTCTCCTTCAGCCCGAGCGCTGCGATTCGTGAGGCGAGCGTCGTCGCCTTCAACCGACGGAACGATTCTCTTCCGCGCGCAGTGGGGCAATGACACGACCGCGCTGGCCGAGGCACTCGATGCGATCACGGCCGGACGATCGCCGCGACGCTCGCAGAGCGGCGGAATCGTCAGGCCGATGCTGCGCATGCTTCGCAACATCGCGCCGGTTCTCGATCGCGCAGGCGGCGGCGCATGGAAGGACATGTGGCTCGTCGCGCCGCCGCTCGCGGCGATTGCCTTCGCGCTG
The DNA here is from genome assembly GCA_035525285.1 of Thermoanaerobaculia bacterium. Lineage (GTDB taxonomy): Bacteria > Acidobacteriota > Thermoanaerobaculia > Gp7-AA8 > Gp7-AA8 > QHVT01. Next base: position 15,791 of record DATLFB010000131.1, read on the forward strand.
AAGACCTTCGGCGTCGGTCCCGCGAAGAAGTCACGCGTGTCGATGTGGCCGCGCACAGGAGACGAACTGCGATGAATGTGTTCCCTGGACATCACACCTGCCAGACGCATGCAATCATGCAGGCCTCTCGTTCGTGATCAAACGGACGATGACGCCGGAGGCCGACCCATGAACACGCTCGCGGAGCGCACGCCGCTCCATGTCCCTGATCTCCATCTGTTCCAGGAGAGCGGAATCACATTCGCCGTCGATCCGACTGCGCCGAACTGGGTCGCACTGGAGGAACGCGGCGCGTCGCTGCTCGATGAGATCCGGCGCTCGCCCGGCATCGCGTTCGGCGCTCTCGTCGCACGCTACGCGTCCGACCATCAGCTCGAAGCGGGCAAGGCATGGCTGCACGTGCACGATTTCCTTGCTGCGCTGGCGCGCGCTTCGATGTTGTTCGACGCACCGGTCGAGCGGCCTCTCTACCCCGGCCGTGCTGCACTCGTTCAACCGAACGGTCTTCGCGAGCTCTGGCTGCAGATCAACAACGCCTGCAACCTCACGTGCAGTCACTGCCTCGTTTCGTCGGGGCCGAGCGGGATTCCGGGCATGAAGCCCGAGGAGATCGTCGCCACGATCGATGCCGCCGCGGCACTCGGTGTGGAGCGCGTCTACATCACCGGCGGCGAGCCGTTTCTGCGCAAGGACCTCTTCGATCTGGCGCGCCACATCACAGAGACCCACGGCTGCGAGCTGATCGTGCTGACGAACGCGACGCTCTTTGCCGGTCGCGTGCGCGAGCAACTGCAATCGCTGTCGCGGGAGAAGGTGAAGTTTCAGGTCTCGATCGACGGCGCGCGGCCGGAAACGAACGATCCGGTTCGCGGCGCCGGAACGTTTCATCGCGCGCTCGACGGCGCCGCGATCCTCGCGGAGCTCGGATTCGACGTGTCGCTCACGACCGTCACGACCGAAGAGAACCTCCACGAGCTCGCGGAGATCCCGGCCATCGTCAAACGCATCGGCGCGCGCAGCCAGCACCTGATGTGGAGCCACAAGAGAGGCCGCGCGGCAGCCGCCGACAACGGCTTCTTCCCCGAGAACTTCGCCCTCCTGCGCGCCGTCATGCGCGTCGCCGATGCGGCCGGGGCGGAAGGCGTCGCGCTCGACAACCTCGAGGCGGTCAAGCGCCGCGTCAACGGCGTTCCCGGCGTCAAGTACGACCTCGGCAACGCCGGCTGGGACTCGATCTGTGTCTACGCCGACGGAACGGTCTATCCATCCGCGGCCCTGGCGAACGAGCGCGCGCTGCTCTGCGGCGACGTGCTGCAACAGGCTCTGGCCGAGATCCTCGACGCCTCTCCCATCGTTCGAACGCTGCGCCAGGCGACCCTCGCCAGAAACGAAGCCGTGGCGAACGATCCCTTCCGCTTTCTCACCGGCGGCGGCGACCTCGAACATGCCTGGTGCTTCACCGGCGATTTCCTCGGCATCGATCCCTACTACCCGATCGGCGTCGCGCTGACGAAGCGCGTCATGCGGGAGCTCGGCGAAGAGAAACGGAGCCGCAGGAATCGCCGTTCCGGGTACGACGCGCCGCTCGTTCTGCACGCGATGGGCGAAGGGGCGATTGCATGCGGTACCGCGGATGGCGAGCTCGCCGAGGAGCCCGTGCTCACGCTGCACTCCAACTGTGTCCTCTCGTTCGACGTCGACAAGCCCCGCGCGAAGGTGCGTGAGTTTTACGGCGACGCGGCGGAGACGCCGCAGGCGGAGCTCTGCTGCCCCACGAAATACGACGACACCGCGGTCGCGCATATCCCGCAGGACGTGCTCGATCGCTTCTACGGCTGTGGCTCTCCGATGACGAGCGCCGGAATCAAGGAAGGAGAGGTCGTCGTCGATCTCGGCTCGGGCGCCGGCATCGACGTCTTCATCGCGGCGAAGTTCGTCGGAGCAATCGGGAACGCAATCGGCGTCGACATGACGGATCGCATGCTCGCCGTCGCGCGCGAGAACCAGCCTCGCGTCGCGGAGGCGCTCGGCTACGACGCCGTCGAGTTCCGCGAAGGATTCCTCGAGCAGATTCCGGTCGAGTCGAAGAGCGTCGATCTCATCACGTCGAACTGCGTGATCAACCTCTCCCCCGACAAGCCGCGTGTGTTCGGGGAGATATGGCGCGTGCTGAAGGATCACGGGCGCATGTTCGTCTCCGACATCGTCAGCGAGCGCGAGGTGCCGCCGCATCTCAAGGTGAATCCGCAGTTGTGGGGCGAGTGTCTCGTCGGCGCGCTGACGCAGGAGCAGTTCCTCGCGGAGCTCGAGCGCGCCGGATTTTACGGACTCGAGATTCTGAAGAAGACATGGTGGAAGGACGTGGAAGGCTATCCGTTCTTCTCCGTCACCGTTCGCGGATGGAAGTTCGAGAAGACGTCCGGCTGCGTGTTCCAGGGACATCGCGCCGTCTACCTCGGCCCGGCGAAGGCGTTCGTCGACGAAGAGGGACACATGTTCCCGCGCAACGAGCCGTACGAAGTCTGCACGGACACGGTCGCGAAGCTCTCGCATCCGCCGTACAAAGGGATGTTCGCGATTCTCGAGCCGGGTGAAGAGCGCGCCGGGTATGCGTGCTGTTCGCCAAACGATCCGGAGAGCTGCTGCTGATGCTCGCGGCGACGCTCGTCGTGATCACGCTCGCGCTGGCGTTTGCGAACGGCGCGAACGATGTCTCGAAAGGCATCGCCACTCTGGTCGGCTCCGGAGTATCGAACTACCGGCGCGCGGTGATCTGGGGCGCACTCTGCACGGTTGCCGGCGCGGTCGCGGCCGGATTTCTGACGCAGGCGCTCGTATCGACGTTCAACGGAAAAGGTGTGTTGGCGCAAGCGCAAACGTCGCATGCGTTTCTCCTCGCCGTCGCGTGCGGCGCGGTGGGGTGGCTCATCGTGGCCACACGAACAGGCATGCCAGTCTCCACGACTCATTCTCTGGCGGGAGCGCTCATCGGCACTGCGCTCGTCTCGGCCGGCACCGGCGGCATTGCGTGGAAGGCGGTCGCTTCAAAGGTCGCGATTCCATTGCTTCTCTCGCCGGCGATTGCTCTACTTCTCCTCATCGCGATCCTGCCTCTGCTGCGTCCGTTCATCGCGCGCTTCACTCGCTACTGCGTCTGCGTCGAGGCGACGGAGTCCACGCTCGTGACTCCGGAAGGGATGACGCTGCGGCAGTCGATGACGACCGTACAGGCAGGACCGGATCGCGCCTGCACGACGGCCGTAGCCCGTTTCGGAGTCGTCGATACGTTGCACTGGATCTCCTCCGGAGCGACGAGCTTCTTTCGCGGTGTGAACGATGCGCCGAAGGTGCTCGCGATCGGCGTCGCTGCCGGGACGGTCGTCGGGTTGACGAACATCGGCCTGTACGTCCTCGTCGCCGGCGCAATGGGCGCCGGAAGCCTCATCGCCGGATTTCGAGTGACGCGGACACTGGCCGAGAAGGTCACACCGATCGAGCCCGGGAACGGCTTCGCCGCGAATCTCGTGACCGCGCTTCTCGTCGCCGTCGCCTCGCGCTTCGCGGTGCCGGTATCGACCACGCATGTCTCCACCGGAGCGATCGTGGGTGTGGGCCTGTCGCGCGGCGGGGGCGATCTTCGATGGAAAACCGTCGGCGAGATGCTGCTCGCCTGGGTCGTCACGCTTCCCACATCGGCTGCGCTGGCGGCGCTGGCGTATGAAATCATCCGGTTCACATCCTGAGAAGAGTTGAGAGGAGAACGAAGATGGGACGCTGCTACAACACCACAGTCATCGACGCGCCGGTCCACGAGGTATGGCAACGCATCCGTGATTTCCACGACTCTCCTGGGCGGCCGGCGTGGTCACCAAGGTCGACCGGGTCGGCACTGCCGCCGGCACCGAAGTCGGCGCGAAGAGGGTTCTCAACGATGCGTTCCACGAGACGCTCGTATCGCTGGATGACGATGCGCGTTCGTTTTCCTGCACGATCGACGACGGGCCCGGTCCCGTAGCGAAGGACGCGATCCAGCGTTACGTCGGCAGCGTGCGCGTGCTTCCGGTCACCGATCGCGATGCGAGTTTCGTCGAATGGCAGTCGAATTACGAGGCGAACGACGACGCCGCCGTCGGTGCGTTCTGCAATCCGATCTATCAGGCTGCCCTCGGCGCGCTGAAGCGGAGCTTTACGTGAACGTCGCTGCCTTGCTATGACGCGACATGTCGCGCCGCGGCGTCGCTCAACTCCCGCACACTGGTGGGCTTTCGGAGGACCGCGCGAACACAGCCCTCGTAGCGATTGAGGATCTGCTCCGACGGCAGATCGGTTTCCGTGCAACTGGTCAGGACGATGATCCTGGGTAGTTCCTGCCGCTTCCCGGTCACGCCGCTTCGCAGCGCATAGAGGGATTCCAGAAGGTCGATCCCGGTCATGAAAGGCATGACGACGTCCAGAATGACGAGCGCGTAGCTCTCGGTAGCAAGTTGGTGGAGGGCTTCCGCACCACCCCGCACGCTCTCGACATCGCTCATCCCGCGCAGCCGCAGGGTGGCTGCGATCAGCGCGCGGTCGTTTGGGTCGTCGTCGACGATGAGGATACGCCGCCGAGCCCTGGCCATCGCTCAGAATCACGAATGACGCGGACTTCCGATTGCACGACAGTGTAAGAAACCGCGCGCCTGCATCACTCACTTCTGCCGCGAATCGCCCGCAGGAGATGAGAAGAGATGCCGACAACTCCGGAAACCGGTTCAACACCTTCGGATGAACTGGACGAGCTGCTCGATCGAGGTTTGCGATACGCACTCTCGCTCACACGCGATCGATGCGACGCCGAGGATCTGCTGCAGGATGCGGCTGCGGCCATGCTGGCGAAGGGCGTGGAGTGGAAGATCTACTATCTCTTTGCGACGATCCGCAACCGGTTCATCGACCGCTGCCGTCGCGCGCAGCGCGTCGCGTTTATCCCGCTGGAGAATCACCTGTCATTCGCCAACGCCTGCGATACGCGCGACGCCGCCGACTGTCTGGAGCGCGATCGCCTGCATCGTGCCCTCGGTTCCCTTCGCGATGATGAGCGCGAGACGCTCTTCCTGGCGGTGGTGGAAGGCTTCACGGCCGAAGAGATTGCGCAACTGACCGGCCGCGCGCGGGGAACGGTGCTGAGCGTGATCTTCCGCGCGAAACGCAAGCTGCGCACGATACTGGAGGAATCGAGCGAGCCGTTCGGACGACTGTCCCCAGTGTCTGCCTGATGACGGCCGGTGCGGCCCGTCACTTCCTCTTCAAAATCTCGAGCAGCTCGTCCACTCGCGCCTCCGCGCCGCTGTTGGAGTAGAGGTCGCGCACCGATCGTCCAATCGCGCGCATCTGCTCCGCATACGCCCGGCAGTGGCGGCACATCAGGAGATGCATCGCGACGCCGAGCCGCTTGTGCCACGGCTGCCGCGTGAGCTCGTCGCTGGCGACGAGTTGCGCGACGTCTTTACAGGCTGGCATTCCGATCAACGCCGGACTCCTTTCGCCTCGAGGCACTCGCGCAGCCGGTTGCGGACACGGTAGAGAAGCACACCAAAGTTAGTGTCGGTCACCTCGAGAATCTTACAGATCTCGGCGGTGGTCATCCCTTCGACCTCCCGCAGGACGAACGCCATTCGCTGTTTCGGCGGCGCTGTTTCGAGGCAGTCGTCGATCCCTTCTCGCACCTGCCGTGCGTAAAGCTCGGCATCAGCGGCTTGCGGCGGGCGGATCCACGAGCCGTTCGCGTTGAACCGGCTCTCGACGACGTCGTCGATTTCGTCCGTCTCACGGTCCCGGCCGATGGCACGCCGCATCTCCATGACCTTCCGGAACAGGATGCCGAACAGCCACGTCCGCACATGGGAGCGTCCCTCGAATGTTTCGGCCTTCTCCAGAAAGGTGATGAACGTGGACTGCGCGGCATCGTCCGCTTCGTGCGGAGCCAGTCCCGCCGCGCGTGCGGCACGGACGATCTGCGGCAGATACTCGCGGACCAGTCGCTCCAGCGTCTCGGGATCGCGGCAGCGAATGCTCGTGAGAAACGCGACGTCGTGTGGGGCGGCGATGCTCACGAACAAGGCAGTTATCGCGCTTCCGCGGATCGTGTCAAGAAGAGCTCTGTCACCGGCCGTGTAAGAAGTCCTCGGTCTGCGGCACTCACTACGCGGACGAACCGAGATGACAGGAGCCGCGATGATGACGGGTTCGAGCTTCACGCAGGAGTTTTCCGCCGCGTTCCCCTACCGCGTCGAAGAGCGTGTCGGCGAAGGGGGAATGGGCGTCGTCTATCGCGCCTGGGACCCCGAGCTGCAACGCAATGTGGCGATCAAGGTTCTCCGGAGCGACACCGTGGATGGAGAGACGCCACAGCTCCGTGCGCAGGCCCGCCTCCGTTTTCTGCAGGAAGCCCGCGCGGCCGCGGCCCTGAGTCACCCCGGCATTACCACTGTGCTGAGGGTCGGCGAAGACGACGGGCACCCCTACATCGCCATGGAATGGCTGGCGGGACGGACTCTCGACGCGATTCTCCGCGAGCAGGCTCCGCTGCCTGTCGAGCAGGTTTCACAACTCGGCGTCGATCTGTGCGAAGCGCTCGACGCGGCGCACGCGGCGGGCGTGATCCATCGCGACATCAAGCCGTCGAATCTGATCATCCTTCCGGACGGCCGCCTCAAGGTCACCGATTTCGGCCTCGCACGACTCGAAGGCTCGAACCTCATCAAGACCACGGCAGGCATGGTGCTGGCGACACCGCTCTAGCGCCGGATCGAGCAGATCCGGGATCGGCTGTCCGCTCGCGGCGTCGACGACGGCACGATGACGCGATCGCGGGAGCGCTTCGTACATCGAGGGAAACGTCCCGAGCAGCGCGGGAGAATAGCGGAACGACCGGATGCCGAGGCGCCGCCCGCGTACGAGGGCATTGAGAATCCGGAGTGAGCCGGCGTTGGGCGGACCGACGAGGACGACGCGTTCCACCATCTGCGCTCCCGTCCAGTCGGGCGCGGGCACGTGGCCATCCGATGGGATGTCCCGGCCGCCGTAGCGAAGGTAATACCGCGCGATCAAGCCGCCGTAGGAATGCGCGACGATGTCGAACTTGAGCGACTCGCGCTCCCGGCCGAACCTCTTCCGATCTTCGGCCCGTATGTAGGCGGCCTTCTCCTGGATGAACTGATCGAGATGTCGCGCATTCGCCGCGATGTCGAGGCGCCAGTCGTACGGAAACTGAAAACAGGTGTAGTGATCGTCTCCGTAGATGACGGCGCCGGAGCGCCCCAGCGACTCATCGCGGTAGCCGGCGTAGATCCCGAGCGAGCGGAGGATGTTCGCGTACGCGCGGATCTCGATCGGAATGCCGAGGAGACGAACGTGGAGCGTGTCGAGCACTCCGGTCGCGCGAACGCCGGTCTCGAGATCGGCGACCGATTGGTCACCGCCGATGGGAAGGGCGATCGTCCTCGCCCCTTCGGGCGTCTGCGGATCGACGCCGCGCTCTCCGATGATCCCCCAGACCGTGCGGCCGCTCGCGTCCTTCAGCGTGGAGCCGGGCATCCCGGGAATGAGAATCACCGGATTGCGATCGAGATCCTCGGCCGTGGCAGCGCGCGAGTAGAGCGCGTGAAAGTCGACCTTCCGATCGACGGAAGCACAGGCCGCGGCGAGGAGTGCGACTGCTCCGATCAACACGCGGACGAGACGTTCATTCACGCGTAGATAACGAATGTGCCCGACGCGTGATTGCGGGATGTTTCGTTTCAGTGACGCCTGTCCGCGCGTGTAAGAAACCGCACCACTCCGCTCACTCACTCCCAAACGTCGAATCGACGAACGAACAACAAAAGGAGTGAATCAGACAATGAAAAAGTCAGCAGTTCTCATGGCAGTCACACTGATGGTCACGGGCGCGATCGGAGCACAGGCCGACGACGCCACCTACCACTTCGGCAGCGCGCATCAGCGCACGAACGTCACGTTCGAGTCGCAGACCGATTTCGAGACCGTGCTCGGCTCGACCAATCAGATCGCCGGCTCGATCACCGGAGACACGGAGCGCGGCGTCGGCAGCGTCAGCATCGAGGTGCCGGTGCCGTCACTCGATACGGGTATCGAGATGCGCAACGATCACCTCCGCTCCCCGATGTGGCTCGATGCCGAGAAATATCCGACGATCCAGTTCAAGTCGGTGTCCGCCCGCAAGCTTTCCGGAACGAAGTGGCGCATCCGCGGGATGTTCACCATGCACGGCGTGTCGAAGGAGCTGTCCGTCGATGCCGATGTGCGTGAGATTCCCGCGGCGGCAGCAAAAGCCGCGGGACTGGAGGATGGCGCATGGGTTCGCGTGACGGCGCCGTTCACCGTTCGCCTCTCGGAATTCGGCGTAAAGGTGCCGGAAATGGCGGCGGCGAAGGTGAACGACACCTGGACCGTCAAGGTCGTCGCGTTCGCGAATACGCGCGGATGATTGGGGACGCAGCCGGTCCGGGCCGCCGGGCCGGCCGCGTCGGGAGACGAAATCATGAATCCGTCACGCTTCTCACTGAGGTCCCGCATCGCCGCGCTGGTGGTCTTCGCAGCGGTGGCGATCGCGCCGTCCGCGATTCTGCTCGATCGCCTCTTCGGGCGCGATGTTCTGCTCATTTCGCCGCACGACGAAGCGACGGTGGAGCTCAACCGCAGCCTCCACGCGGACGGCGATCCGGTGGCGGAGATTTACGGAAACCCGCTCAGCAAGCCCGTTCGCGTGGTCCTGCTGACGGAGCGAAACGTGATCCATCCCGCGGAGGACAGCTCGCTCGCGCTGCTGCCCGCCGGCGGTGACGCGCCTCGGCCGCTGCAGGTGCAGACCGTCTACTTCATCGCGCGCTACGCGATTCTCGCTTTGCTGCTGCTCTCGCTCGTCATCGCTTTTCTTCCGATTCCCCGGGCGTTGTCGTGCAGTGCAGGGAGAGCGTAGCGACCGATGTAATAACAGGGTGTCATCCTGACAACCTTCGTAGCAGTCGGCGAACCGCGGCGATTTCAGGCGCGTGAGGGTTTGGCGGGAAGCGTTTGCGAAAAGCGGATGCCTCGTTCGATCCAACGCCGGAGCGAGCTCGCGGCTCGGATGCCCGACGGAGCCACGTAGACCATTCCCTTCAGCGGGCGTCCGGTGAAGTCCATCGGGCGCACGTGGGACTCGGCGAGCGCACTCTCGTAGTCACCGGGGCCGACGCGCACCATGAGATCGGATCCGACGATCCCACAGCACATATGGCCTCGGAGGAGAAACGCCAGACCGCCGAACATCTTTCGCTCTGCAACGTCCGGCCTGTCCTGCACCAGAGCACGGATGCGATCCGCGAGCTTTTCATCGAACGCCATCGACTCGATTCCGCTTATGAACCTTCAACATTGAAATGCGTTGCCAGGCTTGTCATCCCGAGCGTAGCGAGGGACCTGGGGGAAGGGCGGCACGAGGCGCGAGCTTCGGTCCACCCATCCCCCCAGGTCCCTCGCTCACGCTCGGGATGACAAGCCTGGCATTACCTTGCCCGCTAAACGATCTTCGTTCCCTCCGGCGGCTTCGGCTCGCCGACTGTCTCGTAGAACCACACTTCATAACCGGCGGGATCGAGAACCTTGAACGTGCGGTCACCCCACCACTGCGTCATGAGCGCGTCCGTGATTCTCACTCTCCTCTTCTTCAACTCATCATGGTACGAGTCGACGTCGGCGACCTGGAGATAAATCTCGACCGGCTGCTTTGCCGGCGCACCCTTCTTCTCGCCCGCGGCCGGCGTACGCGCGAACATGATTCGCGCGCCATCCTTCACGACGGTGACGAAATCGAACTGCCCGTCTTTCCCGACGACGCCCATGACGTGATCGAATCCGAGGGTATCGACGTAGAAGTTGCGGACCTCATCGACCGAATCGACGGCGATGATCGGCATGACTGCGTTGGCTGCGTTCCTGGTCATCCTGCTTCTCCTTTTCGTTACGCCCTCACGATGCCAGCGCATTTGCCGCGATTCAACTACCCGTGGTAGTAGAAAAGCTCAACGTGCATTTGCCTGATCCGGAGTTGCTCGAGGAGGTCGGCCTCACGCTCTACGAGCGGAAAGCGCTCGTGACGCTGATGGTCTTCGGCGTGGCGGATGCCGCGACGCTGTGCGCCGAGGCGGGAGTTCCCACGTCGAAGATCTACCACGCGATGGAGAAACTCGAGCAGTTGGGCCTCGCCCAGGTGCAGCCGACCCGGCCGAAGATGTACGCCGCGCTGCCGCCGGACGTGGTTGCGAACCGCGTCGTCGACCTCGGGCGAGAGCGGGCGGAGCGCTTCACGGCCGGCGCCGAGGAGCTCCGGCGCGTCCTCGGTTCGTTGTCAGCGCGAGCACGCGGAAGGCATCCGTTCGTCGATCTGGCCCTCGGTGCCGAGAGCCACATCAAACGACATCTGGTGCACCTCGCTGCCGCGCGCGAACGCATCCTGTCCTACATGGAGCGCGGCGATGTGGACTCGATCGACCGGGCCATCGACGGTGGCTTCCCGATCCTGCGGCGCATCGCGCGCAACGCCGCGGAGAAGAAGGTGCGCCATCAGGTCGTGTTCGGATTCTCGTATCAGACCGCGCCGCGGCTCCTCGAGTTCCTCAGGAAGCATCGCTCGGAAATTCGCCACCTGACGGGCGTGCGCTACTCCGGAGAGCTCGGGCACCCGTTCCACGTGATCGACGACGAGGTCGTCGTTCTTCCCCTCGATCATCCCTTCGTCCCGGAGGGCCGGTTCGCTTCGCTGCTGATCCGCGATCGCGACCTCGCATCGAGTCTGGCGGAGGGATTCGAGAAGCTCTGGCGCAAGGCCATGCGGAGCCTGCAGGAGATCAACTTCGATCCGCGACGGCGACAGGATTCTCCACTGGAGTGATCAGCCGCGCCGAAAGACCGGCAACGGCGGCGTACGCATATCCGCCGAGAAACAGCAGCAGGAACGGCACCGACGCGTACTCGCGCGCGGCAATCAGTGTGACGATCGCGGAGATGAAGAAGAGGGCGATGACCGTTTCGCCGACGGGTAACCGCGGCCTGCGCTCGCGCGTGAGCCGCTCCGCCGCGCCGCGCTTTGGTGTCCGATGAAAGATACCGCCGCGATGGAAGAGCCCTTCCAGCACTGCCGCGGTGTTTCGCACGGACAGGCTCATGCCGATCGGAAGAAGTGCGAGGAGAACCCTCGCCGGCGGCGTTGCGCGACCGAGAAGATGCTGGCCCACGATGTAGAAGCGAATTACGGACCCGGTAGACGCGAAGAACAGCAAGGCGTCGACGATCAGCAACCAGTGCAGACCGAGTGAGGAGCGCACGATGATTGCCGGAACGATCAGCAGCGTCAGCAGGAGTGTGAGCAGGTACGCGACGTTTCCCGTCAGGTGGTACCACGCTTCGACCCGTGAGGCGAGAGGAATGGGTGCGAAGAGGATGGAGCCGAGGAGCTTCCTGGCGGTCTGGATCGATCCCTTCGCCCAGCGAAACTGCTGTTCCTGAAACGTGACGGCGGTTGGCGGCAACTCGGCCGGGACCTCGACGTCGGGAAGAAACACGAAGCGCCATCCGGCGAGCTGCGCGCGATACGACAGATCGAGATCTTCCGTGAGCGTCGTGGCAGACCAGCCGCCAGCAGCGTCGATCGCCGCTCGTCGCCATATCCCGGCCGTCCCGTTGAAGTTGAAGAATCGCCCGGAAGCGAAACGTGCTGCCGACTCGACGGCAAAGTGCGCGTCCAGAAAGATCGCCTCGGCGCGTGTCAGCAGCGACTCGTCCGCGTTGAGATGACCCCACCGCGCCTGCACCATCCCCACCGACGGGTCGGAGAACATCGGCACCATGCGCGTGAGCGTGTCAGGCGCCGGAACGAAATCAGCATCGAAGATTGCGAACAGCTCGCTGGATGAACGCGTCATTCCGAACGCGAGCGCTCCGGCCTTGTAGCCATCGCGTGATTCGCGGCGAATGTGCTCGATGCGAATACCCCTCCGACGGAGACGTGCCACGACTCCTTCGACGACCTGCACCGTCTCGTCGATGGAGTCATCGAGAACCTGAATATCGATCTGGCCGGGGTACTCGAGCGCGGCTGCCGCTTCGATGACCCTCGCGGCAACCGCCGGCTCGTTGAAGAGCGGGAGCTGTACCGTCAACGATGGCCAGTGGTGCTCGCCGCTCCGCGGTTTCGGAAGCCGTGTGCGGCGGCGCAGGGCGACGAGGTGCGAACGGTGGACGGCGTACAGCGTCACCGTCGACAGCACGGCGTAGTAGGAGATGAGGACCGCTCGCTCGAGCATTCTCCGAGAGCAGACGATCGAGCCATCCCGTTGATTGCGTCAGCTCCGTTCTGCGATGCCGATGCTCACTGCGCCCACGCCGCGATCCACCGGGCGATCGCGCCGATCCAGCTCGCGCCGAGGCTTTCGTAGTACCTGGCGGCGGCTTTCTGGACGGCATCGGCGAGAGAGGGATACGGCGAGATGAGCTGTGCGAGCTGACCGACTCGGACACCATGCCTGCGCGCGAGAACGAGCTCCTCGATCAGGGTCGAAGCATTCGCCGAAACCACATGCGCTCCGAGGATGCGCCCCTTCCGGTCGGCGACGATCTTGAGAAAGCCGCGAGGTGTGCGATCGATGACAGCGCGATCGACATCGTTCATATGGACGGTGTAGACGCGGACGTTCTGGCGACCGCGCGCGCTCACCGCTTCCGCTTCCGTCATTCCGATGTGTCCGACCTCGGGATCGGTATAGAGCGCCCACGGCACGTCGTTGTAGTCGACTCGACTCCTGCCGGGAAAGAGCATGTTCCGCACGAGTTTCGTGGCCTCGTAGGCGGCGACGTGCGTGAACTGCATTCCGCCATGGACATCGCCGCAGGCCCAGATGTTCGGAACATTCGTTCGCAGGTACCCGTCGACGCCGACATACGACCGGTTCATCTTCACGCCGGCGGCGTCGAGTCCGAGGTTGTCGGTGTTCCCGCGGCGGCCGGACGCGACGAAGATCTCGTCGGCGGGAACATCCTCACGTTCACCGCTCTTCGATTCGATCGTCAGCAGTTTTTTCGAGCCCTCGCGTCGTGCTGCTTTTGCCGCCCATCCGGTGCGGATGTCGATCCCCTCGTCCTCCAGAAGACCGCGGATGTAGCCGATGACGTCCATGTCCTCGCGAGCGATGATGTCGTCGGACATCTCGACGACCGTGACGTTGCTTCCGAAGCGGCGGAACATCTGCGCGAACTCGATGCCGATAGAACCGCCGCCGAGGATGATCACGGACTTCGGGATGTCATCCTGCGCGAGGAACGACGCGTGATCGAGAAACCCGATCTCCTCCAGACCCGCGACCGGAGGCACCGCGGTTCGCGATCCAGTCGCAATGGCGATGTCCTTCGCATGGACCGTTCGACCGTCGATCGCGACTTCGTGGCCGGAGAGCAGCCGAGCTTCCGTTTCTTCGAAGACATCGATACCCAGCGCGCGAAACCGTGCAGGATCATCGTTCTTCTGAACGGTCGCGCGGGCCGCGCGCATCGACTCCATGATTCGGCGTGGGGAGACGTTGAACCGATGCGGCTCGAGACCATAGCGATCGGCATGGGCTGCCTGTTTGATCAGTTTCGCGGTTGCGACGAGCGCCTTCGTGGGGACACAGCCGGTCCAGAGACAGTCGCCGCCAAGTCGCGCCTTGTCGACGAGAGCGACGCTGCGACCGAGACGCGCGCAACCCGAGGCAGTCACCAGACCGCCAGTCCCGCCGCCGATCACGACCACGTCGTAACGCTCTTTCATCAGTAAGGCACTTCGAGGCCGCGCAGGGCTGCGGTCGACTTTGCGTGGCATGCGCGGAAGACGAATCGGAGCGGGTGTTGATTGCAGAGCTGGCCGCGCGCAATCACGCACGGGTCTCATTCGTCGTTCGTTTGGAGGAGGTATTTCCGATGAGCGAAACGACCGGGATCTCGAACGATGTACCGCGATTCAGTTGGACGCGTGCGCTGACCGCCGGCCTGGTGGCTACGGTGATCATGACGGTGGTCCTGTTACTGACCGGCATGAACATCATGAAAATGCTCGGCTCGATGATCGCGCCGGGCGCGGGCACCGCCGCGCAATATGCGATCGGCGGAGCGATGCATCTCATGATCGCCCTCTTTTACGGAGTCGTCTACGCGTGGCTGTTCGGCCGAGTCACGGAATGGAATCCGTTCGTGAGAGGCACGGTGTTCGGACTCGCGATCACGGCCATCGCGCTGGCGGCGATGCCTGTCATGTCCGCCATGATGGGCGGCGGGGGCGCCGGAACCCCGTGTGGTGCTGCCAACCCCTGCGCTGGAGCGGCCGCGCCATCTGCGGCCGCGAATCCGTGCGCAGGCAAGAATCCCTGTGCTGCGAAGAATCCGTGCACGGCAACGAATCCGTGCACCGCAACGAATCCCTGCGCAGCGAAGCAGGCCGGCGCAGCCGGAAACGCCTGCCACATGGGAGCAGGCTCGAACCCCTGCGGCGGCGCGGCCAACCCCTGCCGTGGATCGCAGGGTCCGTACAGCGGCGCGATCAGCGTGCTGAATCACCTCGTCTACGCGCTGACGCTCGCGTTCGTCTACGGCCGCGGAGTGAGTCGGTGAAGCTGGCCATCGCGTTTGCAGCGGCGACCGCGGCGCTCGCCGCGATCGCCTTCTGGCAGGAGTCAAGATCCGCGATCGATGTCTCGGCGCGGGCCGTCCGATGGGGTTCGGGAGACGCGCGCGGGTCGCCTGTGATCGCCGATGACATGGTGTCGCTGCCGGGCGGCGCGTACATCGTTGGCGATGCTCACGAGAACGACGCACCGATTCGCCGCGTACGCGTGGACCGGTTTCTCATCGATCGCCACGAGGTCACGAATCGCCAGTTTGCCGCGTTCGTCGCAGCGACCGGTCACGACACGGGCGCGGAGCGCGAAGGCGGAGCGTGGGTCTATCGCGGCGGCGAGGCTGACTGGCAATGGATCCGCGGCGCCGACTGGCGCCACCCGCTCGGGCCGGACAGCTCCATCGCGCATGCGATGGAGCACCCGGTCGTCGCGGTGACGTGGCAGGACGCCGCCGTCTACGCGGCATGGGCCGGCAAGCGTCTGCCGACGGAAACGGAATGGGAGGTGGCTGCGCGCGCCGGGAAACCGGCGAACGCAGCCGCATCACTCGCTTCGAATCCGGCGCGGAACGGAAGCGCCAACGTCTGGCAAGGGACATGGCCGAGAAAGAACGAAATGCTCGATCGTTTTTTCTACACGGCTCCCGTTGGCTCATTCAGTCCAAATGCTCTCGGGCTCTACGACACGATCGGAAACGTCTGGGAGTGGACGTCCGACTGGTATCGCGACGAGTCGAGCAGGGAGACGCCCTCTCTCCGGGTGGCGAAGGGCGGCTCGTGGTTCTGCTCTTCCAATCATTGCAGCGCGTTCCGGCCCGGCTTCCGCGGCAAGAGTCCACCCTCGCACGCGTTCAACAACGTCGGCTTCCGCTGCGCGCGCACACCGTAACGGACGCGTTGCAGGGCGCTGCAATCGTCCACCCATGCGGATCGTCGTCCATCATGAAAGGGGGTCGTCATGTACGACCTGAAGCTGAAGACGCAGCCGAAGTAGAAGACGCAATCAGATCGCCCGGCTATTCGTTATTCGAGAAAAGGCATGTCCGGTCCCGAACTTCATCTGGTCCGTGCTCCGCGCGAGCTCCCGGACGGCATCGACGAGCTGCTCGATGCCGGATACCGTTACGCGCTCTCGCTGACACATGACGCCGCGGAAGCCGAGGATCTCGTGCAGGATGCGTCGCTGGCATTGCTCGCTTCGGGAGGGTCGTGGGAGCGCTCGTACTTTTTTGCAACGGTCCGCAACCGTTTCATCGATCGCTACCGGCGCAGCCGAAAGGTGCTCTTCCTGGCGCTCGAGGCCGGTGACGGTGCGGCCGGCGATCCACCTGACTTCACGTGGGAATCACCAGATGTGCTGGAAACCGGACTGCTCAAACAGGCCCTCGAACAGTTGCGGACGGAGGAGCGAGAGGCGCTCTTCTTCGCAGTCGTCGAGGGTTATACGGCCGAGGAGATCGGCAGGATGACGGGTCACCCACGGGGAACGATTCTGAGTCTGCTGCATCGCGCGAAGAAGAAGCTTCGCGGGCTCCTCGGCGGAGACGGTGGGGTGCACTGATGAAGCCGCGAAGAATCGACGATCAGATTCGTGAGTACTACGAGAGCCATCGCCTCTCGGACGACGCGCGTGCGCGTCTGAAGGCGACGCTGCGAGCCGGAGCTCCCGCCCGGAACGCATCGCGGTGGTGGTGGATCAAGGCCGGCATCGCCGCGGGATTCATCATCATCGTGACCGCGGCAGCTCTCTGGCTGGCGGTGTTCAGCCGCTCCACTCCCGATTCGCCGCAGGCGATCGCATCCACCGTCGCACGCTCCGCGGCGGAAGGTCACAATGAACGTCAGGAGCTGGAGTTTCGCGTCGCGCGAACGGCCGAGCTGCGCCGGCTCATGAAGAGTCTCGACTTCACTCCCGTCGAACCGGAGATGATGGCCGGCATGAACATGCGCGTGATCGGTGCCCGCTATACGACCATCGAAGGCGTGATCGCCGCACAGATCCTGTACCTCGATCCGAAAGGGGAACCGTGCACGCTCTACGAGGCGCGCCCGGTCGAGAAGCTCGCCCGCATCCCGAACGGCGAGCACGACGTGGATGGTCTGCGCGTGAGCGTCTGGCGCGAGAAGGGACTGCTCATGGTTCTCGCGCGGCCGATTGCGTAGCGTTTGTCAGGCGCGAAACCGCTCTTCAGGCGCGCTCCGGCCGCGCACGTGCGAACGGCCTACGGCTCGAGCGCCGCGCGCGACGTCGTCGCCGCGGCCGGAGGCGGTGTTGCGATCGAGCGCACGTACGCCACCTTGCCGCCGGCCATCGCCTCGTCGGGATTCATCACTCGCGATGGCGTCGCGACGATCCACGACTCGATCTGCTGCGGCGTGAGATCGGGACGCTCGCTCAGCAGGCGCGCGGCGATGCCGGAGATCACCGGCGCGGCGAACGACGTTCCGGAGCGCTGGCTCGGACGGCGGCCGCGATAGTGATCGTTCGCGGTGATCGTCGCGCTGAAGATCGACTCCGCCGGCGCGAGCACTTCCACGCCGCCGCGGCACGAGCCGCTCCACGCCGTGTTGTTCGACGTCATGCCGCCGACGGTGATCACGCCTTCGACGGTCGCGCCGAGGGTCGCGGGGAAACGATCGATGACCCCGGAGGCGCCGCAGCCGCCGTCGATGTTGTTCGAGGCGACGACGAAGAGGAATCGCCTGCCGTGCGGATCGGGACGGCCGACCGCATCGACGCCCGCGATCATGTCGCGCATCTTTTTCTCGACGGCAGCGAACGGGACCACGTTGCGCGGGGTCGCGCTCGTCGCCGTCAGGCGCTCGAGCACCCAGCCGCTGATGTTCACCACTCCCGTGCGGAAGCGCGGCGAGGCGGGATCCCACGCGTGGCGGATGATCGCGTCGAGGCCTTCGAGGTAGGTGCGCGTGGTCGCGAGGCCGCGCTCGTTCATCACCCGCACGCTCACGACGAGCGCGTCGGGAGCGACGCCGACGTTGCGTCCGGCGACGACTGAGGCCACGCTGGTGCCATGCGACGCGGTCGGGAGGTCGTCGAAGAGGTCGAAGCAGGGCGCGGTCGCTTTGTTCGCGCTGGTGCAGCGCGCGTGGCCGATGTCGACCGAGGAGGTCGTGTCGAAGCCGGCGATCACGCGGCTCGTCCCGGCGGCACCGGCGAACTCGGCATGACTCGCCATCACGCCCGTGTCCATGACGTACACGACGCTGCCCGCGCCGCCATTCACGCGATTGAACGAGCCGTCGAGCGGACCGCCGATCTGATCGATGCGGTCGAGGTGCCAGAGGAGCTCGCCCGCGGTCTCGTCACCGCAACGGTCGAGGCGTGCGACCGTATGTACCGCATCGAGAGTCACTTCGCTCTCAGCGCAATGTGTGGAGATGATCTCCGCGTGCACGCTTGCAGCGCAGAGCACCACGAACAGCATGACGGCGAAGGAACGTGGCAAGCCGTGGCTCCCGATTTTTTCTGGACGTCTTTGGACGAGACGCTCGACGAACGATGCCGGAAACGCGCGTCGAAGTAAAGATTATTTTAGGTGACGAAAGAAAAACGATGAATCACCTGGCCCATCTCGTCCTGGCGGACCCGACGACCGACTCGCTGATCGGCAATCTCTCCGGCGACTTCGTCAAAGGTCCCCTCGGCGATCGCTTCCCGCCCGCGATCCGCGACGGGATCATGCAGCACCGCCGCATCGACGCCTTCACCGACTCGCATCCCGCCGCCGCGGCGTTCCGCCGCGTGCTCGCCGCGGAGCACGGACACTACGCGCGCGTGATCGCGGACATGTTCTTCGATCACTTCCTCGCCGCCGGCTTCGAGCGCTACGCGGGCGAGCCGCTGGAACGGTTTCTCGCGCGCACGTTCGCCGCGCTCGATCCGCACGCGGACGCGTTCCCCGGCCGGCTGCGCGCGATCTATCCGCGCATGCGCGACGAGGGCTGGTTGGTGTCGTATCGCGAAATCGACGGAATCCGCTTCGCGCTCTCGAGGATGTCGTGGCGCTTCTCGCGGCGCCCGGAGCTCGCGAGCGCGACGCACTTTCTCGTCGATGCACGCGAAGAGCTGGAGCGTTTGTTCGCGGACCTCTGGCGCGACCTCCGGAACGCCGGCTTTCAGCCGGCCGGTCCGCCGATCTCCGATCGGCGTTAGGGGACATTCAACATTGAAAGCGATGCTTGTCATCCCGAGCGTGAGCGAGGGACCCGGGCGGGCGGCGGCGCGACGCGCGGGCTTCGTGCCACCCTACCCCCGGGTCCCTCGCTCACGCTCGGGATGACAAGCCTTGGTACCTACGCTTTCAATGTTGAATGTCCACCAGGGCCGCCGACTGAAAGTCGGCGGACCGGCCGACTGGAAGTCGGCGTTCCGTTACGATTCGGGCATGAAGAGCCTGCAGGAGACTTACGCGCCGAACAACCGCTGCTACGGCTGCGGTCCCGCCAACGAGAAAGGGCTGCACATCCGCAGTTTCGAAGAGGGCGAGGAACTGGTGTGCGACTGGCGGCCGGAGCCGCATCATCTCGCGTTCGACGGCATCGTCAACGGTGGGATCATCGGCTCGATCCTCGACTGCCACAGCAACTGGACCGCCGCGTACCATCTGATGAAGAAGCGCGACGCGAGCGAGCTCCCCGCAACGGTGACACTCGATTTTCACGTGACGCTGAAGCGGACCACGCCGATGGACGCGACGCTGCGTCTTCGCGCGCATGTCGTCGAATCGAGCGAAGACCGCGCGGTCGTCGACGCGACGGTCGAAGCGAACGGGAAAATCACCGCGACATGTCGGGGGACCTTTGTCGCCGTGCGCGAGGGGCATCCGGCCTTCTTCCGTTGGTAAGGGAGGCAAATCTTCACACAGTCCCTTCTCCCCGCTTGCGGGGAGAAGGTGGCGCGTAGCGCCGGATGAGGGGCCCCTCACCCTCGCCCTCTCCCCGCACGCGGGGAGAGGGGACTGAGTTACACCTTTTACCTTGTACGTTTCATCAAAATCGCCGCGCGATCGTACGTGCGCTGACACCATTCCAACTTCTCGCGAACGGGTTGCGGCGCATCATCTGCGCGCTCGAATCCCGCAGCGGCATACAGCGATTCGAGATCCGCAAACGGGATGCAGTACACCTCGCGTCCCTCGGCGTGTCGCAGCAACTCATCGATGAGCGCGCGCGCCACGCCGCGGCCGCGGAAGTCCTCGAACACGAGCATGCCACCCAGCTCGCACGAACGTTCATCAACGGGAACAAGCCGCGCGATCCCGGCGCGATCCCCGTCGATCTCCGCCACCACGACGATCTCTCGCGAAAGATCCGAAGGAAGGAACTCGACCGAGGCGTAGCGCTCGTTGATCCACGCCGCCTCGCCGGGATCGGCGCGGCGGAGCTTCACCCGTTCGCCTGCAGCTCGTACAGGATCTCGTCGATCGCGTCCGCGGCCTTCTCGAGCGGCAGCATGCACGTGCCCGCGCCGCGATGGCCGCCGCCGCCGTAGCGCGACATCAGCTCTCCCACCGACGTCTTGCACGTGCGGTTGAAGATGCTGTGGCCCACCGCCGCGACGACCGTGTCGTGCCGCGGACCCCAGTGCACGCGCAGCGAGACGTTCGCATCGGGGAACAGCGTGTACACGAGGAAGCGGTTGCCGGCCGGCAGACGCTCGACCTCGCGGAGATCGGTCACCACGACGTTGTTGAGCTGGAAGCTGTTGCGCGAGAGGAGGGTCTTGAACTCCTCCTGATCGGCGCGGATGCGCTGGATGCGGTCCTGCACCTCGGGCACGGCCAGCACTTCCTCGATCGACTTCTCCTTCAGCCATTCGACGAGGCGATTGAAGTAGCCCTCGAAGCCGCCGAGTCCGGTGCGGCTGTCGAGCGTGTATCCGAGGAGGATGTAGTCGCGCGGATCTTCGACGTCGTTGGGCGTCAGCAGCGCGCCGTCGAGGCGATCCGTCTCGCGCACCAGCTCGTCGAGCTTCAGCAGCTCGGGATCCTCGGGATACATGCCGAGGTAGTACTCGTACACGAGGCGCGCGGCCGACGGGGCGATGCGGTAATTGCCTTTGAAATCCTTCGGCGGCTTCTGGTTGCTCTCGGTCAGCAGGTGGTGATCGAACCAGATCGCGCAGCGCGGATCGTACGGGAGATTCGCGAGGATGTCGTCCGAACGGATGTCCACCACACGATCCGTGATGTCCTGCGGATGAACGAGCAGAATCTCATCGATCGCCTCCTTGATCGTGATGATCACGGCGCTGGTGAGTCCATCGAGGTCACCACGGGTGACCAGACGCATTCAATCTCCTCCCGATACCGTATCTTTTACCTCTCCGGCGAGGATGCGTGCAAGGGTCAGCGGCGCTTGCGCTTCTTCCCTGCCGGTGCGCTCTCGGCGGTGCCGGCGTCGCGGAACAGCCACCAGAGCGCGAACGCGATCGCGTACATCAGCACCAGCCGGTAGAAGTGGTTCGCAACGCTCCACAGATTGCGCTCGAATGCGCCGTAGTGGACCGTGCTCCAGATGCCCAGCTTCAGCACGTAAATCGACATCACTTCGGTGATCGTGCCCGCCACGTGCGTCAGCGCGAGCAGGCCCGTCGCGATGAGGAAGCCGCCGATGTTGCGGTCCGAAAACACGCGGCGGCTCGTGGCAAAGAGCGCGGTGAGCAGCAGGAAGTTGAACGTGAGATCGCGCAGCGCGAAGGCGGGACGCTTCGAGCGCGGATCGAAGTCGCTGCGGTCGACGGTGACGTACTGATCCGCCGCGGGACGGAGCCGCGTGACCGCGGGGCGCTCGAACGCGCGAAGCGTGAATTCCGCGGCACGCGCGACGACGCGGTCGTACAGCGGCGAGAGCAGCAGCCACAGCGCGAGCCCGGCCGCGAAGCCCGCCAGGGCCTTAAGCGCGACTCGCCACTCGAGCCTTGCCAACGCGTGCACTCCATACGAGGAAAAACAGAATCGCGGAGAGGATGATCACGATCTGCCACACCGCGGTGTGAAAAGTGTCGAAGAAGCGCGGGTAGTACGCGCCGAGAAGGTAGAGCGTGATGATGCGGACGGCGTTGAGCAGCTGGATCGCGATCGCGCCGAGGGCGAGGCCGGCGGCGCGCGCGCGAAGCGAGGCCGGGAACGCCACGATGGACGCGAGGAGGATCAGCATCGCCTCGACGCCGTTGCAGCCGTTGTTGATGTTCACCGCGAAACGCGTGGAGCTGATCACCGTGCCGATGACGATCACCGGCTGGCCGAGGAGCTTCAGCAGCGTCGCCGAGCTCGTCGCGATCGCGGCCGTGAACGGCACGATCACGTGGTCGTTCACCGGGTTCCACGCGATGAGAAGGTACGCGGCGACAAGAATGACGAAGAATTTGACGAGGAAGAGGGCCTGGGGGCGTTGCACGGCGGCTAGTATAAACGTCCGATCAGCGCGGCCACCGCGGTCTCGACGCGCAGCACGCGCGGGCCGATGGACATCGGCGTGAAGCCGATGCGCTCGAGCGACGCGATTTCTTCTTCGATGAAGCCGCCCTCGGGGCCGATTGCGAGGGTGATGTCTGTGCCGCTGTTGACAGCGGCGACTGGCGTCGCCGCACTCCACACATGCCCGACGAGCGCCTGCGTGCCCGCGGCAATCGACGGCAGCTCCTCCTCGACGAACGGGCGGAAGAAGCGGCGCAGCTCGATCGAAGGAATCATCGTGTCGCGTGCCTGCTCGAGTCCGAGTATGCATTGCATGAACAGGTTTTCCGTGGCGAGCTTCGGCGACTTCCAGTAGCTCTTCTCGACGCGCCACGCGTTGATCAGAAAAATTCGCTTCACGCCGAGCGAGGTCGCGGAGGCGATCACGCGATTCAGCACCTTGGGTCGAGGGAGTGCGAGGACGAGCGTGAGCGGGAGCGGCGGCGGCGGGTCGCGGTCGAGCGCGACGCGCAGCTCGAGCGCCTCGTCATCGAGGCGCGTCACGAGTCCCGTTCCGATCCTTCCGTTGCAGACGCCGATGACGAGCTCGTCGCCGGCCGCCGCGCGATGCACGTTCATCACGTGATCGCGGCGGCGGCCGGTCAGACGAACGGTGGAGGACAGGCAATCCTGCCTGTCCTCTCGTACCGACAGGCAGGATTGCCTGTCTTCCACGAAGTCTTCGTCGAAGAGGAGAATCAGATTCAATCTTCGTCGCCGCCGAGGCCGTGGGCGCGCCGCGCATTCATCGCGACGTGCGAGGCCGATGGCGGATCGTAATTCGAGAGCACGATGATCGTGTAATCGCCTTCCATCTCCACCGCCGCATTGATCCCCGGCGCGCCTCCGCCCCACCCCACTCCCGGAGGATCGCCCACGGTACGGAGATAGTCCTCGCGCGCGAGGAGCTTCGGCAGCGCGCGCGTGAAGCGCAGCAGATCGCCCGCCGTCGAATAGCCGCCGCCGGCGGACGAGCCGCGTCCCGGAAGCTCGGGGACATTCGCGTCCGCGTGTTTCGCTCCCATGTAGCCCGTCGCACGGTTCGCGACATTCGCGTCGACGGCATAGCTGTCGGAGTTCTTCATCCCCGCCGGCGCGTAGATCTTCGTGCGGACGTAGTCGTAGTAGCTCATCCCGCTCAGCTTCTCGATCACCAGTCCGAGGACGATGTAGCCGGCGTTCGAGTAGCGGCGCTTCGTGCCCGGCTCGAACTCGAGCGGCTTGTTCACGAAGAGCGGCACGTAGCCGGCGAGGTCGCGCAGCCGCTCTTTCGGCATCGACTCGAACTCGGGACCGAAGATGTCGCCCATGCCGGAGCTGTGATCGAGGAGCTGCGCAATCGTCACCTCGTCGGCGATCTTCGACGGGTAGTCCGGCAGATACGTGCGAAGCGTCTTCGAGAAGTCGATCTTCCCCTCGCGCCGCAGTTGCAGCAGCGAGACCTTCGTGAAGATCTTGTTGATCGAGCCGATGTTGAACTTCGTCTCCGGCGTGTTCGGAACGCGCTTCTCCTTGTCCGCGAAGCCCGCGGATTTCTGCAGCACGATCTCGTCGCCTTTCGTGATGAGCAGCGTGCCCGAGAAGAGATCGCGCGCGACCATCGCGTCGAAAAACTTCTCGAATCCCGCGAGGCCCGCGTCCGCGCGCGGCCAGTCTTTCGTGCGGTCTTCCCCGGGGCCGCCGCCGATGAGTACGCGCTGCCGCCTCGGCTGCTGCGCGAGCGCCGAGACCGCGATGAGGAAAATGATGATGAGTCGTTTCATGTCGTGTCCTCCGAGTCCGAAGGTACGAAGCGCCGATGAAGATTCGATGAAGGAGGGCGGACGTCCCGTCCGCCCCGGGGCGGACGGGACGTCCGCCCTCCTATCCGTTCGGCAACGAAACGATGAACGCGGGCTTCTGGTAGCGGATCGTGCCGCCGTGCAGCTCGACGAGCTCCTTCGCGATCGCGAGCCCGAGTCCCGCGCCGCCGGTCGTGCGCGAGCGCGAGGCATCGGCGCGGTAGAAGCGGTCGAAGATGCGGGGCACGTGTTCGGGAGGGACGCCGGGGCCGTCGTCGATGACTCTGATTTCCACAGTCCCCTCTCCCCGCTCGCGGGGAGAGGGCCAGGGTGAGGGGCGTCCTTCGATCCTGATCGACGTCTCCGCGTGTGCCACGGCATTCACGATCAAATTCCGCAGCACCTGCACCAGCCGCCGCACATCCGCGCGCACGACGAGTCCCGGTGCGACGTCGCGTGTCACCGCGAGCCCGCGCACGTCGAGTCCGCTCATCGCGCGCTCGATCACCTCGCCCACCTCGATCTCCGCGAGCTCGAGCCGCAGTTGCCCCGCCTCGGCGAGCGAGAGCTGCTGCAGATCGTCGACGAGCCGCGCGAGCAGTGCCGTGTCCTCTTCAATCGATGACAAAAATCTCGCGTCGGCGACGACGACCCCGTCCTGCGCCGCCTCGATCTGCGCGCGGATGTTCGTCAGCGGCGTGCGCAGCTCGTGCGCGACGTCGCTCACCATGTTCCGCCGCGCGCGCTCGTTCCTCTCCAGCCCCTCGGCCATCGCATTGAACGCATTCGCAAGCTCCGCGATCTCGTCGCGTCCGCGTACGTCGACCCGCGCGTCGAGCTTGCCGCTCGCGAGCGCACGCGCGCCCGCGGTCAGCGCGTCCACCGGCGCGAAGACGCGGCGGAAGATCGTGACCATCACGAGCACGGCGAGCAGCGCCGCCGCCGCGAGTCCCCACACCAGCCGCCGGTCGATGGCGAGCATGAACTCGCGGTCCTCGCGCGCCGTTGCGCTCGGAAGGAAGTACACGGTCCCCGCTCCGCGAACGGGAATCGCGACGCCGCGCACGATCAATGACTCGAACTTCCCGCCATCGCGCCGCGTCAGGTGCAACGTGCCATCAGGCCTGCGGTCGATCCTGTACTCGGCAAGCTGTTCCGGGACGCGCATCACGACCTCGCCGCGCTCGTTCATCACCACCGCGCGCGTGCCGAAACGCGCATGCACGCGCGCGAGCGCGTCGCGCAGTCCTGCCGCGTCCGCATCGCGCACCATCGCCGCAGCCGCCTTCGCTTCGTCGTGGCGTTGCGTGACGAGGCGGCGATTCAACTCGCGCTTCACGGTGAGGCTCGAGAACACGCCCGACGCCGCGACGACCGCCGCGATCATCAACGCGGTCGCGATCGCGAGCCGCCAGCGGAGCGAGCGCAGAATCATTTCGCGAGCCTGTAGCCGACGCCGAACACCGTGGCAATCGCCTTCCCCGCCTCGCCGAGCTTCCTGCGCAGATTCATCACGTGGACGTCGATCGTGCGATCGAGGCCGTCGTAGTCCTCGCCGAGGGCGCGCTCGACGAGCTCCTGGCGCGTGAAGGTGCGTCCGCCGGCACGCGCCAGACATTCGAGCAGGCGGTACTCGGTCGCGGTGAGGCTCACCGCGCCGCCATCGACACGCACCTCGCGCTGCCCGCGGTCGATCGTGATGCCGCCCATCTCGATCACATCCTCGTCCGCGGCGCGGCGCAGCACCGCGCGCACGCGGGCCATGAGCTCGCGCGGGCTGAAGGGCTTGGTCACGTAGTCGTCCGCGCCGAGGTCGAGCCCTTCGAGCTTGTCCTCCTCGGTCGAGCGCGCCGTGACCATCACGATCGCCGTCGAGCTGCTCGCGCGCAGCGCGCGGCAAACCGCGAGCCCGTCGAGGCGCGGCAGCATCAGGTCGAGCACGACCAGATGCGGCTGCCACGTCCGCGCGAGCTCCAGCGCGCGCACGCCGTCTTCCGCGGACGAGACGTCGTACCCCTCGCGCTCGAGGTACAGCGTCACCATCGCGCGCGTTTTCGGATCGTCCTCGACGAGGAGGATGCGGCGGCGCACGGGTTGGATGGTAGCGGGAGTTGTGAAGATGTCATGAAGGGGCTGCCCGGTTTCCCGGTTTCCCGGCGCGGCTCGGGGGTCCGAGCCGCGGATGATTGGCGCCGGCACCCGCACGGCGCCGCCGGGAAACCGGGAAACCGGGCAACCGAGATATCATCCGCCGCCATGGATATCGCGGTGCGCAAAGTGCAGGATGTGACGATCGTCGACTTCAAAGGCCGCCTTGCCGTCGGCGTCGGCGACACGGTGCTGCCTCAGGTGATCGGCGAGATCCTCGACAACGGCGGCAAGAAGATCCTCCTCAACCTCTCCGACATGGAGTACATCGACAGCAACGGCCTCGGCGAGCTGGTGCAGGCCTACAAAGAGTCGCAGCGCAAGGGCGCATCGCTGCGCCTGCTCAAGCCGCAGGACCGCGTGACCAAAACGCTCCGCCTGACGAATCTCCTCCCCATGTTCGCGGTGTACGAGAGCGAGGACGAGGCGCTGAAGGCGTTTGCCTAACTCGTGGGATCGGTTCGCCGCACGTGAGCCCTACTTCGCGGTTCTGACCCACGATCGCTACCTCCGAGCAAACTGGAACGCGGCCGCGGAGGCGGAGTTCTTCGAGAGCGGCGAAGCGTACGTGTCGGAGCTGTACGGCATCGTACGGGCGCGCGTTGCGCCGCATTTCGCGCCGGTGTCGGTGCTGGAGTACGGATGTGGCGCCGGACGCTTGCTCGAGCCGTTTGCGCGGCGCGCGACGACGGTCACCGGAGTCGACATCTCGCCGGCGATGCTCGAGACCGCGCGGAAGCACGTGCCGAACGCCGAGCTGATCGAGGCACGCGCGTTCGAGAACGACCCGCGCACGTTCGATCTCGTCAACTGCTTTTTAGTGCTGCAGCGGATGCGGCGCCGCGAGGGGATCGAGCTGTTGAAACGACTCGTCCTCCGCGTGCGCGAGGGCGGCGCCGGCGTGTTTCATTTCCCGTATCGCGCTCACACGTCGCCGGCGATCGCCCTCGCGAGACAGGCGCGTGCCCGCGTGCCGGGATTGAACGCCCTCGCGAATCTCGCGCGCCGCAAGCCCGCATCGACTCCGTTCATCGAGAGCAACACGTACGACATCGACGAAGTCATCGCCGTCCTGCAGGATGCGGGCTTTGCGTCGCCGCATGTGATCTTCACGCGTCACGGCGATCTCGACAGCGTGATCGTGTACGCACTGCGCCGCGCGCAGCTGGATCGGAGGGCGGACGTCTCGTCCGCCCCCCCAGCGCGGGCGGACGAGACGTCCGCCCTCCACATCGACGTGAAGAAGCTCATCGCCGGCACCCCGATCGAAGAGCTGAATCGCACGGCCGAGGCGTACTTTTCGTCGCTCACGGACTGGGAGGACCATCTCGCGAAACCCTTCAGCCGCGCCGACGACGCGCCGCAGCTGCTCATCAACCTCGGCGTCACCCTGCAGGGACTCTCGCTCACGCCGGGGATGACCGTGCTCGAGTTCGGAGCGGGCACGGGATGGCTCTCGCGATTCCTCACGCAGCTCGGCTGCCGCGCGATCCTCATGGACGTCTCGCCAACCGCGCTGCAGATTGCGAGGACGCTGTACGAAAAGCAGCCGCCGATCGGCGATCGTCCCGCGCCGCGGTTCCTCGTCTTCGACGGACGGCGCATCGATCTTCCCGACGCGAGCGTCGATCGCATCGTCGCGTTCGACGCCTTTCATCACGCGCCGAATCCGGAAGACGTGCTGCGCGAGTTCGGCCGCGTGCTCAAGCCGGCGGGCATCGCCGCGTTCGCGGAGCCGGGGCCGGAGCACTCGAAGACCGCGCAGTCGCAGTACGAGATGCGCACGTACGGCGTGGTCGAGAACGATATCGACATCCACGCGATCTGGGAGGCCGCGCAGCGCGCCGGCTTCGCCGATCTGAAGCTCGCCGCATACAACGTCCCGCCGTTTCACCTCTCGCTCGCCGAATACGACGACCTGCTCGCCGCCGGCGACGCGTACGCGCGCTGGGCCGAGTCGACGCGCGCGTTCCTCCACAACGTGCGCGACTTCTTCCTCACGAAAGCCGGCGTCGCGGAGATCGACAGCCGCCACGCGGCCGGTCTCCGCGCGACGATCGAGGCATCGCTCGCCGGCAATCGCGTCACCGCAACGATCCACAACACCGGACGCGCGCGCTGGCTCCCGTCCGATGAGCTCTACGGCGGCGTCGTCCTCGGCGGCCACCTCTACACCCCCGAAGGCCGCCTCGCGAAGTTCGACTACGCGTGGATCCCGATTCCTCGCGCGCTCGCGCCGCAGGAAGAGGTGACGTTCACGTTCGATCTCCCCCCGGTCGAACACGGCCGCTACGTCCTCGAGCTCGACTGCGTCGCGAACAAGGTCACGTGGTTCGCACAGGTGGGGTCGGTGCCGGCGCGGATGGAAGTGGACGTCGAGTAGTGCCTTTCGAGGGCTAATGGCGGGCTACTGTAATGGCCGACACCTGGAGTCGGATTACCCCACCCTGTGAGGCGGAAACACCTCGATCACACGCACCACCTCTGCAAGCAGTCCATAAGAATCAATGGCTTATGCCGCGACACAGCTAGTGGGAATTGGCTCGCGCCCTGCGAATAAGGGGGCCTTGGGCAGTCCTTGCCAACCAACGGAACACGATGAGTAGAGTCGATGGGAGCATGACAATCAACATCACCATCAACATGATGAACACCAAAGTAATACGAAGCCTCCAGCTTTGCTTTCTGATGGGCGTCTCCGTTGCGATGGCCATGGCGGCGGATGCAGCAGACTCCCCGTTCGTCATTGCCCTCCGAGGCAAGCCACCGCAGTCCCTCAGTCCTGCCGACGCGTACACCGTCAACGATCTTGCGGTCATCGGACAGATCATGGAGGGGCTAGTGAAGTTCAACCCTCGGAATCCGACCGCTCCTCCTGAATTGAACCTTGCCTCAGCGCGGTTCGAAATCGACCCCCTCACCTACATCTTTGAAATCCGGGGCGATGTCGTCTTCCATCCGTTCCCCGGACATCCGCATGATGCGCTGACCGCAGAGGATGTGGCCTTCAGCATCGAGTATTCGATGAACCGGTTCAGGGACCGCCTAGACAACATCGAAAGAATCGAGTTCTACGGCAAACACTTGAAGATCAAGTTGAAACGGCCGATGAAAGACTTCATGGCCGTCCTAGCCACATCCGCCGGCTATGTCACTTCGAAGCGCTACTTCGACAGTCTCGGCCGAAACGAACAAGAGCGCTACGAACGTTTTCGCCGGGCACCGATCGGAACGGGACCGTACCTACTTCGCGCGCCCCTGCGCGTGACCTCATCGACGATCACGGTGGAGCGCTTCAGCGGATACCGCGACCGTACGTGGGCCAGCTCGCGTCTTTCCCTCTCAACCGTCACGTTCCGGTTCTATGACGATCCGCAAGCGATTCTCCAAGACATCGCTGCCGGGAAGGTGACGCTCACGAGCCTCCCGGCCACGGAGTTCGGCGTCGGCGTCGACGTTCGCGGCAAAGGCTCGTTCGTGCGATTGACGCCTCCGTTTCTGGCTCTACTGACAATCAACACAAGAAAGGCGCCGCTTGGCGACGAGCGAACGCGGCAACTCCTCAATGCAGCCGTCGACGTCTCGGAAGTCGTCCGAATCTGCCAGACGGATCTCACCGATCTGCCGCCCGGCTACCGAAAGTACATGCCGATCCCACTGGAATATCTGCAGTCGGGCACGCCGAGCCTAAAGCCGATGCTGTCGGATCGCACGACAAGACTTCGGCTGGAGGCGCTCCGGAGAGCCGGTCCTCTCGTGATCCTGGCACCGGCCCGTCCGGACCATACGATGGACAAGATACTCGAGCGCATCGGCATCGACTTTAAACGCAATCTCGGCATTGATGTGATCATTCGTAAGGAGCAGGCGGTATCGCCCGAGACCATCGCTGCCGAACAGCCCGATCTCATTTACCGTGAATGGACGCCGGACATCCCGTGGGAGAACGCGGATCTCTCCATCCTGGAGCCGCTTTTCGCATCCGGAAGCCGGAACAATTTCGGCGGATATCGGGACAAGTCGCTAGACGATTCTCTCGACCTCCTGAAAAGCATCACCGATCCCGGCATAACCGAGAAAGTGTACAAGGACATCCAGAAGCGACTCCAACAAGGAGCTCCTCTCATCTGGCTTCCAATCGTCCGGGAGATGACACTGTTCCTCGACAAGGGATATCGAGCGACATACGCCGCGCCATCGGCAAATTCGACTTCCACACTTGTGTTCTATACCACCATGTTGAAAGACATCAGGAAGCGCTCTTGATACAGAAGTTTCGACAACTTCTCCGCTTCCCCTACCTGTGGGTATGGGATCACGCGATTCCCTTCGCCACGAGCTTGGTGGCGATCGTGATCTGCTACGGGATTCATCAGGCCGACAAGAACATCCGAGGCGAGCTGCGCCTCACGGTTCTACAGGCTTCAAACGACATCGGCCATCTCTTTCGCGCGTACGAGGCGACGGAGCACTTCAGCGACCGTGAGGTACTGCAGCTCTGTACTTACGAGATGGAGACGGTGGCAAGCTCGTGGACGTCCGTCTCTTCCCGCCTATCGCTTCAGGGCCTAGGCGTCACGAGCGCTCTACTGTACGACTCGGAAGACAACACCATCCGCTCCTATGGCACCACATCAGTGATACCTCGCCCATCGCGAATCTGGCGGCGGATCACCCCGCACTTCATGAAAGAGCCTCTCTATACCGCGTCCCAAAACGTCGCCGATAAGTGGACTCTGCGCACGGTCATCACCGGAGGGAACTACCTGCGCGAGCAGGGAAAGCACTTTGCACTCACAACTCTTCCACTCTCGCTTGGGATCTTGGCGCTCTTCTTCTTTCCCACCTACTATCGGACGGTCCTCACGTTCCGGCATTTCGAAACTGTCATCGACACACTGCTCGATATTCCTCTCGAGCGCAGGACGCTCGAGGAATTCATGATTCTTCTTCCACAACTGGTGAGAACCGCGCTGCACTTCGACTCCTGCGCGGTCTATCTGGCGAAGGACGACGCGCTCGTATTAGAGGCGTCTTCCGGAATGAATCTTAGGGCCGATCAATCGACCATTCCCTGCGGGAGCCACTCCGTCGAAGCCAGGACCTTTCGGCGGAATCTTATGTCGGTCTCGAATCACCCTAAAGGAATCCCGAGCGCTGAGACAACGACAACGATGACGTCCAGCGCGTCGTCAGCGAGCGTTTCTTATGTGGCCGTCCCCATTGTCGATCCACAGGACGATGAAGTCATCGGCGTGGTGGCGGCCGAGAAAGCGCACGGCTTTGAGGCCAGCAATTCGACGGAGCTGCAGACTCTCGTACGTCTGGTGATGGTTCTTTTCGACCAGGCCCGGGCCACACTTCGCCTCAAAGAGACATATAGCCGGACAATTCGCCAAACGCGCCAGGTGGCGTTGGGTACTGTGGTACCCGTCATCGCTCACAATCTCCGACATCCCATTTCGATGGTGGCGATGTATGCAAAGGATCTGGCAGAGAAGTGGATGAACCTCGACCGCGAGGCCATCGAGAAGCAGCTCAAACAGGTCGAGGAACAGATGAACCAGTGCTACGCCCTGATCGAAAGGCTCCTCGCGTATCGCATGATCGGCGTGCACACCGAACCGAACGAGAATAGTCTTCCCGTCGATCTTTGCGATGTTATAGCGAAAACTTGCGACTTCTTCGAGGCATATTTCGAAATTCGTGAGATCCGACTCGATAGTCACTTCGAAGAGAACTTTCGGCCAAGAGTGGATATCGACGAGCTGGATCTCGTGCAGGTCGTCTCGAATCTGTTTATCAATTCCTACGAAGCATTTCGCGACGCCCAATTGCAGGGGCCGGCGTGCCACGTGTCGATATCCGTTACACGGTCGACCCATTCGCATGGAGTACGGATTCGCATCTCCGATAATGGGCCCGGTGTCCCGCCCGAACTGCGGAACCGTATCTTCCTTTCCAACGTCACGACCAAGGCCGAGGGTACGGGCGCGGGGCTTCCTTATTGTCTCGAGGTGATTCGGCACGCGGGCGGCAAGCTTGAGCTCGACCCCGACGTGTGCGCGGGTGCGACTTTCAACATCGATCTTCCGATGTAATGAGGTGAATCGTGGGCGCGATATCCGTCTTGATAGTTGACGATGAAATCAAGTTTGCAGAGCTTCTCGCGTCACGTCTGAGCAACGAAGGGTGGACGATTCGTACAGCCGGCTCCGGCAATGAAGCACTGAAGATTCTTCAGGAGCAAGCGGTCGACATTCTTGCGTCCGATTTTCGCATGCTCAGGGGAATGAACGGCGCGGAGCTTGTCAATCAAGCCCTCGCCTTCAAACCCGATCTGTACTCGATCATTCTTACCGCATGGCACGAGCGGGACTACGTGCTTCAGTCGCTGGAGGCCGGCGTAGCCGCCTTTCTCGAAAAATCTCCGCGCATCGACGGTGATCTCACGGCGGCCATTCGTCGCGGCATTCAGACCATTACGCTCACCAGGATCGGCCGGAGACTTCTCGATCTCCAGCGTGAAGAGGAAGTGCTTGATCTGATCATTGAGTCGCTGGGGCGTCTGAAGGAATTCGATAGCTGCTGTCTTGCGGACCGCGTTGGGCAGAACTTGTACCGCGTCGAACGCGCCGTCGACTTCAGGACGGGTCAGGAGATTGGCCGTCAGCAGATCGACGATCCAGACAGCGCGTACCGGTACGTCATTGAAGAACAACGTGCGTATCTCCCCGCTTTCTTTGGGCCCGAAGGGCGGATCCTCCATCCGTTCGTTCCTGAGTCGAAATCGATCGCCGTCGTTCCACTCGTTTTAAGAGGGGGAATAAGAGGGGCTCTCGGCATCGAGCACCGGGAAGGAAACCGTTTAGGGATCGAGGATCTCCGGTTCCTCAATCAGATTGCGTATTGGGTCAGTCTGGCGATGGGAAAGATCACCCAGCAGGATGAACGCGTGCAAATGGAGGAGGAACGAGCCAGAGAGCGGCGGGATCTCCTCGCACGTGCGGCACTTCACGAGATCAAGAATCCGCTGAACAATCTCGCCACCGCCGTGCAGGTCGCATCCGCGGAATTGCTGCCTGAAACCCAGAAGACGCTCCTTGAGAACATTTCTCGCATCAACAACGCATTGAACAAGATCCTTCGGCCGCTGATCCGCGGCGAGGATTCGCCGCGGGAGACCATTGACCTCGATCCAGTCATTCAGGAGGCGGTGTCGCGATTCCGGCTCTATCACCCTGACGGTGTCACGCGACTGACGGTAACCGTCTCTCCCGCCTTGCCGACGATCATCGGATACCGTGCGATGCTGGTCTCCGCGATCGTGAATTTGCTGGAGAACGCCGCGACGGCGACCAAATCCTCCGGCCGGTCTCCGGAGGTCCGTGTGACAGCCGACTATGTGCCGGTCCGCGATCAGGTCGAAGTGGTTGTGAACGACAATGGCTCCGGGATTCCGGCGCACCTCGTCGATCGCGTGTTCGACTACGGCGTGACCTCCCAGCTGGAAAGAGGCAACACCGGATATGGCTTGGCGTTCGCCAAAGACGTCGTCAGCCTCTGCGGCGGCTACATCGCCGTGAGCAGTACGGAAGGAGAGGGCACAACGTTCAAGCTCAGTTTTCCTGTGGGCATGCCCGCCGAGCATTCGGCTGAAGGAAGGTGAACCGGTGATCGCGTTGGAACATCGTGCGCTGGTCGTGACCAAAGAAGCATATCTCGGGACGCAGACGGTCGAATTTCTGAAAGAGCAGGGCTATCTCTGCGAGCTGGTGAAGGCAGGCACGGACACGGCGCGCCAAGCAGTGCGAAACGCGCTTTCGCGTAACTGGTTCGACCTGGTGATTGCGCAGCAGCGAATGTCGCCGTACTCCGCCTCGGAGGTCTTGCGCGAGGTCAACGCTGCGAACGGCTTCCTGCGCCCGGCGGTGGTGTGCCTAGCTTACGACGCATCGGATCGTAACACATTCATCCGCGAAGGAGGAGGGGGATTCATCATGCTCGAACCGGGACAGAAAGATCTCTGCGATGCAATCGCCGACGGGCTGTCGCAGGTTGAGCGATACCGCCAATACCAAAGCACCAGCAAGACCAAAGTACGCGCGTTCATCGACCTTTTCGCCCGTGAAGACAAATTTCAGTTATTTGTGGAAGAGATCTTCCACGAGCTGAAGTACTCCGGGGTGCGGCGGACTCACGGCCCGTTCGAGAAAGGAAAAGACATCGTCTGTTACGAGGTCAACAAGATGAGCCGCAATGAGTACGTAGGGGTGCAGATCAAGCGCGGTGACGTTCATGCGTCAGGCGGCAGGCGGAGCCTCACCGATCTTTGGCGCCAATCTCTCGAGGCATTCAACAGCCGGGTCGCATTCCCGGACGGCGAACACTATCTCGACAAATTCATCGTTATTGTATCAGGCAGAATCAACGAGCTTGCACGGGACAAGCTCAAGGACTTTCTCAAAAGCAGCCACGCCCACCGAAGAATCTTCTTCCTCGATCGCGAGGAACTTGCGGACCTCGTTGTGACCTCATGCCCCGCGCTTCTGGCGACGATAGAATAGGGAGACATGCAAGACTTCCGCGTGCTCATCGTCGACGACGAAGCTGAGTTCCGTAGTCTCCTGACCCAGGCGCTCTCCCGGGAGTTCGAGACCGGATCCGCGTCCGATGGTCAGGAGGCACTGCAGGCCATGGAGCGGCGGCCGTACGATCTCGTGCTCCTCGATCACGGACTGAAGGGTCTCAGCGGGCTGGACGTGCTGCGCTTGATCAAATCCTCTCATCCAGAGACGTACGTCCTCATGGTCACGGCGTTCAACGACCTCTCGCTGGTAATCGAATGCATCAGGGCCGGCGCGGAAGACTACATCGTCAAACCGATCGTCATCGATGCGGTCAAACAGAAGATCCTCACCTTGAGCAAACAGCGCGATCTGGCTTCCGAGAATCATCAGCTTCGAGCCCAGCTCGATCAGCGTCATCGCTTCGACGAGCTGCTCGGCGAGAGTCCGGCATTCCTGGAGATGCTGGCGATGGTCGAGCGTGTGAGCGCGTTGAACATCCCAGTGCTCATCCATGGCGAAAGCGGGACCGGGAAGGAACTGGTGGCTCGGGCAATCCACAAGAACAGCCGACGGCACGATCGTGCATTTCTCGGGATCAACTGTCCCACATTTCCCGACACCCTTCTCGTCAGTGAGTTGTTCGGCCACGTTCGGGGAGCGTTTACAAACGCGCACTACGCCAAGAAGGGTCTGTTCGTTGCCGCGGACGGCGGTACGTTGTTCATGGATGAGATCGGCGAAACCAGCATGAATTTCCAGGCACAACTGCTTCGCGTGATCGAGACCGGCGAAGTCCTTCCGCTCGGGTCGACCACTCTGCGCGTGGTAGACGTTCGCCTGGTGGCGGCGACAAACCGCAATCTCGAGCATGAAGTCGAGCGTGGGACGTTCCGCCGGGACCTCTTTTACCGTCTATGGAAGGTCCCGATCCGGGTGCCCGCATTGCGGGAACGCCGCGCGGACATCCCCGTACTCGCCAACGCATTTCTGCGGCGTTACAACCGTGACCTCAATAAGAATGTGATCGCGTTTTCGGAAGAAGCAATGCGTCTTCTGGTCAGTTACGCCTGGCCCGGCAATGTTCGTGAGCTCCAAAACGTCATCGAGCGCGCGGTGATCCTTCAGGACGGCGATCATATTGAAGCGCACGATCTGCGGGTCAGCCCGGAGCGGCACGACGGTGCGTCCGATGGGCAGTTTTTCGAATGCGACTGGCAGGAGGCGAAACGGCGGTTCGTGAGAGCCTACATCCGGAAAGCGATCGCAAAGGCCGGAGGCAACGTCTCCCAGGCCGCGCGGAATGCAGGGATGGACCGCGGAAACTTCCGCGACAAGATGAAGCTGTACGGCATCTCGGCAGACGAAGCCGTTTGAACCGGAGTCGTGAGTCATGACATTTCGTTCTGGCAATCGCGGTGTTGGCCGCGAGCTGAATTGCGCGGGCTATCGCCGCCCGCTCGCGACCTGATCGTCCGCCCGTTCCGGCGCGGCCACGCGCTCGGTCTCGGCGCCGACCCCGCGCACTTTGCGCAGGAGCGCCCAGTAGACGGCAACCGACCGTTCGAGGAGCCAGAGCGGGGCGAAGAGGCAGGCTCGCAGAGGGAAAAACGACGCGGCGCCGATGCGGCCGCGAAGCGCGAGGGCAACGGATGCAAACGCGATCACGCCCGCACAGCTGCTCGCGAGCGTTGCGCCGCCGAGGGTCGCGAGGAGCGCGAGGAGTGGAAGCAGCGCGAGGAAGAATGCGGTCCGGAACGGCAGCTCGAACTCCTCCGCGGCGAGGCGCGGTCGATGCGCGAGCCAGTCCGCGAACAGGCGCGGCTGGCGGCGGACGAAGACGTCATGCGCCGGATGCACTGCCGCGCCGTGCGAGGCGAGGCGGCGCACCTGATCGGACGCCGCTTCGGACGTCGTGAGCGTGCGCAGCGCGCGGACGACGCCGCGGCGGAAGCCGAACGTCGCGCCATGGTCGGGCCGCGGCTCGATGCCGCGATGCACGAGGATGCGTCCCGCGTCGATGCCGCCCCACCACGGAAGTGGATCGAGGTAGTCCTGCGGCTCGACGATTTCATGAATGTCGAGCAGGCTGCAGATTCTGAAAATCGCCTCAGGTGCGTACCGCACGTCATCCGTCGCGACGACGATCTTCTCGCACGACGCCACGGCCGCCGCCGCGCGCACGATGTCGACCGCGCCGCCCGCGGCGCGATGATCGGGACGCACGCGCACATGCCTGCCGACCCATCGCAGCGTCCGCGCGTGAAGCTCGAACTGCACGCGCGGCGAAGGATCGAGGATCACGACCTCGCAGCCGGTCACGCCGAGGTCCGAGAGATAGCGCGCGAGCTCACGGAGCGCGTTGCCGCTCTCGATCAGCACGACGTAGCTGCAACGCTTCATCGACTTCCCGGAAGAGCGATACGCGTGCCATCGCTTCGTCCGGGGAGAGGTAAAGGGTAAAAGGTAAAAGTGGCTTCGCAGACCTGAGCGCTTTCGGCTGAAAGCGAAGCTACTTTACCTTTTACCTTTTTCCTTTTACCTTCCCCGTGGCTTCGCAGACCTGAGCGCTTTCGGCTGAAGCGAAGCTACTTTTACCTTTTACCTTTTTCCTTTGACCTGCGAGCAAAGCGAGCCGTACAGTCCGGTTGAATGCGCATCTGGCCCGGGAAGCCCTACCCCCTCGGCGCGACGTGGGATGGCGTGGGGACCAACTTTTCCGTCTTCTCCGAAGTCGCGTCACGCGTGGAGCTTTGTCTGTTCGACGCGCACGGGAACGAAACCCACGTCGACTTACCCGAGGTCACGGCGTTCATCTGGCATGGCTATCTGCCGAACGTGGGGCCCGGGCAGCGCTATGGATTTCGCGTGCATGGGCCGTGGGAGCCCGACAACGGACATCGCTGCAATCCGGCGAAGCTGCTGCTCGATCCGTACGGCAAGGCGGTCGATGGCCATGTGAAGTGGGACGAGGCGGTGTTTCCGTATCACTTCGACAACCCCGAGGGATCCCGCAACGACAGGGACAGCGCGCCGTTCATGCCGAAGTCGATCGTGCACCAGCCGTTCTTCGACTGGCAGAGCGACCGGCGTCCGAACACGCCGTGGCATCGCACGATCATCTACGAGATGCACGTGAAGGGATTCACGATGCGTCATCCCGGAATCCCCGAGAACCTTCGCGGCACGTACGCGGGACTCGCGCATCCCGCCGCCATCCGCTACCTCCGGCAACTCGGCGTCACCGCGGTCGAGCTGCTGCCCGTGCATCAGTTCGTCCATGCCGATCATCTGCTCGATCGCGGACTGCGCAACTACTGGGGCTACGACTCGATCTCGTTTCTCGCGCCGCACAATGAATACGCGGCGAGCGGACAGCTCGGCCAGCAGGTCACCGAGTTCAAGCAGATGGTGAAAGCGCTGCACGAGCAGGGCATCGAAGTGATCCTCGACGTCGTGTACAACCACACGGCCGAGGGGAATCATCTGGGGCCGATGCTCTCGATGAAAGGCATCGACAACAGCGCGTACTACCGCACCGTGCCGGGGAAGGAACGCTACTACTTCGACTACACCGGCACGGGAAACAGTCTGAACATGCGGCACCCGCACGTGCTGCAGCTGATCATGGACTCGCTGCGCTACTGGCTGCTGGAAATGCACGTCGACGGATTCCGCTTCGATCTCGCCGCGACGCTCGCGCGCGAGCTGCACGACGTCGACCGGCTCTCCGCCTTCTTCGACATCATCCAGCAGGATCCCGTCATCTCGCAGGTGAAGCTGATCGCCGAGCCATGGGACGTCGGCGAGGGCGGCTATCAGGTCGGCAACTTTCCGTCGCTGTGGTCGGAGTGGAACGGCAAGTATCGCGATGCGGTGCGCGACTACTGGCGCGGCACGGATCAGACCCTCGACGATTTCGCGACGCGGCTGACGGGAAGCTCGGACCTGTACGCGGTCACCGGACGGCGTCCGTACGCGAGCATCAACTTCATCACCGCGCACGACGGCTTCACGCTGCACGATCTCGTCTCGTACAACCGGAAGCACAACGAGGCGAACGGCGAGCAGAATCGCGACGGAGCGGACGACAATCGCTCGTGGAACTGCGGCGCGGAGGGTCCGACCGACGATCGCCAGGTGCAGTTGCTGCGCGCGCGGCAGCAGCGCAATTTTCTGACGACGCTCTTTCTCTCGCAGGGCGTACCCATGCTCCTCGGCGGCGACGAGATCGGGCGCACGCAGCACGGCAACAACAACGCGTACTGCCAGGACAACGAGCTCTCGTGGTTCGACTGGGAGCACATCGACGGCGAGCTGATGGCGTTCGTCGTGCGGTTGATTCGATTCCGGCGTGAGCATCCCGTCTTCCAGCGCCGGCGCTGGTTTCTCGGCCGTCCCGTGCGCGGCACGGGCGTGACCGACATCGGCTGGTTCAAGCCCGACGGCGGCGAGATGACCGACGACGACTGGAACAGCGGCTTCGCGCGCACCATCGGCATCTTTCTCAACGGCCGCGCGATCCCGACGCCCGATCATCGCGGCGAGCCGATCGTCGACGACAGTTTCTCTCTCCTCTTCAACGCGCACTCGGAGGCGATCGCGTTCCGGCTTCCGACGTCCACGTGGGGTGATCGCTGGGAAAAGGTGATCGATACGAACGAGACGGTGCCCGATCTGCGCGTGCATCGCGAGTGGCACGCCGGGGAGGAGGTCTCGGTGCAGGGGTTTTCGGTGGTGGTGTTGAGGAGGATGGAGTGAGGTTGCCCGGTTACCCAGTTGCCCGGTTACCCGGTGTGACGCGGGGGCCGGGCAACCGGGTAACCGGGTAACCGGGCAACCTCTCGTACGTCACCGGTGTGACGCGGGGCCGGGCAACCGGGTAACCGGGTAACCGGGCAACCTCTCGTACGTCATACTCACGACATGCGCATCAAACACCCCGTCGCCCAGATCGTCGTTCTCGTCGTGGCCGCCTCCGTGATCGCGGTCATCGCGAACGGATTCGCGTCGCGGCAGCGGCGGCTGATGCTTCCCGGGTATTACCCGAACGCGTTGAAGGTTCCGCAGCGATCGGCCGCGCCGCCGGCACCGATCGCGGCGACGACCACCACCGCGCCGGCGCCCGCGCCGATCGAAGAGCCGGTAACGACGACGATCGAGCCGGCGACGACAACCGCGACTCCGGTCGTGCCGCCGCCGGTCGAGGAAAAACGTAGCGACCGGCTTCAGCCGGTCGACCCCGCCGACGGCGGGCTGAAACCGGCCGGCGGGCTGAAGCCCGCCGCTACGTCAGATCCCTTCGCGCAGTTCACGCCCCATCCCGACAAGGCCTACGTCGAGATCAACGGCGACGACGTCGCGCTGTTGCACAAGCACGGCGCGCTTTTCCTCGACGCGCGGCGCACGTCGGTGTTCGAGGAGGGCCACATCGCCGGCTCGCGCTCGTTCTCGGTGTGGGAAGCGGACGTCGACGACAAGGTGAACGCGCTGTACAACGAACGCAGCGATCCGCGCGAGCAGAACCTGCCCATCGTCATCTACTGCTCCGGCGGCGCGTGCGAGGACTCGCACATGCTCGCGCAGAAACTGTGGGGGATTCAGTTCAACAACGTGTACGTGTACAAGGACGGCTTTCCCGACTGGCAGAAGCGCGGCGGCGCGGTGAGGACGGGCCCGAATCCATGACGCGCTACCTCACCCACCCGTGGCTCACGATCCGCGTGCAGATCGCGCTCGGCGCGATCTTCGTCGCCGCGGCGCTGCCGAAGATCGCCGACCCGCCGTCGTTCGCGCACATGATCTACAACTACCGCATCCTCCCGGGCGCATTGATCAACATCAGCGCGCTGGTGATGCCGTGGGTCGAGCTGATCGCCGGACTCGCGCTGATTGCCGGCGTCTGGACGCGCGGCGCGCGCTGGATCATCGCCCTGATGCTCGTCGTGTTCATGATCGCCATCAGCATCAACCTCATGCGCGGCAACGCCATCGACTGCGGCTGCTTCGACACCTCCGCGGCCGGCAAGACTCCGGAGGAGCAGATCAGGGACATGTGGCTCGTGCTGCTGCGCGACGCGGGGATGCTGCTCATGGTTGCGCAGCTCTGGTGGGCGGAACGTACGTCGCGAGCCATCGAGCCAGCGAGTTGACCGACTACGAAACGACGCTCGTACCAACAGCCCCTCGCCCCGCTTGCGGGGAGAGGGTGGACCTGAGCGAAGCGAAGGGCCGGGTGAGGGGCCACACGGTAATGATCGGGCAACCTTCACGACCCCTCATCCGCCCTTCGGGCACCTTCTCCCCGCACGCGGGGAGAAGGGACTGCGACGCCGAATGCGATGGAACGGCGCCGGTTGCGACACCTTCGTAACCGGCACTGAACGTAAAATCCGCGCCCATGCGCTTCCTCCTCGCCGTTTTCCTCGCATCCACCGCGCTCGCCGCCGACGTCCAACTCGATCAACTCAAAAAAGGCGACGTCGTCGAGAACTTCCGCGTCGAGGCGGTCTACCTCAACGACGCCGGCAAGCCGCTCGGCGCGCGCTTCGTTCACCGGCGCAGCGGGTTCACGCTCGACTATCTTCGGATCGAGTCCGTGCCGCAGGGCTACACGTGGGTGAACAGCATCCCCGTCGGCGATCAGGGCGAGCCGCACACGCAGGAGCATCTGCTCCTCGGCAAGGGCACGACCGGACGCGCGTTCGCGGGGCTCGACACGATGTGGCTCTCCGGCTCGAGCGCGTTCACGCAGCAGTGGCGCACGAGCTATCACTTCAACACCTCGGCCGGCAAAGACGTCTTCTTCGATCTCTTCGCGGCCGAGCTCAACGCGCTGCTTCATCCCAACTACACCGACGAGGAGATCCGCCGCGAAGTGCGCAGCTTCGGCGTGACCACGAATCCCGACGGCACGCTGCGGCTCGAAGAGCGGGGCTCGGTCTACAACGAGATGACCAGCTCGAGCGCGAATCGCTATCGCGTGCTGTTCCGCGAGCTGGGCCGGCTCGTCTACGGCACGCAGCATCCGCTCGCGTACAACTCCGGCGGCGAGCCGTCGGGCATCCGCACGATGAAGCCGGAGGACATCCGCAACTTCCACGCGGCGACGCACTACCTCGCAAACATGGGAACGCTGGTCGCGTTCCCGAAGAGCGTCGCGCTGACCGAGGTGCTGGACCGCACGGACAAGATCCTGACGAAGGTCGAGAGCGAGCCGAAGTCGCGTCCGTCGACGACGAGCAAACCGCTGCCGCCGCCGAAGGCGGCGCCGGCCGCGACGATCGCGATCGAGGAGTATCCGAATCGCAACGATCAGCAGCCGAGCCCACTCGGGTTCGTCTGGCCGGCGACGCGCATGAGTCTCACGCCCGAGGAGATCGTGCTGCTCGAGCTCTTCGCGGAGACGTTCGCCGGCGACTCGACCACGAACCTCTACAAGCTTTTCGTCGACAGCAAGACGAAGGTGATCGACACCGGCGCGACCGCCGTCTTCAGCAACGTCGATCGCGACCACGGACACCCCGTCGCATTCATCCTCGACAACGTCGCGGTCGCGAATCTCACGAACGAGAAGATCGCCGAGATCCGCAAGAAAGTGATGGACGAGCTCGCGCGCGTGGCGTCGTTCCCCGACGGCTCGAAAGAGCTCGCGGAGCTCAACGAGCGCGCGATGAGCCGCGTGATCGAGACCGAGCGCCAGCTCGCGAATTTCGTGAACACCCCTCCGTCGTGGGGCGCGCGCGGCACCGGCTCGGCGTGGATGGACCAGCTGCTCCTGCTCGAGCGCACGTCCGAGTTCCGCAAGTCGGTGACGCTGAAGCCGCAGATGACGATCGTGCGCAAACAGCTCACGAGCGGAAAGAACATCTGGCGCGAACAGCTCGCGAAGTGGGGCCTCACGAGCGTCACGCCGTACGCCGCGGCGGCGCGGCCGAGCCCCGCCCTGCTGCAGCGCGAGGAGGCGGAGCGCGCGGAGCGCGCGGACGCGGAGGCGAAGCGGATCGCGCAGGGTGCGGACATCCAGGAAGCGCTGAAGCGCTATCAGAAGGAACAGGATGCCGAGTCGGCGCGGATCGAGGACGAAGCGAAGAAGATCACGCCGCCCGAGTTCGTGAAGAATCCGCCGCTGTCGCTCGACGAGCAGTTGCAGTACGCGGCGACGAAACTCGAGTCCGGCGTGCCGATCGTCACCTCGACCTTCGACAACATGTCCAGCGCGACCCTCGGACTTGCCTTGCGTGCGGACGGATTGCCGCAGGAACAGCTGCGCTATCTCTCGCTCCTCCCCGTGCTGCTCACCCGCGCCGGCGTGATCGAGAACGGCAAGCCGGTCTCGTACGACGAGATGTCGGAGCGGCTGCGCAAGGAGATCCTGCGGCTCGACGCGAATTTCTCGACCAATCCGCGCACCGAGCGCGTGGAGCTCGTCGTGCGGGGCGCGGGCATCGGCGCGACGGAGTCGAAGCGCGCGATCGAGTGGGTGTCGCTCGTGCTGCATCACCCCGACTGGCGGCCGGAGAACCTCGCGCGCATCCGCGACGTGGTCGACCAGTCGTTGAGCGGGCTGCGCAACACGATGCAGGGATCGGAAGAGTCGTGGGTGCAGAATCCCGCGGCCGCGTACCGCGTGCAGACCAACGCGTCGTATCTCGCGGCCGACTCGTTCCTCACTCGCGCGCACAACGCGCTTCGCCTGCGCTGGCTGCTGAAAGACGCGCCCGCGGGGGCGGACGCGGATGCGCTGGAGCAGTGGCTGATCCGCCTCTCGCAACGCACGGGAACGCGCGCGGAGCTGAAGGCGCTGCTCGCGAATCCGGAGACGTTCGCGGGACTCTCCGAATCCGCGCAGGCAGTGGCAAAGGAAGCGGCGAAGGATCTCGATCTGACGCTGATCGAGATTCCCGACGCGAGCCTCGCGGCCGACTGGTTCTATCTGGTGAATGCGCTGCGCACGGATCTCCGCGTCGCACCGGCGGATGCGCTGGCGATGCTCGACTCGCTGCGCAAGCGCCTGCTGCATCGCGGCAAGGCGCGCATGTTTCTCGTGACGTCGGGCGCGCTGCAGAAGACGCTCGCGCCGTCCGTCGATGCGCTCGCGGCGTCGCTCGATGCGAAGGAAGTTCTCCCCGCGCCGACCGCGGACACGCGTCACATCGATGCCCGCGTCGTCGAGCGCGATCCATCCGCGAAGAATCCCGTGTACCTCGGGCTGCTCGCGCCGAACATGAAGGGCGGCGTGATCATCACGTCCGTGCCGGGCGTGCATTTCTCGGACTCCGAGGACCGCACGAAGCAGCTCGACTATCTCGCTTCGCGGCTCCACTCCGGCTACGGCGCGCACGGCATCTTCCTCAAGACGCTCGCGAACGGACTCGCGTACAGCAACGGTCTGCGCGCGACCGTGGCCTCAGGACGGATGGGCTACTACGCGGAGCGCACGCCGGAGATCCCGCAGACGGTGAAGTTCGTGGTCGATACGCTGAAGAGCGCGGAGCGCGATCCGCGGCTCTACGACTACGCGATCGCGCAGGTCTTCGGCGAAAGCCGC
Source organism: Thermoanaerobaculia bacterium (assembly GCA_035525285.1). GTDB lineage: Bacteria > Acidobacteriota > Thermoanaerobaculia > Gp7-AA8 > Gp7-AA8 > QHVT01. Next base: position 59,998 of record DATLFB010000131.1, read on the forward strand.
GCCGCGGCGACGTACGAGAACCGCGCCGAGAACATGGCCGCCGATCTCGCCGACCGCCAGCCGCCCGACCAGGTGCGCAGGTTCCGCCAGTCGATTCTCGAGCTGCGCAAAGACCCCGAGCTCGGCAACAAGCTCTTCGACCGCAAGGACAACGTCTACGGCCGCATGCTGCCGGGCTACAACGTGAAGGGAAAGGATGTGCCGGGCGCGGTGTACTTCACGATCGGGCCGGATAAGCAGTTGGACGCGTGGGAGGGGTACGTTCGCGGCGCGGAAGGTGGGGATACTCGGCTCGTGCGTTTGTATCCGCGGGATTTCTGGATGCCGTGAGGGAGGGTTGCCCGGTCACCCGGTTGCCCAGTTGCCCGGTGAGAACCACCTGAGCACACCGGGCAACCGGGCAACCGGGCAACCGGGCAACCCTACTTCCTACACTCCCCCAACCACTTCCCCGAATACTTCGTCTTCATCACGTTGTCTTCGACCGTCATCTTCATCCAACCACTGTAGGACTCGTCCGTGAACGTGATCTCGCCGTTGCCCTTCGTCTTCTGCTTCGGGCAGTCGACGGTCCAGGTCACGGTGTTGCCGTCGATCTTGTAGTCGCTGACGGTGCACTTGCTCTTCGGGTCGTTGGGGACGGCTTTGTTCGGATCCTTCAGGTCCTCTTCGGTGAGGCAGACCGTCGTGGTGAAGGGCGGCATCTTGAACGGCATGCCTTCCATCTCCATCTCCATCGTGATCTTCCAATTGCCGGGTTTCTGCGGGTTCTGCGCGACGGCGGGAAGGGCGACGGCGAGCAGAGCGAGTGCGACGAGAGTCAACTTACGCATGCGGGATCTTTCCTCCGATAGTTATTGGATGCGACGGCAGTATAGCCGAGACGCTGCGATGGTGATCGTGGAGGGCGGACGTCTCGTCCGCCCAGGGGACGGGAGGCGGACGAGACGTCCGCCCTCCACGCCACAAGCCGGCCGTGCCGCCTAGCGCGCGAAATCGAACACCGGCTCCTCGTAGCGGTAGCCGCGCGGCGCGAGAAAGAGCTCCTCGTCGGCCTCGTTCTGCGTCACGTTCGAGATCGTCGTCGTGATCGTCTCCGTGACGAGAGGACCGTCGGCGATGCGCCGCGAGGCGGAGACGATCTGGCGCCGCGGAAGCCGGCGCGGCAGGCGGCGCGCGATCGCCTCGTCGATGTCCACGAAGCCCGTCTTCGCCGCGAACTGCAGGCCCCACGGCAACGCCTCCTGCGGTACGGCTTCGTGCTCGACGGTCACCTCGAGCGCGACCGTCCCCGGCACCTTCTCCCCTTCGATCTCCATCATCAGCCGGTAGCTCGCGTGAATGCGCACTCCCTGATCGATGCGCTCGACGCGCAGGTCGGGTTTGAACGCCGTCGTCTTGCCGATCCCGCGGGCGGCGGCGAGATGTCCGCCCATGTGCTGCGTCCGGCGCAGGAAGTACGTGCGCCGCGCGTGATCGACGACCACGATCTCCTTCCCGTTCCTGCGTGTGATGATGGAGAAGTTCGGATTGAAGAGCGGATGCGTTCCCGCGGTGATGTCGGTGCGCGAGCTGCCCTTGTCGATGAACATCCGGCCGGAGTAGGAGTACTCGTTGCCGGAGAGCGTCGTCGCGAAATCGAAGGCCACTCCGGCGCGCGCCTGCACGGCGGTCGCGAGCAGCAACAGCAGCAGGCTCCGCGCTATCATCGAGGCATCCCATTATGCGCCGCGCGATCCTCGTTCTCTCTCTGGTCGCCGCCCTCGACGCGCGCCCGCAGACGTTCTTCAGCGAGACGCTGGAGATCCGAGTCACGAATGTTGACGTGATCGTCACAACGAAGGACGGCCAGCCGGTGCCCGGCCTCACCCGCGCCGACTTCGAGATCTACGAGGACGGCGTGCGCAAGGAGATCTCGAACTTCCTCGAGATCCGCGGCGACGTTTCCACGCAGATTCGCGGCGAAGCAAGCATTCCGGAGGCCGCGGCGGTCGCGGAGGCACAGACGGACGTGCGCCGCCGCCACATTCTCGTGTTCATCGACAACTCCGGCCTCCACCCGCTCGCGCGCAATGCGGTGCTGCCGCATCTGCAGTCGTTCATCGAGAAGAACGTGCGCGCCGGCGACAGCGTGACGATCGCCACGTGGGCGCTATCGCTGAAGGCGGAGACGCTCGCGCGTGTCGACCGGTTGTCGCTCGAGGATGCGCTGAAGCGCCTTTCGCTGCAGACGTCGACGTCCGACCGCTTCTCGATGCGGCAGCGATACGAACAGGATCTCGAAGACCTGATCGTGTCGTACCAGGTGCTCGATCAGAAGCCGCCGTTCACCGCCGGCATGAACATCACACGCAACTACGGAATGCAGCTCGTGCATCACATGCGCGCGAAGACGGAGGCGCTGAAGAGCCTCATGGCGGCGTTCCGCGGCGCGGACGGCCGCAAGGTGCTCGTGCTGCTCACGCAGGCGTTTTCGACGAATCCGGCCGAGGAGCTGTTTCTGCACCTCGACTCGGTCCGCGAACGATTCGCCGACGGCGAGACCGCGAACGTCTACGGCGACATGCGCGAGCTCGAGATCGCGTCGGTCGTCCCCGAGATCGCGGAAATCGCGAACAGCAGCGGCATCTCGCTCTATCCGATCGACGTGGGTGGGAAGTTGTCCGATCTCGAGCTGCCGGATGCATCGGTCGAACGTCGCATCGGCCGCGAGCGCGGGACGCTGGTGGCGAACACGATGGGGCCGCTGTTGAGCGGCATCGCCGATGCGACCGGCGGCAAGGCGCTGACAGGCTCGTCGAACTGGCAGCTCGCCTTCGACACCATCGCCAACGATCTCACCTCCTACTACTCCCTCGGCTATCGTTCCGAGGGCGAACGCGAAGACCGTCTGAAGAAAATCGAAGTGCGTCCGAAGAACCGGAAGTACGTCGTGCGCGCGCGCAGCGCCGTCGTCGAGCGGACGCTCGCTAGCGAGATGAGCGATGCCGTCGCGGCAAATCTCTTCCGCGAGGCGTCGAACAACGATCTGAAGATTCGCGTCACCGCGGGTGATCCGAGTACGAGCGGCGACGGGATGCTGGTGCCGATCACGATCACGATTCCGACGAACGCGCTGACGCTGCTGCCCGACGGCAGCGATCTCACCGGCCGCTTCTCGATCTTCGCCGCCTTCATGCGCAACGACGGAGCGGTGTCGAAGACCGCGCGCGAGGAACAGCAGTTCCGCTTCCCGGCCGCGTCACTCGAGCGCCGCAAGGAGATCACCGTGAAGCTCGACGTGAACGCCGACGCGAGGACGGACGGGATTTCGGTCGGCGTGATGGATGACGTGTCGCACGCGACGGGGTTCGCGTCGGTGAAGTTGACGAGGTGACGGTTGCCCGGTTGCCCAGTTGCCCGGTTGCCCGGTAGCAGAAACGACACCGGGAAACTGGGCAACTGGGAAACCGGGCAACTGGAACGCCGACATCCTGTCGGCCGGTACGCCGACTTCCAGTCGGCGGGTTTAACGCCGATCGGAGATCGGCGGACCGGCCGACTGAAAGTCGGCGTTCCGTTTTTTGTAGCGCGGGCTTCCAGCCCGCCGTAGCGCCGGCATCCTGCCGGCGCCTCGTTTCCCTCGCCGGCTGGAAGCCGGCGATACGGCGGGCAGGATGCCCGCGCTACACCGCATGGGCAACCGCCCCCCGTGCTACCATCCCGCGTCCGAATAACTTTCCCAGGAGCCGTCATGACCTTCCGCCTGAGCGCTGCTGCATTGCTTGCCGCGCTCGCGTTTCCGCTTCTCGCCGCCGATCCGTGGGACTCCGCGCCGTTCGCGTCCGAGCCGAAGGCGCTGCTCGCCGCGGCGGAGTCCGTTCCCGCGGGGGAAGCGGGCGCTGTGATCCTGCTGGACGAAGCGACGCACACGTTCGACGAGAACGGCTGCAGCGTCAGCACGCAGCGCCTCCTGCTGCGCATCATCGACGAGTCCGCCGTCGAAGGCTGGGGCGCGGTGAACGCGCCGTGGGCACCGTGGATTCATGAGCGTCCGCTGATCCGGGCGCGCGTGGTCACGAAGGACGGCACGGTTCACGAGCTCGACGCGAATGCGATCACCGAGGCGCCGGCGCCGGAGGAATCGCTCGACATCTTCAGCGACAACCGCGTCATCCGCGCGCCTCTGCCCGCGGTCGCGGTCGGCTCGGTCATCGAAGAACTGATCACGTACAAATCGAAAGAGTCGCTGTACGACGCGGCGTCGAGCGACGTCTTCTTCGTCGGCGGCTACTATCCCGTCCATCGCGCGCGTCTCGTCGTCGACGCACCCGCGTCGCTCGCGCTGAAGTTCGTGAATCAGGCGAAGATCGAGCCGCGGCGCGAAGAGCGCGACGGACGGCAGCACATCGTCTTCGAGGGCGGACCGTTCGTGCCGCGCACCGATCTCGAATGGGATCTGCCGTACGACGTCTCGCTGCTGCCGTGGGTCGGCGTGTCGAACGCGAAATCGTGGCAGGAGCTCGCGAAGCGTTACGCGGAGATCGTGGAGAAACAGATCGCGGATGCGGATCTCGCGAAGGAAGCGCGCGAGGTGTGGGGGACAGGCAATCCTGCCTGTCGTGACAAGAAAGACAGGCAGGATTGCCTGTCGTCCACCGTCGCGAAGGCGCTGGCGTGGATTCAGAAGCGCGTGCGCTACGCGGGCGTGGAAGTCGGCGAGTCGTCGGTCGTGCCGCGCCCTCCGCGCACGGTGCTCGCGAATCGCTACGGCGACTGCAAGGACAAGGCGACGCTGCTTGTCGCGCTGCTGCGCCAGGCTGGCGTGAAGGCGCACGTCGCGCTGCTCCGTGCCGGCAACGACTTCGATGTTCCCCGCGAGCTCCCCGGCCTCGGCATGTTCAATCACGCAATCGTCATCGTTGAGGGCGACCTGTGGGTCGATCCGACCGACGAGTTCGCGCGCGCGGGCGAGCTGCCGATCATGGATCAGGGCCGCCTCGCGCTCATCGCGAGCGCGGAGACAGCGGGTCCGGTGACGACGCCGATGTACGACTCGATCGCGAATCGCGTGGTCGAGACGCGCACGGTCACGCTGCCCGAGGAAGGGAAAGCGGCGCTCGTCGAGCTGTCGGAGGCGAGCGGCGCGGATGAGTCCTCGATGCGCCGCTATTACGTTTCGAGCGATCGCAAGAGGTATCGCGAGTCGATCGAGGAGTACGTGAAGAGCTACTACTCCGCAAAATCGCTGGCGAAGCTCGAGGCCGGCGATCCGCACGATCTGACGAAGCCGTTCCACATTCGCGTCGAGGCGTCCGAGGCGGCGCGCGGGATCTCGATGGACGGCGAGGCGGCCGTGGCGATCTTTCCGTCGGGACTGCTCGACAATCTGCCGTGGTCGCTGCGCGACTTCGACAGCAATCCCGACGACGACGAGGCGGCGAAGGCGAAGAAGAGGCGCAAAAACGACTTCGTGTTCCACCGTCCGTTCGTTCGCGAGTGGCGGTATCGCATCGTGCCGCCTCCCGGTTTCGTCGCCCGCACGCTTCCCGCGAACGAGACCGTGCGCCTCGGCACGACGACGCTCGCGAAAACGTACGCGACCGAGGCCGACGGGACAGTGCTCGCGACCTTCCGCTTCGACAGCGGCAAGCGCCGCCTCTCCCCTGCCGAAGTCGACGAGACGAAGAAGGCGGTGAGCGAGCTCGATCGCAGCAACGCGATCATGATCGGCTTCGATCAGAAAGGCGCGCTGGAGCTGGCGAACGGCAACATCTCCGCGGCGCTCGCGGAGTTCCGCAAGCTCGCGGCGATGCATCCGAAAGAAGGACGGCATCAGACGGAGATCGCGCGCGCACTGCTCGCGGGCGGGATGGGCGAAGCGGCGCGGGAACAGATCAAAAAGGCGATCACGCTCGAGCCGGGCTACGCACGCGCGCATCGCATGCAGGGCATCATCCTGCAGCACGATCTCTTCGGCCGCCCGTTCCGGCGCGGCTTCGATCTGAAAGCCGCGATCGCCGCGTATCGGAAGGCGAAGGAGCTCGATCCGAAAGACGAGTCGATCCGCGCGGAGCTTGCGAAGCTCCTGCAATGGGGCGAGGAAGGATTGCTCTTCGGCCGCAACGCGAACTTCGAAGATGCGATCGCGGAGTACAAGGCGCTCATCGGCGAGATGGAGAAGAAGGAGTACGAGGGCGATCTCTACCTCGCCTACGCACTCGGCCGCCGGTTCGGCGAGCTGAAGGACGCGCTGCCGGCGGCGTCGAATCCCGCGCAGCAGCATTTCTGGCGCGTCGTCCTCGCGGGTGCGACGGACGGAGCGAAGGCGGCCATTCGCGAGGCGAGCAGCGAGGATCAGGCGCAGCGCAAGCAGGTGCTCCGCAACGCGGCGAGCATTCTGCTGTCGCTGCGGATGTACACGACGGCCGCGGATCTGCTCGAGGAAGCGACGCAGGGCGCGCCGTCGGCGGAGGCGCGTCAGCAGATCGAAGGGCTGCGCAAGGCGCGGCGCTTCGACGAGGCTCCGCTGCCGAAGGATGATCCGAAGTCGATCGTGAAGAGGCTGGTCACGGAAGGGATCGTGTCGGAGCTGAGCGCGGAGCAGGCGGCGTCGTATTTCGCGGCCGACGAGCGGCCGTATTTCGGCGAGGCGCAGCAGCGCGAGTGGCACACGACGCGCGTGGCGCTGCTCAACGTCGCGCGCAAGCAGGGGCTGCCGCTCGAGTTTTACGCCGACGTCGGCCTCGGCGCGATGCAGGTGACGCAGGACGGCGACGACGCGACGGGATATCGCATCCGCCTTCGCACGCCGGCGGTGTCGGGCACGCGCGAGGAGACGCTGTTCGTCGTGCGCGAAGGCGACGAGTACAAGATCAGCGGGACGCGCAGATCGCCCGCGCTCATCGGCTTCAGCGTGCTGCGTCTGCTCGACGCCGGCAAGACCGACGTGGCGCGGCAGTGGCTGAACTGGACGCGCGAGGATTTCCCCGCGGGCGGCGGCGATGATCCGCTGGCGACGACGCCGTTTTCGAAGTACTGGCCGAAGAACAAGCCGTCGGCGAGCGTCGAGGAGATGCGCGTGGCCGCGGCGATGCTGATGCCGTCGAAGGAGCTGGGCGATCGCGCGCTGCCGATTCTGACGGCGGCGCGCGAGAAAGCGTCGTCCGATGAAGAGCGGCTGCGCATCGATCACGCGATCGCGATCACGCATACGCTGCGCGAGGACTACGCCGCGCTGCTTCCCGTGGTCGAGCGGCTCGCGGAGGCGGCACCTGATTCGGCGGTCGCGTTCAATCAGCGCAACGCGGCGCTGACGCGCCTCGATCGCCCCGCGGACGTTGCGAAGCTCGCGAACGAGCGCCTCGCGCGCATTCCGAAAGACGAAGACGCTCTGCGCGCCCTCGGCGGCGCCGCGATGTCGAGCGGCGACTACGCGGCCTGCGATCGCTACTACCGGCAGGTGATCGACGAGCTGCGTCCAACGTCGGGCGACTACAACAACATCGCCTGGAATGCTTTGCTCAGCGGCGCGAATCTCGATCGCGCACTCGAAGACGCACGGCAGGCGATGCAGCTCCCCGGCGCGGGCCCCGCGCTGCTGCACACGCTGGCGTCGCTGTACGCGGAGACAGGCAAGAGTCTCGAGGCGCGCGAAGCGCTGCTGCAGAGCATGGACGACGCGGGCCGCGAAGAGCCCGCGGATCATGACTGGTACGTCCTCGGCCGCATCGCGGAGAACTACGGAGCGAAAGACGCCGCGCTCGCGGCGTACCGGAGAGTGGAGAAGCCGAAGACGGGGTTGGCGAGTTCGACGTTCGTGCTGGCGGAGCGGAGGGTGAAGGGGCTGCGGTGAGGGGCCGGGGGCGGTTGCCCGGTTGCCCGGCGGCGCCGTGCGGGTGCCGGCGCCCACTCAGCGCACAAACGACGAGCGGCTCGGACCCCCGAGCCGCCCCGGGAAACCGGGAAACCGGGAAACCGGGAAACCCGGCGTCACGGCCGGTGAGCCGGGGCGGTTTCCGGTTGCCCGGCGGCGCCGTGCGGGTGCCGGCGCCCATTCAGCGCACAAACGACGAGCGGCTCGGACCCCCGAGCCGCCCCGGGAAACCGGGAAACCGGGAAACCCGGCGTCACGGCCGGTGAAGCCGGGGCGGTTTCCCGGTTGCCCGGCGGCGCCGTGCGGGTGCCGGCGCCCATTCAGCGCACAAAACGACGAGCGGCTCGGACCCCCGAGCCGCCCCGGGAAACCGGGAAACCGGGCGTCACGGCGAGATCCACCCTGCGAACGTCATCTTCCCGTTCTCGATCCTGATCATCGCCACGGGCTTGATCGGATTCCGATCCGCGCCCATCGTGATCGTTCCCGACACGCCGGGATGCTCTTTCGTCGCCGCGATCTGATCGCGAATCGTTTTGCGATCGAGTGAGCCCGCGCGCTTCACCGCGTTCGCGAGAATGTGCAGCGCGTCGTAGCCGAGGGCGGCGTTCGCTTCGGGATTCTTTCCGTGACGCTCATTGATTTTGCGCACGAAGTCCTGCACGAGCGGGCGCGGATCGCCGACGAAGTAGTGATCGGAGAAGTACGAGCCGTCGATCGCCTTCCCGCCGATCTCGATCACCACGGGCGAATCCCAGCCGTCGCCGCCGACGAGCGGCGCGGTGATGCCGAGGTCGCGCGCGTGAATCGCGATCTGGCCGACGTCGGTGTAGAAGCCGGGGATGAAGAGCACCTTCGGCGCGGCGGATTTGATCGCGGTGAGCTGCGGACGGAACTCCGTGTCGCCGCCGGAGTAGCTCTGCTCGATGACGATCTTTCCGCCGAGGGCGATGAACTCTTTGCGGAAGAACTCCGCGAGACCGACGGAGTAGTCGTTCTTCTTGTCCAGCAGAATCGCGGCGGTGTCGAGGTTCAGGTTGTTCTTCACGAACGTCGCGAGCGCTTTGCCCTGGTAGGGATCGGTGAAGCAGACGCGGAAGATGTAGTCGCCGCGCTCGGTGACCGCGGGATTCGTGGACGACGGCGAGATCATGGGAACGCCGCTCGACTGGCAGATCGGCGCGGCGGCGAGCGACTGATTCGAGGAGTTCTCGCCGATCACGGCGACGACGTTGTCGCTGGTGATGAGCTTCGTGACGACGGACGCGGCCTGATCGGCGCGTCCCTGATCGTCTTCGATGACGAGCCGGATCCTGCGTCCGAGGAGGCCTCCGGCTGCATTGATCTCATCGGCGGCGAGCTTCACGCCCTGCACGGTGGCGTTGCCGAATGCGGCCTGGTCGCCGGTGAGCGCGCAGTACACGCCGATTGGAATATCTCCTGTTGCGTCATTGGTTTGGGCTTCGCGGTCGGGGCGGCATGCCGTTGCGCAGAGCGCGATGGTGAGTAGGATGCGAGCTGTTTTCACGTTGGCGTTCTCCCTGCCGATCTTAGCTGAAAGGAATCACATGCAGGCCAACGACATCCGCAAGGGAATGGTCATCGTCTTCGATGGGGATCTCTGCAAGGTGATGGACTTTCGCCATCACACGCCCGGCAATCTGCGCGCGATGGTGCAGGCCAAGCTGCGCAATCTGCGCACCGGCAACCAGTTCGAGCATCGTTTCCGCTCCAACGACGACATCGAGCAGGCGTTCATCAACCAGCACGAGATGGAGTACATGTACTCGGACGGTCACGCCCATCACTTCATGAACACCGAGAACTTCGAGCAGATCGAGATCAGCGAAGAAGACCTCGGGGACGCGGCGGCGTGGCTCGAGCCGGGCGTGAAGCTGCAGGTGCAGTTCCACGAGCTCCGCCCGATCGGCATCGAGCTGCCGAAGCAGATGAGGGTGCGGATCAAAGAGACGCAGCCGATGGTGAAGGGCGCTACGCAATCCTCGTCCTACAAGCCGGCGACGCTCGAGAACGGAGTGGTCGTGCAGGTGCCGCCGTTCGTGACCGAGGGCGAAGAGATCATCGTCGACCCGGTGGACAGCCGCTACATCGAGCGCGCCAAGTAAACTCGGCGCGTGCCATCCGTCCACTACCTCTGCACAAAATGCGAAACGCGCCTCGCCCGCGATGCGGGAGAGCCGCCGCGTGCGTGCGAACACTGCGGCGAGCCTTCGAGCGTCGTCGCGCCGCCGCACGTTGAACGCTGCGCGGCGTGCGGTCACGATCAGCTTTATTTTCAAAAGGACTTCAACCGCAGGACCGGCATCGCCCTCGTCGTCGTCGGCGCGATCTTCGTCCCATGGACGTGGGGCCTCTCCCTCCTCGCCGTCACGATCCTCGACTACATCGTCTGGCGCCTCGTGAAGGACGTGATCGTCTGCTATCAGTGCCAGGCCGTGCATCGCGGCTATCCCGTCCCCGCGCACGTGAAGCCGTTCGATCTCGTGGTGCATGACCGGCACGTGTACGGCGCGGCTCCGCCGGGGGCGGAGGAGGGGCACTGACTACGCGAAGAGCTCGACGCGGACGGTGGGAGGGCATGCTCGAGCAAGGCGGACGTCGAGTGTAACGAACGTCGCTCTCAGCTTCTCCGCGAGAGCAACGTAGGCCGCATCGTAGGCAGTGATATTCGCGCGAAGCTCCCACGCGCGACGCAGGAGAGGATCGTGCGGATACCGCTCGATGCGCAGCGCGAGGTGATCTTCGATCGCCTCCTCGGCACGCTGAATGGTGACCTGGCGCGCCAAAACGAAGCGCCGCAGCGCCTGAAGCACTTCGAGATCGATCATGTACGGCGCATGAAGCACTTCGCCGGAAAGAATCAGACGCGTACGAAGCGCCGGCGCGAGCGGCCGGTTCAGGAGCATGTCGACCAGCGTCGATGCATCAACGACGACCACGAACGCGCCGCTCGATCTCGCGGTCACGCTTCTCGCGCTCCTCGCGAATGATTCGAACCGTGGATAGACGAGTCTTCACGGGCTCGCGGCTCGCGAGGCGCTCCGCCAACTCCCGGGGAGTCGGCCTCTCGGCTCCCTTTCTGATCTCCTCGAGGAGATAGTCAGACAAGGACATGCCGGCGAGGGCCGCACGCGCTTTGATGGTGCGGTGGATCTCGTCCGGAACATTTCGAATCTGGACCATCTTGCCCATGCGCACAACATGCATTCATGCTGCGCACATGTCAACATGTGGCGCGCATGCAACCCTCACAACGGCATGTGCGCCACGGCGGAGAGCCATCCGCCGAGAACCTCCCCGATCACGACCGCCACGACGTCGACGTAGAGGATGCCCGTCGCGGCCATCGTCGAGCGGATCTTCACCGTTCCCCACACCATCGGATAGAGCATCAGCGGGATGAGCAGGCCCCAGCCGGCGCGCATCCAGAAGAAGATGTCGCGCGCGACGGGCAAGGGCCAGGCGACGGCGAGGACGACGGCGACGAGTGCGATCTTCACGATCGATGCGACGAGGGTCGCGATGGTGAGTCGCTTGAGCGGATCGATCGGCATGCCGCGCACGACGAGGTACCAGTGGCCGAGGAGCATCGCGAGACTCACGCTGCCGAGGAGCGCGATCGAGGCGAGCGCACCGGCGATGCTCCAGGCGAGATGCGACGGGCGGACCGCGGCGTGATACGCGAGGACTGACGCCGCGAGGTACGCAACGCCGAGGAGCGCGGCCGATGCGCGAAAGATGAGTCGCTTCGGGTAGCGAAGGACGACGAAGACGAGCGCGGTGAGCGCGAGGATCACGACATCGGCGATCGCGAGATCGCGGCGTTTCGCCATCGCGTGCGCGATCGCGGCGCAGAGTGCGAGCGCGCCGCCGATGAGGAGAATCAGGCGATAGAACTTCACGCCCGCGTTGCGACGGCCGACGAGCGGAAGGAAGAGGTAGAGACCGGCGGCGGTGTCGATGAGGAACAATGCGAGGAGCATCGGCGCGGCGGAGTGTAACCCGTTCGAACGTAGCGGCCGGCTTTAGCCGGCCGACGTAGCCGGCCGACGCCGATCCCACGCGGACTGCGAGCAACGGCGAACCGTGTAGCGCGGGCATCCTGCCCGCCGTAACGCCGGCATCCTGCCGGCGACATCGCTGGCTGGAAGCCAGCGAGACGGCGGCCTGGAAGGCCGCTACAGAAAACGGAACGCCGGCTTTGCCGGCCGACGCAGGCGGGCTGAAGCCCGCTGCTACGTCATCCGGGCCTGGCGGTCGCGTATGGCGAACTCCAGGCGGAGATCCGTCAACTCTTCGAGGAGAGCCGACGCGGTCTGCGTGCGGTCGTACATGTTCTTGCGCATCGCGTGCTGCACGATGTCGTGCAGGCCGGCGGGGACGGTCGGCGGGAGGGGCGGCGGCTCGCGCTCGACGATCGCCGCGAGGATGTCGATCGCGGAGTCGCCGTCGAACGGCGGCGCGCCGGCCAGCATCTCGTACAGGACCACGCCGAGGCTGTAGATGTCGGAGCGCGTGTCGATGATCGGCTCCCCGCGCACCTGTTCGGGCGAGAGATAGTAGAGCGTGCCGATCAGCGGACGGCGCAGCGGATCGGTGCCGTCGCCTCCGCCGACGAGGGTGGAGACGCCGAAGTCGAGCACCTTCACGCGGTGATCGGGGCGCAGCATGATGTTCTCCGGCTTCACGTCGCGATGAACGATCCACGCCTCGTGCGCGGCGACCAGCGCGCTGGCCACACCGATGCCGATGTCGAGGACCTCCGTGACACCGAGCGGCGCGTGCTGCATGCGCGCGCGGAGCGACTCGCCCTCGATGTATTCGGTCGCGATGAAGTGGAGTTCGTCGTGGCTGCCGACGTCGAGAACGGTAACGATGTTCGGATGATTGAGCATCGAGGCCGTGCGCACCTCGCGCTCGAAGTGCCGCACCTGTTGCTCCTCCGCGTCGCGGCGCTTGAGCACCTTCAACGCGACCTTGCGGCGCATGAGCGAGTCTTCCGCGAGATAGACCTCCGCCGATCCGCCGCCGCCGAGGTGATGCAGGACGCGGTAGCGCCCGACTCGCAATACGTTCATCAGATTGCCGTGCTCAGGCATCGTTTCGCACACCGGGAGAATCGAACGTGACCCGGATCACGCTCAGCGCACGACTTCACTCGCGCGCACCAGGCGGAAGCCGCGTTTCCGGAGCTCGGGAAGCTTCTCCTCGAGCACGCGCATCGTGGCCGCGTGCGGATGGCCGATGCCGATGGCGACGCCGCGGTGCTTCGCCGCCGACGCGAGGGCCGCGAGCTGTTTGCGCACGAAGGCTTCGCTCGGCTCGTCATCGAGAAACACCGTCCGCGTGGCGGTGCGCACTTTGAGCGAGCGTGCGACGTCGGCGGCGACCGAGCGGCCCGTCGTACGCGAGTCGATGAAGTACATCCCTTCGGGCAATGCGCCGAGGACCGTGGCCATCACGCGGCGATCCGCGGTCGCGCGCGAGCCCATGTGATTGTTCATCCCGCGCGCGTGCGGCACCGCCTCGACGTTTTCGCGCGTCACGCGCACGATCTCCTCGTCGGACATCGACGTGAGAATCGCGTTGCGACCCGGCGTCTCCTTCCCGCGCGGCTCCATCGGCAGGTGGCAGAGGATCTCGAAGCCGCGCTCGTGCAGACGCTCGGCGAACTCGGCGGTCTTCGTGCCGTTGGGGAGGATCGAGCAGTTGATGTTCGGATCGAGCGACATCACGCGCTCGAGCGGCTGCCCGTCGAAGCCGAGGTCGTCGATGATGAGGACGATGCGCGGTGCGGCAGGCTTGACGACCGGTAGAGCGGACGGCTCGCCCGCCGTTTCAGCGACTGCAGCCGGCGGCGGGCTGGAAGCCCGCGATACGGCGGCCGGGACGGCCGCGGTACTCGCCCAGCTCCAGAGGACGAAGATCGCCAGCCCCGCGATGGGGATCAGCGTGAGGACAGCGATCGTGCGAAAGGAAGTGCGCAGCTCGGGAGAATTGTAGCGACATAACCCCCGATCCGCAGAAAGGTCTCAAGGAGCCTGGGGCAACCAGCGCTGCCGGCCGTGCCGGCTTACGCCGCTTTCTTTGCGACCGGCGGTTGCACGCCGTAGAGCTGGAGCGCCTTCCTCAGGATCAGATCATCCTCGCTCTTCTTCGGCTTGTTCTCTTCCTCGTCGAGTGCCTGCGCGGTGAGGTCGACGACGACGTCGGGCTTGATCCCGGCGTCGCCGATCGGCTTCAGATCGGGCGTGGTGTAGTGCGCGATCGTCATCTGCACGCCGCCGCCGCTCGGCAGATTGATGAAGCGCTGCACGATGGCCTTGCCGTACGTCGTCGCGCCGACCACTTTTCCGCGGTTGTTGCCGCGGATCGCGCCGGCGAAGATCTCGCCGCCGGATGCGGTCGACATGTCGGCGAGCACCTGCACTTCACCGTCGAACGACGTCTCGCGATCGGCCTGCCAGCGCTTCGGCTCGACCTTGCGGCCTTCGAGCGAGGTAATCAGTCCGCTGGTGAGCAGCTCGTCGGCCGCGGCGATCGCTTCATCGACCACGCCGCCGGCGTTGCCGCGCACATCGACGATCAGCTTGCGCAGGCCGCGCTTGTGCGCATCCTCGAGCGCGGCCTTGAACTGCGCGGCCGTCCCCTTCTCGAAGTACGGGACCTTGATGTAGCCGATGCCGGAGATCGTGTCCGCCTCGAGCGCGACCGGATGGAACGCAGCGGGCTGCAGCGTGAGGTCGTCACGCTTCGTCTTGCCGCCGCGCAGAACCTGCACGCGCACGGGCCTGGTCGAATTGAGCGCGCTGCGGACCTGCCAGATGGCGAGTTTCTGCGTCGGCTCGCCGTTCACTTTCTCGATGAAGTCGCCGCGCTCGATGCCTGCCTTCTCGGCCGGCGATCCGGCGACCGGCGTCAGCACGTACGCGTAGCCGAAGCGCCTGGAGACGATGATGCCGACGCCGTTGTCCTCGACGTCGACGAAGTTCTTGTACTGCCCCATCTGCGCGGGCGGAACGTAGTAGCTGAACTCGTCGACCGCATCGGTGACGCCGGAGAAGGCGCCTTCCATCAGCTGATCGGACGCGACCTGCTCCACGTAGTTGCTGCGCACGAGGTCGAAGACCTCGGAGAAGATGCTGAGGTAGCGATAGACGTTGCTCTTCTGCGTGGCCTGGCCGAACAGCGCGCCGGACAGGAGCAGCAGCATGAGGGCAACGGAGAGAGTGAGAAAGGCGATTTTCTTTTTTGTCATCATCGAAGCACTCATCGAAGCCACGTCTGCGGATCCTCGGGACGGTTGTCGCGCCTCATCTCGAAGTAAAGATGACCCGCGCGCGTCTCCTCGCTCTCCCCCACTCCTGCAATCGTCTGGCCGGTGGAGACCCGATCTCCCACCGCGACCGACGGTGCCTTCACATTGCCATAGAGCGAGAACACGCGATTCCCGTGATCCAGAATGATCAAGTTACCGTATCCCTTGAACCACTGCGAAAAAAGAACTGTTCCCTGGAACACCGCGTGGACGGGCGTGCCGGGAACTGCTTCGATTTTCAGGCCGTTGTTGCTCGTGAAGGTTGAAAACTTCGGGTTACGCTGTCGGCCGAACTGCTCGACGACGGTTCCCTCGACGGGCCACGCGAGCGCGCCCTGCACGGATCGGATGTCGAGCGAGGGCGCGAGACCGCGCTGCTGCTGCGAGAGCGCGTCGACGAGACGTTGCAGCCGGCGCGCTTTCTCCTCGAGTGCGGCGAGCTGGCTCTCGGTGCCGGTCTCCTGCGTGCGCAGGCGCGCCAGCAGGGTCTGCTTCTGCCGCACGGCGAGCGCGACTTCGCGGCGCCGCACCTCGACCGCGGCGCGCGTGCGCTGCAGATCCTGCTGCCGCTGCAGCAGCGCCGTCCGCTGGCTCGACAGCTGGCGCTGCGTCGTCTGAAACTGCACCACCGCGCGCGAGTCATGCGTGACGAGGTAGCTGAGCATCGAGACGGCTTCGATCGGATTCCTGCCAACGTCGAGCGTGAGCAGCAAGCGGACGTAGCTCAGTCCGCCGAGGCGGTAGAGGGCGACGAGACGCTTGCGCAGATACTCCTTCTGTCGCGCGATCCGCGGCACGAGCGCGGAAACCTGAGCCTGCAGCGACTGCTGCTCGCGATCGAGCCGCGCTTCCTCGGCCGTCGCGAGGTCGAGCAGGCGCGTGTGAATGCCGAGCTCGAGATCCGCTTCCTCCAGCTCGCGCGCTGCCGACTGGGCTTGCTGCCGGACGTTCTCGAGCTGCCTGCGCAGCCGGGTGATGTCGTTGCGAATGCGATCGAGATCGCTGGGCTGCGGCTCCGCGGGCGCGGCGAGCAGCGCGGCGATCAGCAGCGCGGCGATGTGGACGACGGGCAATCCTGCCCGTCGGGACAGGCAGGATTGCCTGTCCCCCACCTTATGCGCCATACCGCGAGGAGAAGTCGCGCAATGCATGTTTGGCCGCCTGCTGCTGCGCTTCTTTCTTCGAGGATCCCTCGCCGCGCGCGGTGAGACTGCCGACCTTCACTTCGACCACGAACGTCTTGTCGTGATCCGGCCCGACCTCGGCGACGACGTTGTAATCCGGAAGCTGCAGTCCCTTCCCCTGCGCGAGCTCCTGGAGCGCGGTCTTGTAGTCCTGGAAGAGGAGATCCTCCTCGTCGATCCTGCGGATGTCGTCACCGAACGACCGCTCGATGATACGGCGCGCCGGCTCGATGCCCCCGTCGAGATAGATCCCGGCGATCACGGCCTCGAAGAGATTCGCGAGCAGCGAGTCTTTTTTGCGGCCGCCGGTTTTCTCCTCGCCGATGCCGAGGAGGATCACGTCACCCATCTCGTAGCGGCGGGCTTTCTCGGCGAGGCTCGGCGCGCTGACGAGATACGCCTTCATCTTCGAGAGCGCACCCTCGTCGAGCTCGGGAAAGTGGGCGAAAAGGAGATCGCCGATGACGAAGCCGAGGACGGAGTCGCCGAGGAACTCGAAGGTCTCGTTGTGGCGCACCGCGTCGTCCTTCGCCTCGTGGGAGTAGGACTTGTGAGTGAGCGCGCGGCGAAGGAGATCGCGGCGCCCGAAGGTGTAGCCGATGCGGGTCTCGAACTCGAGGAGGCCGTTGTCCAATCGCAAATCATTATGTCATCCCGAGCGGAGTCGAGGGACCTGGGGGGTGGGCGGCGCCACCCACCCGCCCAGGTTCCTCGCTCGGAATGAGGAGTCCGGGGGCTGGCGTTGCCAGCGCCGTGCTGACCGCCATCGCGCTGCTGCTCCTCGCCACCGCCGGCGACGTCCGGAAGCCCGCGGTCCAACTCGATGAGGCGTTCGCGAAGAACCCGGCGTCGATCCCGGAAGCGATGCGCGCGCTGGGCAACTCGTTCATGAGCGAAGACGCGGCGCGGCGCGCGGCGACGGAAGAGCTGCTTCTCGAGTTGATCGCGCATCGCGCACAGCGCCCCGACGCGGACGTTCGCACCGTCGCCAGCTTCGCACTCATCGATCCGGCGCGCTTCATGGAAGATCGCGCATTCCGCGCCCGCGTCTCGGAGTTTCTGCCGCGCGCGCTGAACGGGAACGTGAGCAAGCCGATTCGCGACGAAGCCCTCCGCTACCTGAACAGGTACGCGCGCATCGACTTCGATCTCGCGGAGCGCATCGCGCAACGCGACAGCCACGCGCGACGCATCGCGTTCCCGAGCGCGCTACGCATGCCGGACGACATCAGCGGTCCGATCGAGACGTCGATCTACTCGCTCCCCTCGCAATTCTTCACGCCCACGGAGGCGCAGGCGTTCCTCGACGCGGTGAAAAAATCCGCGCCGAAGCGGCGGCTCGTCGTGCTCTCCGACATGAAGCTGAAGAACGCGGACGTCGTCGACACGTTCGCCCGTTCGTACACGCCGTGGCCGCGCGATCCGTTCACGGTTGCACGCACGACCGGCGGCGTCGTGCTCGTGAATCGCCCGAATCTGCAGCCGGAGCGCGAAGAGGACTCCAACATGGTCCGCGCCCTGGTGCAGGACGCGCTCGATGCGTCGTGGACCGTCGCGTCGATTCCGTTCCACAACGGCCACGTGCTGCTCACGCCGGATGCGGCGTGGATCAGCATTCACACGGTCGAAATCCGCGCGCTGCAGATCCTCGATCTCGATCGCGTTCCGGTGCACACGTTCACGGAGAAGGCAGGCGTCGAGAAGTACCTCGCCGCGGTGAACGAGGCCGCGAAGGAGCTCGAGGCGCTGTACAACCGTCCCGTGCGCTTCGTGCATCCTCTGAAAGACGACGTGGAGTCGATGCGCCGCCTCGGCGGCGGCGCGGGCTTCGATCTCGACTCGGTGATGACGCTCCTCCCCCGCCCCAACGCCTCCCTCGTCGCGCTCATCGGCGATCCCTCCCTCGGCGCGAAGATCGCGAAAGAGGCGGACTGGACGCCGTACGGCGTGAAGGGCGACGTCGCGGCGGCGCAGAGCGCGCCGGACGTCGTCGCGCTGTCGATCTATCTCGACACGATCGCCTCGCATCTCGCGGCGAACGGCGTGATCGTGCGGCGGCTGCCGCTGATCCATGTGCCTGCGTCGTTCGCCGCCGATGCGCCGAAGGACTTTCTCGTGACCTGGAACAACGTGGTGCTCGAGACGCGCGGCAGCGAGCGGCGCGCGGAAGGGTTCGCGGCACGGCTCGATGCGGGGGACAAGCTCGCGCGCGAGACGTTCGCCGCGGCGGGGTACGAGCTGGAGTTGTTCCCGCCGCTGATGCGCAGCGTGGTGCTCAGCGGCGGGTACCGCTGCGCATCGAACCACGTGCGGCCGTAACGCGTCTGGGGGACGCCCCTCACCCGGCGCTGCGCGCCACCCTCTCCCCGCAAGCGGGGCGAGGGGACTGTTGACCGAGCGCGCGCCCAGTCCCCTTGGGACTGTTGACCGAGCGCGCGCCCAGTCCCCTTGGGACTGTTGACCGAGCACGCGCCCAGTCCCCTCTGGACTGTTGACCGAGCACGCGCCCAGTCCCCTTGGGACTGTTGACCGAGCGCGCGCCCAGTCCCCTTTGGGACTGTTGACCGAGCGCGCGCCCAGTCCCCTCTGGACTGTTGACCGAGCGCGCGCCCAGTCCCCTCTCCCCGCTTGCGGGGAGAGGGTCAGGGTGAGGGGCGTCCTGGACTGATTTACTGCAGAGCCACCAACGCCTGTTTCGCGACCGCGATGTCGCGCGCGTAGCGCTCCGGCGGCGCGGTCCTGACGAACTGATCGAGAGCCTGCTTCGCGCGATCGCGCTGGCCCGCGCGGCCGGCGACGAGACCGATGTTGAACAGCGCGTCATACTGCCGCGGATCGACGGCGACGGCGCGCGTCCACGCATCGACGGCTCGTGCGACGTCGTTCTGGCGCGCGTAGACGACGCCGAGGCTGTTCAGCGCGAGCGGCATCTTCGCGTTGAGCCGCAGCGCGCGCGACAGATGCTGCTCCGCGCGCGGCAGGTCGTTCATCCGCAGTGCCACGACGCCGAGGTTCTGGAACGCGGCGGCGTTCGTGCGATCGAGCTGCAGGGCGCGCTCGAACTGCGCGATCGCCTCCTGCATCCGCCCGAGGTCCGCGAGCGCGATCCCGTACGCGTTGAGCAGCTCGGGATCCTTCGAATCCCGGAACGTGGAAAGAATCTGCACTGCTTCCGCGGCGTCGCCGCGCTCGCTGAGCAGAAGGCCGAGGCGCTTCTTCATCGTGTCGCTCGCGGTGCCGCTCGCCATCGCATCGCGCAGCAGCTTCTCCGCCTCGCCGCTCTTTTCCGTCTGCTGGAACACGAAGGCGAGCAGATCCTTCGCCAGCGTCATCTCCGGCCGATCGTCGAGGAGCTTCTTCGCCACGTCGATCGCCTCGTCCCACTTCCCTTCCTGGTACAGCATGACCGCCTTGTTCATGCGCGCGTAGAACGGCACGAGCGTCTTCGGATCGTCATCGGCGGTGTAGGTCTTCTTCGCCGCGGCGGTGCCCGCGAGATAGCCGAGGGCCATGAGGTTCTTCGCCTCTTCGGGCGAGACGTTGCGCTCGATCTCCGCATTCGCCTTCGGCGCGGCCGCCGCGAGCAGCGAACGGATCCTGGTCGTCATCCTCCGGTTTTCCTTCAGGATGTTGCTCTTCTCCTTCGGGTCGCGCGGCAGGTCGTAGAGCTCGGCGATCGGAAGCTCGACGTATTTGTGCCCCTCGTGAATCATGCCGAAGAGCGGAGCCCAGCCGAGATTGAGCGAGGCGGTGAGCGACTCGAAATAGGTATTCCGCGGCTCCTTCAGATCGAGCAGCGACGCGCCGGTCATCTCTTTCGGCTGATCGAGGCCGAGGACCGCGAAGATCGTCGGCACGATGTCGATGTGATTGACGAAGCTCTTCTCGACGCGCGGCTTGATGCGGCCCTTCTGATAGAGGATGAGCGGCACGTGCAGCGTCTCTTCGTACGCGAAAAGACCGTGGGTGACTTCGCCGTGCTCGCCCATGCCTTCGCCGTGATCCGAGGTCACGATGACCAGCGCGCCGGGATTCTTCTCGAGCAGGGGCCGGAGATATTTTCCGAGGGAGTCGTCGACGGCCGCCACTTCGCCGTAGTACGGCTGATCCGGATACTGTTCCTTGAACGGCGAGCGCGGCGCGTAAGGGACGTGAGGCTCGTACACGTGCACCCACAGGAACTTCTTCCGGTCGGTGACGCTGTCCCACCACTTCACCGCGGGAGCGAGCACTTCCTCGGCCGGACGTTCCGGCACGACGAATGCGTTCGGCGCGCTCCCCTCCGGATATTCGTCGTTGTAGACATCGAAGCCGGCGTTGAGCCCGACGCGCGCGTCGAGCGGGAAGGCCGCGACGAACGCTCCCGTCGCGTAGCCGCGCTCTTTCAGATACGCGGCAACGGACTTGTGCTTCGGATCGAGGGTGAAGCCGGCGTTGTCGCGGACGCCGTGCTGGTAGGGCAACAGGCCGGTGAGGATGTTCGTGTGCGACGGGAAGGTGACGACGTTGTGGCTGTGCGCGTTCGCGAAGTAGATGCCCTTCCTCGCGAGGTCATCGAGAAACGGCGTCTTCGCCTTCGTGCTGCCGGTGAAGCTCACGCCGTCGACGCGGAGCGTATCGATCGTGACGAGGATGATGTCGGGAGCCTCGCTCGAGCCGCGCGCGCGCCAGGCGAAAAACGCCGCGCCGCCGATGGCGGCGAGCGCGGCGATGGCGAGGAGCCAGCGGGTCCGGTTGCCCGGTCTCCCGGTTTCCCGGGGGCGCCGTCCGGGGGGCGGCGCCTCGGTGTTCGTGCCACTGGAGGCAGGCGGCGGCACCCGCGCGCCGCCGCCGGGCAACTGGGAAGCCGGGAAACCGTTTTTCTTCTTCGAGTCCACTACAGAACCCGGAACGGAATGGTCACCACCGATTGATTCCCATCCTTCGATTTCACGGTGAAGCGCAGCTCGTGCTCGCCTGCGGGGATGCCATCCGGTTTGAAGTTGAACAGGAGCTTGATGCCGCCGCGATCGTCGGCTGACGTCCGCCCGAGGAGCGTTACCTTGTCCGTCGGCTGCGCCGAGCCGTTGCTGACGATCTCCGGCTTCACCTCGAGATTCTCGAGCGGCACACGGTACATGAACAACGCGAATTTGTACTCCTGGTTCGCGGTCACGCTGGCGGCGCGCTTCGGAATGAACTGGTCGGCGCCGGTGGTGAAGGGATAGGCGTACTCGTCTCCGCGCGACGGGCCGACGAGCATGACCCAGTTCGCCGGCTCGGCGAAGAGCAGCGGCGGAAGCACGACCGCGCTGTCGAACGCCGGCACGGTCACGTCGCGGCGCACGAATCCGACGCGGCCGCTCTCCTCGACCCGCACGAGGGCCTTGACCGAATACGCCCCCGGGGGAACGCGGAGCGTGCCGAAGTAGCGGACGCCCGAGCCGCGGATCATGTCGCCCGCTTTGGCCAGATCGAGCGAGATGCGCTGCTGGAGGAAGTCGGCCACTTCATCCTGCGCGTTGAAAGCGTAGAGGTAGAGGATGGCCGTGGCAGTATTGCCGCTCACGCCCTCGAGCAGCCGCTTGCCCGGAATCTCGACCAGCACCGGCACGCGCGCCTTGCCGGCGGGACCGGGCAGCGGAGTCGCGGAAAGATCGACGTCGACGTCGTGTACCGGGGCGTCGGTCATCATGATCTCGGCGAGGCTGAGCGTCTTCTCGAGATCGGTCACTTTGGTTCCGGCCTCGTAGTAACCGGCGCGGTGCGACGCGCGGCCGCCCTTCGCCTTCACGCGCAGCTCGTGGAACCTGCCGGGCTTACCGGTGCCTCTCGCGGTGAAGCCGAGGAGATAGACCACCTCCTGCTGCCTGAGCATGCGCGAGAAGGTGTTGGTGATGTCGTTGTTGTTCTTGAAGACCGTGCCGCCGGTCGGCGTGGTCAGCAGAAACAGTGCTTCGTTCGACCTTCCGCGGCCGCCGGCGGTGGTGGTGGCGTCGGTGTTGCCGCGCAGACCCTTGATGTCGATGGCATGCAGCACGACGTCGGAGCGCCGGAAGAGAGCGGCCATCTGGCTGACGTCCTGCGAGGCCGCGCTGCTGCCGAAACGCTCTTCCTGATTCACCTTCCACACCTCGCCGGAGAAGACGGCATCGGTTTCCTCCTGCGTGTTCTCGCGCGAGATGTTCTCGCGTCCCTGAACGAGGCGGGCATCGAAGCCTTCCGAGAGGAGAATGATCTGTTTCTGTCCCTTCAGGCGGTCGAGCGAGCGCGCGACCAGGCCCATGCCGTTGAGCTGGATCTTCAGGCGATTGCGCGCCTCGCTGTCGTTGGCTACGCGCGCGACGCGATCCTGCTCCTGCAGGAGCTCCGCAATGGCGTCGTTGACCTCGTTTTTCGCCGCGGCAGCCTGGCCCTCGCCGATCGCCTCGGTCGCCACGCGGGTGGCCGAGATCATCAGCGGATCGGCGATCTTGAAATACTTCGGATGACCGAGCGTCTCGATCGCATTCGTCAGCAGCGTACGGTTGCGGGTAAAGCTGGTCAGCATGCGCGGTCCGCTCTGCGCGGCGAAGACGGCAACGGCGGCGAGGTCGCGCTCGCCCAGCTGCGTCTCGATGAACTCCTGGGCGGCCTCGGCGGCGCGGCCGATCGTCCCGGGGCTGGAGTTCGCGAGATCGAAGAGCAGAAGGAAGTTGCGCGTCGCGACCGGCGGCGGCGGGGCATCCGTCTCCGCGGCGGTGATCGCCGCGATATCGACCACCTCGAAATATTCGATCGGCACTTTCTTCCCCTCATCGAACAGCTCGAAATCGTCCTTCGTGAGATCGCGCACCGCATTCCCGCCGCGGTCGACGACGGTCACGGGAACTTCGACCACCGTGATCTGAACGGCTTCGCCGAAGCGCTGTCCGTAGGCCGTGGCAATCCCGGCGAGCGTCAGTCCTGCAGCCACGAGCCAGCGTCTGGTGTTCATGATTTCTCCTGTCGAGGCGTTTCCCGGTACATGGAAAGTCGATGACGGCGCGCACCCATTCCCGTCAGAGGATCCGGAACGGCACCGTCACCACGGATTCAGTCCCCTGGTTCGGTTTGACGGTGAAACGGAGCTCATAGTCACCCGAGCGCAACCCTTCGGGTGTGAAATCGAACATCAGTTTGACGCTCCCCTGCGCATCCGGCGCCGTGCGGCCGATCAGCCTGACGTTTGCCGGCTGCGTCTCACCGCTCGCGCTCGCGAGCACCGGCGTGACGCCGAGGTTCTCGACCGGCATGCGGTGGAGAAAGAGCGCGAGGCGATGCGGCGTGTCCGGCGCGAGCACCGGCCGCGAGCGGGGCACGTATTTCTCCTCGCCGACGGCGAACGGGTAGGCATACGAGTCGCCGCGCGGCGATCCGCTGAGCATCACGAAGTTCCCCGGCGGAGCGAGAAACAGCGGCGGCATCACCGCGGCGCTCTCGAACTGCGGCACGCGCACATCGCTGCGCACGAACCCGATGCGCCCCGACTCCTCCACGCGCACGATCGCCTTGATCGCGTACGCGCCCGGCGGAAGATGCAGCGTCCCGAAGTACCGGATGCCGCCCGCGCGCACGGCTTCCACATCGTCGGTGATGTCGAGCGCGATCCGCTGGGCGAGATGGTCTTTGACCTGATTCTTCTCGTCGAAGGCGTAGATGAAGAGATTCGCGGTGAGGAGATCGCTCACGCCTTCCACGAACGTTTTTCCCGGCAGCTCGACGACGAGCGGCACGCGCGCCTTCTCGACGAATGCGCCGGGAAGTGCGGTGATCGCGACCGACATGCCGACGTCGTTGACCGGCTTGTCGGTCATCAGAATCTCGGTGAGGCTGATGGTCTTCTCGAGATTCGTGCTGAGGGCAGACGGCTCGTAGTACCCCGCACGGTGCGACACGCGCGCTCCGGCAACGCTCGTCTTCACTTTGAGCGAGTGGAACTTCTCCCGGCGATTCGTGCTCTTCCCCCTGAATCCGAGGAGATAGACCACTTCCTGCTGCTCGAGCATCCGCGCGAAGGTGGCCTCGAGATCGTTCGCGTTCTGAAAGACCGTACCGCCGGTGGGCCTGGTGATCAGGAAGAGCGCCTCGTTCGATTTGCCGCGCCCGAGCTCGTGCGCGGCGGCGTCGGCGTTGCTCGCGCGCAGTCCTTTGATATCGATGGCATGCAGCACGACATCGGAGCGGCGGAAGAGCTCCGCCATTTCGCGGATGTCGCGCGCCGCGGAGGCGTTGCCGTACTTTTCGTCGCTGTCGAGTTTCCACACCTGTCCCGCAAACGCGGCCTCGCTCTCTTCGCTCACTTTCTTCGAGCCGATGTCTTCGCGTCCCTGCACGAGCCGCGCGTCGAAGCCCTCGGAGAGGAGGATGATCTGCTTGCGCCCGTGCAGGCGGTCGAGCACGCGCGCGATGGTGGCCATCTCGGAGAGCTGCACGCGAAGGCGGTTGCGCTGTTCGGTGTTCTCGACCGACTGCGTCATCCGGTTCCGCTCCTGCTCCGCGTCCCGCATCTCTTCGTTGATCGTCGCGTCGAACGCGCCCTGCGCCGCCGACCGAACGCCGCTGACGAGGCGGTCCGTCGAAGACGTTCCCGCCGACAGGATCGGCTCGATCGGAATCTCCGTCGCCCGGAACGAGATCATCAGCGGATCGGAGACCTTGAAATACTGCGGATGGCCGAGCGTGCGCACCGCCGCCCGGAGCATCTCCCGGTCGGTCGTGAAGCTGGTGATGAGCTTCGCGCCCGTTTCGGCGGTGAACGTGGCCACCGCGGCGAGGTCGTGCGGCTCGAGCTGTTCGTCGATGAACGTGACCGCCGCGTCGGCCGCGCGCCGGATCGTACCGGGACTCGAGTTCGCGAGGTCGAAAAAGAGAAGGAAGTTCCGCGTCGCGGCGGGCGGCAGAGACTTGCGGCCTGCCGGAATCAGTTTGAGGTCGAGCACTTCGAAGTACTCGACCGGCACGCGCTTGCCGTCATCGAAGAGCTCGAACTGCTCCCTCGTCAGTCCGCGCAGCGGTTTACCGTCGCCACCGGTGACGGTCACCGGCACTTCGATGACCGTGACCTGCACCGTCTCGGCAACGCGCTGGGCCAGCGCGCCAGCCGAAACGAGAACGACCGCCACAACCGCGAGCCATCGCTGAGCGTTCATATTCTCTCCTTTGGCGGGCAGAAGAGATTCTGACTCCGCTGCGCAGGCTCCGGCGGTTGCGAAATCGTGTCATGTCGCGCGCGGGCGCGACGAGCGCTAGTGTCGCATCCAGCTTGAAACCGCCAGTTCAGGCGCTGGCGAGACTCCCGGGTACCGGCTGGCCGAGGGGCGCGCTCACGCACGTTTTCAGGCTGGACGTGACACCAGTGCTTCATTCAAGTTTGTTTCACGAGGTCGTGATTCCTTGTCATCCCGAGCGTCAGTCGAGGGACCTGGGTGTGCGGGTGGCTCGCTGACCGCGCCTCCCGCCACTACCAGGTCCCTCGACTCACGCTCGGGATGACAAGCCGGAACGCATGCTTTCAACTTTGAACGCTCACCAGGAGCCTGCGCGGCAAAAAAAATCGACGCAACAGGATTCGATATGAGGCGCGATTTTTTCGATTTGATGATCTCTTCATCGCACACCGCCGCGATACGCGCTTGCCGGCACTGCTGAGTGGCTCTGCGCGCGAAGAACGCATGAGCAGGGCGATTTTGCAAAAGCGTTCTGCCGCGCAGGCTCCTAGCGCAGCACGAACGGCATACTCACGACCGACGCGCTCCCCTCGGTCGGTGTCACCGTCAGCCGGAGCTCGTAGTCGCCGGCGGCGAGGCCGGCGGTGCGGAAGCTCAGCAGCAGCTTCGTGCCGCCGCGCTCGTCGGCGGCGGTGCGGCCGAGAACGGACACATCCGCGGTCCGGGTGGTCGCACCGTCGAGGCTGGCGATGACGGGCAGAAGGCCGAGTCCTTCGACGGGCATGTGATAGAGAAAAAGCGCGAGCTCGTACTCACCGCCGTTGCGGAGCTCGGGGCGGCTGCGCGGAACGTACTTCGCGTCGCCGGCCGAGAAGGGATAGGGGAACTCGTCGCCGCGCGACGGACCGTTCAGCATGAGCCACTTCTCCGGCGCGACGAAGAGCAGCGGCGGAAGAACGACGGCGCTGTCGAATGCCGGGACGCGCAGATCGCTGCGCGTGAATCCGATGCGTCCCGACTCCTCGACGCGCACGAGCGCCTTCAGCGCGTACTCGCCGGCGGGCACACGGAGCGTGCCGTAATAGCGGATCCCGGAGGCACGAACGCTCTCGCCGGCCTGCGCGATGTCGAGCGCGATGCGTTGCTCGAGGTGGTCATAGACGCGATTCTGCGCGTCGAACGCGTAGAGAAAGAGCGTGGCGGTCGCAGTGGGCGTCGAAACGCCGTCGAGCAGGCGTTTGCCCGGAAGCTCGACGACCACCGGTACGCGCACCTTGCCATTGGGACCGGGCATGGCCGTCGCCGAGATCGAGACGGCGACGTCGTCGATCGGCAGATCGTTGACCACGATCTCCGCGAGGGAGAGGGTCTTCTCGACGTCTGCGATATCGGGCGCGGGCTCGAAATATCCGCTGCGATGCGTGACGCGCGCGCCCTGCGCCGCCACGGTCTTCACTTTCAGCGCGTGGTACTTCCCCGGCGTGCCGGTGCTGCGGGCGTTGAAGCCGATGAGATACACGAGCTCCTGCTGCCGGAGGATGCGGCCGAAGTTCTCGCGCAGGTCGTTGAGGTTCCTGTACACCGTTCCGCCGGTCGGAGTGGTCAGCAGGAAGAGCGATTCCGGCGAGCCGCGCTGGAGCGAGCGGACGCCGGCGATGTCGACGGCGTGCATGGTGACGCCGGCGCGGCGAAAGAGCTCGGCCATTTCGTCGAGATCACGCCGCGAGGCGGCGTTGCCGAAGCGTTCGTCGGAGTCGATCTTGTGTGTCTCGCCGTGGAAGACCTGATCCATCTCCTGCCGGCTCAGCGCGCCGACGCTCCGTCCCTGCACGAGCCGCGCATCGAACCCCTCGGAGAGAAAGACGACCTGCTTCTGTCCGTGCAGGCGATGAAGCGTGCGCGCCACGCGACCGAGACCGCCGAAGAGGATGCGCAGCCGGTTGCGCGCCTCGACATCGTTGAACTTTCGCGATGCGTCATTGATCTGCAGATTGCCGTCGGCGACGGCGCCGCGCACGGGTCCATCGACAGGCTCGCCGGAAAGCATCAGCGGATCGGCCACGCGGAAGCGCTGCGGCTGGCCAAGCGTCTCGACCGCCGTGCGGACGAGCACGCGATCGCCGGTGAAGCTCGTCAGAAGCTGCACGCCTCGCTCCGCCGTGAAGATCGCCACGGCAAGGAGATCGCGCTCATCGAGACCCGAGTCGATGAAATGCGCCGCCGCTTCCTGCGCGCGAGCCACGAAGCCGGGCTCCGAATTCTCGAGATCGAACAGCAGCAGAAAGTTGCGCGTCGCGACCGGCGGCAGGCGCCGCGACGACGGTCCCGTCCCCGCGATCGCGCTCATGTCGACCGTCTCGAAGTAGTCGATCGGCACACGCTTTCCTTCGTCGTACAGCTCGAAGTCCGCTCGGGTGAGACCGCGCACGGCCTTGCCGTCGCGATCGACCACCGTGACCGGAACCTCGACGATGCTGACCTGTACTGCTTCGCCGAATTTCTGGGCAAGCACAGGAGTCCCCGCGAGGAGAACGATCACGGCAACCGCGGCAGCGCGAAACGTGGTCATGAGCGTGGTCTCCATTGTAAACCGCGTCACCCCGCGAGCCGGCGCAGCCCGGAGTGTTCGGGATATCGAGCCAGACCCTGCCGTGCCCAGTAGCGAACCCCGCGCGCGTCGCCGAGAGTGTCGAGAACGTGGCAGACGGCCATGTAGGACGGCGGCGTCGGCGACTTCGCGATGAGCTGCCGGATCAGTTGCGTTCCTTCGGGAATCCGACCCTGCGCGACGAGCAGCAGCACCAGGTTCTTGTACGCGAGGGGATCGTCGGGAAAGAGCTCGATCTCGCGCCGCAGATCGCGTTCCGCCTCCTCCGCGGATCCGAGACGTGCGTAGACGTCGCCGCGAAGAAAATAGAGTCCGCCGATCTCCTGCTGCGGCTTCTTTTTCTGAATGGCGTCGTCGAGCAGTTTCAGCGCGTCCTGGAGCTGCCCCTGCTCGCGCCGTACGCGCGCCAGGGTCATGGCGGAGGCGATGCGATCGGAATCGGTCTGCACGGCGAGCATGGCTTCCCGAAGCGCCTGCGCGAGATCTTTCCGCTCGATGGCGATGCGGGCCAGAAGGTCGTGGGCCCGGCCCGGATGCGACTTCAGCGCGAGCTCGGCATGTTTCTCCGCATCATCGAGCTTGCCCGACTCGAGAAGATGATTCGCGACATCGAGCGCGATGTGCGTGGCGTTCGGCGAGAGCCGCAGTCCCGCCTTTCCGGTCTCGATGGCCTCTTCGATGCGTCCGAGACGCGCCAGGACTTTCGTCTTCAGATCGTACAGGTCGAGGATGCGCGGGTTCTCCGCAAGCAGCCGGTCGCACAGCTTCAACGACTCGTCGTATTTGCGCGCGCCGAAGAGCACGAAGGCGTCGCCGATGTCCTTGAACGTGGGGATGTGATCCTTCGGGTCGGGCAGCACTTCGTCCGCGCCGGTTTGCACGGTGGAGCCGAGATAGCCGAGTGCGGCCAGCTTGGCTGCTTCCTCGGGATCGACCGCCGACGGCGCCTCCGCCTTTCGGATGAGAGGTGCAATGGCCGCTCGCATCGCAAAATAGCCGCGCCGGTCGTCGGCCATGATGTTCTTCTTCTCCGCGAAATCCGTGCGGAGGTCGTACAGCTCGGGCTTCGGCGAATGGATGTAGTGGCGCTCGCCGTCGATGATGGAATGCTGATCGGCCCATCCGAAGTGGAAGCGGGGATAGTACGTCTCGCTGTAGACCGAGCGCCGCTCCGGAGACTTCTCGCCGAGGAACGCGAGCAGCGATCGTCCGCCGAGCCCGGCCGGCGCGGCGATGCCCGTGCGGTCGACGATCGTCGGAACGACATCGATCAACTGGACGGCCGGCGAGACGGTCTCGCCCGCGAACCTCTGCTCCGGCAGTTTCACGACGAGCGGCACCTGGATGGCCTCGCGATAGAGGAACATGCCGTGCTCCTCCTCGCCATGGTCGTTCAGTCCTTCACCGTGGTCGGAGAGAAGAATGATCAGCGACCTGTCATACAGGCCGGAGTCTTTCAGCGACTGCAGGAAGTCGCCGACGATCTCGTCGCTGCGCGCGATCTCGCCGTCGTACGCGCTGGCGTACCTGCTCTTGTACGGCTCCGGCGGCGTGTACGGCGTATGCGGCTCATAGAGGTGAAGGAGAAAGAAGACCGGTTTCCGCTGCTTCGCGATCCACTCTTTGGCGACGGCGGCGGTCGCCGCGCCGTCGCGCTGCAGATTGCTGATCAGGCGCACCTGATTGGGAAGCGCTTCGACGGAATCGTCATAGAGATCGAATCCGCGCGAGAGCCCGCTCTCGCGCCGCAGGACGAACGCGGAGACCGCGGCGCCGGTCGCGTAGCCGCGCCGCTGCAGCACCTCCGCGATGGACGGTACCGCCGGCTGCAACTGGAAGCCGATGTTGTCGCGGACGCCGTGCCCGGCCGGCAGCAGCCCGGTGAGCAGCGATGCGTGCGACGGCAGCGTGAGCGGCGTGTGCGAGTACGCCCGCTCATAGAGGATGCCGTCCGCGCGCAACGCGTCGATGTGCGGCGTCTCCACGCCTTCGTAGCCGTAGATCGGCAGACGGTCGGAGCGCAGCGTGTCGATCGAGATGATGAAGATGGGCGTCGCCGCCGACGCTGCGGGAAGCGCGCGGTCTCCCTTGCAGGAAACCAGCGCGAGCACGAGAAGCGCGAGAACCGTTCTACGCATGTTGCCTGGTGTCATCCTGAGCGGGTTAACGGCGCACGCGCCGGTGAAGCCTGGTGGACGTTCAACCTTGAAAGCATGCGTGGCCAGCCCTGTCATCCCGAGCGTGAGCGAGGGACCTGGGTGTGTGGGTGGCACGTTACTCGCGCCACCCTACCCCCGGGTCCCTCGCTCACGCTCGGGATGACAAAGCCTTGAGTACCTACGCTTTCAATGTTGAATGTCCACTAGTAACTGCGTGTCACTTCATCTGCGCGAGCAGTTCCCTGGCGTCCTTCGCCTCGGAGCTGTCGGGCGCGATCTGAAGGATCTTCTGCAGGTCGGCCTTCGCTTCCTTCATCTTTTTCATCTGAAGCGCGGCGATCGCGCGGTAGTAGTACGTGGCGGCGACGTCGGGCGCGACGGAGACCGCATCGTTGAAGTACTTGTACGCCTCGTCCGGCTTGTTGTGGTTGATGAAGCGGATGCCGATGTTGAGAATCGTGTTCGGGTCCGAGAGGGCGCCCGGCGGCATCGCGCCGAGGATCTTCTTCGCCTCGTCGAGCTGTCCGTCCTCGAGCAGCATGTCGACAAGCAGCGTCGCCGCGGTCATGTTGCCGCTGTCGGCGCCGTAGACATCGCGGAGCTGCGCGATGGCCTTTTTGAGCTCGCCGGCGCCGTGATAGGCGCGCGCGAGGGCGAACTTCACCTGCGTGTTCGTGGAGAGAACGGCGATCGCCTTTTCATACTCCGCGGCCGCTTCCTTCCACTTCTGTTCCCTGATGTACGTGTTGCCCTTCTCGATCGCCTCGGCGATCTCCGGCGAGATCTCCACGCCGCCGACCTGGATCGACTGCTTCGCTTCTTCTTCCTCCTGGGGCTTCGGCTTCTCTTCCGGCTTCGGCTCCAACTGGATCTTCATCGGCGGCGTGAGACCCTGCAGCTCGCTCACGTTCGCGCTGATCTTGCGAATGAGAAATCCGTCGGCCCCGATGTCCAGATTCCACCCGCCGCCGATCAGGCCGCCGGCGGCCCAGCGGCCTTTCGCATCGGTCACGACGGGATCGGGACCGGTATCGCCGGCCTTGGTGGATGTCAGGATCACCCTGGCGCCCTTGATTGGATTGCCGTTCTGATCCACGACGATGCCTTGCAGTCGTCCCATGCCTCGCCACGCCTGAGCCGAGGCCGTGACAGCGACGAGCACAGTGAACAAACCAACGCTCAGGTACCTCGCTGTGTTCTTCAAATGCAACTCTCCTCCTGTGTGTTGCCGGGGCCAAAAAAAACCCGCCGGGAGAAATTCCCGGCGGGCTTGAACGACAGATGGAGAGAACTGCTTAGAACGTCAGACGCGCGCCGAGGCGCAGGATCCGCGGGCTCTGATACTCGCGGATGCGATTCGCGGTCGGACGGCGGGACGACGTTGCACAGCCTGCAGCGACGTTGCCGGCGCAACGCGCAAGGTCAGCCGTGCGCTGCAGAACGGTACGCTCGTTGGTGACGTTGAACGCGTCGACCGAAAGCTCGAGTCCGACGCCGCGGAAGCGGAAGTCTTTCGACAGCCGCAGATCGAGCGAGTACGGATTCGGCAACCGGTTAGCGGTCACTTCGTCGAGGAGCACCTGACGCCGGCTGCCGGTCGACAGGACCGGCGTCTCGTGGACGTAGAGGATCGGATAACCCTGGCGCATGGTGAAGTTCAGGCCGAAGTTGGTCTCGATGAACGGGATCTGATAGACGCCGGCGGCGTTGATCGCCCACTCGGAGTTGATCCAGACCGCGCCCTTCGCGCCGGAAATCGTGCCCGAGCCCTGGACGACGTCGGAGCCGTCGCAGGCGGCGCAACCGAAGCCCGCGCGCGACTGCGTCGGATCGATGATCGACTCGGGCTCCATCTGCTGCTTCCAGTCGTTCCAGGAGATGTTGCTGCGCAGCATCCAGCGATTCGCCATGCGCTTGACGAGCGACAGCTCGAGCCCGTCATACGTCTGCGAGTAGCCGTCTCGGTTCGTCCGCGCGAAGTAGATCGGCGCGCTGACGCCCGGGCGGAAATCGAAGTACGGCAGCGTGTAGTCGCCGACTTCCGTGACGGTGGCCGGCTTCTTGACCGTACCAACCTGAACGTAATCGGCGGTCGTGTACCAGTCCCCCGCGCCCTGCGTCTTCTCCGGACGGTTCCAGAGGAAGTTGTCGAGGTCGCGGTGCGTGTAGTTGACGGCGATCACGAAATCGCGCAGCAGTTCGTGCTCGAAGCCGAGGATGTATTCATCGGTGGTCGGCGCGTCGACGTCCGGGTCGATGCGGACAGGCGAATGCACGCTGGAGGGATTGTTCGGATCGACACCGCTCCAGCCGATGAGGCCGTAGTCGAAGATGATTTCACCCGGGTCGATCCGGTCGTTACTGTTCGCATCGAAGGTGTAGAAGGATACATATCGATACCAGACGGGAATGGCCGAGGTGTAGCCGGCCGAGTTCGAGCCCATCTGCGATACGTATCGGTTGTACGCCGCCCGCAGGAGCGTTCTCTTCTCCGCGCCGAGTGCGTAGGTGAGACCGATACGGGGCGAGATGTCGTCCCACTCCATCGTGTCGATCTGACCGCCGGAGATGGTCTGCTGGGGCAGCCAGGCAACGCCGGACCCCGGATCGGTGACCAGAGGATTGGCCGGACCGATCTGGTCGGGAGCCGCGCCCTTCTGCTGGTCGAAGCGAAGCCCCGCCTGCAGAGTGAGATTGCCCCACAGCATCGTGTCGCCAATGTAGAGGTCGTTGTACTCGTAGTCGTAGTCGTACGGACCGGTGGCGAAGAAGTACGTCAGACCGAGCTGCGGATAACCGATGTTCGTGAAGTCGAGGATGAGCTGGTCGTTCGGGAACAGCGTCTGGCCTTCGGCGCCGGCGCTGCGATAACCGAAGCCGAACTTCAGCTCGTGCGAGAGCCCGCCGGTGTTGAAGAACGCGGAGCCGTCGAGACGAACCTGCTCCTGCGGACGCTCGCCGTGGAAGCCGACGAAGGTGTTGCGGTTGATTCCGGTGCCGAGGTCGATGACCCACGACTTCGCGGAGTCGGTGCGGACGCACTCGATGTCCTTGCAGTCCTTCGTGCCTCTCGGCCACAGCTGGAAGCCGCCGTTGACCTTCGAGTACATGCCGGTCAGGTAGAAGTTCGAGGAGAAGATGTGCGTGTCCTCGAGCTTGTACGTGCCTTTCGGACCGAAGCCGCTCTGGTTCCAGGTGGTCTCGGGCGGACGCGTCGGCGAGGCGTTGCGGCCGGCCTTGATCTTCGCGCTGTCGGCGTAGAAGCCGGTCAGGCTGTTGTTGCGCGTGACCTGGGCGTTCAGCTTGAGGTTGGTGGTCTCGAGCGTCGTGTCGTCCGTATAACGGACACTCGGGTCGGCTCCCGGCGGGAACAGGTTGGGTGTCGGCCACGCGACCAGCAGATCGATCTGCTGATCGGCGTACGAGCCCCACAGCCACAGCCGGTCGCGGATGATCGGACCGCCGATCTCGAAGCCCATCTCGCGGTTCTGCGAGATTTCGTTGGCGCGACGCAAATAGGCGGTCGCTTCCTCCGTCGGCGTCGCCTCGGCCTGCCACTCGCCATCGGCGAGGTAATAACGCGCCGAGCCGGTGAGGTCGTTCGTGCCGCGCTTGGTGACCATGTTGACCTGGGCACCCGGCGTCTGCACGCGAGGATCCGTGCCGCCCGTGGCGACCTGGATCTCCTCGAAGCTGCCGAAGTCGTAGTACGCGGACGAGCCGCCGGTCGCGATCATGTCGGTGGTGTTGACGCCATCGACGCTGTACGTCGCCTGGTCTCCCGTCACACCTTTCGACACGAACTGCGACTGCTGACCCGATTCGTTTCCGCCGACGTTGATGCGGTCCATCAGGACACCCGGCACCTGCTGCAGGATGACCCACGGATCGCGTGCGGTCGGAACTTCCTCGAGCTCGATCGACGTCACGGTTGCGCCCGTGCCGGTGCGGCGAGTGTCGAGGAGCGGGGCTTCAGCCGTGACCGTGATGGTCTGCGACACGGACGGGTTCAGCGTCATCGTCACCTCGGAGTTTCGTCCGATGTTGACCGAGACGCCGGAGCGCGTCGCCGTACCGTAGCCAGCCAGTTCGGCTTTCAGCGAATACTGCCCGGGGGAGAGATTGAGGTACCGGAAATTGCCTTGCGCATCCGTGATGAACGTATGCGGGGCGCCGATTCCTGTGAGAGTGACGGTAACGCCCGGAAGGGCGGACCCGTCGTTTCCTACTACTGTGCCGAAGATGTTACCGGACTGAGATTGCGCGTATGCACCGACGGCAAGCAGTGATACGAGCATGGCGGCCCATGCCGCGCGGAACCAGAGGGGAGGGCACCGTTTCATATCGGCTCCTTTCATGTCATGGCTTTGGGGCTTTTGGTTGTGCAGATTCCCGGCCGCGATGCCAGGATCTGCCAAGTAGCTGCTGCGGAATCACTTACCTGAGAAAGAACCACGGATGACCGAGGCGGATCTTCAATTCACCGTTCGATGGCATCCTTAGTTTTGAATCCCGCCGGCGGCGCGACCGGCTTCGAGCGCGTACTTTAACACCATGTCGTTTGTTAAGGAAAGGTGAACGACGGGGGGCCGCGAGGGGGCCGAAATGACAAACGCCGCGAGGATTCGCGGCGTTTGCGTGGCCGAGCCTTCCGCTGCCTACGAGGTTAGCTGTCGGATTCGGGCTGGAAGCCCTACCAGCTTCTGGCTGGATTCACCCCGGACGGTGGCAAGCCGTCGCATCGTTGGTTCCCCCGTTCCTCGGCGCCGAGGATTAGGCGGCAAGGCCGCCACCAATCAGGCGGCGGGGGAAGTCTACGCCGGGTGCGTGCCATGTCAAGGGTGTGGAGTGCGGCGACGCGAGTCGCCGCTGTTGGTGCCGGTTGCTGGTTGCTGGGTTGCTGGGTTGCTGGGTGAGGTTCGAGGTTCGAATGAAGAATGAAGAATACGACCGTGTCCTCTTCCTTCTCCCCTCGACCCTCCTCTCGAGGAATGAAACCAGCACCCTCCAGGATTAACACCCCCGCCAGCCAGCGGGAGGGCTGTGGTATCGTCCGCGCCGCTCGCGACGCTCCCTCGGCCCAGGTAGCTCAGTTGGTAGAGCAGCGGACTGAAAATCCGCGTGTCGGCGGTTCAACTCCGTCCCTGGGCACCAACCCAATCCCGCAATTGAACGATCTGAGATCTGGCACGCCTTGCGGATGCTCTGCGCGTACCCGCGCGGGAGCATTGACGTTGTCAGGGGCATCGGTATTCTGGCAAACCGTGAAACGCACAACGGAGAAACTGCCGAACGACCTCGAGGCAATCGAGAGTCGTCCGGAGGAGGTCGCGCGACGGCATCTGATCGCCGCCAAAGCGGGACGAAGTGGCCGGCGTGACACAGCGCGCCGTATCGAGGAGATCATTCGAAAGGGAGCCCGCCGGTCGCGCTAATCGTCCGGCCCGCATCCCGATCCGCTGCTCAATGCCGCCGTTCGTGATCCTGACCCGGATCATTCACGAGCCGAGGCAAACGGCCGGCAGAGTGTCATTCCGAGCCGCCGGAGCTGCGAAGCAGCGAAGGACGGTCGAGGAATCCCCGGCCGAAGCACGAGTAGCGCCCCAGCGCCGGGGATTCCGCGCCGTCTTCGCGGCCCGGAATGACACTCATGAATCATGCCGGCCAAGTCGACGATCAGGACGCCCAACCCCTACTCCCATCCCAGTTCCCGCGCGTGCCGGTATACCGCGTAGCCGAGCAGATGCGACACGTAGAAGAGCGACCAGAACGAGAGGAACCTGCCGATGATCCCGCCGGCGATGGGAATCATCATCGTCGGTGAGATCCATGGCGACGAGAGCAGCGTCGTCGCCGCCGTCGCCACGAACCAGACGGCCACGACGACGAAGTAGTCGACACCGATCGTGCGGATCACGCGGGCGACATACATCGGGTTCAACGAGTCGAGAACGCTGTCCCAGACGGCGACCGTCGCGAGGCACGCCGGATAATAGAGCGCCGCGAATGCCAACGCCGCGAGGATGCCCGCGCCGGCGGTCAATGGACTCATCTCATTGAACAGCACCTTGCTGAACGCATACGTGCCGAAGATCAGCACCGGCAACAGCGAGACGATCGTCACGAACAACACGCGCAGGTATGTACGAACGAGTTGCCAGGATTGCGACGTATCGACGAGAGGCATCTTCGTCCGGCCCTCAGCAGACGTCCGGATGATCTCGACCATGATCAATGTGGAGGCCAGCGTTGCGAGGATCGCCATCAGCCACAATGAATGGCTGCCTCCAGAGCCGGCTCGGCCGGCGGGCCACGGAGCACCGGCTCGTCCGGTTCCAGCCGGAGTTAGCCGCCGCGCTTCGCCGTACGTGTCGGCGGAATACGCACCGTCTTGCCGGAAATTCGTACGAGTGTCCGCAAGGCCTCATTGACGGCTTCCGAGTTCGGAAACACTTCAGCGACGTCAGGCGAGAGCACCACGATATTTGTGCTCTCTGCGTAACGGGCAGCGTACTTGCCTCGAATACCGCCTGAGAAATCAATGTCGGGAACCTCGGGTGCTCGGCTCGACTTAACGCTTTTCTTTGAACTGCGCTTCATATTGTTTCCGTTGACGCGGGTTCGCATTCCACGCGCTAATGATTCGAAAAGTGTCGCCACGTTCTGTATGACACACCACTAAGAGATTGCTACGCTCGGAGACACCGAGCAGATACCATCGCTCCTCGCCAATCGAATGCTCTGGATCGGACACGGTGATCGAGTCCCAATCTGCGAACGCCGTTGACGCCTCCTCGAAGGTAACGCCATGCTTCTCCACGTTGGCTCTGGCCTTCTTCGGATCCCATGCTCTGCCTCACGCTGGCGACGAGGTAGGCAGCTCGGCTGCCGGGCCGAAGCCGGGCCGTGACAGCTTCACACCAAAGTTAGCCGGCGGTGGCTTCAAAGGGATCGAAGCGGATCGGAAAGCGCTCGGGATGCTCAATCGACTCGACGGAGAGATCGATATCGAGTTCTGGCCAGTGCAGATGATCAGGAGTTGGCCAGCGGACGTTGAGAACCTTCCGTATCGGGGCCTCGGCAAACCACGGAAACTCCGCGAACGGAACGAAGAGTTCTCGACCGGCCAGGCTTAGCCAGAACCCGTGCTTGCCTATGCTGACCACTTCAGCTTCTGTGGTGGCCGCGCCATCTTTCTTCAATCTCGCCATAACGTTTTTCGACGACGCGAAGGATCTTCGTGACCTCGCGGTCGGCGATGCCATGATTCTGCGCTACTTCGACCCGTGGCTCAAGCCAGACCTTCAGCTCACCGTCCGGTGACTCAACGTGGACATGCATGCGTTGCTCTTCCAGTGAGAAGAAGTAAAAGCGATACTGCCCATCCCGGAACACGGTTGGACTCACACCGAGATCGTAGCACTCTGGACTTCCGGTTCCGGCCGGTCCGTCCGAGACGATGCGTTCGACCAGAACCTACTTCACTTGTTCGGGTCGGTTGTTCGCCAGAGCGTCGGTGATTCGGTCAGATGTTGGGACAGATTCTTGACCAGAGTGCTCACCGCGCCCTGATCCGTCGTAGCCGAGGACTTCATCGCCGACGATCGCGTCGATCTTGTCGGTCTGCTCTTCAGTAGCCCCCTGCTCCTCGATGAAACGTTGCTCGCCAGGTATATCTGCGTCGTGGCTCATGAACTACAGATGAGCAAGGACCGGTCCACGCGCAACCCGGCGACCGGCGAGGCAAGTAGCGAGCGTCGCTCGCCGGTTCTTGGCGAGCTTGCTGTTGTAGGACGGCTTCGGTGCGTGGTGCGAATCCTGGCTTTTGAAGATCGGCGCGGCAATCACCTTCGTTCCTTCGCCGGTGCTACTCGGAGCAAGAGCCCGAGTTGTCAGGCGTGAAGCGCCGGAATGTCGGCGATTTCGAAGTTCCGGCCGTAGAGGTCCCTCGTCGTGCGAATCTGGGCGTTGGCCTCGCGAAGCAGCTCGCGGATTCCTCCTTCGGTGGTACGGGCTGGCGAACAAGTCCATGTGCACGAGCAATTCATTGCTCATGCACGAGCAATTCATTGCTCGTGTGTGTCCTCAAAAACGATCATGCACATCGAAAAGGTCGTCGTGCACGACGACAAGATCGATCTGCATGGGCAATTAATTGCTCGTGAATGAGCAATGAATTGCTCATGCGTGTCCTCAAAAACGATCATGCACATCGAAAAAGTCGTCGTACACGACGACAAATCGTCGGGTCACGAGGCCGGAGTGCGCGTGCAGCACACCAAAAATGACGTGCGGGGGATCGATCGCAGGGTGCGAGCCGGCTCAGGCGGTTTTGGGGACTTCTTTGGGGAAGGTCTCGAGCTTCCGGACCGCGTTCTCGAGGCGCTTGAAGAGAAGCCTGGGGTCGACGTCGCCACCCAACTCCGCCAGCTCCGGGACGTTGACGCGACGGGCCTGGTCCACCGCTTCCCAGGAATGGATCGCGGTTTGAAGCGCCCCGAGGAACGCTCCGCCCAGAAGGTGGAGCGCATCGACGGCCGAGGAAAGCGCCCTCTCCTGATGCGGATAGGACACCGGAATCAGATGAACCCCTTCCAGCAGCGTCAGTTGCGTCACCGCCGGCAGATGGACGACGATCCTCCGGAGCGTGTCGAGAGTGATGTTCTCCCCCTTCTCCGCCCGAACGATCTGATTCCTGGGGATCTCGGCGCGTTTCGCGAGCTCGGACTGCGTCAGCCCTGCTGCCTCCCGCGCCTTCCTCAGCTCTTCGTGGAGCTCCATGCCTTATTAATGTACCACCAAAACTTTTTATTGACAAGCGGTGGGATTGGTACTATATTTAGGTCGCTATAGCTAAAGATATTGCAACAGAAAGGAGATCTCTGAATTTGAAGAAATAGAGAAACAGGAGGATTTGAACATGTCGAATAGCCAGGAAACCCCGGAAGTCCCTTCCCCTCGTGACGAGGCAGTTCGCCAGATCGTCGCCTCCCTCGAGGCCATGATCCATGCGCAGTTGCCCGGATTCACCCACATCCCGACGGACCGCAGCCGCAGACTGCCCAACGTCGGCGCCGTCTCGGATGGCTTTCTCGAGTCGGTGGCCGTGGCCGTCGAGTCGGAGCCGAACGTCGGAGTGCCGAGCGAGATCGCGCCGGAAGAAGTGCGCGACGCGATCGACTCCAGCAGGACGTTCAACTCGCTCGCCGACCAGCTCGAGCTCGCGGCTCGTGGAGTGCGCGCAACCGTCGCCGAACGGCGCGCGTCCATCTGCAAGCGCGCCCTCGCGGCATACGGCATCGCGAAGCATGTGAACCGTCACATCAACCCGCGACAGGCGCACGTGGCCAGCATGCGCCGCGCCCTCGGACGCTCGGGAAAGAAGAAGGCGCTCGCGCAGACGCCGCCGGCGACCCAGCCGCCGGTCGCGCCGCCTCAGACGGAAGGAGGTGCCGCGAAGTAGACAGCGAAGCAGAGAACGATCGACGATGGAGAGTCAGGGCGGCGGCCGCAGGGCCGCCGCCCTTTTTACTAAATCCAGCGACGGACGCGCCGTTTGTAGTCGTCATAGTCCACACCGAATGTGCGGCCCAGGATGGCCTCTTCGCGCACGATGATGATGCGATCGAGGAGGATGACGAGGAGCGCGGCGCTCGCGATCAGCCACAATGAATTGACCATCACCGCGATCGCGAGCAGCACCGTCACCAGCGTGACGTAGAGCGGATTGCGCGTGACGCGGAATGGTCCCGACGTCACGAGTTGCCGCGGGTCTTCCCACGGCTCGATCGGCGTGCGATGACTGCGCATATCCCGTAATGCCCAGCCGCCGATGATCGCGGCGATCGACAACAGGACGCATCCCACCATGACGCCGGCGACGAAGGGATACGGCGCAAGCTCCAGAGGTCTGCGACGATGCACGATCGCACCTGCAATCAGGCACAGAAGAAACAATACCGGCGGCGGAACGATCTTCTGAATCTTCATCACCGCACGCGGTCGCGCACCATCAATGCGAGCTCGCGCAGCGGCGCGGCGGACGCGCCCAGCGGCTCGATCGCGCTCAGCGACGTCTCGACGAGCTCCTCGCTCAGCTTCCGCGCGCCTTCGACACCAGCCAGCTTCACGAACGTCAGCCGCTGCTCGTCCTTCCCCACGTCCTTCCCGAGCACCTCGGGCGCGGACGTCACATCGAGCACGTCGTCCGTGATCTGAAACGCGAGGCCGAGGTTCTTCGCGAACACTTCCACGCGCTGCAGCGGCGCGGGATGAATGTTCGCGAGCATTCCGCCAACTGCCGCGGCCGCGACGAACAGCGCGCCCGTCTTCCGCGAATGAATGAACTCGAGCGTGTCGAAGTCGAGGTGCGATCCTTCGCTGTGAAGATCCACCGCCTCGCCCGCGATCGTCCCGCCCCACCCCACCGCGTCGACCACGCGCTGCAGTACCTGCTGCATCGGCCAGCGCCGCGGCGAGAGCTCCGCATGCAATTGCGCGATGAGCCCATAAGAATGATTGAGCAGTGCGACCGCCGACAGAATCGCCAGATCCTCGCCGAACTCGCGATGCAACGCCGGCGCGCCGCGGCGCAGCAGCGCGTCATCCATCGACGGCAGATCGTCGAGGATCAGCGAGCACGCGTGGATCATCTCCAATGCCGCCGCCGCAGGCACGAGTTTCTCCGCGCGCGCGCCGATCGTCTCCCCCACCGCGATGGTGAGAATCCCGCGCACTCGTTTTCCGGCCGATGCTAGCGAGCGGCGAAGCGGCGCATCGAGTGGCAGCGGCGCGCCGGTGCGCGCGGAAAGAGACGTCAGAAACTCATCGATCAACGCACGGCGCGCCGGGAAGTAGTCGTTCACCGAGGCGCATGGTAGCATCGCCCAACTCTATGAAACTTCGACAGTTCGGACGGTCTCAGCAGATGTGGGTGCTGGTCGTCGCGTGCATCGCGCTGTTCGCCCTCTTCCTCCTCCCGATCCCCGGCATGACCTTCTCTCTCTGGTGGAAATGCATGCTGGCGGGCATCGGCGCCTCCTCGATCTGCATCTTCCTTTTTCAAGTGTGGCTGGGACGGATCCTCATGCGCCGCGAGGGGATGATCAAGCTGATCGACCAGGTCACGACGGGCGACCTCTCGCTCACCGCGCGCGACATCGTGGCCGAGACACAGTCGGCGAAGATGGCCGCCGCGATGCGCGCGCTCGTCTCCACGCTCGAGCGCACGATCCGCCGCTTCGGCCAGCTCGCCTCGGACGTCGCGAAAGTGAGCGATCAGATCAGCGGACGCTCGCGCATCCTCGCGCGCAGCGCGTCCGATCAGCTCGAGTCGACCGAGTCGACCTCCTCCTCCGTCACGCAGATCGATCAGTCGATCAACAGCGTGCGCACGAGCATGGAGGATCTCTCCGCGAACGCGGAAGAAACCTCCACGTCGATTCTCGAGATGTCGGCGTCGATCGAAGAAGTGAGCCGCATCGCCGACACGCTTTCCGAGTTCGTCGAACAGACCTCGTCCGCGATCGAAGAGATGGTCGCGTCGATCAACGAAGTCGCGACGAACACCGAGAGCTTCTCCTCCTTCGCCACGCAGACCGCCTCGTCGATGGTCGAGATGAATGCGACGACCGAGGAGATCCGCAACTCCGCGCGGCAGTCCTCGGATCTCGCGCGCTTCGTGAAGGACGCCGCGAACGAAGGACGATCGGCGGTCGAAGGCACGGTCGGCGGCATGCGCAAGATCCAGGTCGCGGTGGAAGAAGCGAAAGTCGCGCTCACCGATCTCGCGGAGCGCTCGCAGGAGATCGGCGACATCGTGCGCGTGATCGACGACATCGCCGGCCAGACGAATCTCCTGGCCCTCAACGCGGCGATCATCGCCGCGCAGGCGGGCGAGCGCGGACGCGGCTTCGCGGTCGTCGCCGACGAGATCCGCGATCTCTCCGAGCGCACGTCGGTGTCGACCGAGGAGATCCGCACGCTCATTCAGAACGTGCAGAAGGGCGTCGGCCGCGCGGCCGATCAGATGACTCTCAGCGCCGACCGCGTGAGCGATGGCGTGAGCCTCACCGCGCGCGCGGCGCAGGTGCTCGACAAGATCCTCGAGCTCACCGACCGCTCCACGAGCTCGATCTCCGAGATCGCGCGGGCGACCGAGGAACAGGCGCGCGGGAGCGCGGCAGCGACGGCGGCAATCGAAGAAGTCACGAAGATGGTCCAGCAGACGGCCACCGCGACGCAGCAGCAGTCGCAGACCTCGCGCAAGATCGGCGAGCAGGCCTCGATGGTGCGCGACTACACGAAGCACCTCAAGCGCGCGATGGGCGAGCAGGAGACCGGCAGCCGCGCGATCAGCCGGGCCATGCAGAACATCATGGGCCTCGTGCAGAACGTGCTCGAGTCGACGTCGATCCTCGCCGCGGAGAGCTCGGCGATCGTGAAGTCGATGGATGTCATCAAGCACGGCTCGCGCGAGTCGAGCTTCGGCGTGACCGAGCTCAATCAGATGGCGAACACGCTCAGCCACGAGTCGACGCTGCTCAAGCAGGAGCTCGGACGCTTCACGCTTCCCGCGCCGAATAGCGGCGGCCATGTGACCACGGCCACTGTTCTCTGGCAGCGCCTGACGTTCGATCCCGCGCACACGTCCGCGTCCGCGCTCGGATTCATGTCGAAGGCAATTTTCGCGACGCTGGTGAAGTACGGCGAGGGCGCGGAGCTGATGCCCGATCTCGCCGAGCGGTGGGAAGTGCTCGAGCAGGGGCATCTCTATCGATTCCACATCCGCCGCGGAGTGCGCTTCCACAACGGGCGTGCGCTGGAAGCGAAGGACGTCTACGAATCGATGCTCCGGCTGCTCCTCCCCGAGCTGAAGTCGACCGGCACCTGGATTCTGCGCGGCGTGCGCGGCGCGAAGGACGTGATCGATGGAAAAACGCGCTCGCTGAGCGGCATCGTCGTGCGCGATCCGTACACGCTCGACATCCAGCTCGAGGAGCCGCTGGCGTTCTTCCTGT
Organism: Thermoanaerobaculia bacterium; assembly: GCA_035525285.1. Lineage (GTDB taxonomy): Bacteria > Acidobacteriota > Thermoanaerobaculia > Gp7-AA8 > Gp7-AA8 > QHVT01. The sequence continues at coordinate 103,329 of DATLFB010000131.1, forward strand.
CTTTGATGACGATGCACGAATGCGGCATCGTGCCCATCGAAGATGCGCGCGATGCGGAGCGCTTCCGCATGCTCGGCACGGGCTCGGGTCCGTTCCGCGTCGAGGAGGCGGTCGAGGGGCAGTTCGTGCGGCTGGCGAAGAATCGCGAGTACTACGTTCCCGGCGAGCCGTTCGTGGACGAGCTGACGTTCCGTCTCGATCTGCGCAGCTTCCGCGACGTCGCGCAGGCGTTCCTGCGCGGCGAGCTCGACGTCGCGCACGGGATTCCGCCGACGCTCGTGAACGAGCTGCGCAACGATCCGCGCTACGCGCCTTACATGCTCACGACGACGCAGCTGCACACGTCGTACATGGGCTACGACTGTTCGATCGCGCCGTTCAATCGCGTGGAGGTGCGGCAGGCGGTGAATCTCGCGGTCAACCGCTCGCGCATCAACGAGCGCGTCTTCGGCGGCCTCTCCGTCATCGCGCAGTCTCTCCTTCCCCCCGGCCTCCTCGGATACGACCCGAGTCTGCGCGGCTTCGAGCACGATCCCGACCGCGCACGCGGTCTGATGCGACAGGCCGGCTACGGCTCCGGATTCACGGTCGAATATCGCACCTGGGACACCGATGAGTTCAACAACTCCGGGATGATGGCGCTGATGATGGAGGATCTCGAGTCCATCGGGATCCGCGTGAACGTGACGCGCCATTCGGCAACGGACGCGCGTGACCCGCTGAACCGGCCCGGCCACGGGCTGCTCTACACGGCGAACTGGTACGCCGACTTCCCCGACTCGGACAACTTCTTCTATATCTTCTTCCACACCGAGGCGACGTCGATTCACGGGCTGTTCTTCCACCGCGTGGACATCGACGCGAAGATCCTCGACGCGCGTCGGTCGAACGACGTGGAGCATCGCAGCGCGATCTATCGCGATCTGAACGCGATGGTCGTGCGCGAGGCGCCACTGGTGCCGCTCTTCCACGAGCGCCTCTTCGTGCTGCACAAGCCGGAGATCCGCGGCGTGCGCACGTCGCTCGTGCCGCCGCCGGTTCGGTATCACGATGTGTGGTGCGAGGGGGCATGAGCCGAGGTGCTGCGTGCTGAGTGCTGCGTGCTGACGACGGAACACAGCACGCAGCACGCAGCACGCAGCACGACGGTCCACGCCGCCCTGTTCACCGTCGCGCTGCTTTTCTCGGCGAACTACGTGATCGCGAAACTCGGCATGCGCGAGTTTTCGCCGTTGTCGTTCGCGTGGCTGCGGATCGCGGGGGCGGCGGTGATTCTCGCGTTCATCGTGCGCAACCGGCAACCGCTCGCGCGTGAAGACGCACGGCGCGTCGCCTTGTTCGCGGTCCTCGGCGTGGTCATCAACGCGACGCTGTTTCTCGTCGGGCTCTCGTTGACGAGCGTGCAGGTGTCGGCGGTGCTCATCACGACGATTCCCGTGTTCACGCTCGCGGCGGCGATCGTGGCAAAGACCGAGCGTGCGTCGGCGAAGCGCATCGGCGGCATCGCGCTCGCCGGTGCGGGAGCGCTGCTCGTCGTCGGCGGCGAGAGCCTGGCCGGCGACCGCGCGTCGTTCGTCGGCGCGCTGATGATCGTCGTCAACTGCCTCTCCTACTCGCTCTATCTCGTGATCTCGAAACCGCACATGGCGAGGCTGTCGGCGAAGAGCGTGGTCGCGCGGATGTTCCTCGTCGGCAGCGTGCTCATGCTGCCGGTCTCGTCGTACTCGCTGTGGCGCGAGGAGTGGTCGAGCATCTCGCTCGACGCATGGCTCGCACTGCTGCTCGTGATCCTCGGACCGACGGTCGCCGCGTATCTGCTGCAGGCATGGGCGCTGCGCCACGCCGACAGCTCGATGGTCGCGGCATACACGTACGTCCAGCCCGTCCTGGCCGGGATCCTCGGCGCGATCTTCCTCGGCGAGCGCATCCGTTCCACGGTCGTGCTGGCCGCGGCGATGATCTTCACGGGCGTCTGGCGGGCGGGACGCACAATCATCAGTCCCCTCTCCCCGCTTGCGGGGAGAGGGTCAGGGTGAGGGGTCTTGCTCACGCGCGAACCGCCCCTCACCCGGCGCTGCGCGCCACCCTCTCCCCGCTGAAGCGGGGCGAGGGGACCGGGGGATGGCGCGTCGGGGAAAAAGGACGCCGGAGAACGGGACGCACATCACAGTCCCACAGTCCCCTCTCCCCGCTTGCGGGGAGAGGGCCAGGGTGAGGGGCGCCCTCATCCGGCCCTCGGAGTAGGATGTAAACGAATCCTGACCGTAACCGTCGAACTTCTGTGAGAAGCAACGTGGCTGCGTTCCGTTTGACCGATTCGAGCGACGCCCCGCCCGACCGCGCGCTGATCGAGCGCACGCTCGCCGGCGACGGTGCGGCGTACGGCATCCTCGTCGAGCGCTACCAGCGGCGGATCTATCGCGTCGCGTACGCGATCGTGCGCAACGAGGTCGAGGCGGACACGGTCACGCAGGACACCTTCATCCAGGCCTACACGCATCTCGCGCGCTTCCAGGGACGGTCCGAGCTGGAGACGTGGCTGACGCGCATCGCCATCAACCGCTCCCGCGACTCGCTGCGCAAGCGCCGCTTCGTGAGCCTCTTCACGCCGCGCGATGACGAGGACGGCGAGACGATGCTCGAGCCGGTGGATGAGCGCCCCGATCCGGAACGCGAAGTCATGTCCTCGCAGCTTCGCGTCGCGATCCAGCGCGCGGAGAAATCGTTGTCGTCGCAGCAGAAGGTGATCTTCCGCCTTCGCCATTACGAAAATCTGTCGCTCGACGAGATCGCCGATCACCTCGGGCTGCGCGCCGGCACGGTGCGCGCGCATCTCTTCCGCGCCATTCACAAGGTGCGGAAGGAGCTCGCGTGCTGGCGCAACTCGACACTGGGGATGAACGATGAGCCAGCATTACAGTGAAGCCGATCTGCTCGAGACCTATTACACGCAGCCGGGCGAGTCGATGCCGGTGATGATGCACCTCGCCGACTGCACCGAATGCGCCGCGCGCTACGAGCGCCTTTCTCAAAAAGTCCGCGCGCTCGCCGCGTGCGAGCACGACAAACCCGAGACGTTCTGGGCCCGCCAGCGGATGCTGATCATGCGCGGGATCGAGAACCGCGGTCACGCGCCGCGCAGAGCCAGTCTTGCGGCTGCTGCCGCGCTCGTGCTCATCGCCGGCGGCCTGGTGACGTGGAACCTCAGCAATGACCCGGTCGCGCCGCCGGTGCCTGCCGCATCCGTGGCCGCGGCGGCGGCCGTACCCGCTGTTTCGGACGATCCGTGGCAATCCGAGGAGCTGAAGGATTACCAGTCGATGGTCGCGTGGGAGTCGTGGGTGGAGAGCGATACGAAGGACGGAGACCAGTCCCTATGAAAAAAGTCTTCGCGGCCGTACTTCTGCTGACGGCAACCATCGCCAGCGCGCAGCAGATGCCGCCCGGCAAATGGTGGCAGCGTCCTGAAGTCGTGCGCGAGCTTCAGCTCACGAGCGAGCAGCGCGAACGGCTCGATGAGATTTTCCGCGGCGCGGCGAATGGCCTGATCGACGCGAAGGGCGATGTCGAGAAACTGCAGATCGCACTGCGCGGCGAGATCGATCGTCCGCAGACTCGGCGCGCGGAGATCCTGCGCATCGCCGAACAACTCAGCGACGCACGCGGCCAGCTCTTCGAGCGCGAGGTGACGATGCTGCTCGACATGCGCGGCGTGCTCAACGAGGAGCAGTGGAGCCGGATGCGCGACCGGCTCGATCAGATGCAGCAGAGGCAGCGGGAACAACCCAACAATCGTATGCGCCCGCAGCAGCGGCGCCGGCCGTAGGTGTGGAGTGCGGCGACGCCAGTCGCCGCTGTGCTACGTAGAAAAGCGGCAACTGGCGTTGCCGCACTCCACACTAGAATCGACGCCGTGCTCGATGTTTCTCTGCGCAACGTTTCCTTTCGCGTACTGCGCGACATCACCCTCACCTTCCCCGCGAGCGCGCACACCGCGATCACCGGGCCTCCCGCGAGCGGCGCTTCCACGCTGCTCGCACTCATTGCGGGCACGGCAAAACCCGAGCGCGGCGAGATCCTCATCGGCACGCGCGTCGTGAACGACGTGAAAGCCTCGCGGAGGCCGCTGCTCTACGCCACCGCGGAGATCGACGTGCCGCGACGCTGGAGCGTGCAGCACGCGCTCGTCGCCGCCGTGCGCGCGCGGACGCTCGATCGCGAGGACCGGCATCGCGAGTTCACGCTCGCGGCGGAGAAGTGGGAGCTCGCACCGCTGCTCGAGCGCCGCATCGACACGCTCTCATCGACCGAGGAAGCGCGTGTGCACTTCGCGCGCGTCGAGCTGCTGCGGCCCGCGATCGTCGTCGCCGACCGCTGGCTCGAGCGCGTGAACGCGAGCGCGCGCGACTTGATCGCTGATGTGCTGTACCGCACGATGCGCGTGATGGGCGCGACTGTCATCTCCGTCCCCGCGACGCGCGGCGAGCTCGCGCTCAGCGATCAGGTAGTCGTGCTCGATGACGGCTGCGTCGCGCAGAGCGGCAGCGCGGCCGCACTCTTCGCGCGCCCCGATTCCGACGCCGCCGCGCTCGCCCTCGGCGACATGGACGTCATCCCCATCACCATTCGCGGCAACGTCGTCGAATCGGTCATCGGCGCGTGGGAGCTTCCCGATCCGCCGTTTCAGGGAAGCGGCGTCGCGCTCGTGCGTCCCGGCGATTTCACGCTCGCCGCGCAGGGCGAAGACTCCGATCTCATCTTCGGCGTCGAGGAAGCGGGCTTTGCCGAGGGGCGGTGGATCGCGAAGGGCTTCCTCAGCGGCGGCGTCACGCTTCGCGTCGAGTTGCCGCGCGACGCACAGGTGCACAAGGGCCGGCTGCTGGCGCTTCGCTACGATCCCGCTCGCTTCCGTCTCCTCCCGCGACAGCTGGAGCCGCTTCGCGCGTCCGTCCCGACGGATGTCGTACCGCCTTTGAACGAAACGCGTTGAACGTTGTAGCGCGGGCATCCTGCCCGCCGTAACGCCGGCATCCTGCCGGCGACCCCTCGCTGGCTGGAAGCCAGCGGCACGGCGGCCTGGAAGGCCGCGCTACAAGAAGCGGAACGCCGACTTCCAGTCGGCCGGTCCGCCGATCTCCGATCGGCGATAGCCCGCCCGGCTGAAGCCGGGCGCTACGGGCGCGTCCTTTGCACCGCCGCAACGGAACGCAGTATCGACGACTGAGGAGTGCCTGCCATTGATTCGAGCCCGACGAACTCCGTTCAAGCTTCGCAAGCTCCTCGTGATCGACGACGATGAGAAGCTCATCGGTTACTACCGCGAGCTCCTCACGCCGTACGGCTTCGAAGTCCTCATCGCGAACGACGGCGAGCAGGCCATCCCGCTCGTCGAGCAGAACCCCGACATCCAGCTCGTGATCCTCGACCTCTCGATGCCGCGCATGGACGGCCGCCAGTGGCTGCGCTGGTTCCGCGGCAGGAGTAAGGAAGCGCCGGTCATCATCATCAGCGGCTACAAGCTCGAACCGGCGGACGAAGATCTCAAGCCGTCGGTCGTGCTCGAGAAGCCGTTTCACGTAGCGGAGCTGCTGGATCTCGTCGGACTCTTCTGCGGTCTCGGAACGCCGGCGTCGTTTCCGAAGGACGTGACCGCGTAGTAGTCTGCGCGGCAGAAGTGGAGGACAGGCAATCCTGCCTGTCCTTGAAGGCCGGACAGGCAGGATTGCCTGTCCTCCACAACACCATGGTGCCGGCCTACCCCCCGCCCTTCCCTCCGAGATTCAGCCGCGACACCGCGATGCCAACGAAGTACTGCCTCACTTCCTTCAGCATCACTCCCGCCGAGCCGCTCTCGAAGCTCGTCAGCACCTTGAATCCCGACTGCGGATTCGCGAGATACGCGACGGTCGCCTTGAACATCTTCTGCGTGCGCGGCGTGGTCGCGGGGCGGTTGGTCAGATCGCTCACCGTCCACGTGCCTGTCAGCGTTGCGCTGTACTGATCGAAGAGAAAAAGGTTGTAGTTCACCGATGCATCGAACACACGGCCGTTGTAGGACTCGCCCGCGTCGTGGTGATTGCGATAGCCGTACGACGCGCTGAACGAGAGCGGCGCGGCGATGAACTCGCCGTTCTTGCTGAAGAGCGTAAACGAGCGCAGGACCGGAACCCAGCCGGAGACGGTCAGCGTGCCGTCGACGTTCTGCGTGTCGTGATGCACGGCTTTCTGCACCTTTCCCTGCACACCGGCCTTGCCGTGCATCCAGAGACGCCCGAAAGACAGATTGGTGAGATTGACGCCGAGGGAAGCGGAGTTGTTGTCGATGAAATCGGGCGCATCCTGATCGGTCGTGTCGATCGCGAGCCCGGCGCTCGTCTGCCACAGCGATCTCTGTTTGAAGCCGAACACGCCGCCGCGCGCGTAGTCGCCGGCGTAGCGGAGACGGATCGCGCCGTTCGCGTCGGTCGGCGGCGGCGCATTCGGATCGGTGCCGCCGAACGAGTCGCCGTCGCTGTCGCCCTTCGTCGCCGGACCGATCGCCCAGTGGTAGTGCATCGAGTTGCGCGCGGCCAGCGGATCGGCCGGCTGCACGGCGACGCTGATCGACGTCGAATCGAACTTCACCGTCGCCGTATTGATGCCCGAGAGCAGCAGCAGATTCTCCTGCGACTTGCCGGCGTCGACGACCGCGCTGTTCACGACCGTCTGTCCGAGGAACGGATCGGCGGTTGCCACCGTCACCTGAAACTGGCCGCCGCCTGCTTCGATCGAGAGCGTCTGGCCGACGGCCGGTGCCGTCGTGCCGGGACAGAGCGCCATCGTGACCTGCGTCGGCGAGAGTCCCTGCAGGATGTTTTTGCACTGCGCGAGCGCACTCGGCGCGGCGGCGAGCAAGGCGATCGGGACGATCAACAGCGCTCTCACGGTCTCACCAGCGCCGCGAGCGCCGTCACGAGATCGCGCACCACAGTGACCTGCCCCATGTTCTTCAGATTCTGGAACGGCGGCGCGAGTGCCGGACAGGTGAAGCCCCTGGCGGTGATGCAATTGGTGATGCCGTTGCCGAGGAGGATGATCACGTCGTCGTCGATCGTGCTCCAGACGATGCGCGCCGTCTCGGTGATGATGGCCGGGAAGCCCTGCGCGAAAAACTCGGAGACGATGCAGTTGAAGATCATGCCCTTCTTCACGTCAGAGGGCGACGCGGTCGTGCTCACCGCCAGCAACGCCGCATGCGCATCATTGTTGGCCGCGGCATCCGCGAGCGAAGTCTTCGTTCCGTCGTTCGGCGCCATGAATCTCTCCTCGCGGAGAGACTACCTCAACCGCGCGGAAACGCGCACGACTCGACCGACTGCAGATCGAGCTGCATCGAGGCGATGCTCTGCTGGATCTCGATGCGCACCGGCAGCCGGCGCTCGTCGGCGGAGAGCCACACCTTCACCCCGCCCGGCCACTTCCGCCCGCCCGGCGCGTCGACGATCTCGAACGCGCGCACCGGCGTCGCCCGGCCGTCGATCATCAGCGTCGCCCGGCGCGCGACCGGCCGGAAGACCACCGGATACTCGCGGCCGTCCGAGAAGATCGTGGTGTTGATCGGCGCGTTGATGCTGTGCGCGTTCTGGCGGAGAAAGTAGATCGCCGTCAGGATGTCCCGCGCCTCCTGCTCCGCCGGCAGTGGCTTCACGCGATTCTCCACGCCGTTCGGCGTCTGCTTGCGAATGCGCGCGAGGCGCTTCACGTAATCGAAGATCGTCCGCTCGTTGCGCGACTTCTTTCCCCATGCGTAGCCGTGGTACGTCATCAGCGTGCGGCTGCCGCGGTCGTCCATCTCCGACTCGTAACCGTAGAAGCCGCCCTGCTTGCCCCCCGGCGCGGTGATGAGCAGCTCGCTGTGAATCGAGTGATCGTCGCCCTTCGGATACGTCGTGCGCAGATTGCCCACGCCCGTCGTCGGAAAGACGAGCCCGGCGATGAAGCGCACGCCGCCGCGAAGGCGCCACGAATAGCGGAGCTCCTCGACGTTCGTCGAGTTGCAGGTCGCATCGCCCGCGAACGCCGTCGAGGCGGACGCGGCCAGAACGAGTGTGCACACAAGTAGTTTGCGAATCAGGTTGTTCATTGGACGCACACGAAACACGACGACGGAGGTCGTTATTCGCGCGCGGCGATGAACTCCGTCGCTGTTGAGACGACCGTGGAGTCGCGAAGGATGCGGCGGTGACCGAGCCCTTCCGTTGACACGAGCCGCGCGCCGGGCCAGACGCGCGCCAGCTCGGCGCCGTCGCTCCAGAGCGTCTCGATGTCGTCGCGGTCGTGGATCACGAGAAGCCGCGCGGTCATCTCGCGCGCGGTCGCGGCCAGCGAATAGTCGCTCCACTTGCGGAGGAAGCGCTCCTCGATGCGCACGCGCATGCGATCGATGATGTCGTCGTCGAGTCCGAGGATCTCGCCGAAGCGGCGCGTGTACTCGACCGGATTGAGCGGCGGTGAAACGAACACGAGCCGCTCCGCGGCGAGTCCGTCTCGCAGCGCGAGCGTCGCCGCCGCGCATCCGAGAGAGTGCGCGAGAATCGCGAACGGCTCGCCCACGGCTTCGGCCACGCTGCGCAGCGCCCACATGAAATGCGGCAGCGACGAGCGCGAGCCGCGCGACTTCCCGTGGCCCGGCGCGTCGAAGGTGATCACGGTGTGGCCCGCGTCGACGAGCGGCCCCACGAACGGCGTGAGCTGCGAGCCGCGCCCTTCCCAGCCGTGCACGAGGATCACGACGGGACCGCTTCCCCATCGCCACGCCTGCACGGTCAGCTCCGCGCCGACGCGCACTTCGAACGGCGTCGCGTTCTCGAGCGATACGCGTTCGCGCGGCGGCGCGGCGAAGCGGCGCGGGGTCATGAAGAGATCGGCGGCGACGCGCGAGGCGACCGCGGGAACGGTGCGCGAGAGAAGGCGGAGTGCGCCGCGCGTCAGCGAGAGGCCGAGAGGGATGGCCAGGGCGGTGTCGGGCATGATCAGTCGCTCCGGCCGAGAAATTAGCACGAACGTTCGTTTTCAGGCAAGTCTGGAGTGCGGTAGCGCCAGCTACCGCTCTCGAAGCCACGGCGCAAGCCGCGGCGACTGCCGTCGCCGCATGGGAGAGCGGCGACTTGTGTCGCCGCACTCCAGATCACATCGCCGCCAGCGCGCTCTCCACTTCGTCGATCACGTAGTCCGGCGTCGACGACCCCGCGGTCAGGCCGACGACCTTCGCTTCCGCCAGCCACTGCCGCTCGATGTCCTCCGCGCCCTGGATCAGGTACGCGGGCTTCGACTCGCGGCAGATTTCCCAGAGGTGTTTGGTGTTCGCGCTCTTGCGCCCGCCGATGACGATGATCACGTCGACCTCGGGATCGCGCGCGAGCACGCGCGCCGCGTCCTGGTTCTCTTTCGTGGCGTAGCAGATCGTGTCGCCGCGCTCGACGAGCGCCGCCCGCCGCTCGATCGCGCGCACCACATCCTCGAACTCCTCGGCGTTGAGCGTGGTCTGGTAGAAGATCTTCAGCTTCTCGTACGCGTTCCAGTCGATCGAGTCCGCCTCTTCGATGCGCGAGACGATGTGATAGGTCGCGGGTTCGAGGTCGTTCGTGTAGCCGATCACTTCGCGATGCTTCGGGTCGCCGATGAAGACGAGGTGATAGCCGTCCGTGAGCGCCTGCTTCGACTCGCGATGGATGTCGTAGACGAACTTGCACGTCGTGTCGAGGATCTGCAGCCCCCGCTCGCGCGCGCGGTCGTGAAACGACGGCGGCACGCCATGCGCGGAAAAGACGATCGCCGGCTCCGCGACCGCCGCGATCTCATCGACCGTCCGCACGCCGAGCTTCTCCATCTCCTCGACCACCCGCTCGTTGTGCACGACCTGCCCGAGGATCGCACCGCGCCCGCCGCCGGCGGCAAATCGCTTGACCTTGAGGTCGGCGATGCGGACGCCGGAGCAGAAGCCGTATTTTTCTGCGCGTTTCACTTTCATCGGGGGGGGAAACGGTATCGCAGGGGCGAACATTCTGGGGTATCCCGGTTGCCCGGTTGCCCGGCGGAGCTCCGGGATACCGGGCAACCGGGATACCGGGAAACCACACGTACAATCCCCACCCGCGTGTCCACCCCCCGCCTCCTCACCCCCCGCTTCGCCGCCCTCTGGATCTTCCAGTTCGCCACCTTCTTCTCCGTCTTCCAGCTCCTGCCCGTGATTCCGCTGCGCATTCTCGATCTCGGCGGATCGAAGGCGGCGGCGGGCTCGTTTCTCGCGGTGTACACGTTCGCGAGCGCGTTCGCGGCGCCGGCGATGGGGACGATCGCGGATCACGTCGGGCGGCGGCGGATGCTCATCATCGCCTCGATTCTCTTCATCGTCTTTTCACTGCTCTACGGCATCGTGCCGTGGCTCCCGCTCGTGCTGCTCATCGGCGTCGCGCACGGCACGCTCTGGTCCGCGATTCTCTCCTCGGCCGGCGCGATCATGACCGACTACATCCCCGTCGCGCGGCGCACGGAAGGGCTCGCGTACTGGGGACTCGCGCCGACCGCGGCGATCGCGATCGCACCCGCGGTCGGCCTGTACGTCTATCGCCTCGGCTGGCTCGCGCTCTGCTGCGAGCTCGCCGCGCTCTCGGCAATCACAGCGATCTGGGCCTCGCGTCTTCCGGAAACGGCACTCGATGAGAAACGCACGATGCCGCCGCTGCGCGAGCTGTGGGACTGGCAGGTCGCGCGCGCGACGCTCTCGCTCGCCGTCGTCGCATTCGGCCACGGCGGCGTGACCAGCTACGTCGCGATCCTCTCGCTCGAGCGCGGCATCAAACCCGAGTCGCTGTTCTTCACCGTCTTCGCGCTCTCCACGATCTTCATCCGCATCGTCGCCGCACGCCTCGGTGATCGCTTCGGTCCGAAGGTGCTGCTCTATCCCGCGTTCGCGGCGATCCCGGTCTCCTTCGCGATTCTCGCCGTCGCGACGACGCGCGAGCAGATGATCGCGTCGGCCATCCTCTTCGGCTTCGGCATGGGCCTGTCATTCCCCGCCTTCATGACCTTCGTCGTCACGAACACCGACGAGCGCCGCCGCGGCCGGACGTTCGGCAGCGTGATCTGGGCGTTCGACACCGGAATCGGCATCGGGTCGCTCGCGGTCGGTGTGATCGGCCAGCGCCACGGCCTCGGCGCCGCGTTCGGAATCGCGGCCGCGCTGAGCTGCCTTTCGATCCCGATTTTCGTCGCCACGACGCGCCAGATGGCTCGTGGCACCGCCGTTGCTGGCAACGGAGTGCATGCCGGAACCGGATGAAAACGAAAGCCACGTCGAGCGCCACGTCGTGTACGAAACGGTGAGCTCGAGCTCCACGCGCGCGAACACGATCACGTTCGTCGTGATCATCGTGATCGCGATCGCGCTGATCGTGTGGGTCGTGATGCAGATGCGCTAGCCGGCACGGCCGGCAGCGCGGGTCGCCCAAGGCTCCCTCGTGTTGGTCGACGGAACGATCGTTCGCCGCGCGATCTCCTGGCGGCTACGCGACACGCTCATGCACGCGATGCTCCCGAAGAAGCCTTGGGCAACTTGCGCTGCCGGCCGTGCCGGCTAGACTCGCGCGCATGATCGCGCCGCTCGTCCTCGCTGCCACGCTCACGCTCGATCCGCAGGCCGCGGAGCGATTCGCCGGTCTCGCCCTCGCCTGCGTGCACAAGGAGTATCCGAACAAGATCGCGCACGTGCTGCAGTCGGACGAGGACGCGCTGCCGCCGCGCGTGCTCACGCCGGCGTTCTACGGCTGCTACGACTGGCACTCGTCGGTGCACGGCCACTGGCTCCTCGCGCGCCTCGCGCGGCTCGCACCCGATGCGCCGTTCGCCGCGAAGGCGCGCGCGGCGCTCGCGCAGAGCATCACGCCGGAGCACATTGCGTCCGAGGTTGCGTACCTGCAGGGAGCGGGGCGCGCGAGCTTCGAGCGGCCGTACGGACTCGCGTGGCTGCTGCAGCTCGCCGCGGAGCTGCGGGAGTCGAACGATCCGCTCTACGCGACGATCCAACCGCTCGAGGCGGCCGCCGTCGAGCGGCTGCGGACCTGGCTGCCGAAACTCTCGCATCCGGTGCGCAGCGGCGAGCACAGTCAGACCGCGTTCGCCCTCGGACTGATGCTCGACTCGACGTCCGACCCGGAGCTCGCGAAGCTGATGCGCGAGCGCGCGCTCGCGTTTTACGCGAACGATCGCAACTGCCCGCTCGCGTACGAGCCATCCGGCGAAGACTTCCTCTCGCCCTGCCTCGCCGAAGCGGATGTGATGCGTCGCGTCGTCGCGCCGAAAGAGTTCGCGAAGTGGCTCACGCGCTTCATGCCGAAGATGACGCTCACGCCGGCGATCGTCACCGATCCGACCGATCCGAAGCTCGCGCACCTCGACGGCCTCAACCTGAGCCGCGCGTGGATGCTCGAAGGAATCGCGTCAGGATTGCCGAAGAACGACCCGCGCGTCGCGACGCTCATGGCGGCGGCGAATGCGCATCGCGTCGCCGGACTCGCCTCCGTCACCGGCGAGCACTACGAAGGCGGGCACTGGCTCGGCAGCTTCGCGACGTATCTCGTGACGAAGCGCGGAATCCGCTGACCGTCATTCCTTCGCCTTCCGCACACGCAGCGAAGGCGAGCCGAGATCGAGCTCGCTCGCGCCGATCACTTCCACATCCTCGAACTGCTTTCGGAGCGCATCGACGAACTGTTTCGCATCGCCCGCGACGACGACGTTCACGTTCTCGCCCTTCATGTGCGTCGCCGCAAACACGCGCACTTCTTCCGCTTTCACCGCCTGTACGCTGCGGACGTAGCGATCGATCTCGCTCAGCGGCAGACCGTACAGCGCGAGCGCCGAGATGCGCTGCACGATGCCGCGCGTCGTCTCGAGCGAGAACGCGAAGTCGCCGATGAGCGCCGCCTTGCGCGGCGTCAGCTCCGCCACGGCAATGTCCGCTGTCGAAAGCCGGCTCATTTCGCCGACCACGATCCCCACCACTTCCGCCGCCGACTCGTGCTTCGTGTCCGTGCTCGGCAGAAACGGCCCGACGTCGGCGCGCGGCTCGAACCAGCTCTGCGCGCCGTAGCTCAACCCCCGCTCGATGCGCACTTCCTGATTGAGCCGCGACGAGTACCCGCCGCCGAGGACGGCATTCGCGACGAGCGCGTGCATGTACGCGGGATCGGTGCGGCGAATGCCCCGCCGCCCGACGACGATGGACGCCTGCCCCGCATCCGGCATATCGATGACGACAACCCGCGATTGGAGGGCGGGCGTCTCGCCCGCCCCTTTGCGGACGGGACGTCCGCCCTCCTTCCACCCCCCGAACAACTTCTTCGCGAGCGCGCCCACAGCAGCGTTTCGAGGTAGTTCGAAGGCACGACCTCGAAGTAAGCGGTCATGTCCTCGAACGTCGCCGCGTTGTTCCACCCGCCGACATCCTCGGTCAGCCGGTCGAGCATCTCCGACGGCATGTTCTTCGTGCTCTTGAACATGATGTGCTCGAAGAGATGCGCGAACCCGCTGCGCCCCACGGGGTCGTATTTCGATCCGACGCGATACCAGACGTGAATCGCAACCGCCGGCGTCGAGCGATCCTGAATCGCGTACCCGGACGAGCGGCTTCGCGCCGTCAGGAGAAAAAGGTTAGCTGCGCATGCAATTTCGTATTGACAAAATTCTGAGCGGGACGCATCTTGTTACGATCACTGGAGAGCAGACGGTGATGCGGCAACTCGAACGGTAAGAGGAAACTCTCATGCTGCGACCGAACGCTCTCAAAGTGACTATGCTCTTTCCCATCTACGCAAACGACGACACGCCATTCCCGCCGGAGCTATGGGACTGGTGGCTCACCAGCATCGTGGCGGTGGGTGCCTACCATGAGTTCTTCACTCGCGGCACGTGGGAAGGACGCCTCGAGTATCACCGCTGCGACGATGGTGCTCGAGACCGAAGATACCTGAGACAGGCGCGAGGAGAGTTCGGACAGGATGTCATGTACTTCGAAGCCACACAGGTGCACTTCAAGCTGATTTGAAACCCCATGCGATACCGCAATCCAAGCAGCGGACTCGAAATCAATCTCGGCGAGCTCGACGACAAACGCCAGCGGCTCTTCGACGCCGCGCGGAAGCAGTTTCGTCAGAACACGAGCTGGTTCGATTTCGAACAACTCGTCTTCTCCTACACCTCGCCCCTCTTTCAGGGCTCGCGCAGCCGGGCGGACGTCGTGCACGATCCGCTGTTCAAGGCGCTGAAGGACATGTGGCTGCAACTCGGAATCGATCAGGGGTTTGTTGCACATGAACGAACAACCGAAGCGGCGGCCCGGCCGGCCCGTGCGTACGGCCCCTCGTATATCCGTGACGTGGCGCCTCCCCGTGAACCTCGTCCTCCTCGCAAGCGAAGTCGCAAAAGCTGAGGGGATCACGACCACGGCGTGGGTCGAGCGCGCGATCACGAACGCGCTGACCGCTCGCCGCAAGTAGCGCGCGCTACTCGTACCAGGAGGGCGGACGTCTCGTCCGCCTGGGCGGACGAGACGTCCGCCCTCCTTACTCGTACCGCAGCGCCTCTACCGGATGCATCTGCGCCGCGCGCGTCGCGGGATAGATCCCCGACACCAGCCCCACGCTCACCGACACTCCCGTCGAAAGCAGCAGCGACGAAAGCGTGATCACGGTCGGCCATCCCGCGTATGCAGCGACGATGCGCGCGAGGACGATCCCGATGATGATTCCCGCTACGCCGCCGATCAGGCTGATGGCGAACGACTCGACCACGAACTGCGCGCGGATGTCGCGCCGCGTGGCGCCGATGGCGCGGCGGACGCCGATCTCGCGCGTCCGCTCCAGCACGCTCGCGAGCATGATGTTCATGATGCCGATGCCGCCGACGAGCAGCGAGATTCCGGCGATCGATCCCATGACGACGTTGAAGATGCGCTGCGTGCGCCGGCTCTGTTCGAGCAGCGCCTCCGGGATGATCACCTCGTAGTCGTCCGCGCCGCCGTGCAGCCTCTGGAGCAGCGGCTCGACGATCTCCGCGGTCCGGCGGGTGGAGACGCCTTCGCTCACGGTCACGAGCAGCTCGTCGATCGGCGCGTCGAGCGGATCGCGGTCGAACTTGCGCATCGCCGTCGTCACCGGAATCCAGATCTCCTTCGCCGTCGAGCCGGAGGCGACGCTCGCATTCTGCGTCGCCGCCGCGGGCGAAGGATCGCCGGCCAGGACGCCGATCACTTCGAGCCACACGTCGTTGACCTTGAGCTGCTTGCCGGTCACGGAACCGTAGCCGAAGAGCTTGCGGCGGATCTCCTGTCCGATCACGCAGACCTGCGCGTGTTCCGCCTCGTCGCGCGCGTCGAGGAAACGCCCCTCGGCCAGCCCGACGTCGGCGACCTCGCGATAGCGCCACGACACGCCGAAGACGTTCCCTTTCGTCTTCGCCCCCGGCGCCATGATCTTGTACGGCTTCACTTCGACGCGCGGAAGAACGCGCTCCACGTTCGGAACCGCTTCGACGATGGCCTCGCCGTCGCGCAGAGAAACGCCGAGGGATTTCTTTCGCAGCTCCTGCCGCTCTTCCGGCTTCACCGTCTTCGCGCGCACGATCACGTTGCGCAGGCCGAGGCGTCCGATCGCCTCCAGCGCTTTCTGCTCCGCCCCCGCGCCGATGGACAGCATCGCGATCACCGCGCCGACGCCGAAGATCATGCCGAGCATGGTCAGAGACGTGCGCAACTTGTGCGTCGCGAGATTGCCGAGGGCCGTGCGGAGCGTCTCGCCGCTGAGCGATGAACGATGAGCGATGAACGATGAACGATGAATCGCAGCGTCAGGTTCGTTCATCGTTCATCGTTCCTCGTTCATCGTTCATCGTTGGATCTTCCAGCGCAATTTCATCCCCGGCGATGACTCCTCTCGTCACGACGACTCTTCCCGCCGTCGATGACCCGATCGTCACCGGCACGCGCTCGAACTTCCCATCTTTCCTGCGATAGACGAACTTCTTCCCTTCCTTCTCGAACAGCGCCTGCCGTGGAATCGCGAACGCGTTCGACTGGCTCTCCACCTCCACGACGGCGCGCACGCGCGTGCCGGGCTTCATCCGTTTCGGCTCGCTGCGGTCCAGCTCCACGGTCACGCCGAAGTACTGCACCGGCTGGCGCGGGATGCGCGGCCGGGCAACTTTATCGACGGACGAGATCTTCCCGTTGAACGTGGCGTCGGGATGCGACTCCAGCGCCACGGTGGCCTTCTGTCCGACGGCCAGTCCCGCCGCGTCGGCCTCGAGCACGAACACTTCCGCCTTCATCGACTGCAGCTCGGGAATCTCGCCGATCGGGAAGCCGCGCCACACCGTGTCGCCGACGCGCAGCATGTCGCCGCGCCAGTTGCGCTGCAGCACGAGGATGCCGTCGTGCGGCGCCACGACCTGCAGGGCCTGCAGTCCATCTTCCGCCTCGCGGATCTTCAGACCCGCCTTGCGGTCCTCGATGGCGAGCAGGTCGCGCTCCACGCGGACGAGGCTCTCGCGCACGCCGAGGACCTGTTCCGCGTGCGACTTGCGGTGCAAGGCGAGATTCTGATCGACCTCCGCCTCGATGCGCGCGTAGCGGGAGAAGATCTCGGCATCGTCGAAGAGGAATCGCTGCGCCGCCTCGAGCTCTTTCTGCGCGAGCGTGGCGTCGCGGCGGAGATTCGTCCGCGTCGACGTCGCCTCCGCGTTCGTCTTCGTCAGCTTGTTCGTCGCCGTCGTGCGCGCCTCGCGTCCGGTGAGCAGCAGGTTCTCGAAGTCGGTGGCATCGAAGCGCACGATCGCATCGCCCTTGCGCAGCAGCGTCCCGTCGTTCGCGACCCAGACCACTTTCAACGGCACGGACGCGTTGTGCGGCGCGGTGAGCGGCGTGGCCTTCATCGCCTCGAGCGTTCCCTCCGCGGGAACGCGTCGCGTGAACTCGAGGGGCGTGACGCGGAACGTGGCCACGTCGTCGGAACGGCCGCAGCCGAGGAAGGCCAGTGTCATCCCGAGCGCAGCGAGGGACCTTCCCGCGTGCCACGTGGAAGATCCTTCGCCGTCGAAGCCTGCCCTGAGCGGAGTCGAAGGGCGGCTCAGGATGACACCGTTCACGACTTTTCCTCCTCGGATTGCCGCGCCACCAGCACGCGGTCGCCCGCATCCACTCCTTCGCGCACTTCCACGAGCTCGTCGTTCTCGCCGCCGAGGCGGACCGGGATCGTGTCGACGTCGAACGTGCCGCGGCGATGCACGAAGGGGCCGCGCGGGGAGACGAAGATCGCGTCGCGCGGAATGAGCACGGCGTTCTTCACCCGCCCGAGCTCGATCGTGCCCTGGAACCGCATGCCCGGACGCATCTTCGCGGCATCGGTGCGATCGAGCTTGATGTCGACGCGCAGCACCTTCAACGGATCCTGCGTTCCCCTCTTGCGCTGCACGGTGTGGCCGGTGCTGACGATCGTGCCCTGGAACTCATCGTCGGGATGGGCATCGAGGCGCAGCGTCACGCGCTGTCCGCGCGCGACGCGTCCGGCATCGACTTCATCGACCTCACCGTCCGCCTTCATCCGCGTCAGATCGGGGATCTCGACGACGCGCTCCATCTTCCAGACGCTGTCGCCGACCTTCTTCTTTTCGCCCTGGCGCGAGGTCACGTAGACGACCGTGCCGTCGCGCGGCGAGACCACCGTCATCTGCCGGATGGCATCGGTGGTGCGCGCCACGATGGACGCCGCCTCGCGCTGTCTGCTCTCCAGCAACGCGATGCGCGCAACAGCGGCGAGCTCGAGCGACTGCAGGCGCGAGCGGATGGCCGCATCTTCCTTCTTCGCGATGGCGTATTCGATCTCCGTCTCCCGCCGGTCTTTGGTCGCCGCGACGTCCGGCGGCGCCTCGAGCTTGAGCGTCGCCTTCCGCAGCCGCGCCTCCGCCTCGGCGAGTTTCATCCGCTCGTCTTTCGTGCCGAGGGAGAGATCGGCGCGCTCTTTCTCGATCTGCTTGCGCGCCTCGTCCGCTTCGGCGCTCTTCTCGTCGAGGCGCCGCTGCAGTTCGGTCGTATCGAAGCGCAGCACCGGATGTCCCTGCTTCACGTCCTTTCCTTCCTGCTCGAGGAACGCGATCTTGAACTCCC
Organism: Thermoanaerobaculia bacterium; assembly: GCA_035525285.1. Lineage (GTDB taxonomy): Bacteria > Acidobacteriota > Thermoanaerobaculia > Gp7-AA8 > Gp7-AA8 > QHVT01. The sequence goes on from DATLFB010000131.1 coordinate 121,525, forward strand.
AGACGTCGTCGAGCGGCGGCGGACCGAGGGTCTGCGAGGCTTCCGAGGCGAGCGTGCCGGTGACTTCGATGCCGGTCACGAGATCGCCGCGCGTCGCGCGTACCCATTCGCCCTGCCGGTCCGCGGCGAGCTTGTTGCGCAGCGTCCAGCCGCCGAAGAGGAATGCGATGAGAAGTGCGACCGGGATCGCGATCCGCAGTTTCCCGGTTGCCCGGTTTCCCGGTTGCGCGGTGTCACCTGCAGACCGGGAAACCGGGAAACCGGGCAACCCGAGCTTAACCACGTCTTCCCCCCACGATCGGCGCGAGCCGCTCCCCTTCCTCGAGTCCGTCGACCACGATGCACTCCTGCGCGTTGCATGAGCCGAGCTTCACATCGATGCTCTTGCCGTTCGCGAGACGCGCGCGCGTGGTCTTGCCGGACGTATCGATCGCCGCGCGCGGCGCGAGCAGCGCGGACGGCTTCGCCTCGCGATGCACGACCACGCGCGCGGAAAGACCGGGACGCATCCGCTCGCAGTCGAGGCGATCGAGCGCGACGAGCACCTCGAACTGCCGCCGCAGCGACATCCGCCGGCTTTCCTGCGCGACCGCCGAGATCGACGTCACACGCCCGCTGAATTGCAGCGCCGGATAGCCGTCGAGCGTGATCGTCGCCGGCATGCCCGCGGCGATCCTGCCGTCGTCGACGTCCGCCAGCGCGGCGCTCACGCGAATCGAGGAGAGATCGGGAAGCAGCGCGATCGGGAATCCGACCCATACCGGATCGCCGGCCTGCAGCTTCCGCCCTTCCCACGGATGATCGCGCACGACGACGATCCCGTCGCGCGGCGCGCGCAGCACCAGCGCCGTGATGCCCTCTTCCGCGCGCGTGATCGCGCGGCGCGCCTGCTCGATGCGCAACGTGACATTGCGGCGCTCCGCATCGACACCCGTGCGGCGCGAGCGGAGGATCTCCACCGCCTTCGCGTGCTCCGTCTCCGCGCGCCGCATCGCTTTCTGATGATCCTCGTACTGCCGCATCGAGACCAGTTCCCGCGGCAGCGCGACATTGAGAGCGGCCTTCTCGAGGTCCGCCTTCTTCTTCTCCACCTCGAGCGTTTTCTGTTCGAGATCGGCTGCCCACTGCGCTTCCTGCTGCTGCAGTTCCTGCAGCGACTGCGTCAGCGACTGGCGCTTACTTTCGAGGTCCGCGGTGAGCTGGCTGTTGTCGAGCTCCGCGACAGACTCGCCACCCTTCACCGCCGCGCCGTCCTCGACGATCCACTTGATCGCGGTCTGCCACGATGGCAGCGGCGGAACGGCGAGACCTTCGCCCCGCGCGGCGTCGAGCTCGCCGGAGAGCACGACGTCGCTTCGAAAGGCGGCGCGCCGCACGCGAAGCTCCTGATCCGCGGGCGCTTCGGAGTAACCGGAGAAGCAACCGGAGAACACCACCGCGGCGAACAGCAGGAACGTGCTGCGCATTTGGACGATCTGACGGATTGTACGCGCGCGGAGTTACGGAGCGTTATGCGACAATCGCCGCTTCGAGCACGCCCATGACCGCCGCCGTTGCCCCGTTCTCGCCCGAATCACGTTACGCGTTGCTGCGCGTCGCCTCGCCGCAGGACGATTTCGCCGCCGACGTGCGCGCGGGTCTCACCGCGCCGCGCAAATCGATTCCGCCGCGCTGGTTCTATGACGCCCTCGGCTCGTCGCTCTTCGACGCGATCTGTTTTCTGCCGGAGTACTACGTCACGCGCGCGGAGACCGAGGTCCTGACCTCCTTCCGGGAGGAGATCGTCGCTTCCTTCGGCACGCACATCCGGCTCATCGAGCTCGGCAGCGGCGCCGCGCGCAAGACGCGCATTCTGCTCGACGCATTGACGGAACGGCAGCGCGAGCTCGAATACGTTCCCGTCGACGTCGATGACGTGATGCTCGACCGTTGTGCGCGCGACCTGTTGAACGACTATGCGACCCTGCGCGTCACGGGCGTCTGCTCCGACTTCTCCCGTCCCTCGCGCGCGCTCGCGCAGCTTCCGCGGCATCGCGGTCGCACGGTCGTGCTGTTCCTCGGATCGACCATCGGCAATCTCGATCCCGAGGGTGCGGTGGCGATGCTGCGCGATCTCCGCTCGTCGCTCTCGCGCGGCGACGCGCTATTGCTCGGCGCGGATCTGCGCAAAGAGCGCGCGATCCTCGAGCCCGCGTACGACGACGCCCTCGGGGTCACCGCATCGTTCAATCTGAATCTGCTGCAGCGCATCAACCGCGAGCTCGGCGGACACTTCGACCTCCATGCGTTCGCGCATCGCGCCTTCTACGACGAGGCACGCGGACGCATCGAGATGCATCTCGTCAGCCGCCGCACGCAGCGCGTGCGCATCGACGCGCTCTCGCTCGACGCCGAATTTTCGGCCGGAGAAACGATTCACACGGAGAACTCGCACAAATACGACGAAGCGACGCTGCGCTCGCTCGCGGTGGAAAGCGGATTCGCCGTCGAGCGGATCTGGACCGATGCGAAACGTTGGTTCGCGGACGTCCTGATGATCGCCGATTAGCCCCAGTGGTCTTCAGTCAAGTATCCCGACGGCACGACCTCCGGCACCTGATTGCGATCGTGGTCCCCTCTCCCCCGTGCGCGGGGGAGAGGGGACTACATCACTGCATGCGAAGACTCGGGATGCTCAGCTGAAGATTATGGGGATTAGCGCGTCCTACTTTCAGTAGATCCCGCCTTCATCCTTTCGGTGCCAATGCTGCGCAGGATAGGCGCGCACGCACCCCCCTGCGCCCCGCGCGCGTGCACGATCCATCGCTTCGCGAGCGCTCGTACAGAACGCGTGGCGACTTCCGTGCGCACGCGCGCTGCGCACGAAATTGCGCGGCGTTCTGCGCGACGTAGCCACGATTCGTTCTTTGCGGAACTGCATGTTCAATTCTGAACAGACGTGGCCATGCGCGCTCTCTACGATCGCTCCGCTCTTACGTCCATGCCTTCCAATGACGGCAGCCTGCCCGCGCACGCTCCGTCTCTCAGCGACGTATTCGACCGAGAGTCACTCCCGGCGGCGCGATTGCGCTTCGAGGGACAACAGTCGATCTACGCGACGGGAGACGGCGATGACGCGATCTACCTGATCGAATCGGGACAGGTGAAGCTGTTCATGTCCTCGGCCGCGGGGAAGGATTGCCTGCTCGCCATCTACGCGCCGCGCGAGGTCTTCGGCGAGTCGTGCCTGACCGGATCGGCGCGGCGTCTCGAGAGCGCGTCCGCCATGCAGCCGGCCGTCGTGCGCCGCGCCTCGCGCCGCGAGCTGCTCGCCGAGCTCCAGCGCTCGGGCGCGACCGATCTGCTTGTCCAGCATCTCGCCTCGCGCCTCGCCGAGCGCCAGATCGCCGTCTTCGATCTCATCACGATGGACGCCGAGCGCCGCCTCGCGAAAGTGCTCGTCGGCATGGCCGAGAAACTCGGCACGCCGGAAGGGCCATGGCTGCGCGTCGCACAGCGCATCCCGCACGAAGAGCTCTCCCAGATCGTCGGCACGACGCGCCCGCGCGTGACCGCGTTCATGCAGCGCTTCCGCAGGCTGGGCATCGTCGAGGACAGCGACCATCGCGCGATCCGCATCCATCGCGAAAAAGCGCGCACCTTTCTCGCGGCCGACGTCCAATTTTGAACGGCACGCCGGAAGGCCGCCCGTTATCGTGCAACGCGGCAGGACCACGCTTCGGAGAGCTGCGTCCCACTACCCTCGCCGAGCGGCGGCGGTCCCGCAGGACGGATCGCCGCCGCGGTTTCCCGGCGGAGAATGCGTTGCCCGCCGTGCGCGTTCTCGGTATCATTCGCCCTCCCGTGCCGGGGTAGCTCAGTAGGTTAGAGCACCAGATTGTGGATCTGGGGGTCGGCGGTTCGAGCCCGCCCCTCGGTACCAACTCCCGCCTTCGGCGGAATTGAAAATTGAAAATTGAAAATTGAAGGACAGCCGCGGCGGGATCGCCGTCTCGTTTTTTCAATTTTCAATTTTCAATTCTGAGCCGCGGCCGACACCTTCAATCATGTCCGACACCGTAACCCCGCGGCTCAGCAAAGGCCTGCGCGACCTGCTTCCGAACGAGATGCTCGGTCGGCAGCAGATGATCGACGCGGTGCGCCGCGTGTACGAGCTCTACGGCTTCGTTCCTCTCACCACGCCCGCGATCGAATATCTCGATGTGCTTTCGGGATCCGCGGGACAGGAAGCGCAGCAGTCGATCTTCCGCGTCTCGAATCCGGAGAATGAGGCGCTCGGACTCCGCTTCGATCTCACCGTGCCGCTCGCGCGCGTGATCGCGCAGTACAACGACCTTCCGCGTCCCTTCCGCCGCTACCAGGTCTCGCCGGTGTGGCGCGCCGACAAGCCGGACAAGGGCCGCTTCCGCGAGTTCACGCAGTTCGATCTCGACTCCGTCGGCGTGGTCAGCGAGATCGCCGACACGGAGATCCTCGCCGGGATGTGCGACTCGCTCGAAGCGCTCGACGCGGGCCGCTATCTCGTCCGCTTCTCCAGCCGCGCAGTGCTCAACCTGCTCCTCGACTACTCGGGGATCGCGCACGAGCGAAGCGTCGATGTGTTCCGCGTGCTCGACAAGCTCGACAAGGTCGGCATCGAGAAGGTGCGCCGCGAGCTGATGGAAGGCTACAAGGACGAGTCGGGCGACACGATCCGCGGCCTCGGACTGGCACGCGATCAGGTCGATCGCATCGAGCAGTTCCTCGACGTCAAAGCGGACGCGCGCCGCGATGTGATCGCACAGCTGCGCGACCTCTTCGCATCCGTCGAAGGCTCGAACGCGCAGATCGACGGCATCGAGCGGATTTCCAGTCACCTCTACGTCCTCGGCTACGGCGATGACCGCGTCTCGCTCGATCTCTCCATCGCGCGCGGCCTCGCCTACTACACCGGTCCCGTCTTCGAAGCGATCCTGCTCGACGCGCCGCAGTTCGGCTCCGTCTTCGGCGGCGGCCGTTACGACGATCTGGTGATGCGTTTCCTCGGCGAGAAGATCCCCGCCGTCGGCGCGTCGATGGGTGTCGACCGCCTGCTCGCCGCGCTCGTGCATCTCGATCGGCTCGGCAAACGCAAGGCAACCGCGCGCGTGCTGATCACGTTCATGGATCCCGCGCTCACGGACGACTATCTCGCGATGACGTGGGAATTGCGCCGCGCGGGCATCGCCACCGAGTTGTATCTTGGAACGGCGAAAGGTCCGGGCAAACAGCTGAAGTACGCCGATCAGTACGACATCCCGCTGGCGATCCTTTACGGCAGCGACGAGAAGGCGAAGGGCACCGTGACGGTGAAGGACATGGTCGCCGGCCGCGAGCGCGCGAAGCCGGTCGCGGACCGGAAGGAGTATCTCGCCCAGCGCGCCGGACAAGTCGTGATTCCACGCGCGGAGCTCGTCGAGACGATCCGGAAGATGCTCGCGGAGATCGAATGAGCCGACGTACGATCAGTCCCCTCGCCCCGCTTCGCGGGGAGAGGGTGGCCCTGAGTGAAGCGAAGGGCCGGGTGAGGGGCGCTCTCGCGATGGACCGCCCCTCATCCGCCCTTCGGGCACCTTCTCCCCGCAGGCGGGGAGAAGGGACTGCACAATGATCACCCTCGACGGTAACTCCCTCACCATCGAACAGCTCGCGCAGATCGCGCGCGAGGGTGCGCGCGTCGAGCGCGATCCGGCGAGCGGCGAGCGCGTCGCGCGCAGCGAGGCCGTCATCGCCCGTATCGTCGAGCAGTACCGCGAGGCCTACGCGCGCGGCGGACATCTTCCCGAGTACGGCGTCACCACGGGCTTCGGCGAGTTCAAGGACAAGCCGATCGCGCCGGAGGACCTCGAGCAGCTGCAGCGCAATCTGCTGCTGTCGCATTCCGTCGGCGTCGGCGAGAACACCGATCCCGACGATCTCGCGAACTACTTTCCGGCCGAGGTCGTGCGGGGCGCGCTTGCGACGCGGCTCAATGCGTTTTTGAAAGGCCACTCCGGCGTACGGGCGAAGCTCGTCGAGATCGTCGAGGCCATGCTCAATCGCGGCGTGATTCCTCTGGTGCCCCTGCGCGGCTCCGTCGGCGCGAGCGGCGATCTCTGCCCGCTCTCGCATCTCTTCGCGACGCTCCTCGGCGAAGGCCGGTTTTACACGATGGAAAGTGGAGGGCAGGCAATCCTGCCTGCCGGACAGGCGGGATCGCCTGTCCTCCACTCCGCGAAAGATCTCCCGCAACTCCTCGGCTTCACCGCAGCCGAGATGAAGCCGACATTCAAAGAAGGCCTCGCCCTCGTCAACGGCGTGAACTTCTCCGCGTCGATGCTCGCCCTCGCGGTTTTCGACGCGGAGCGCCTCGCCGATCTCGCCGACTCCGCCGCCGCGCTCGCGCTCGAGGCGATGGCCGGCTGCACGCGCGCGCTCGATCCGAAAGTGCACGAAGTACGCGGACACGCGGGACAGATCGAGAGCGCGCGCCGCATCCGCGAGTTGCTGAAAGGCAGCAAGCTCGTCGAGCGCGCGGGCGCGGTGCAGGATCCGTATTCGCTCCGCTGCGCGCCGCAGGTGCACGGAGCGACTCGCGACACGATCCGCTTCGTGCGTTCGATCGCTGAGAAGGAGCTCAACGCCGCAACCGACAATCCGCTCTTCTTCCCGGAGAACCCTTCGACTCCGCTCAGGGCAGGCTCCGAGCCGTTCGACGTGCAGTTCCGCGACAACTGGCCGCGCGGGTATGAGGGCGACAAGCGCCTCGCCTACTCCGCAGGCAACTTCCACGGCCAGCCGCTCGCCCTCGCCGCCGACTTTCTGACGATCGCCGTCGCCGAGCTGGCGAACATCTCCGAGCGGCGCACGCAGATGCTCCTCGACGGACATCACAATCGCGGCCTGCCGCCGAATCTCACCACGCGTCCCGGCGTGAACTCCGGTTTGATGATCCTGCAGTACACCGCGGCCTCGATCGTGTCGGAGAACAAAGTCCTCGCCCATCCCGCATCGGTCGACTCGATTCCCACCGGCGCAAACGCGGAGGATCACGTCTCGATGTCGACGTACGCCGCGCGCAAGCTGCGTACGGTACTGTCGAACGCGCAGTCGGTGCTCGCGATCGAGCTCCTCACGTCCGCGCAGGCGGTCGAATGGCGCGCGATCTTCAACTACGACCCGAACGCGCCCGCGCCGAAATTGCTCGACGTGGCCGCCGCCGAAGCGCAGGCCCGCCGCTTCGAAGAAGGCGTCCGCGGCGACATCGCGTCAAACCTCGGCAGCGGCACGCGCGAGCTCTACCGCCGCGTGCGCGAAGCCGCGCGTCCGGTTTTGAACGACCGCCCATTGGATGGCGATATCCGCGCAGTCCGTCGCGCACTCCTCAGTCCCCCAGTCCCCTCTCCCCGCGTGCGGGGAGAGGGCTAGGGTGAGGGGCGTCCCCTCGTACGGGGGCCCCCCCCCCCCCGGGCCCCCCCCCCCCCACCCCCCCCCCGGGGGGGGGGGGGGGGGCGGGGGGCGAGTGTGTGGGAGGGGGAACAAAACGCCGAAAAAAAGGGGGGTTGGGGGGGGA
>DATLFB010000132.1:0-63352 GCA_035525285.1 Thermoanaerobaculia bacterium
TAGTTCCTGTCCTGGCGTGGCTAAGTTGAAGTAAAAGAAGGTAGATACGGCGCAATCGGGGTTGCTTTTTCTGAGCCGCCTCGTTAGAATCGTTGTGGCTAAACAACTGATTTTAAACGAGATAGATCTCAGAAAGAGGCCCCGAATGCGCCAAGCGCGGCAAAAACAACTCAGTCTGACTGCCGACTGGCTGCCCCTGGATCACGCCAAGGAACTACAGGCCATCGCTGGCCTCCTCGACGAGCATCCTACGATGGCGGGTTTGGTCTGGCAAGATCTCGCGCCGAAGGGGTTGCTCAACAAGTCGGGCGCCGAGGGTCTGAGCGCCGAACAGGTTCTGCGCGCGCTCATCATCAAGCAACTCAACAGGTTCAGTTATCGCGAACTGGTTTTTCACCTGGCGGATTCGGCGAGCTACCGAAAGTTCTGTCAGCTCGACTGGACCCAGAGGCCGTCGAGATCCGCATTGGCAGCATGTATCAAAGCGATTCGAGCGGAGACGCTCGAGCTGATCAACCGGGTCCTGGTGGCGATTGCCAAAAAGAAGAAGATCGAAGACGGCAAGAGGATCCGCGTGGATACAACGGTGGTGGAATCCAACATTCATGCTCCGCTCGATTCGAACCTCTTGTTGGACTGCGTACGCGTGCTGACCCGGCTCATGGGAGACGCTCGAGAAATCGTCGGCGCGGAAGTGAAATTTCCGAATCGAACACGACGTGCCAAGCGGCGTGCTCTGGGAATTCTCAACGCTCGCAACAAAGAAAAGCGAAAGCCGTTGTATCGGGATCTTCTGATCGTTGCAAGAGAGACACTTCAATCAACGGATAGCGTTGTGGAGGTGATCGATCGAGCCGTGGCAAGCGGATCGATGCCAGTGTTTGATCAAGTGAGTGCCGTGGGCGTCCGCAAGGAGCTCGTGCACTACGGCGCACTGGCGCGACAGGTGATGAATCAAACTGAGCGGCGCGTGTTCAACGAAGAAAGCGTGCCCGCGCGGGAGAAGCTGGTTTCGATTTTCGAGGAGCACACTGACATCATCGTCAAGGACCATCGCGACACGTTCTATGGCCACAAGATCTGCCTGACGAGCGGCCGTTCGACGCTCGTCACCGACTGCACGATTCTCGAAGGGAATCCTGCGGATTCGACGCTCGCCGAACAGATGATCGACCGGCATATCGAGATTACGGGGAAAGCGCCGAAGCAGGCTGCGTACGACGGCGGATTCACATCCAAGCCGAACCTCGACGCGATCAAAGCCAAAGGCGTCGAAGACGTTGCGTTCTCAAAGGCTCGATTTCTCCAGATCACCGACATGGTCCGAAGCAGCTGGGTCTACAAGAAGCTCAGAGACTTCCGCGCCGGCATCGAAGGGACGATCTCGTTCCTCAAGAGAGTCTTCGGCTTGGACCGTTGCACGTGGCGGTCGTTGCCATCGTTCAAGAGCTACGTGTGGAGCTCGATCGTGACATTCAACCTCCTGGTGATCGCGCGACACGAACTGGCCTGATCGACAACCCGCCTTGCCCAGTCCACCCTGCAACGCGAGCAAGACGGCCGCCCCGTCTTCACGTTTCACCCCGCGGAAGCGCCGAGTACCGTTCGCTTGAACCTCACCATCATTCGGGTCGGAATTGACGCCCTCTGGCGGCACTTCCATATCGCCTGCCTCAATGCGCACGGGCGATTTCGGGCATTTTAGGACAGGAACTACCTAACTCCGTCTGCGTGTAGCCCCTGATGACGCGCGCGATACGAAGACGATCTCCACAAAACCTACGCTTCTCCATGTTCGTGTTTCGGCTTGCGCTTGCGAGAACCAACACGCGGTTTTCCAAGATCCTTACCCTCTTCCTTCTTCAAGAATCGCTTGATCGTTTTGAAGAATTTGCCAGACTCACTTCCGCCCCTTCCGGTCGGCTGGCGTCGGCAGCACCCCGGCGGCCCTCAAGGCTAACTGCCTCAACCACGCCGAGAGCTCCAACCCTTCGCGCGCGGCGGCGTCCACGAGGGCCTGTTTCTGATCGGCAGGAATGCGCTTCCTCCCGTACTACCACAAGCGCAGCAACGTCGAGTCCACATTTTCCATGATGAAGCGCGTCTTCACCGATACCCTCCGGTCGAAAACCGATGAGGCGCAGGCGAACGAACTTCTCCTCATGGTCATCGCGCACAACATCCGTGTTCTGATCCAGTCGATCTTTGAACTCGGCGTGACGATCCCAGGTCTCTCAACCTGCACACAAAGTGCGATCGCTGCACATAATGTGGGCTAGAAACGGGACTTTATGTGCAAAGCCCCTCCGACGCTAATTTACAATGTGCTCATGAAGGCTCGCATCATCCAGATCGGCAACTCGCGAGGGGTTCGGCTTCCCAAAGCGCTACTCGAGCAGGCGCAGCTTTCCGAGGAAGTTCAAATCGAAGTCGAGCGCGATCAGATCGTCATCCGTTCAGCCCGTTCTCCGCGCGAAGGATGGGACAGCGCGTTTCGGCTGATGGCCGAGCGTGGCGATGACGCCTTGCCTGACTCGACATCGCTTACCTCGTTCGATGACGCGGAGTGGCGGTGGTGATCAGTCGTTTCGAGGTCTACCTCGTCAATCTCGATCCGACCGTCGGAAGCGAGTTCAGGAAGGTCAGACCATGTGTGATCGATGAATTACTGGATACGCTGGGCGAGATGTTCGCGCCATGATCGCGGATGTCCTTGTCCACCTCAGGGGGCGGACGGGACGTCCGCCCTCCGTTCCGCGCGCTGCACGTTGCAGGTGAGGCCCTTCGACTCGAAGATCTTCACGTTCGGCTCTTCGGAGATGGCGAGCAGATCGTTGACGACGTCGCCGGTGACGAGGCCTCGCCCGCCCCAGTGATACGGCAGGCCGACCTGATGCACGCGTTGGCCTTCGATCGTGAGCGACGGCATGCGCGAGGTGACCAGCGCGCGTGCGCGGATCGAGCCGCGCGCGGTGGTGACGACGATCATCTCGCCGTTCATGACCTTCACCTCAGCCGCGAGTTCGGGGGAGATCTCGGCGAAGAGCTCGGGCTGGAGCTCGGCGAGGTGCGAGAGCGTGCGGCTCATGCCGCCGGCGGTGTGATGTTCGGTGAGGCGATACGTGGTGAGCACGTACGGGAAGCGCGCGTCGGGCGACGAGGCGTACGGATTGTCGGGACGCTCGAGCGTGAGCGCGGCGGGATTCGTTTGCTGCCCATAGAGCGGATTGCGCACGTTCGACTCGAGCGGCTCGTAGTGCGCGGGCAGCGGTCCGTCTTTCAGACCGGAAGGCACCCAGAGCCAGCCCATGCCGTCGGGATGCATGATGAACGGCGCGTCGCCGGGCAGCGCTTCGTCGCCGCCTTTGCTTTTCGACGGTTTGTAGTCGGGAGGCTTGCCACGCGTAAAGTCCGCGACGTCGTGGCCGGTCCATTCTTTACGTTCCGCGTCCCACCAGACGAGTGCCTTGCGCTCGCTCCATGGCGTGCCGTCGGGTTTTGCGGAGGCGCGGTTGTAGAGGATGCGGCGGTCGAGCGGCCAGGCGTAGCCCCAGCCGTGGCCGTAGCGGCCTTTGGGGTCGCGGTTGTTCGCTTTGTTTTCCGTGTCGAAGACGCCGGAGTAGATCCAGCAGCCGCAGGACGTGGAGCCGTCGGACTTCAGTTCTCCGAAGTGTTTTAGCGATGAACGATGAACGATGAACGATGAACGATGAATCGATGTGTCGCTCTCGCCACGTTCATCGTTCATCGTTCCTCGTTCATCGTTCATCGCTGGCGCTGGGTGGTTCTGCCATCCATGAATTTCCTTCAACACCTCTTCTGCATCCTCGTCGTGGTAATCCCACGTCAGCGCGCGCAGGGCGGCGTCGCGTGGGGCGTCCGTCGCGCGTGCTTTGAGCTTGCGTCCGAGGGCGACCATGAAGTGCAGCTCGCTGCGCGCGTCGCCGGGCGGATCGACGGCTTTCTCGCGCCACTGCAGCAGTCGCTGCGTGTTCGTGAACGTGCCGTCCTTTTCCACATGCGACGCGGCGGGGAAGAAGAAGACTTCCGTCTCGATCTCGTCGGGCGCTTCTTCCCAGAACATCGCGGTCTCGGTCTCGACCATCTCGCGCACGACCATCCACTTCAGCTTGCGCATCGCCGCGCGCTCGAGTTTTCCGTTGGGTGAGCCGACCGCGGGGTTCTGGCCCATCACGATCAGGCCTTCGAGATTGCCGTCGGCCATGTCGAGCCAGTATCCGAAGTAGGAGTGATCGCCGGTGAGACGCGGCAGCCACGCGAATCCGAAATCGTTTTCCTTCGTCGCCGCGTCGCCGTAGTACGCCTTCAGCAGGCTGACGAGATACCGGTCGATGTTGTGCCACCATCCCTTGCGCGCTTTGTGTTTGCGGAGGTAGCCGCGCAGCGTGCGCTCCTTCGACGCCGGCATCGGCAGGTAGCCGGGAAGGATGTCGTAGAGCGTCGGCACGTCCGTCGATCCCTGGATCGATGCGTGTCCGCGGAGGGCCATGATCCCGCCGCCGGGGCGTCCGATGTTGCCGAGGAGGAGCTGGAGGATCGCGGCGGCGCGGATGATCTGCACGCCGGTCGAGTGCTGCGTCCAGCCGACCGCGTAGCAGATCGCGCCGGTTTTCTCGGGGCCCGAGGCGCGCGTGAAGACGTCGGCGACCTCGAGGAACGCATCGCGAGGAATGCCGCACGCGCGTTCCACCATCTCCGGCGTGTAGCGCGCGAAGTGGCGCTTCAGGACCTGGAACACGCAGCGCGGATGCCGCAGCGTCTCATCGCGCGGCGGAGCGTAGGGGCCGGCTTCAGCCGGCCCTTCGCCCGGCTGAAGCCGGGCGCTACGTTCTGCATTCGGATAGAGCCACGTCTCCGGATCGGAGAAGAGCCCGTCGAGATCTTCCGTGTCCTTGAAGTCGTCGCGCACGATGACCGAGGCGTTCGTGTACGGCACGACGTACTCGCGGAACCAGCGATCGTGCTCGATCGTGTAGCGGATCAGGGCGCCGAGGAAGACGAGATCGCTGCCGGCGCGGAGCGGGAGCCAGTAGTCGGACATCGCCGAGGTGCGCGTGAAGCGCGGATCGACGTGAATGACCTTCGCGCCGTTGTTCTCGCGCGCCTCGATCACCCACTGGAAGCCGACGGGATGGTTCTCGGCCATCGACGAGCCCATGATGAGAATCGCGTCGGCGTTGGCGAGATCCTGCTGCGCGGTCGTCGCGCCGCCGCGGCCGAGCGTCGTGCCCAGACCGGGCACGGTGGAGCTGTGTCATATCCGCGCCTGATTGCTCAGGCAGACCATCCCCAGTCCGGCGGTGAAGAGTTTTTTGATCAGATAGTTTTCTTCGACGTCGAGCGTCGCGCCGCCGAGGTGGGCGATGCCGGTGGTGTGCATGTGCTTCTCGCGGAAGGTTCGCTCGCGGGAAGTCCAGATGCGCTCGGCGACCATCTCCGTCGCCTGCTCGAGGTCCATCTCCACCCACGCGCGCGAGCGCGGCGCGCGGTACTTCACCTTCGTCGCGCGCCCGGGATGCGTCACCAGCTCGTAGCTCGCCGCGCCCTTCGGACAGAGATGCCCGCGCGAGATCGGCGAGGCGGGATCGCCTTCGATGCTGACGACGCGGCCGGCGCGATGGTAAACAAGTTGACCGCAGCCGACGCCGCAGTAGGGACAGATGGAACGGGCCACGCTCGCCGCGTCGTTCTTCCGTCGCAGCTCGCGGGTGCGATCGCTCACCGCGGCGTTGGGGTCGCCGCGGAGTTGGCGGATCAATGGCCACTTGAGGAGGAGCTCGGCGAGCACGGAGTGAGTGTAGCGTGAATAATGAACGAGGACCGATGAACGATGAACGATGAACGATGAACGATGAACGATGAACGATGAACGATGAATGATGAGCGATGAACAATGAATGGCGCCCTTGATTCATCATTCATAATTCATCGTTCATCGTTCATCGTTCATCGTTCATCGTTTCATCGTTTCATCGTTTCATCGCTCATCGCTCATCGCTTCATCGTTCATTGGTCTTCGTTCATCGTCATGACTCGAGTTACCCGCATCGACCACGGCACCCGCACAATCCACGACGACGTCCTCGCGATCGAGGAGCCTCTGGAGATCCGCGTCGGCGAGCGGCCGCTCTCGGTCACGCTGCGCACGCCCGGCGACGACTTCGATCTCGCGGCGGGCTTCCTCGCCGGCGAGTCGATCGTACGCATGCGCGAGGACATCGAGGCCATCCGGCACTGGGGATCGCCGAACGTCGTGCGCGCCGATCTGCGCGACGGGGTGAAGGTCGACTGGCAGCGGCTGCAGCGGCATTTCTACTCGACGTCCTCGTGCGGCGTGTGCGGCAAGGTGTCGATCGACGCGCTACGCGTGCACGCGCAGCCGGTTACGTCCGAGGTGCGCATCGCGCGAGACGTCATCAACGCACTACCCGATCAATTGCGCGCGGAGCAGAAGGCGTTCGACGCGACCGGCGCGATTCACGCGGCAGGCATCTTCTCGAACGACGGCACGCTGCTGCGACTCCGCGAGGACGTCGGGCGCCACAACGCCGTCGACAAGGTGGTCGGCTCGTGCTTTCTCGACGGGACGCCGCTCGACGACTGCATCCTCCTCGTCAGCGGCCGCACGAGCTTCGAGATCGTGCAGAAGGCGATCGTCGCGCGCGTGCCGGTGCTCGCGGCCGTGGGCGCGCCCTCGTCGCTCGCCGTCGAGCTGGCGCGCGAGTTCGGAGTCACGCTGCTCGGCTTTGTGCGCGACGGGCGGTTCAACCTTTATTCAGGCGACGAGCGGCTCGTCTGAAATCGGTTCTGACGCTCCACCTTCGCGACGCGCGTGACGAACTCGGAGTACCACTCGCTGCGTCCGCGCTGCTGGACGATGCGATGCTCCGCGTCGCGGCGCCAGTTCGCGATCGCCTCTTCGCTCTCCCAGTACGAAACGGTGATGCCGAGGCCGTTCGCGTCGCGGGCGCTCTCGACGCCGAGGAAACCGGGCTGTTGCGCGGCGAGCTCGATCATCTTCGCGGAGGTCTCGTCGTAGCCTTCCGCGGCGGCCGTGCGAAGTGACGTGAAGATGACTGCGTAGTAGGGCGGTTCGGGAGTTTTCGCGATCACGACTCCCACTGTACACGCGCTGACTTACAGCCCCAGGTGACGGACATCCGGCAAGACGTCACACGAGTCAGTGACCGAGACACTGGTCACGCGGCGATCCGGCGAGCTAAGATTCGTCTCATACAAAGAGGAGAAGGAGTATGCGCAAAGCGACCTTAATCGTTTTTCTCGCCCTCGGTGTCGGCATGACCATCGGATGTGCCTCCACCGTGCCCCAGGCTACGTTCGCTCAATCGATTGCGCCTGCATCACGAATCACGGCCATGGACGACGTCATCGTGAACGTCGAGGCCAAAGACGGCGTCAACATGCTGCCAAGCGAAAAGACGCTGCTGGCTGAGATCATCGACCAGAAGATCGATCTGAGGAAGGTCACCAACAACCGCGAGGGTGAAAAGAGAGACTACGAAGTGAACCTGCTGGTCACCCGATTCGACAAAGGCAACGCGTTCGCGCGGGCCATGCTGGCCGGCCTCGGCCAGATCCACATCGACGGCGAGGTCACGCTCCTCAAGCTCCCCGAGCGGAGCGAGGAGGGAAAGTTCTCGCTCAAGAAGACCTTCGCGTGGGGCGGCATCTATGGCGCCTCCACGAGCATGGAGGACATCGAGAAGACATTCGCGGACGGCGTGGCAGCCGCGCTCACCGGCCAGCAGGAAGAACCGAAGAAGTAGCGGAGTCCTCTAAAGAATCGGCGGATACTTCGCCGGCATCGCCTCGCGCATCAGCTCGTACACCGCCGCGAAGATCGTCTCGCGATTCGGCTTCGACCAGTAGTCGCCGTCGGAGCCGTACGAGGGACGATGCTCCTTCCCGGGAATCGTGCGCGGCTCGGAGTCGAGCCATTCGTAGCCGCGATCGCGCTCGAGGACCTGCTGCAGCATGTACGCGCTTGCGCCGCCGGGAACGTCTTCGTCGATGAAGGCGATGCGGCTGGTTTTCTTCAGAGACTCGACGATCACGCCGCGGCGATCGAACGGCACGAGCGTCTGCACGTCGATCACTTCGCAGTCGATGCCGCTCTGCGCGAGGAGCTCCGCCGCTTCCTGCACGATGCGCAGCGTCGCGCCGTAGGAGACGAGTGTGACGTCGGAGCCTTCGCGGATGATTTCGGGAACGCCGAGGGGCAGCGTGAACTCGGCGATGTTCGACGGCAGCTTCTCTTTCGTGCGATAGCCGTTCAGCACCTCGATCACGATCGCCGGATCGTCGGAGCGCAGCAGCGTGTTGTAGAAGCCGGCCGCCTGGGTCATGTTGCGCGGAACGCAGACGTACATCCCGCGCAGCAGGTTGATGATCCCGCTCATCGGCGAGCCGGAATGCCAGATCCCTTCGAGCCGGTGGCCGCGCGTGCGGATGATCACCGGCGCCTTCTGTCCGCCGGCGGAACGCCAGCGCAGCGTGGCCAGGTCGTCGGAGAGAATCTGCAGCGCGTACAGCAGGTAATCGAGATACTGGATCTCGGCGATCGGACGGAAGCCGCGCAGCGCCGCGCCGATGGCCTGGCCGGCGATCGTGCACTCGCGGATGCCGGTGTCCATCACCCGCCAGACGCCGTACTTTTCCTGCAGGCCCATGCAGCCCTGATTCACGTCGCCGAGCTTGCCGACGTCTTCGCCGAAGATGATCAGACGCGGATCGCGGCGCAGGGCGTGATCGAAGCAGTGGTTGATGATCTCGAATCCGTTGAGCGTCGGAGCGTCCTGCGCGTATTCGGCGGGGGTCTCTTCGACTTTGAGCGCGGCTTCGGCACCTTCACTGTAGAGATGAGCGCCGTAGCGTTGGTCGCCTTCGGCGAGTTTGGTGCGGAGCCAGGCGAACGCTGTGGAGTGCGGCGACGCAAGTCGCCGCTGTGATACGGGATCGACAGCGGCAACTGGCGTTGCCGCACTCCACACCGCGCGCACCGCGTCGCGGCGGAACGGCGCCTGGTTGCGCTGGAGCTCATTCTTCGCATCCTGCGCGCCGAGGTCGTCGAGCAGCGCGAGCGCTTCCTTCACTTCGGCGTCGATCGGTGCGCGATAGGCGTCCCACGCGCGGCGCTGCGCTTCGCGCACGAGGCGCGCGTCTTCTTTTTCAAGCGCGTCGAGCTCCTGCGCGGTGGCGATGCCCTGCGCGATCATCCATTCGCGCATCCTGCGGATGCAGTCGTACTCGACTTCCCACTCCAGCCGCTCTTTCGATTTGTAGCGCTCGTGGCTTCCCGACGTCGAGTGTCCCTGCGGCTGCGTGACCTCGGTGACGTGCAGGATCGCGGGCACGTGCTCCATCCGCACGATCGTCGCCGCGGCGAGATACGTCTCGCAGAGCGCGGGATAGTCCCACGCTTTGACCGTGTAGATGTCGTAGCCCTGCTTCGATTTCGGATCGCGCTGAAAGCCCTTCAGCAGCTCGGAGAGATTGCCTTTCGTGATCTGGTATTCGTTCGGGACGGAGATGCCGAAGCCGTCGTCCCAGATCGAGACGACCATCGGGATGCCGAGGACGCCGCCGGCGTTGAGCGACTCCCAGAACATTCCTTCCGCGCAGCTTGCGTTGCCGATCGTGCCCCACGCGATCTCGTCGCCGTTGCGCGAGAACTGCGGCGCGTCGAGACCGAGCTCGCGATAGAGGCGCGAGGCCCATGCGAGTCCGACGAGGCGCGGCATCTGCGAGCCGGTCGGCGAGAGATCGGCGGAGATGTTGTACGCATCGGTCTGGCTCTTCCATGTGCCGTCGGGATTGAGCAGGCGCGACGCGAAGTGCGCGTTCATCGAACGGCCGCCGGACCAGGGATCGTGTTCGATGTCGGCGTCGGCGTAGAGCTGCGCGAAGAACTCCTCGAGAGTCGCGCAGCCGAGAGCGAGCATCAGGGTCTGATCGCGGTAGTAACCGGAACGCCAGTCGCCTTTGCGAAACGCGCGCGCCCACGCGAGCTGCGCGACTTCCTTGCCGTCGCCGAAGATGCCGAACTTGGCCTTGCCGGTCAGCACTTCCCGGCGGCCGATCAGGCTCGCCTGCCGGCTGCGCACGGCGACGCGGTAGTCGTCGATGATGCTCTCGCGCGTGAACTGCGTGCGCGTCTGGGTTTCGGGTAGCGACATCGCGTCGAATCGTAGCATTGCCTGTGTGTCATCCCGAGCGTAGCGAGGGACCTGGGCGGCGGGTGGCGCGCTTCGTGAGCCACCCGGCCCGCTCGGGTCCCTCGCTACGCTCGGGATGACAAGGGTCGGTCCAGCTCTTCCACGGCCTTGTCGAGCATCGACTGCACTCGCTCGGCGTCGGGGCTCTCGCAGTAAATGCGGATGAGCGGCTCCGTTCCCGACTTGCGGAAGAGGATCCATGAGCCGTCGGCGAAGTTCATCTTCACGCCGTCTTTTTCTTCGCGCGACGCGAACGGCACGCCGAATGCGGCATCGAGCTCGCCGCCGCGCACGCGCTCGATGAGTTGCGCACACTGCGGCATCGGGCGGTGGACGTCGCGACGGTCGTAGTGCAGCGCGCCGAATTCCTTTTCCATCCGCGCGATGATGTCCGAGAGCGGGAGGCCGTAATGCGCGACCGCTTCCGCGACGAGGAGGCCCGACAGGATCCCGTCGCGCTCGGGCATGAAGTGGCCGAAGCCGATACCGCCGCTCTCCTCTCCCCCGATCAGCACGTTGCGCGCGAGCATGAGGTCGGCGACGTACTTGAAGCCGATCGGCGTCTCGTGCAGCGTGGCGCCGAGGGAGCGGGCGACGCGCTCGATGAGCCGCGTGGTGGAGAACGTCTTCACGATCTCGCCTTCACGCTTCTTCTCGCGCACGAGGTAGAGCGCGAGGAGGGCGATCGCTTTCTGCGGAGAGACGAACGCGCCGCGCTCGTCGAGGATGCCGACGCGATCGGCGTCGCCGTCGTTGCAGATGGCGAGATCGTAGGCGCCGGTGAGCATCACGTTCTGCGACGCGCCGAGGTTTTCGGGGATCGGTTCGGGATTGACGCCGCCGAAGGAGGGGTTCGTGTCGCCGCGGATGGCGTCGATGGCGGTTGCGCGGTCTCGCGGTTCCGCGGTCTCGCGGGTGATGCGGTGGGAACCGACGTAGTCGATGCCGAGGACTTTCGATGGGATCGTGGCGGCTGCGCCGTGAATCGGATCGTGGAGAATCGCGAGGTTCGCGTTGCGCAGCAACTCGAGATCGAGTTGCCCGCGCAGCGCGCTCACGTAGTCATCGAGGATGTTCTCCTCGGCGACCGCACCGCCCGCGCGCGCGTCGCGTTGGCCGAGGCTCGACGCGATCGCGGCGTACATCTCCGGAAGCGCCGAGCCGCCGTACCACGCCTTGAATTTCAGCCCGTTGTATTTCGCGGGGTTGTGGCTTGCCGTGACGACAACGCCGCCGAGGAGGCGGCGATGGCGCGCGGTGAAGGAGATGGTCTGCGACGGCGTGGCGCGATCGGAGAGCAGCACGCGAAAGCCGGCGCCGCGGAGGGACTCCGCGACGACGGCGGCAAACTCGCGCGAGAGAAAGCGGCGATCGAAGCCGACCACGAGCGCGTTGCGGTCGATTCCGTCCGGCGGCTGCAGCGTACGCGCGGCGACCGCGATCGCGTCGCTGACGCGGCGAACGTTGTCGAAGGTGAAGGAGTCGGCGATGACGGCGCGCCACCCGTCGGTCCCGAACGCAATCGCGTCGCTCATGCGGCGGACATTGTAAGGGTGCGGGTTCGCGCTTGACTTTATGCTGATAAAGCATAGATTGAGGGCGTGAGGCCGCCCGTCCGTCGTGCCGTGCTGCTGTTCCTCCTCCTGTTCGGACTGACCCTTTCGGCACAGCCGGCGTTCTTCGGGCGGCCCTATCCACCGGCCTCGCAGGCACTCTTCCAATTCGGCGAAGCGGCGACGCTGACCAATGCGCGCTACGAGAATTCGGCGAGCGCCGCGACGTTCGCCTCGAACGGACGCGATGCGGTGCTGGTCTGGCCGGACGACGGCGCGATCCGCGCGAGCGCAATCCGCGACGATGCGAGCGGGATCGCCCAGCGCGTTCTCGCCGCGTACGACACGCCATCCGTCGCCTGGACGGGCAGCAGCTTCGTCGTCGCCGCCGCGAACAAGATTCGCTTCCTCGACACGCGCGGCGTGCCGGTCAGTCCGGAAATCACGCGGCTGCTTCCGGAACGCCGCAACCCTCGTGTCGCGTCGAACGGAAAGAACATCATCCTGCTCGCACACGCCGAAGACGTGAGGACATTCGCGCTCACCCTCGGCGGCGCGCTCGTTGACGCGGCCGGGACTTTCATCGATCGCGTCAGCGGCGATCAGTCGGCCATCACGAGCAACGGATCGGGCTATGCGGTGATCACGAGCTCCACGGAAGCGGTGCGTGTCACATTGCTCGACGAAGGCGGCGTGCTGCGTTCGCAGCACTGGATCGCCGCGTCACCGCGTGCCGGAACGCCCGCGATCGCAAGCGACGGTCGCGACTATCTCGCGGTCTGGAGCGATCAGAACGGCACGGTCAGCGCGTGCGCGATCACGGCCAACGGCACGGCCGGCGCGCCGTTCATCGTGGCGTCACCGAACACGCCGGAATCGGTCTCCGCCGGCGCGGTGACCTGGAACGGCTCCCGATACACGGTGGCTTACACGGTAGACAACGGCGCTGCCGCACGCCCGCTGCAGATCATCACCGTCACCGCGGCCGGAGTCCTCGGCGCCGCGCAACCGATGGGGCTCACCGAGACAACGCCATCGCTCGCGCGGGTGGACGGCCGGCTGCTCCTGGCGTCGTCGACCAGAGAGTGGGGCGTGCTCGTGTCCGATCCCGATCCGAATCGCCGGCCATTCCGTGGCGCGGTGACGGCGAAGAATCAGATGAACGTGGCGACCGCCACATCGGCGAATGCGACGCTCTTCGTGTGGCACGAGCGGATGCGCGACGGCTACTTCGACGCACGTCTCGGCATTCGCGATCACGAAGGGTCGTGGCGCGAGCTCGGATCGATGTATCGGCGGGCCGCGTTCGCGGTATCCGATGGGATTGGATTTCTCACCGGCGGCGACAACGGCGACTACAGCTGGGTCTCACTGCACGAGGGCGATGGATCGCTGCGCAGCGTGATCGAGATTCCGTTCGATGTGACCGATGCGGCATGGAACGGCCGCGAGTACGTCGTGGTCGGCCGCGAGGAAAAGACGATCGTCGCGGCAAGCGTGAGCACATCGGGAGCGCTCTCGCCGACGGTGCTCGTCCGCGCCAATGACGGCTACGAACGGCGCGATCCGCGCGCGGCATCCGATGGAACGAACGTGCTCGTGGTCTGGCTTCGCGAGGATAACTTTTCCTGCTTCCCGCCGTGCGCGGGCTTCATCGTCGGCGTCGGCGGTGCGCTGCTCGCGCCGGATCTGTCCGAGGTCGTTACGAACGGAATCACGATCGACGCGGGTCCCGCAGCCGACAGTGCACGCGTCACGTGGGACGGCTCGCAATACGCGGTCGTCTACTGGAATGACGGACTCTTCGCGCGGCACGTGTCGCGGCAAGGCGCGGTCTCATCGACGACGCCCATCGCGGCGGCCGCGTTGCCGCCGGCGACGCCGATGCCGCTCAGCGTCTCGCGCGTTGGCAACGCCGCGGGCATCGCATTCGCGCAGTCAGCGACGAACGAGCTGCGGCTCTTCCAGAGCGACGGGAGCGTGACGGCGATCGGAACGTTCCCGATCGAGCAGCGGACGTCGTTTCAATTTCTCATGCCGCTGATCGCGAGTCTGCCTGACGGACGCATTGCCTACGTCGCACCGCGCTACGTCGAGGGATCGCCGCACTTCGGGAGTGACCGGCTGACGTTCGCCATCGGCGACGTGGCTCCCCCGCCGCGCATTCCTGATCCGCCGAAGTTGTCGATGACGTTCGACAGCAACGACATGCATGTGACCTGGACGCAAACCGACGGCGCGAACGGCTACCGCCTCGAGCACAAACTGGGCGATGAGGACTGGTCGGAAATCGAATCCTGGTTCGACAACGGCGATCAAAGGCTGACGGTGATTCTCGGCTCGCTCCTGTCGACGAAGAGCTACGGCTTGCGCGTGCGTGCGTGGGGTGATGGAGGCGTGAGCGCATATTCGACGCCGATCCTTCTCGGCGCGAAGAGACGCGCGGTGCGCTGAATCAGGGGCGCCCGAAGCCGCCTGACAGCACCGGCTTTCGCCGCTCATGCCGCACGATGCGCACTCCCTCGGGGCCGCCGACGACCACGAGATCGGAGTCGCCGGCGCGCGGCGCGATCACCTGCGCCGGCATCGGCTCGAGCGTGGCGGCCGAGTCGTGCAGCCACTGCTGGCGCGCCATCGGCTCGACGAGCATCGGATCGGGCACGGGTTGATCGTCGATCGGCGGTGGCGTTTCGTGCACCACGTTGACCGGCGGCTTCTGCGGAACGTTGCGATCGATCTGGCGACCGACGAGCCGGCCGTACTCGCGCGTCCTGTTCCCGCGCATCTCGGAACGGATCGTGATTGCGAGGAACGCGATCAGCAGCGCCACGCAGAGTTTGCCTACGTTGGGCAACGTGAGGATGCGCGGGCGGCGCCTGCGCTCGATAGAATCGGGTCTCATTGCACAGATTCTTGTTCAATATCATTGCCAGGGAGACGTGAATGGCGCGCATCGGAATCGTCGGGACCGGTTGGGGCACGCGGGTGCAGGTACCGCTCTTTCGCGAAGCCGGGCTCGACGTGGTCGCGCTCGCCGGCTTTCACCGCAACAAGACGCGTGCGCTCGCCGATGAGCTCGGCCTGCGCGCGCACGACGGCTGGCGCGAGCTCGTCCGCGCGGCGGATGTCGATCTCGTGTCGGTCGCGACCCCGCCGTCGGAACATCGCGAGATGGCGCTCGCCGCGCTCGACGCGAACAAACACGTCATTTGCGAGAAGCCGACGGCGATGAATGCGGCCGAGGCACGGCAGCTCGTCGAGGCGGCGGCGCGGCGGCCCGATCGCATCGCGCTCATCGATCACGAGCTCCGCTTCCTCCCCTCCTGGCGCGAGGCCCGCGCGCGCATCGCGGACCTCGGCGACGTGCGCTACGCGGAAGTGCGCTACGCGAGCACGAGCCGCGGCGAGAGGACGCGCGCCTGGAACTGGTGGAGCGACGCATCGCGCGGCGGCGGGATCTGGGGCGCGGCCGGCTCGCATTTCGTCGACGCGCTGCGGTACTTCGGGATGGAGATCGAGGCGGCGCAGGCGTTGATGCGCACGACCATCGATCGCCGTCCGTTCGGCGACGGCATAGCCGTGGTGACCGCGGACGATTTCGCGTCCGTCGATCTCCGCCTGCGCGGCGGCGCGGTAGCGGTGATGACGTTCAGCGCGGTGGCGAGCGGTCCCGACGAGACGTCGATGCTGACGATCTACTGCGAGCGCGGCGCGATGCGCTTCATCGGCGAAGAGGTGCTGCTCTCGCAGAACGGCTCGCCGTTCGCCGTGATGGCGGGCGAGCCGATGCCGAAGCGTCCCGGCAACTCCCCCGGCGGAGCCTTCGGCAGCGGCACGCTCCACCTCGGACGCGCGCTGCGCGCGGCGCTCGATGACGGCGATGGCGATGCGCTCGCGCCGGCGGCGACGTTCGAGGATGGGCTGATGCAGCAGCGCGTGCTCGACGCGGCGCGGAAGTCGTCAGAGAGCGGCGGCGGTTTCGTGCGCGTCTGACATCCGCCAGATGCCGCAGACAAACAGCGCGATGAGCGCCGGCGCGATGTGCCACGCGTCGTTCGGATACACCGGCACGCGAAAGAGCAGCTCGAACGGCTCCTCCGCGATCATCGCCAGTGCGATCACGCTCACGACCGCGGTCGCG
Organism: Thermoanaerobaculia bacterium; assembly: GCA_035525285.1. GTDB lineage: Bacteria > Acidobacteriota > Thermoanaerobaculia > Gp7-AA8 > Gp7-AA8 > QHVT01. The sequence goes on from DATLFB010000132.1 coordinate 15,951, forward strand.
CGGTTGCGCATCAGTGCAATCGCGAGCGGCAGCGCGAGGACCATGTAGTGCAGCCAGACCACCGGCGCCGACAGGAGATAGATGACGATCGCGATGCCGGCGATGAGCGCGTCGTCGCGCGTCTTCGATTTCCAGATCGCGAAACAGGCGATCGCGATCAGCACGGCGGCAACCGCGTACCCCCATCCGATCTCATGCAGTGCGAGCGCAGGCGCGACGTTGCGCTCCGCGCGCGTCTGCAGACGCCCGAAAAACTCCGCCGCCGCGGTGAGCCATTGCAGCCAGACGGCGAACGAGCCGTAGTTGATTGCCGCGGCGAGCAGGGCGATCGCACCGCCGAACGCAGCGCCGGCGACTTCGCGCCGTAGGCGGATCCACTCATGCGAGGCGACGCGCGCAAAGAGCACGAGCAACGCGATGAGCACGAGGTTCGGCTTGAACGCGATGAGCAAGCCGGTCACAGCGCCCGCAACGTAGGGGCGGGCTTCAGCCCGCCCTCCCGACGCCCGGCTGAAGCCGGGCGCTACGTTCAGAAGCACACCGATCATCAGCAACTGCAGCGAGTTCACGTTGCCGACGCGCAGGTCGGCCTCGAATCCGCGATACCAGAGCAGCAGCGCCGCGAGCAGAAAAAGCGCGGCCGCCCACGAGAGCCGCACGCGCCGCGCGATGAGCAGGACGCCGGCGATGAACGCGGCGAGAACGAGCGCGTGGTACTGCCGCAGCGCGCGCTCGTAGTCGCGGCTGACCCAGCGCAGCGTCGTGTAGAGAAAGGGGCTCGAGACGTTGTCGAGACGGCGGCGGCGCGTCGCGTCGTATTTGCGAAGCTCGGAGCCGCTCCGCTGCGCGCGCTCGAAATACTCCTCGCCGATGCGCGACTGCACTTCCGGGGCGTAGATGTTGTCGATGTCGTCGCGCGCAGCAAGCTGCGCGTTGACGAAGTAGATGTAGAAGTCGAGGCCGGCCGCGCGCTCGTGGTTGCGCCAGGTGACGGAGAGCGCGTAGAGCGCCGCGATGGCAGCAAGCGCGGGGAGGATGAACCGGCGGAAAGACATCCCCTCACCCTGACCCTCTCCCCGCGTGGCGGGGAGAGGGGACTGGGGGTTTTTATTGCTGTCCGCCGCCACCGCCGCCGCCTTCGCGGCGCGGGGGACGCGGGCCGCGATCGCGGAAGCCACCGCCGCCGCCGTCGCGGCGCGGGCCGCGGTCGCGATCGCCGCGATATCCGCCGCCGCCACCGCCACGCTCGCCGCCGCCGCCGCCTTCACGCGGCGGACGGCTGGCGCGCGCCGCCGCCAGTTCCTCCTCGGTCGGAGGCGGCAGCAGCGGCTTGCGCGAGAGTCGGATCTTGCCGGTGTCGGGCTCGATCGCCACGACCTGCACTTCCACTTCGTCGCCGAGCTGGAAGAGATCGGTGACCTGGCCGACGCGCGTGTGCGCCATCTCGCTGATGTGCAGCAGGCCGTCCTGACCCGGCAGGATCTCGACGAACGCTCCGTACGGCTCGATGCGCTTCACCGTGCCTTTGTAGTTCCTGTTCACTTCGGGCGACGCGGTCAGACCTTTGATGATGTCGATCGCGCGCTCGGCCGACTTCGCATCGGTCGACGCGATGGTCACCTTGCCGTCGTCCTCGACGTCGATCTTCGTGCCGGTCTCCTCGACGATCCAGCGGATGGTCTTGCCGCCCGAGCCGATGACGTCGCGGATGCGGTCCTTCGGAACCTGAATCGTGTAGAGGCGCGGCGCGAACTCGGAGAGCTCGGCCACCGGCGTCGCGATCGCGGCATCCATCTTGTCGAGGATGTGGAGACGTCCGGCCCTGGCCTGCTCGAGGGCCCTGGCCATCACTTCACGCTTCAGACCCGACACTTTGATGTCCATCTGCAGCGCGGTGATGCCCGTGCGCGTACCGGCGACCTTGAAGTCCATGTCCCCTTCGTGGTCTTCCATGCCGGCGATGTCGGAGAGGATGGCGTACCTGGTGTTGTCCTCACTCGACACGAGGCCCATGGCCACGCCGCCAACGGCCGCACGCATCGGGACGCCGGCCTGCATCATGGCCAGCGAGCCGCCGCAGACCGACGCCATCGACGACGAGCCGTTCGACTCGAGGATGTCCGACACGATGCGAATCGCATACGCGAACTCGTCCTCGGGCGGCAACAGGGGCGCCAGCGCGCGGCGAGCCAGGTTTCCGTGACCGATCTCTCGTCGCGCGGGACCGCGCAGGAACTTCACTTCGCCGACCGAGAACGGCGGGAAGTTGTAGTGGAGCATGAAGCGCTGGAAGGTCTCCCCTTCGAAGTCTTCGATCTTCTGCGCCTCGCGCGGCGTGCCCAGGGTCACGGTGACGAGGGCCTGGGTCTCGCCGCGGGTGAAGATCGCCGAGCCGTGCGTACGCGGGAGGACGCCGAGGTCGATCGAGATCGGCCGGATCTCGTCGAAGCGGCGGCCGTCGACGCGCTTGCTCTCGTTGAGCATGAGATCGCGGAAGATGCGCACTTCCATCTCGCTGAACGCGGCCGTGACGGCGGCGAGGCGCTCGATGTCTTCCGGCGGAACGGTGCCCAGCACGAGCTGCCTGACTTCCTTCAGCGCGGCGTAACGCGCGTGTTTGCCGGTCGTCTGCATCGCCGTCTTCAGCTGCTCACCGTACTGAGTCATCAACTCGCCGAGCACGTCTTCCGTGAACTTCGGCTTGTACTCGACAGGGAGCTTCTCCTTGCCGGCATCGCCGCGAAGCTGCTTCTGCAGATCGCAAATGCGGCGGATCTCGGCGTGCGCGGCGTCGAACGCATCGAGCACGACCGACTCATCGACTTCGCGCGCGCCCGCTTCGACCATCACGATCGCGGTCTCGGTGCCCGCGACGATGAGGTCGAGGTCGGAAAGATCGCGCTGCGAGTTGGTGGGATTGACGACGATCTGCCCGTCGACGTAGCCGACGCGCACCGCGCCGATCGGGTTGTGGAACGGAATCTCGGAGATGACGAGCGCGGTCGACGCGGCGTTGATCGCCAGCACGTCGGGATCGTTCTCGCCGTCGGCCGAGAGCACGAGCGCGATGATCTGCGTCTCCTGCCGGTAACCTCGCTGGAACGACGGGCGCAGCGGCCGGTCGATGATTCGACAGGTGAGAATCTCTTTCTCGGTCGGACGTCCCTCGCGCTTGAAGAAGCCGCCCGGGATGCGCCCGCCGGCGTAGGTGTACTCCTTGTAGTCGACCGTGAGCGGCATGAAGTCGCCGATCACGTTGCCTTCCTTGTAGCAGGCGGTGGCGAGCACGACGGTGTCGCCGTAGCGGACGACGCAGGAACCGTGAGCCTGTTTGGCGATCGCACCTGTCTCAAGCGACAGGGACTTCCCGCCGATCTGCATTTCTCTTTTGTGAGCCATTGATTTCCTTCGATGCGCGAGGCCACTCATCACCTCGCGCGATTTGATGTACCTGGGCCGAATGAGCGTCCGGCCGGGGGGAGGTTTGCTGCAGGCTTTGAGCCCGAACTACGTGGAGGACAGGCAATCCTGCCTGTCCCCAAAACAAGAAGGACAGGCAGGATTGCCTGTCCTCCACTGATTCGCGATTACTTACGGATGCCGAGCTTGTCGATGATCGAGCGGTAGCGCTCCACGTCGGTCTTCTTCAGGTAGTCGAGAAGACGGCGGCGACGGCCGACGAGCTTCAGGAGGCCGCGGCGGGAATGATGATCCTTCACGTGCGTCTTGAAGTGCTCGGTGAGATAGGTAATGCGGTTCGAGAGGAGTGCAATCTGCACTTCTGGCGACCCGGTATCGGCGTCATGGACGCGATACGTGTTGATGAGGTCTGACTTCTGCTCCCTGGTGGTCGACAAAATCCTGTCTCCTTAATCAGTTGCGGGTTGCTGTGAATACACGTGTTCCGGTTTGGAACGCGACACGATAACAGCGGGGACCCTCGAAATCAATCCCGAGGGCGAAACGTAGCGCCCGGCTTCCAGCCGGGCGGACCGGCTAAAGCTACCCAAACATATTTGAAATTTGAGAGTCAAAGACCGGGCGCGGGCGCGGGCTCGGGCCCGGGAAGGACGCCGCGGGATTGAAAGTCTCGGTCCTCCGCACGATCATCTTTCTGCTTCTTTCGTGACGTCCACCAGGACCGGGTGACCCTCCGAGCCCGAGCCCGAGCCCGAGCCCGCGCCCGCGCCCGCGCCCGGCTTTGTCGTTAAAGTTAAACTCTGAGAGACGAATCCTCAGACTTCTACTTCAAGAATCTAAAGCCGGTCCCTGCGTTTTCAGCCAGCCAGAACAACCTTTGGGCGCACTTCCACTGGGCCGCCCACCCTCAACACGTTCACGACTTCCCCGATCGCGACGAGCTGGTCGTGCGGGTTGCCGAGCGCGAGCAGATCGCCTTGTTCCACGGCGACGGACGGCACCATGATCACGGCCTGTCCCTGCATCAGCTTTCCCTGCTGCGCCCAGTCGATGCGCAGCTTCGCGAGGGGGAGATCGATCTCGGCGAGCGACTGGAAGTGCGGCCGCGCGAGCAACACCTCGGGGCCCGACTCGGCGAGCCGGTCGAAGGCGATCGCATCCTCGATCTTGAAGTTGCCGATCTCGGTGCGGCGCAGCTGCTTCAGGTGGGCGGGGCTGCCGATCGACTGCCCAAGATCGTGGGCAATGGATCGCATGTACGTTCCCGCCGAGGAGCGCACGCGGAATTGGGCAGTCGAGCCGTGCAGAGCGAGAATCTCGAACTCGTAGACCGTGACGCGGCGGGGCTGGAGCTTCACCTCCTGACCCTTGCGCGCCAGCTCGTACGCGCGCACGCCGCCGATCTTCTTCGCGGAGAACGCGGGCGGCATCTGTTCGATCTCGCCGCGGAACTTCGCGACATGCGGAGCGAAGTCGATGTGCTCGATGTTCGCTTCGACCGCCTCGCCTGCCGGCTCACCCTCCGCGTCGTACGAGTCCGTGGCCCAGCCGAACTGGATCGTCCCTTCGTACGTTTTCTGCATCCCCATCAGATACGCCTGCAGGCGCGTGGCCTTGCCGGCGCAGAGGACGAGCAATCCCGTGGCGAGCGGATCGAGCGTGCCTGTGTGACCGACTTTTTTGATCTTCGCGCGGCGGCGGAAGCGCTCCACGACGTCGTGCGAGGTGATGCCGGACTTCTTGTCGACGAGGACGACGCCGTCGACGCTCTTCTTCTGCTCCATCACTTCTCTTCCTCGAGCGCGCGGAGCACTTTCAGTGCCCGCCGGCGCAACGGTCCCATGAACGGTAAGGTCGACACGCGCAGGAGCTGGATCACCAGATCGAGCGTGGCATCGACGAGACTCTCGGTGCGGCGCTGGCGCGGCGACGAGTCGATGATCCAGTAGTAGATCAATCCCATGTGATACAGCCAGAGGAGGCGCGGCAGATACGCCGCGAGATCCTTCGGCACGGCGACGTTCGATCCCTCCAGCGCGCGCGCGTACCAACGGATGGTCTCCTCGCGCAGCGCTTTCGTCTCCCGGCCGAACGGCGAGAGCGGATCGCGCGGATCGACGCCGGCCTTGAGCAGCGCGGTCATCAGTTCTCGTTGTTCACCGAACTGCTCGAACTTGATGTCGATCATCGCCCGCAGGCGTTTGCGAAGATCCTTCGTCGATGCGAGCGCATCCTCGAAGGCCCCTCGCGCTTCCTCCGAGGTGCGGAGGTAGAACGCCATGACGAGATCTTCCTTCGAGCGGAAGTAGTAGTAAGCCGCGCCGGTCGCGACCCCCGCCTCCCCCGCGACGTCGCGCATGGTGGTGACGTTGAAGCCGCGCTCGCGGAAGAGGGTTAGTGCCGTGTCGAGGATTTTGTTGCGGGTTTCCTCGGCTTTGGGGGTGGGCATGCAGGCGCAGTGTACTGGTTGCCCGGTTGCCCGGTTGCCCGGTTGCCCGGTTGCCCGGTTACCCAGTTGCCCGGTTGCCCGGTTGCCCGGTTGCCCGGTTGCCCGGTTGCCCAGTTGCCCGGTTGCCCGGTTGCCCGGTTGCCCGGTTGCCCAGTTGCCCGGTTGCCCGGTTGCCCGGTTGCCCGGTTGCCCGGTTGCCCAGTTGCCCGGTTGCCCGGTTGCCCGGTTGCTCGGTTGCCCGGTTGCCCGGTTGCCCAGTTGCCCGGTTGCCCAGTTGCCCGGTTGCCCAGTTGCCCGGTTGCCCAGTTGCCCGGTTGCCCGGTTGCCCGGTTGCCCGGTTGCCCGGTTGCCCGGTTGCCCAGTTGCTCGGTTGCCCGGTTGCCCGGTTGCCCAGTTACCCGGTTACCCAGTTGCCCGGTTACCCGGTTACCCAGTTACCCGGTTACCCAGTGAGTCACAAACCGCAAACCGGGCAACCTCCCACCGGGCAACCTCCCCCCGGGCAACCTCCCTCGGGCAACCTCCCTCAGTAGCTCGGCACCGCCTCCCCAACCACCCCATCATGCCGCCGCCGGCGCTCGCAGAGATCGCGCGCGGCCTCCGGCCACTCCGCGAAGCGGAACTCGAAGCCGCTCTCGAGCAGGCGTCGGGGCACGACGCGGCGGCTCTTCAGGATCAGCTCCGGCTCCGTGCCGATGAGCGCTGCGCCGATGCGCACCATCCACTCCGGCACGGGCACGGCGAGATGCGTGCCCCAGGCTTCGCACAGCACGTTCATGAACTCCGCGTTCGGAAGCGGTTGCGGGGCGGCGAGGTTCACGGCGCCCGCGATCTCGCGATGCCCGATCAGCCACCGCACCGCGCGCACGAAGTCCTCGGCGTGAATCCAGGACATGTACTGCCTCCCGTCGCCGAAGCGGCCGAAGCCGAGGCGGACGTGGCGCAGCAGCTTCTCGAACGCGCCGCCGTGCTCGGGCGTCATCACCATCGCCGAGCGCAGCTTCACCTTCCGCGTTGCGGGACAGATCGTCAGATCGACCTCGCGCTCCCATGCCTGCGCGACCTCGATGCTGAAGCGCCACTCCGGCGGCACATCCGGCTCCGTCCCGCCGATGATCCCGGTGCGCTCGTCGTTCGGCGCATGGAAGCGATGCGCGTAGATCGTGGCGGTGCTCATCTGCAGCCACACCCGCGGCGGCTTCTTCGCGCGGGCGACGGCCACGCCGATCTGCCGCGCCGTGAACACACGCGACTCGAGGATCTCGCGCTTGTGCGCCTCGTCGTAGCGGCAGTCGACGCTCCGCCCGGCGAGATTGATCACCACGTCCGCGCCGTCGATCTCCGCCGCGCACTGCTCCCACCCCGCGACCCGCCAAGGCTCCATCCGCGGCGTGCGGCTGAGCACGACGACCTCTTCTCCGGTCCGATGGAACGACTCCGCCAGCAGCCTGCCGAGATGTCCCGAGCCTCCCGCGATGACGATTTTCATGGTGTCCTCCCGCGCTCTTTGAACGCGTTCAAATCCAAGGTAAGTCCATGGCGCCGGTCCGTCAAGGGAGAATTTTGAACGCGTTCAACCAACGTTAAAATGCGCGGCGATGCCCCAGCGAAGCAAGAAGCGCCTGGTGTGGATCGACTGCGAGATGACCGGGCTCGATCCCGCGCACAACGTTCTGCTCGAGATCGCCACGATCATCACCGACTACGATCTCGAGATCGTCGCCCGCGGCCCCGTCCTGGCGATCAGACAGAGCGAGGCCAGGCTCGACGCGATGGACCGCTGGAACAAGCGCACCCACAAGAAGAGCGGCCTGCTGCAGCGCGTGCGCGAGGAAGGCGTCACGGTCGCGGATGCAGAGCGGCAGACGCTGAACTTCGTGAAGCGCTACTGCTACAAGCGAACGGCCCCGCTCTGCGGAAACAGCATCGGGCAGGACAAGCGCTTCCTCGCGAAGTACATGCCGGAGCTCCACGAGTTCCTGCACTACAAGGTCGTCGACGTCAGCTCGATCAAAGTGCTCGTCAGCGAGTGGTATGGCGGGCGATACGAATCGCCGAAGAAGCGGGAGCTCCACCGCGCCCTGTCGGACATCGAGGAGTCGATCGCGGAGCTGGCGTATTACCGAGAGTACGTGTTCGTGAAGGAGTGACGCGGGGTTACGCGGTTGCGCGGTTTCGCGGTTTCGCGGTGAAGGCACCGCGCGACCGCGTAACCGCGCGACTGCGCAACCTACTCCTCGTCCCCCTCCCCACCCTCCCCCGCCGGCATCACCTCGCGCAGAATCGTCTCCACCCGCAGCGCCCGCATCGCCGTATCGTCGTAGCGGAAGTCGAGCTCCGGCGTGTAGCGGAGGTGAATGCGTTTGCCGAGGAGGTGGCGGATCTTCGGGGCGAGCTTGCGCAGCGTCTCCACGTCCTTCTTCGTGTCCTCTTCCTTCAGGCCGGTCATGTACACGCGCGCGTAGTGAAGGTCGGGACTGACTTCGACTTCGCTGATCGAGGACCAGCCCAGGTCCGCGTTGATCTCCGTGCGGAGAATCACGGCCAGTGCATCGCGCACGTTCTCGCCGACGCGTGACGTTCGTCTCGTTTTCTTCATCCCAGATCCGCTTCCTCGTCGAAGTCCAGTTTCTCCTGCGTCCAGCCCGTCAGGACGGCGTCCGTGTTCGACTCCACGAACCGCTGAATGGTGTCCAGCAATGAGTCTGCCGAGTCGTTGCGGTCCGCGATCAGCGCGACCGCCAGCCGGGCGCGTTGATGCAGATCCTGAAAAGCGACCTCATTCACCGCGACCTTGAAGCGGCGGCGCAGCTTGTCGCGCACGCTGCGCACCACCATCCGCTTGTCCTTGAGCGACTCGGCGTACTCGATATGAAGCTCGAAGAGCGCGACCGCGACGATCATCATTCTCTGTCATCCCGAGCGTGAGTGAGGGACCCGGGTGTGCGGGAGGCGCGATTCACGTGCCACCCAACCCCCGGGTCCCTCGCTCACGCTCGGGATGACATCCGTGGCGCTACGCCAGCGCCGCCTCCATCTTCTCGGTCTTGAACGCTTCGATGATGTCGCCCATCTTGATGTCCTGGAACTTCTCGATGCCGATGCCGCACTCGAAGCCCTGCCGGACCTCGGAGACATCGTTCTTGAAGTGCCGCAGCGAGCCGATCCTGCCTTCGAGGATCACGCGGTTGTCGCGCAGCAGACGCACGCTCGCGGTGCGAGGAATCACGCCGTCGGTGACCATGCAGCCGGCGATCACGCCGATCTTCGGCACCTTGAACGTCTCGCGCACCTCGGCGCGGCCCTGGAAGACTTCCTGGAACTTCGGATCGAGCAGTCCGGTCATGGCCGCCTTGATCTCGTCGACCAGGTTGTAGATGACCGTGTACATCCGGATGTCGACGCCTTCCTTCTCGGCCAGCTCCTGCGCGTTGCGCTCCGGACGGACGTTGAATCCGATCACGATCGCATCCGATGCGGTCGCGAGGAGGACGTCGTTCGTCGAGATCGCGCCGACCGACGAGTGAAGCACGTTGACCTTCACCTCGGCGGTGGAGAGCTTGCGCAGCGTCTCGTTGAGCACTTCGACAGAGCCCTGCACGTCGGCCTTCACGATCAGGTTCAGTTCCTTGACCGTCCCCTGCTGCATGCGCTGGAAGAGCTGATCGAGCGACATGCGCCCGCTGCCCTGCTGCGCCGCCTCGCGCGCCTTCTCCTGGCGGAGCTGGCCGATCATGCGCGCCTGCGTGTCGTCGTCGACGACCGCGATGCCGTCGCCGGCGTTCGGCACGTCGTCGAAGCCCGTCACCTGCACCGGCGTCGCGGGACCCGCTTCGTGGATGCGCTTGCCGCGCTCGTCGGTCATCGCGCGCACACGGCCCCAGGTCGTGCCGGAAAAGAACGGATCGCCGACCTTCAGCGTGCCGTCCTGAATCAGGACCGTGCCCACGATGCCGCGGCCAACTTCCTTCTTCGCCTCGAGAACGACGCCCTTCGCGGCCATCTCGGGATTGGCCCTGAGATCGAGCATGTCCGCGGTGAGGATGATCATATCGAGCAGATCGTCGATGCCCTGCTTCCTGACGGCGGAGACTTCGACGGAGACGACGTCGCCGCCCCACTGCTCGACGAGGACGCTCGCATCCGCCAGTTCGCGGCGCACGCGCTCGACGTTCGCGTTCGGCTTGTCGATCTTGTTGATGGCCACGATCATCGGAACCTTCGCGGCGCGCGCGTGATCGATCGCTTCCTTCGTCTGCGGCATGACGCCGTCGTCGGCGGCGACGACGAGGATGACGATGTCCGTCACCTTCGCGCCGCGCGCGCGCATCATCGTGAAGGCCTCGTGGCCCGGCGTGTCGAGGAAGACGATCTTGCGGCCCTTCTTCTCGACGTGGTACGCGCCGATGTGCTGCGTGATGCCGCCGGCCTCACCGCCGGCGACGTTCGTCTCGCGGATGCCGTCGAGCAGCGAGGTCTTGCCGTGGTCGACGTGGCCCATGACGGTGATGACCGGGCCGCGCGGAACGGTTCCCGTTCCGCCTTCGGCGCGCTCCATCGCCACCATCTCGACGGCGTCTTCGAAGGAGACGATCTCCGCCTCGAGACCGAGCTCGCGGGAGACTTCGAGCGCGAGCTCCGCGCCGAGGGGCTGGTTGATGGAGACCATCAGACCCTTCTTCATGAAGAGGTGCTTCATCAGATCGCTCGCCTTGACGTCGAGCTTCTCCGCGAGCTCCTTCACGGTCACGCCCTCGGTGAGCGCGACCTTGCCGGCCGGCTTCTTGAACTCCAGAACCTTCGCCGTCGGCGCTGCCTGCTTGCGCGCATCGCGGCGCGCCGAGATCCGCTTCGGCTCTTCGATTTCCGGCAGGACGATGTCCGGGCCGATGTCATCGTTGATGACCTGCGTGCCGGAGAACGGACCCTTTGTCAGCAACTCCTGATCGAACTCCGCGCCGCGCACGGTTTTCCCGCGCTTGCCGGTGGTCTTCTTCTTCTCTCCGCGCTCGTCGGTCGCCGAGTCTTCCTTCTTGCGGCGAACCATCGTGCCGGGCATCGGAGGAGGAGGCGGCGCGCCCATCGGACGTCCACCACCGGGACGCAGTCCAGGACCGCCGGGACCGCCGCCGGGACCGCGCATGCCCGCACCCGCGGGACGCGTACCCATCGGCGCTCCGGGACGTGCACCACCGGGACCGGCGGGACGCGGAGCGCCGGGGCCTGCCGGACGCGCGCCCATCGGCGGGCGCTGTGTCCCGGGAGACGTGGGCGGACGCATGGAGCCGGGCGCGGGCGACTGGCCGGCGTAGTTCGGACGCGGCGCCTGCGGCGCGCGTGCGCGAGGACCGGTCGGTCCGGTCGGTCCGGCCGGGCGGCGCTGATCGGCGGCCGCGGGCTGGCGTTCGGCGGCGGGCGGTGGAACTTCCGTTTCGGCGACCGGCGGCGCGGCAACATCGGCGCGCGGCGCCTGGGCGGCGACCTTCGGCTTCTCGACCGTTTCTCTCGCCGGAGCCGGCGCTTCCTTGGCGGCGCGCTCTTCCGCTTCCACGGCCTCGACGAACTCGGGGATGATCACGGCAGGCGGCTGCGGCGCGGCGACCGGCTCCTCCTTCGGAGCCTCTGTCTTCTTCCGCGCGGGAGGCTGAACGATCGGCCGGGGAGGACGGACCGCTTCCTTTTTCTTCTCGACCTGCGGCTTGTCCTCGCGCATGATGACGCTGCGGGTGCGCGTGGTGAGCTTTTTGCCCGTGATGAGGGCCTGAATCACTTCCGGCTCGAGAGCCTGACTCGCGTCAGTGATCTCGGCGCCGAGCGATTGCAGCTGGAAGATGACGTCCTTTTCGGACTTGCCCATCTTCCTGGCAATGTCGCTCACTCGAATTTTTGCTGCCGCCATTCAGTCTCCTTGGATCTACGTCTGCCTGTCGTGTCTTACATGAGGACGCCCCGCGTCACTTACTCACCGGCAGCTTCGGCGCGTTCATTCGACGCCTGCTCTTCCGGTTCCTGTTCTTCTGGTGCTTCTTCCGTTGCTTCTTCGTCTTCGCTCTCTTCGTCGTAGGCTTCGGTCTCTTCGACGTGCTCGTGCTTGCGCGCGAGTTCGATCATCTGGGAGGCCATCTCCTCATCGACGCCTTCGATCGCGGTGAGATCCTCGACCGTGGCGTTGATCACGGAGTCGAGATCGTCGTAGCCGGCATCCTCGAGCAACGCCGCCCACTCATCGGGCAGGTTCTCGATCTCGCGGACATTCGTCTGCGCGCGGGACTCGGCCATCGCTTCCTGGAGCATGGCCGTGAGCGCATCGGCGACCTCGCCCTTCACTTCTTCTTCCGACTTGATGTCGATCTTCGCCCCGATCAGCTCCGCGGCGAGCCGGACGTTCAACCCGCGCTTGCCGATGGCGAGCGAAAGCTGATCGTTGTCGACGATCACGTCGAGATGCGGACGATGCGCGCTGTCGTCGCTGGTCACGCTGACGCGGGTGATCTTCGCCGGCGCGAGCGCGTTCTGCGCGTAGTTCACGATGTCGTCGTGCCAGGGAATGATGTCGATCTTCTCGCCGCGCAGCTCGCGGATGATCGACTGCACGCGCGAGCCTTTCATGCCCACGCACGCGCCGACCGGATCGACGTCGCGCTCGCGCGACATCACGGCGATCTTCGCGCGCTCGCCCGGCTCGCGCACCGCACCCTTGATGACGACCGTGCCGTCGTAGATCTCCGGCACTTCCATCTCGAAGAGCTTGATGAGCAGACGCGGGTCAGTGCGCGAGAGCACGACCTGCGGCCCCTTCGGCTGCGTGTGCACGTCGACGATGACGGCCTTGATGCGGTCGCCCTGCGAGTAGCGCTCCGCGCGCGACTGCTGCGAGCGCGGGATGATGCCCTCGGTCTTGCCGTTGAGATCGATGATCATGTCGCCGCGCTCGAAGCGCTTGACGTATCCGTTCTCCACCTCGCCCGACTTGTCCTTGAACTCGTTGTAGACCTTCTCCCGCTCCGCCTCGCGGACCTTCTGATAGAGGACCTGCTTGGCCGACTGCGCGGCGATGCGTCCGAGCTCGTTGGGCGGCTGGGTCAGGGGGATTTTCACCTCGTCGCCCTGCTCGACCTCGGGATCGATCTTCTGGGCCTCGTAGGTGCGGATCTGGGTATTCGGATCCTTCACCACGTCGACGACTTCCTTGGTGATGTGCTCGAGGCGGATGGTGCCGCCGACCTGGACGTTCTCGTCGACCTTGCGGGCCTGTTCGAGCGTCCACTGGGCCTGCGGATCTTCGATCTGGTTCTCGTCTTCGACGATCTCCTTGACGGCGAAGATCGTCACGTTGCCGCCGTCGCGGTCGAGCTCGGCCTCGAGCGGCTCGCGGGTCTTGTAGAACTTGCGCGCGGCCGTCGAGAGCGCGTCTTCCAGCGCCTTGTAGACGCGGTCGACGTCGATTGACTTCTCGTAGGCCAGCGCCTTGATGTCTTTGTCGTTGAACATCGCTTTCCCTTTGGTTGCTGGGTTGCTCGGTTGCCGGGTGTGTGAGACCAGGCAACCCAGCAACTCAGCAACCTAGCAACTCATAGCTCCACTTCAAGCCGCGTTTCCTTGATGTCGCCGAGCGGAATCTCGTATTCCGCATCCTTCTTCATCTTCGGATCGGTCACGACGATCGTCTGACCGTCGAATTCCTTCAGTTTCCCAACGATCACGTGCAGTCCGCGAATCGCCTTCGCGGTCCTGACGCGCACGAGGCGTCCGACGAACTTCTCGTAGTCGGACGTCCTGTAGAACTTCCGGTCGAGGCCCGGAGACGAGACCTGGAGCTCGTACTCCGCCGGAATCGGATCTTCGACGTCGAGCCACGTCGATACCTGCCGGGAGATGAGCTGGCAGTCGTCGATGTTCACGCCGCCGTCCTTGTCGATGTCGACGCGCAGCAGGTAGCCGTTGCCCTGCCTGCGGTAGTCGATGTGGACGAGCTCCAGCCCCTCGGACTCGACGATCCTCCGGATCTGTTGCTCGACATGCGCTGGCACCTCGCTCATTTCGCCCTGGAACAAAAAAAGCGGCCGGATCGGCCGCTTTCGAAAGTTTGCTGCTCGAAAGCCGTCGAAGTCTAACACACCACTTCCGTCGCGACAACACACGTCAGGTCAGACGGATTCCGTGATGACGCCCTCTCCTTCGACAATGCTGAGCTGGGCGCAAAGTTGAATCATTTTGCGTCCGTCGAGATCGGATTTTTCGTACGCCTCGCGGAGCAATTCGACCTGCGCGTGATCCTCGGCGGCGGAGATCGTGAAGCCTTCCATCGGCTGTCCCGGATCCTGCGTCCGCTTCTGCCGCCAGCACTTGTTCTCGAGGTGATAGCAGATGTAGCCGCTTTCCTTCGCGACGCGCGCGGCGGGCAGGATCGGTACGGCGTCGATTCGCTTGTCCTTCGCGTTTGCCGTGAGCTGGCCGCCGAAGCGGAAGATCGGCATCCGGTCGGCGTCGTGCTCGGGCATCACGCCGCGCGCGTTCAGCTTCTGCTCCTCGAGCGCGCGAGAGATGAAGCGGCCGATCATCGTCTTCAGCGTCTCTTTCGTCCGCGCGTCGATGTCGTCGAACTCGAGACCGGAGTGATAGACGGTGAGACCGTCGGCGCCCGTGGAGAAACGCTCGATGCGCGAGCGCACGATGCGGCAATCGACGGCCACCTGCCGCGCCTCGCACGTGAACGAGAGCCGCGTGTGGGCGCCGGCGATGAGCGGAACGTGATGCTCGATGCGCGCGCCGAGGATGCTGATGTCGACGAGAACGACCTGCGCGGAGCCGAGCTTCGCCAGCAGCGGGTGCGGCAAGTGGACACGCAGCACACGACGCGTGCGGGGGATTTGCACGCGGACGAGTTTACGCGAGCGCCCGAAAAAGAGAAGGCCGCGCCATCCGTGGCGCGGCCTTCTGCAAACGAGGAAGCGGAGTTTAGTGGCGCACCGAGCGGCGCATGAGCGTCTTGCCGGAGCTGTTCGGGTAGATCACGGAGATCGCCGCGAGGCTGAGCTCCCTCAGGTACACGGCCTCCAGCGTCGTCGCGTCGCCGCTGGCGTTGTCGAGCACCGAGCCGTACGCGAGGAACGCCGGGCAGCCGGACGTGCAGCCGTCGGGCGCGTCGCTCGTCGGGTTCGAGTTGATCTGCTCGATCGTGACGAAGAAATTCGCGCCCGTGAGGCCGGGGAAGAGTGCCGCGTCATTGAAGCCGAGCAGCAGGCTGCCGAGAGGTCCGAGCTGAATCTCTTTCTGCGCCTTCTGGTCCGCGGTCGTCTTCGTGCCCTGGAAGAGCGTGACGCGCAGCGTGGTCGTGGAGTACTGCGATGCGTTGACGAGTCCGATGTTGGCGCGGAACGTTCCGACCTGTCCGGCCGTGCCGGTATTCGTCAGGCCGGTGATGTACACCTCGTCGAGCTCGTTCGTCTCCTGGAGGCTGCTCACGAAGTTGTACCAGGGAATGCCGGTGAAGAGCTGGCCGGTCTGGCGGCGCTCCGGGGCCGGCAGAGCCGGATCCGGGTTCGGGACCTGGTAGATGCGGCTGGTGACCGCGATCGGGCGGAAGTGCTCACTCACGCCGTCGTCATCCTGCGTCGCGGGGCCGCAGTCCTGGTCCTTGAGGCAGCCGTTGAAGATCAGCTGGCCGAACTGATTGCCCGTCTGATTCAGCGCGCTCACGAAGAAGTCGAGGTATTCCTTCCGCTCGTGGCCCTTGAGCTTGATGATCTTCGGGAACTCGATGCCGGGTCCGCCGACGGCGCCCGCGGCCTGATAGATGACGGAGACGTCGACGTCTTCGCTGCTCAGATTCGAGATGTAAACGTCCGAAATGAACGTGCCGCTCGATCCGGTGGCGTGTCCGGCGGCCGGAATGTAAACCTGATCGGCGCCGCGGAAGTTGCTCGCGGATGCGCTGAACGCGCAAAGAATCAAGGCCGCCGCAACACCAAACTTTTTCATGAGCATGTTCTCCCCTTTAGCAACTACAGTGATTTGTTTCTCCGACCGATTGCACACCGATATGCTGCCTGCGCATTCTAAACGATGTTGGGCGCAAGTCGAATCGTTGTTCACCAAACAGATACGTCACCAGTGCGCTGTCCGTCGCGAATCGAGTTCGTATACTGCCATGTGTGAGCGAGATACGCGAGGCAAAAGTGGCCAGCGCTCAGGCTGGCTGGCGCCTCGACCGCGCTCTCGGCGAACTGTTCCCCGGTCACAGCCGCAGCTTCCTGGCGCGTCTCGTGGAGGAAGGAAAGGTGCGCGTCGGCGCGCGCACCGCGATGAAAGCATCGCAGCGCGTCGAGGAGGGGCAGCACATCGAGATCGAGCTCGCCAAGGCGGCGCCGGCGAACGTCGAGGCCCAGGATCTTCCGCTCACGATTCTCTACGAAGACGCGGATCTCGTCGTGATCGACAAGCCCGCCGGACTCGTCGTGCATCCAGCCGCCGGACACGCGGATCAGACGCTCGTGAATGCGCTGCTGTTCAAGGTGCGCGATCTGAGCGGCATCGGCGGGATGATCCGTCCCGGCATCGTGCATCGGCTCGACAAGGACACGAGCGGCGTGATGGTGATCGCGAAGCACGACGAAGCGCATCGCAGGCTGACGTCGGAATGGGGAACCGATCGCGTGCGAAAGGAGTACCTCGCCCTCGTCTACGGCACGCCGTCACCCGAGCGCGGCCGCATCGACGCCCCCATCGGCCGCGACCCGCGCAATCGAAAGCGCATGAGCGTCGTCGCCAACGGACGCCGCGCGATCACCGACTACGAAGTGCAGGAGCGCCTGCGCTACGTCTCCCTCATCCGCTGCACTCTCCAAACCGGCCGCACCCATCAGATCCGCGTCCACCTCAAACACATCGGCCACCCCATCGTCGGCGATCCGCTCTACTCCGGCCCGCAATGGCGCGGGATTCCGGACAAACGCGTGCAGCGCGTGCTGGCGGGGTTGGGGCGGCAGGCGTTGCATGCGGCGGTGTTGGAGTTTCCGCATCCGGGGACGGGGGTGGTGGTGCGGTTCGAGGCAGCGGTGCCGGCGGATTTGGAGGGGGTTGTTCAGGGGCTGCGGTGAGCGGGTTGCGCGGTTGCGCGGTGACGCGGTTTCGCGGTGGCGAGCTCGCGTTTTCGCACCCATAAGATCAGGCCCGTCAAGGCGCGTCCTGTGCCACCGATGAGCTTCTGCGCGTGAGACAAGTCCGGTTCGTCGATGTACTTCAACTCACGCGCCGCGATCAACTGCGCTTCGACTTCGAAGAGTGAACCGCGCGCCTGACTCAGAAACTGGCGCCATTCACCGTATGTGAGCCGGCCGTTTCCTTCGGCGATATTGCTGATGATTCCGATCGCCGCCTTCCGCACTTGTGCAACGAGGCCATACATCTCGCGACTCGGAAACCTGCCGCTGACTTCGTACACGAACACGACCACCTCGAGCGCTCGCTTGAACGCAACTAGATCCCGAAATGACTTCGACATGAATGTGCCGGTGCGGAGGAAACGGCCGGCGTCAGTGTGGACGCCCAGTTTACCTCGGCCTCCCCACCGCGCAACCGCGAAACCGCGCGACCGCGTAACCGCGCAACCTACAACAACATCCCCGCAATCGTCGCCGTCAAAAAATTCGCCAGCGTCCCCGCGATCATCGCCCGCAGCCCCAGCCTCGCCAGATCCCCGCGGCGCGACGGCGCGAGAGAGCCGATGCCGCCGATCTGGATGGCGATCGAGGAGAAGTTGGCGAAGCCGCAGAGGGCGTAGGTCGTAATCACGAAGCTGCGGTGATCGAGCGAGTTCGCGATCGCGGGCTCGCCGAGCTTCACGAACGCGACGAACTCGTTCAGCACCATGCGCGTGCCGAGGAGATTGCCCACTTCGTACATGTCCTTTGCAGACACGCCCATCGCCCACGCGATCGGCGCGAAGATCCAGCCGAGGACCTGATCGAGACTGCTGGGGAACCACCAGACGAGACCGTGCACATAGCCGAACATTCCGTTCACCAGCGCGACCAGCGCGATGAACGCGATCAGCATGCCGGCGACATTGAGCGAGAGATGCAGCCCTTCGATCGCCCCGCGTCCCGCCGCGTCGATGATGTTCACGTCCTGCTTCGGCACCACCACCTCGACGTCGCCGCCCGTCTCCGGCTGCTCCGTCTCGGGCACGATCATCTTCGCGATCATGATCGCTCCCGGCGCGGTCATGATCACCGCCGTGAGCAGATGGATCACGTCCACCTTCGCCACGAGCACGTACGCGGCCATGATCCCGCCGGAGATGTGGGCCATGCCCGCGGTCATGATCGTCATCAGCTCCGACATGGTCATGTTCGGCAGGAACGGACGGATCGTCAGCGGCGCCTCGGTCTGTCCCATGAAGATCGATGCGGCCACCGAGGTCGACTCGGCGCCCGACGCGCCCATGAAACGCGTCATCAGCTTCGCGAAGGACTTCACCACGATCTGCATCACGCCGATGTAGTAGAGGATCGCGAAGATCGAGGCGATGAAGATGATCGTCGGCAGCACCTGCGTGGCGAAGATGAAGCCGATGCTCTCGTCGGGGCCGCCCAGCTTGCCGAAGACGAACTTCGATCCCTCCTGCGTGTAGCCGATCAGCTTGTTCACGACGCCCTTCATCTGCTCGAAGATGTAGGCGAGAAGGTTGAAGGCAAGGAAGAGATAGAGCCCGAAAATCGCGAACGCGCCCCACAGCCCGCGGCGCGCGCCACCCTCGGGGATCCGTTTCGCGATCATCGTGACGACGACCAGCACCATGATGAAGACCAGCGCCGCGCCCCAGCGCTCCAGCGGCAGCGCGATAGCGGAGAACGCGTTCGCGATCGGCTCGCCTTTGAGCACGAAGATCGCGACGATCACCTGCAGCGCGAGACCCCATCCGACGGGACGCCATTTGATCGCCTTGCGGTTATTGGACATGGCGTAGGCGATCAGCAGAATGGCAAAGAAGCCGATCAGGGCGGTGAATCGCTCCATCTCTCTCTCCGTCCGTCGTGATTTGAACCGCGCGAGATTCTATACTGCGCGCCCATGATCAATGCGATGAACGAGGCCCTGAAGTACGTCCGCAGCAAAAGCAGCATCCAGCCGAAGGTCGGCGTCATCCTCGGATCGGGCCTCGGCGACGTGGTCGACGCGGTCGAGGTCGAGGTCGCGATTCCGTACGCGGAGATCCCCGGCGCGCGCGCGTCGACGGTGATGGGCCATCAGGGCCGGCTGATCCTCGGGCGCGCGAACAACGTGCCCGTCGCAGTGATGCAGGGCCGCGTGCACTTCTACGAGGGCTACGAGATGGACGAGGTGATGTTCCTCTCCCGCGTCCTCGGCCGCCTCGGCATCGACAAGCTCGTCGTCACGAATGCAGCGGGCGGCGTGAACACGTCGTACATCGCGGGCGATCTGATGCTGATCTCCGATCACATCAACTTCATGGGCGTGAATCCGCTGCGCGGCCCGAACGTCGAAGACCTCGGCCTGCGCTTTCCCGACATGACGGAGGCCTATCCGGCGTCGCTGCGCAACGTCGCGAAGGAAGTGGGATCTACACTCGGACTGCAACTAAAGGAAGGCGTCTATCTCGCGCTGTCCGGCCCGACGTACGAGACGCCCGCCGAGATCCGCGCGTTCCGTACCCTCGGCGCCGACGCCGTCGGCATGTCCACCGTCCCCGAGGTCATCGCCATGTCGCACATGGGCATCCCCGTCCTCGGCATCTCGTGCATCACGAACATGGCCGCGGGAATCCTGAACCAGAAGCTCACGCATGAGGAAGTGATGGAGACCACGCAGCGCGTGCAGAAGCAGTTCACGGCGCTGGTGTTGGGTGTGATCGGGCGGTTCGGGGGGTAGGGACTTGTTGCTGGGTTGCTGAGTTGCCAGTGGACATTCAACATTGAAAGCATAGGTACCAATGCTTGTCATCCCGAGCGTGAGCGAGGGACCCGGGGGGTAGGGTGGCACGAAGCCCGCGGGTCGCGCCCCCGCCCGCCCAGGTCCCTCGCTCACGCTCGGGATGACAAGGCTGGCCACGCATGCTTTCAAGGTTGAAGGTCCACTAGGTTACTTGGGCAGTTTGCAACGAGAAGCGCCTTCCGGTTGCAGTCTGCTCACGTAACCCAGCAACCCAGCAACCCAGCAACCCAGCAACCCAGCAACCAGATCAGCGCCTACGGCACGAACCGATACCCCACGCGATGCACCGTCAACAGGTGCCGCGGCTCCGACGGCACGTGCTCGATCTTCTGCCGCAGCCGGGCCATGTGCGTATCGACGGTGCGCGTGAATGCGGAGCTGTCGTAGCCCCAGACGTGATTGAGCAGCGCCTCGCGGCTCACGACTTCCTCGGCGTGATCGATGAAGTAGCGGAGGATGCGGAACTCGCGCGGGGTGAGCTCGAGCGCGTCGCCGGTCTTCGTCGCCTGATACGTGCGGAAGTCGAGCTTCACGTCGCCGAACGCGTACTCGTCGCCGGCCGCGGTGCGGTTCACGCGGCGCAGCACCGCTTCCACGCGCGCGAGGAGCTCCATGAAACTGAACGGCTTCGTCACGTAGTCGTCGGCGCCGAGCTTGAGGCCGACGATCTTGTCGATCTCCTGTCCGCGCGCGGTCAGCATGATCACCGGCGTTTTGCTGCCGTTCCTGCGCAATTCCTTGCAGACATCGAGTCCGCTCTTCTTCGGCAGCATCACGTCGAGGACGATCAGATCGTGATCGCCGCGCATGGCCAGGCGCAGTCCGTCTTCGCCGTCCGCGGCCATCTCGACGCCGTACTTCTCGAACTCGAAGCCGTCGCGCAGGGCAACGGACATCGCGGGATCGTCTTCGACGACGAGGATTCTGGTCATGCGAACTCCTTTGGTGGAGGACAGGCGATCTCGCCTGTCCGGACAGGCAGGATTGCCTGTCCTCCACGATTCGGCAGCACGATCGTGAACGTGCTCCCCTCACCCGGCACGCTCTGCACTTCCACGCGGCCGCCGTGCGCCTGCACGACGTGCTGCACGATCGACAATCCGAGGCCGCTGCCCTTCACGTCGTGCACGAGACCGCTGCCGACGCGATAGAACTTCTCGAAGATCTTCTTCCGCTCGGAGTCGGCGATCCCGATGCCGTGATCGCGCACGGCGACGCGCACCTCGTCTCCGCTCATCGTCACGGCGACTTCGATCTCTTTCCGCCCGTTCGAGTACTTCAGCGCGTTGTCGAGCAGGTTCATGAGCGCCTGTCCGATCGCGTCTTTGTCGAGCCGCAGCAATGGCGGACGCGTCGCCGGCGCGTGGAGGGTAATCGTCACGCCCTGATCGCGCAGCGGCACGCCGAACGCGGCGACCGTGCACTCGATCAGCTCCGTGAGATCGACGTCGCAGAAGTGGTACTGCTTCTCCGCCGACTCGATCTTCGAGAAGTCGAGGATGTTGTTGATGAGCTGCGTGAGCCGCCGGCTCTCCGCCTCGATGTACTCGCCGTACTCGCGCACCTTGTCGGGCTGCGTGACGCGCCCGAGGCGCATGTACTCGCCGAACACGCGGATGGAGGAGAGCGGCGTACGCAGCTCGTGAGAGACGTTGGAGACGAACTCGCTCTTCATCTGCGAGAGACGCATCTGCCGCGCGACGGCGCCGACGGCCAGGCCGATCGCGCCGAGCAGGATCACGAATGCGCCGCCCGTCCACATCGCGTTGTTGCGGAAGTTGTACGCGGCGACTTCCTCGGGACTCTGGCAGAGATCGCGAATGCCGACGCGCCAGTCGGTGAAGACGAAGTCGAGCGGCTGGGTGATGAAATCGCGGCCGCGGGCCATGTGCATCGGAAACTTCTCCGCGATGCGCAGACTCATGTTGCTGCTGGTCGTCGGATAACGCTGCTTCAGCGCGGCGGTGCCGATGTCCAGCATCGACCGGTGCGCGAGTTTCTCGTCGAGCACGACCCCGACCGCGCCGACGACGTGCATGGACGCATCGACGACGGGCCGCAGAATGATCCGGTTCTTCGGATCGCGCTCGTCGACCTGCGACGACATCTGCGCGGCGACGCGATTCCACTTGTACGCCATGTGCCACGAGGCAATGGCCATCCGGATCGCTTCGGCCTCGGCGTCGGTCGGCAGTTTCTCCGTTCCCCGCGCGGCGAAGTACCCCGCCTCGGTCATCTTCGGCGTGAAGCGCATGGCGAAGAACGTCCGCGCGCCGGGAATGGCGCGACGCCGGAAGTGATCGCCGAGGGTGGTCACGTCGGCGAGCTCCTCGGGCGAGATGGTGAGCGCGCCGCGCGAGGAGCTGCGATAGCGGTTCTCGACTTCCGCGGCCGCGATCTCGAGCGAGTTGCGCAGCCAGTTCCGCTCCGCCGAGGCGGTCTTCTGCTCCAGCACGCGCAGCGTGCGGTACTGCATCACCAGCAGCGCGCCGAGAGGCACGACCACCACCGGCAACAGCCAGAAGATCGAACGACGGAAAATGCGACGCATGGTTGTTTGTAGCGCGGGCGTCCTCGCCCGCCGTTGCGCCGGCATCCTGCCGGCGCGGCGCCGGCTGGAAGCCGGCGATACGGCGGGCCAGAGGCCCGCGCTACATTGGGTACGTAATGGTCGCACGCCGAGTGACGGAGAAATTGTCAAAAGTTGTGACGAAGCCAACGCTGAATGGCGTACGCCGAGGGCGTTCCGATCCGCCGGCACCTGCGCGTCCGGCTCGATCTCGGAGTCGGAGATCTGGACTGACGCTGCCGTGCTCGCGCCGGCCTACCGCCGCGGCTCGTCGTTCCAGACCGCCGTGGTGAAGCTGGCTTCCCCCGGCAGCTTCCAGACGTTCAAGGACGCGCTGACTTCGGATCCGCGCGTGAACATTCAGATTCAGCGTGAGAGGGAGTACTACGCGAAGCAGTCGGAAGTCCTCGTGTCCTCGTTTCAGTGCTGATCGAGTCGATGGTCCTTGCCATCATCGGCGGCACCGTCGGTGCCATTGGCGCGTGGATCGCGTTCGACGGATTCCGCGCGGCGACGTTGAACTGGCGCCAGGTCGCGTTCTCGTTCGACGTCAACGGACCGCTCCTGCTGCAGGGTATCGGCGCGGCGGTCGCGATCGGATTGATCGGCGGCCTCTTCCCCGCGATTCGCGCGGTACGGTTGCCGGTTGCGATGGCGTTGCGCGACGCGTAACGCCAGTCCCCTCTCCCCTGCGGTGGGGAGAGGGGACTGTATTCAGCGATACCGCACGACGCGCACCTTCTCCATCGTCACGAGCGCGCCGCCGGCGAGCATCTCATCGAGGATCGGCTCGAGCTTCGCGATGTGCTCCTCGGTGTCGACCACTTCGATCACCACCGGGAGGTCGGCGAGAGCTCGAGCAGGTGCGTCGTGTGGATCACGCTGCGCGCGCCGAAGCCGGCCACGCCGCGGAACACGGTCGCGCCGGCGAAGCCCTCCGCGCGCAGGCGCTCGAGGAGCGCGGTCTCGAGCGGGCGATGCTTCCACTTGTCGGACTC
This sequence comes from Thermoanaerobaculia bacterium, assembly GCA_035525285.1. GTDB lineage: Bacteria > Acidobacteriota > Thermoanaerobaculia > Gp7-AA8 > Gp7-AA8 > QHVT01. The sequence continues at coordinate 39,343 of DATLFB010000132.1, forward strand.
GCCGAAGAAGATCCGCACCAGCATCTGCTCTCCCGTGAGCGCTCGCATCGTCACCTCCCGAAGATCAGCCGCGCCAGCGCGAGCCCGGCCAGTCCCGCGATCAGACAACCGATCACGGTCGCCGCGATGTTGAGCACACCCGCCGCCCACGCGCTCTCGCGGAAGTACTGCGTCGTTTCGTAGTTGAACGTCGAATACGTCGTGAAGCCGCCCATCACGCCGGTGGTGAGCATCAGGCGCAGATCGGGCGCGAGCAGCTCGCTGCTCGCGGCGATGTGCATGAGGAATCCCAGCACGAACGATCCCGCGACATTCACGATGAGCGTGCCGAACGGGAACGTCGTGCCGAGCGCGCTCGCCGCCCACAACGCGGTCGCGTAACGCGCGCCCGTGCCGATCGCGCCGCCGAGGCAGACCATGAGGAAACGGCTCATGGCGGTATCATGACATCGAGCCTCATGATCCACTTCTATCACGTGACCAAGCGCTTCGACCGCTACTCGACGGCGCTGCACGACGTCACGTTCCACATCGAGAAAGGCGAGTTCGTCTTCCTCACCGGCCCGAGCGGTGCGGGCAAGTCGACGCTGCTGAAGCTGATCCTGCGGCAGATCACGCCGACCGAGGGACAGATCGTCGTCAACGGGCGCAACCTGAACGCGATGAAGCCCTCGCAACTCCCGTGGTTCCGCCGTGAGATCGGGATGGTCTTTCAGGACTTCAAGCTCATCGAGCGGATGACCGTGTTCGAGAACCTCTCCTTCATCCTCACCGTGCTCAACGTCCCGCCGAAAGAGCACAAGAAGAAGGCCTACAACGCGCTGCGCATGGTCGACCTGCACCACAAACTGAACTCGTACCCGCTGCAGCTCTCCGGCGGCGAACAGCAGCGCGTCGCGATCGCGCGCGCGCTGATCAACGACCCGCTCGTGCTCGTGGCCGACGAGCCGACCGGCAATCTCGATCCCGACCTGTCGCGCGAGATCCTCGACATCTTTTCGCAGGCGAATCTGCGCGGCTCGACCGTCCTTCTCGCAACGCACGATCGCGAGCTGATTCGCAGCAGCGGCCGGCGCACGATCCTGCTCGAGCATGGAAGATTGCTCGAGGAGAAAGCGCGCGTGATGGAGGCGAGACCGGTTCGGGACGGAGTGTTTGGGATAGGAGGATGAAGGCAGAAGGCAGAAGGCAGAAGGCAGAAGTGAGAAAGCTGCATTGCAGCCGTGAGCTCGTTCTGACCTCTGCCTTCTGCCTTCTGCCTTCTGCCTTCATCTGATGGCTCGCGACTTCATCCCCGGCCGCCGCGAGCCCGAGATCCCTTCCAACACGTTCTCCTACTTCTTCAAGGAAGCGCTGCGCAGGATCTGGGTCTCCAAGCGGACGACGTTCGTGGCCGTGGCGATGATCGCGATCTCGCTGCTCACCGTCGGGGCGTTTCTTCTCGTCGCCGAAAACCTCGGCCGCGCCGCCGCGCAGTGGCAGGGCACCTCGCGCGTGGTTGTCTATCTCACTGCCGAGGCCACTCCCGTGCAGATCGCGGCGGTCGATCGATTCCTCCTCTCCCATCGCGAGCTGGCGAACCGCCGCTTCGTCACGAAAGAAGCCGCGCTCGCGCGCTTCAGGACGTACTTCGCCAATCTCTCCGAAGTGGTTGGACAGCTCGATGAGAATCCCTTCCCGCCTTCGTTCGAGATCGAGATCACGCCCGCGCTCGCGCAGTCGCGCTCCTTCACCGCGCGGATGGATGCGCTGCGCGCGATGAGCGGAGTCGATCAGGTGCAGTACGACTGGGAGTGGATCGCGCGCCTGCGCCGTCTGATCCAGATCATCAATCTCGCCGGCCTCGTCGCCGGCGGGATCCTCGGCATCGCCGCCGCCTTCACGATCGCCAACGTGATCCGTCTGACGATGATGCTGTATCGCGAAGAGATCGAGATCATGCGTCTGGTCGGCGCGACCGAGCGCATCATCCGCGGCCCGTTCCTCATCGAAGGATTCCTGCAGGGACTGATCGGCGGCTGCGTCGCGATCGCGCTGCTGTTCGCGCTCTTCGAGGCGGGCCGCCGCACGCTTTCGCCTTCGAGCTCGATGCTGTGGGGATTCCTCTTCACCGGATTCCTGCCGTGGCAGAAAATCGCCGCGCTGATCGCGGGGGGGATGTTCGCGGGGTGGCTGGGGAGCTGGTTGTCGGTGCGGCAAAGGCCTGAAGCGACGTAGCGGCGGGCTTCAGCCCGCCATCGGCCGGCTAAAGCCGGCCGCTACGTTCGGCTAAAGTCGGCCGCTACGTTGCGGTAGCATCGCGCGCGCATGAAGATCGTCGAATGCGTTCCGAACATCTCCGAGGGGCGGCGGAGTGAGATTTACAACGCGGTGGCGGCGGCCGCGGCCTCCGTTTCCGACGTCACGCTGCTGAACGTCGATCCCGGCGCGGACACGAATCGCACCGTGATCACCTTCGTCGGCGCGCCCGACGCCGTGCTCGAAGCCGCGTTCCGGCTCGTGAAAAAAGGCGTCGAGCTCATCGACATGACGACGCATCGCGGTGCGCATCCGCGCATCGGCGCGGTCGACGTCGTCCCGTTCATCCCCGTCGCGAACGTGACGATGGAGGAATGCGCGGAGCTCGCGCGCAGGCTCGGCGACCGCGTCGGCCGCGAGCTCGGCATTCCCGTCTATCTGTACGAGCACGCCTCGAGCGCGCCGCATCGGCGCAACCTCGCGGACATTCGCGCCGGCGAGTACGAGGGCTGCGCGCAGAAGCTGATGGATCCGCTCTGGCAGCCCGACTTCGGCCCGTGCGAGCTCGTGCCGCGCGCCGGCGCGACCGTGATCGGCGCGCGCAAGTTCCTCGTCGCGTACAACGTGAACCTCAACACGCTCGACAAACGTCTCGCGAACCGCGTCGCATTCGACGTGCGCGAGCGCGGGCGCAGGAAGCTCGACACCGAAGGAAATCCCGTGCTCGATGACAAAGGCGAGCCGGTGTGGGAACCGGGACTGCTCGAGTCAGTGAAGGCGGTCGGCTGGGTGATCCCGGAGTTCGGCTGCGCGCAGGTGTCGATCAATCTCACCGATCTCGACGTCACGCCGCTCCACCTCGCGTTCGATGCGTGCGACGAACGCGCGCGCGAGCGGGGACTGCGCGTGACCGGCTCGGAGATCGTGGGACTCGTGCCGCTGGCGGTGCTGCTCGAAGCAGGACGGCACTATCTCGCGCGGATGGGACGTCCGACGGGCGTGCCGGAAGCGACGCTCGTGCAGACCGCGATCCGCACGCTCGGCCTCTCGGAAGTGAAGCCGTTCGATCCTCGGGAACGAGTGATCGAGTATCGATTGCATCCGCTGCCGCCGCGGCTCGCGTCGATGTCACTGCGCGAGTTCGTCGACGAGCTCTCGAGCGAGTCGCCCGCGCCGGGCGGCGGCTCGGTCTCCGCGCTCGCCGCGTCGATGGGCGCCGCGCTCGCGGGCATGGTCGCGGTGCTGTCGCACACGAAGAAGGGCTTCGAGTCGAAGCAGGAGGCGCTCGAGCGCATCGCCGTGCGCGCGCAGCATCTGAAAGACGAGTTGCTCGCCGCGGTCGATGCCGACACGGCGGCGTTCGATGCGCTGCTCGACGCGATGCGGATGCCGAAGAACACGGAGGACGAGCAGCGTTTGCGCGACGCGGCGCTCGCGGATGCAACCGTCGGCGCGGCGGAAGTGCCGCTGCGCGTGCTCGAGTCGTGTCCGGAGGTGATCGATCTCTGCCGCGAGATCGCGCGCATCGGAATGGAGGCATCGCTGTCCGACGCCGGCGTCGGCGCGCAGGTCGCGCGCGCGGCGGCGGCAGGCGCGTATCAGAACGTGACGATCAATCTCGCCGGACTCTCCGACGCGTCGCGCAGGTCGTCGCTGCTCGCGCGCGCGGACGCGGCGTGGCAGACGGCGCGCGAGCGCCATGTGGCGGCCGAGGAGGAGATCCTCGTGAAGCTGCGCACGCAGGTGACATGATGTCATCCCGAGCGTAGCGAGGGACCCGGGGGGCGGGCGGCGCCGGCATCGCGCCTTCCCCCGCCCAGGTCCCTCGCTACGCTCGGGATGACAAATGCGCATTCCCCGCGATCCGAACGATCCGCGCGACCCGCGCGGATCGACGCTGCTGGTGCCGTCCTCCGAGCTCGCCGCGGGCGATTTCGTGTTCCTCGGATTGCCGTTCGACACATCGATCCCCACGCGTCCTGGCGCGAAGTTCGGTCCGTCCGCGCTCCGTGAAGCATTGCCGTCTCTGACGACGTTCGGTCGCGGCATCGAGCTCTCCGGCCGCATCTGCCGCGACCTCGGCGATCTCGATCTTCCGCCCGACTCCGTGCGGACGTCGCACGAGCGCGTCGAATCCGCCGCCCGCGAGATCTTCGCGAAGCGCGCGATCCCCTTTTTCGCCGGCGGCGACAACGGCCTCACCGGCGCGATTCTCCGCGGCCTCGCCGCCGCCCGCCCCGACCTCCGCCTCGGCCTCGTCGTCATCGACTCGCACTACGACGTCCGCGAATACGACAGCGAGGACTCGCTCTCCAGCGGCACCCCCTACCGCCGCGCGCTCGAGACTCCGATCTGCAGCGGCAGCCGCACGTTCATCCTCGGCACCCGCGAGTTCGCGAACTCTTCGTATTACGACCGCTGGGTGCGCGAGCAGGGCATCACGGCGATTCCCGTGGACGCGTTCGACGCGCGCTCCGCTGCGTCGATCGCCACGGACGTACGCGCATCGCTCGAAGCATCCTCGGACGCGCTGTTCCTGTCGATCGACATCGACGCCGCGGAGTTGCCCGGTTCGTCTGCAGCAGCGCCGGGAACTCTGACGTCGCGCGAAATGATCGCGGCGGTGCGAGCGATCGCAGCGTCACCGCTTCTGATCGGATGCGATCTGATGGAGCTCTCGCCGCCCTGGGACGTCGGCGGCTTCACGGCGAAGCTCGCGGCGCGCTTGTTTCTCGAAGTCTTCGCGGCGCGCGTTTAGTGGACCTTCAACCTTGAAAGCATGCGTTGCCAGCCTTGTCATCCCGAGCGTGAGTGAGGGACCTGGGCGGGCGGCGGCGCGACGCGCGGGCTTCGTGCCACCCTCCCCCCGGGTCCCTCGCTCACGCTCGGGATGACAAGCCTTGGCACCTACGCTTTCAATGTTGAATGTCCACTAGCTCGAGAACTCCCACGCCACTTTCTTCAACGCCCGGTCGGTCCGCTCGATCAACTGCAGAATGTCCTTCTTCGCATGCGCGGCGGAGAAGAATGCCGCTTCGAGCTGTGACGGCGGGAGGTAGACGCCTTCGGCGAGCATGAGGTGGAAGAAGCGCGCGAACTTTTCGCGGTTCGACTTGTTCGCCGATGCGAAGTCCGTCACCGGGCCCTCGGTGAAGAAGATCGTCCACATCGAGCCCACGCGGTTGAACGCGATCGGGACGCCGTGTTTCTCGGCCGCGCGCCGCACGCCCTGTTCGAACTCCGCGGTGCGCTCCTCGAGGTCGTCGTAGATCGACGAGTTGCGAAGAACGCTCAGCGTCGCGCGCCCCGCAGCCACGGCGACGGGATTTCCGGAGAGCGTCCCGGCCTGATACATCGGTCCGAGGGGCGAGACGAGCTCCATCAGCTTGCGCGGCGCACCATAGGCGCCGATCGGCATCCCGCCGCCGATGATCTTGCCGAGGGTCGTGATGTCGGGACGGATGTTGTAGTGCGCCTGCGCGCCGCCGTAGGAAACGCGGAAGCCGGTCATCACTTCATCGAGGATGAGCAGCGCGCCATGCTCATCGCAGATCGTGCGCAGCCCTTCGAGGAAACCGGGCTTCGGCGGAACGCATCCCATGTTGCCCGCGACCGGCTCGACGATGATCGCCGCGACATCGGGACCGATCGCGGCCTGCACTGCATCGAGATCGTTGTACGGCACGCTCAGCGTGAGCGCGGTGACTTCCTTCGGCACGCCCGCGGAATCGGGCACATTGAACGTCGCGCCGCCCGAGCCGGCTTTCACGAGCAGCGAGTCGACGTGGCCGTGATAACCGCCGTCGAATTTCAGGATTTTGCTGCGTCCCGTGGCCGCGCGGGCGAGCCGCAGCGCGCTCATCGTCGCCTCGGTGCCGGAGTTGACGAGGCGCACCATCTCCATCGACGGAAACGCCTGCACGATCATCTCGGCGAGCTCGATCTCGCCCGCCGTCGGCGCGCCGAACGAGAACCCGCGCGTCGCGGCTTTCTTCACCGCTTCGACGACGTAGCGATGGCCGTGTCCGAGAATCATCGGCCCCCACGAGCCGACACAGTCGATGTACTGGATATTGTCCGCGTCGAAGATGCGCGAGCCCTGCGCCTGATCGATGAACAGCGGCGAGCCGCCCACTCCGCGAAACGCGCGCACCGGAGAGTTGACCCCGCCCGGGATCACCTCCTGGGCACGCTGAAAGAGAGCATCCGAATTCCTGGCCATGACGGCCGCGCATTATAGGCGTGGGAGATGGTGAGATGAGTGCGGATTCATCTCCGCCCGGAACTGCCTCAGGACTGGCACGACGTGACGCTCGTAGCCCGGAACGCCGACTTCCAGTCGGCGCCGATTACAAATCGGCGGACCGGCCGACTGAAAGTCGGCGTTCCGACTCTTCCGCAACTGCCTGCTCGCGACACTGTAGCGCGGGCTTCCAGCCCGCCGTCGCGCCGGCTTCCAGCCGGCGCTCCAGCGCGGCCAGGATGGCCGCGATACGGCGGGCAGGATGCCCGCGCTACTACGACTCCACGAGCGCTCTGAGCTGCCGGCTCGCCACGCTGAGCATCGCCAGATCCACCGCGCTGGCCGCGCGGAGCTCGTGCATCGTCTGATCGATCCGCTCCACCACGCGCGGGCGGGCGGCGAGCCACGCATCCACGGGCTCCGGCGCGCCGTTCGTCTCGGTGATCACGCGCGCGGCGAGCGTGCTCTGGTAGTTGAACAGATCATCCACGAGCGCGGCGAGCGCGCTTTTCTGCCACGGCGTTTCCGCGGCGATGCCCGCGCTCGCGGTGCGCAGCCGATCGAGATTCAACCGCGCGCCGACGCCGAAGTAGACGCGTGCGACATCCTCGACGCCATGATCCGCATCCGCGCGGGCGATGCGTACGATGTCCATCGCCGAGGTCATCACATCGAGGCTCGCCACGCGCCGCGCGAGCTCCTCGGGGATTCCGTCGACCACGAGCTCGGCTTCGCGCACGCGCACCGTCGCCAGCATCGACGCCGGCAGGATCTGCACCAGATGATCCTGAATCGCGGCGATGCGCGGGCGAAACTCCGCGACGTACGCGGCGATGTCGAGCTTCTCGTAGCCGCTGCGCAGCAGCCAGAGAATCGCGCGCTCCAGCAGCCGCGCGACGGAGATCATCATCTCGAGCTGCACGCTCGCGGGAAGCTTGTTGTCGAGCGCCTCGATCTCCGACCACACCGTGCGCAAATCGAACGCGTCGCGCATGATGATGAACGCGCGCGCGATGTCCGCCGGCGCCTTGCCGGTCTCGTCGCACATCTGCCACGCGAACGTCGGCCTCACGCGATTGATCATCGCGTTGTTCACCACCGTGGCGATGATCTCGCGGCGCAGCTTGTGCCGGTCGATCGCGCCGCGGAAGCGCGCCCGCAGGTCGTCGGGGAAGTAGAGAACGAGATCGCCGACGAGCTGCGGATCATCGGGGAGATCCGACTTCAGCAGATCCTCGTACAGGACGAGCTTCGCGTACGCGAGCAGCACCGCGATCTCGGGACGCGTGAGGCCGATGCCCTGCGTGTGCCGGTCGGCGATGGTCTCGTCGTCAGGCAACCCCTCGATCGCGCGATCGAGCTTGCCCTGCTTCTCGAGCCCGCGCATGAAGCGCGCCTGCGTGTCGAGCAGCGACTCGCCCATCGTGTGCGTGACCGAGATGGCCTGCGTCTGTTCGTAGTTGTCGCGGAGCACGAGGCGCCCGACGTCGTCGGTCATCTCGGCCAGGATGCGATTGCGCTCCTCGATGCCTGAAAGCTCGCCGCGCTCGATCGCGTCGTTGAGCGCGATCTTGATGTTCACTTCGTGGTCGGACGTGTCGACGCCGGCGGAATTGTCGATCGCGTCGGTGTTGATCTTGCCGCCGCCGTGGGCGTACTCGATGCGGCCGCGCTGCGTGAAACCGAGGTTCGCGCCCTCCCCCACCACCCGCACGCGCAGCTCGTTCGCGTTGATGCGCAGCGGATCGTTCGCGCGGTCGCGCGCGGCCGCGTGATCTTCCCAGCTCGCCTTCACGTACGTGCCGATGCCGCCGAGCCAGAGCAGATCGGCGTTCGCGCGCAGAATCGCGCGCATCAGCTCCACCGGCGCGACGACTTTCTTCGGCAGCTCGAAACGCCTCTGCACTTCGTCCGACAGCGTGATCGTCTTCGCGCTCCGCTCGTACACCGCTCCGCCCTTCGAGAGCAGCTCGGTGTTGTAGCCGTTCCAGTTCAGGCGGTTGTCGAACAAACGCTGCCGCTCCGCGAAGCTGATCGTCGGATCCGGATTCGGGTCGACGAAGATGTGCGAGTAGTTGAAGACGCCGATCAGCTTGACGTGCGGCGAGAGAAGCATCGCGTTGCCGAACACGTCGCCCGCCATGTCGCCCACGCCGGCGACCGTGAAGTCCTCGCTCTGCGTATCGACGCCGAGCTCGCGGAAGTGGCGCTTCACCGCCTCCCATCCGCCGCGCGCGGTGATGCCCATCTTCTTGTGGTCGTAGCCCGCGGAACCGCCCGACGCGAATGCGTCGCCGAGCCAGAAGCCGTACTCGGCGGAGACGGAGTTCGCGATGTCGGAGAACGTCGCGGTGCCTTTGTCGGCGGCGACGACGAGGTAGGGATCGTTCTGATCGCGGCGCACGACGTCGCGCGGCGGGATCACTTCATCGCCGCGCAGGTTGTCGGTGATGTCGAGCATGCCGCGCAGCAGGGTCTTGTACGACTCGACGCCTTCCTGCTGGAACGCCGCGCGATCGGCAGACGGATTCTTCACCACGAATCCGCCCTTCGAGCCCACCGGCACGATGACGACGTTCTTCACCATCTGCGCCTTCATCAGGCCGAGGATCTCGGTGCGGAAGTCTTCGCGGCGGTCGGACCAGCGGATGCCGCCGCGCGCGACCTTCCCGCCGCGCAGGTGGATGCCTTCCATCCACGGCGCGTACACGAAGATCTCGAACATCGGACGCGGCAGCGGCAGCTCGGGCACGAGGCTCGAGTCGAGCTTGAAGGAGAGATAGAGCCTGCGCTCGTGGGGGACAGGCAATCCTGCCTGTCCATTTGCAGTGGACAGGCAGGATTGCCTGTCCTCCACCTGGAAGTAGTTCGTGCGCAGCGTGGCCTCGATGAGGCTCACGTACAAACGCAGGATGCGGTCTTCATCGGGATTCGTGACGCGCTCGAGCGCGTCTTCGATCTGCGAGCGGATACCGAGCGATGCTCCTTTGCGTCCGAGTCCGACGTCGCCGATCGCGGGATCGAAGTAGTTCCTGAAGAGCTGAAGGATGTTGCGCGTGATCGCCGGATGCTTCGCGAGCGTCTGCTGGATGTACGTCTCGCTGAGCGCGACACCGACCTGGCGCAGGTACTTCGCGTACGCGCGCAGCACGACGACTTCGTGCCACTCGACGTCCGCGCCGAGGACGAGACGATTGAAGCCGTCGTTCTCCGCCTGATGCGTCCAGACGCGGATGAATGCGTCCTGGAACTTCTCTTTGACCGGCGTGAGATCGTCCTGCATTCCCTCGCCGTCGAGGCTGAAATCCCGAATGCGCACCGGCAACGGCGCGCCCAGCGGCTGCACTTCGTACGGCACCTCGGCGAGCACTTTGAGGCCCATGTTCTCGAGGCGCGGCATGATCTCGGAGAGCGGCACCGGCGGCCCGGCGTGAATGATCTTGCAGTGAAACTGCCGCTCCTCGCTGCGATGGCGATAGAGATCGACGACCAGCTCGCCCGTTGCGAGCACGTGCTCGACGTGTCCGACGTCGAACAGCGCCGCCGACGCCGAGAAGCGCTCCGAGTACGCCATCGGGAACGCTTTCTTGTAGCGATGGTGGAGATCGATGCCGACTTCCTCCCCCATCTCCTGCACGAGCGTGTCGAGCAGGCGATCGCTCCACGTGCGCGCGGCCTCGGCGAGAAACGCTTCGACGCGGCGCACGTCCGCATCCGGCACGTTGCCGGGCGTCGTGCGCACGATGAAGAGCCCGCGCGCGAGCGGCGAGGTTCCGATGTGGTCGTAGACCTGCGTGTCGCGTCCCGCGAACGCTTCCTCGAGAATCGCCCGCGCGCGCTCCTTGAACTCGGCCGTGTAGCGATCGCGCGGGACGAAGACGTAGCAGGAGACGAAGCGCTCGAAGAGATCCTTGCGCGTGAAGAGCGCGACGCGCTGGCGCTCCTGCAGCAGCAGGATGCCCCGCGCGACGTCGAAGAGATCGGCGTCGGTGATCTGGAAGAACTCGTCGCGCGGAAAGGTCTCGAGGATGTCGGCGAAGGCCTTGCCGTTGTGCGAATGCGGATCGAGACCGGCGCGGTCGAGCGCGCGCGTCGCTTTCAGGCGCAGCATCGGGATGTCGCGGACGCTGCGCTGATACGCGGCAGACGTGAAGAGGCCGAGGAAGCGATCCTCGCCGATCAGATCGCCTTTCTCGTTGTAGCGCTTGATGCCGATGCGATCCATCGGCACGGGGCGATGAATGAGGCTGCGCCGGTTGGCCTTCGTGATGATCACGAGGTCTTTGCGGCGCGCGTAATCGCTGTCGGCCTTCTTCAGCGGCAGCTGCGCGCTCTCGATGGTCTCGGGACGGATGTCGCGCGAGATACCGAGCCCCGTTTCGGGCAGGGGCTTCAGGTAGTCGGCGCCGTCGCGCGTCTCGAAGGTGTAGCGGCGATGGCCGAGGAAAATGAAGTGGCCGTTGTCGAGCCAGCGGAGAAATGCCTTTGCTTCCTCGACTTCCTCCGGAAGCATCGGCAGCTTCGCCGGATCCATTTCTTCGAGATCGTCCGCGAGATGCTGGCGCATCGCGCGCCAGTCTGTGACGGCCATGCGCACGCGGTCGAGAATCAGCTGCAGCGACGCGCGCATCGACTCCAGCTCGGCGACTTCCGTCTCCTGATCGATCTCGACGTGCATGTACGACTCGACGATCGCGTCGGTGGGCGCGTGGGCCGTGTCGGTGATCTCGAGGCGATTGCCTGACGCATCCCTGCGGGATCGGATGACCGGATGCAGCAGCAGGTGGATCTTGCGGTCGCGCCGGTTGAGCTCCGCCGTGATCGAGTCGACGAGGAACGGCATGTCGTCGTTCACGATCTCGACGACGGTGTGCTGCGTCTCCCAGCCGCTCGTTTCGGCGGTCGGATTGAAGAGGCGGATCTTCGGGACGCCCGGCTGGCGCTGCACGCCGAATTCCCACAGCGAGAGCGCGGCGCCGAGAAGGGTGTCGAAGGATGTGTAAATGACGTCGTCAGGGGCAACATGGGCGAAGTAGCGGCGAACGAAGTGTTCCGCGCTCTGGGCCTGATCGGCCGGAACGCGCCGTTTCGCCTCCGCCGCGAGCCGGTCGACGAGGTCGACCCGACGCTGTTCTGCGGTGATGGTCATAGGCGACTGCATATCATAGTTTTTCAGCGCGACCGTCCAAACGTCTGGCCGAAGAAATCTCCCGGTTTCCAGCGCGGGCGCGCGTCGCGATTCGCGACGGCGAGGCCGAGGCGGAAATTGAACTCGGCAGGCAGGATCGCGGCGCCGTAGTCGATCCGCTGTGACAGATCATCCGACGGCGAGTGATAGCGCGTACGCCGCCACACTTTCACCGTTTCGGCCATGTCGATGCCGGATTCGATCGCGTGATAGCCGACGTTGACAAACAGCGCCGGAATGCCGCGCCGGATGAACGGATACTGGTCGCTGCGGACGAACACGACCTCTTCCGGAAAGCGATCGGGCGAGAGCTCGATGTCCATCTCGCCCGCGACGGTGCGCGCGACGTCGCCGAGGTCGCTCGAGTCGATGCCGAATGCGACGAGATCGCGCGTGCGATGGATGATCAGCAGCATGTCGGTGTTGATGTTCGCGACGATCGACGCGATGGGGACGGTTGGATTGTTCGCGAAGTAGTCCGCGCCGCGGAGGCCCTTCTCTTCCGCGGTGGTCGCGAGAAAAAGAATCGAGCGGCGCGGCGCTTTCGGCAGCGAGCCGAACGCGCGCGCGATCTCCAGCAGCGCGGCGATGCCGGTGGCGTTGTCGAACGCACCGTTGTTGATCGCATCTCCGTCGACCGCCTCGGTGATGCCGAGGTGATCGAGATGCGCGGTGTAGATCACGTACTCGTCGCGCAACACCGGATCGGATCCGCGCAGGATGCCGGCGACGTTCGGGCTGCTCGTCTTGCGGTGGCTGCTGCGAATGTGAAGGAGGGCGGACGTCCCGTCCGCCCCTCGTGGCGGACGAGACGTCCGCCCTCCAGACTCGAGCGTCTGGAACACCGCCACGGCCTCGCTGCCGAAGAACTGTTTCGTCGCCTCGAGACCGAGGGTGACGTTGGCGCTGACCACGGGATCGACATCGTGCGGCTTGCCGTCGGCCTGCAGCCAGTGCATCGAGCCGAGCTTGCTGCCGCGCACGACGCGCGGCCACGGCGTGCGCGCGGCTTCCTTCGGCGAGGTGAGGAACAGCACCGCGACCGCGCCGTGCTCCGCCGCGTTCGTGATCTTGTTCAGCGTCGAGCTGTAATGCGCGCGTGCGGCGTTCGGAAACGCCGCGGGTGCGCCGGTGAACATCGTGACGATCTTTCCGCGTGCGTCGACGCCGGCGTAGTCGTCGTATCGCTGCTCGCGCGCCGTGACGCCATAGCCCGCGAAGACGACCGGCGCTTCGATCTTCGTTTCTGCGCGGAGCGGATCGCCGCTCGTGACGAAGGTATCGAACGCGCGCAGGGTCAGAGGTTCTTCACCTTCGCGGTGCAACGTGACCGTCGAATCGGCGCTCGCGACGGTCGCGAGCAGCGGGACTTCCTGGAACGACGCGGTGACGCCCGCGAGCTCGAGTTGCGCGGCGACGTACTCCGCCGCGACGAGGTGCCCGCGCGTCGCAGCGCCGCGGCCTTCGAGCGCGTCCGAGGCGAGGAATCGCATGTGAGCGCGAAAGGCTTCGGTGCGGAACGTCTGCGCGTGCGCGCTCGAGGCAATCAGAAGAATGATGAGTAGTCGCTTCATGCCGGCCCCCATGCGAGATATCGCAGTCGCAGTCCGAGCGTGCGGCGATCCTCGCCCGTGCGCGCGTTGAACGGATTCACAGTTCGATCGATCGAGAGCTCGAGCACGTTCGGCTGCCCGCCCGGTGCCGGCGTGACGCGCACGTCGCGCTCGATGTCGCCGGTAGTCGTGCGAAAGCGATCGACGATTTTGCCATTGAGCGTCACCGTGACCTCAGGATTCGCGCTCTTCGTCTCGGCCGGGATGCCGAGATGCATGCGCAGGAGTGTTTCACCGCTCTGCGGCGGAAGCAGCGCGACCGAATGGCCGCCCATCCAGCGCCACTCATGAATGTCCTCGGTCTCCGTCTCGTACCACCCCGCGCCGAATTGCGGCACCTCGCGCACCGGCTTGAGCACAATCTCGAAGTAGTGCCGTCGCGAGATGTTCCAGAGCGCGCCGCGCTCGCGCTGAAAGATGAATCCCTCCGGCTTCGTGCGATTCAGCTCCGCGAGCAGCCACGCGCGCTCATGGCGCGCGAGCGGCATGGCGCGATCGTCCATCACGCGCCGATACGTCATCTGCGGCGCGAGCAGATCGACGAACTTCGACATCGTGTGCGCGACATACAGCGCGTCGTTCGGACTGACATGCATCGCCACCGCCTCGGCCGCGAGCACCGACGGCGACACGGTCGCGCGCACGATGTTCAGCGCCGGAATCGTGTACGCCGCGAAGGCGATCACCAGCGCCGCCGCGAGCGCCGGCTCGAGCCACGCACGCGACTTCGCCACGCGCCGGATTCCCTCGGCCGCGAGCAGCGCGAACATCGGCTGATAGCCAATCGAGAAGCGGCTGATGCTGAAACGGTCGAGCATCAGCCAGGCGAAGATTGCGAACGGACCGAAGATCAGCACGTTGTAGAGCATCGATCGGTCGCGATCGCGGAACGCGCCGAAGGCCGCGATGAGCACGAACAGCGACGTGATCACGCTCAGCCACGACGACTGATATTGCTTGATGAAGAAACGATCGAAGAGACGCCACAGTTGCGGACGCTCCGCGCTGCGGAAGGAGTCGACGCGCGAGATGTAGTCGCCGTGCTCGCGCACCACGCGCACGTACTCGTTCCACGAGCCGGTCGCCGCGACCGCACCGCCGAACGCGACTCCGACGATGACGACTCCGATCAGCAGTGCGACGACGATCTCCATCGGACGCCGCCTGCGCGTCGCGAGAATGCCCGGGACGAGGCCGATGAGCAGATTCTGCGGGCGAATGCCGATCGCCACCGCGAGCAGGAATGTGCCGAGCCAGTAGGAATGGCGGCCTGCCCTGAGCGAAGTCGAAGGGCCGTGCACGCCGCGCAGCAGCAACGTCGCGGCGAAGCAGACGAGCACGATCGACGGGACGTCGCTGAACGCGCCACCGCCGAAGAACCAGACGTTCGGAAAGAACGCGAAGAGCGCGCCGGCGATGACCGAAGTCGTGAAGCGCAGCCGCAACTCGCGCGCGAGAAAGAAGACCGCGGGAAAGACGAGCACCGCGGCGAGGAGATTCACGAGTTGCAGCGCGCGAAAGTCGCTCGCGACGAAGACGCGCGCGGCTTTCGCCATCGCGATGTACAGCGGGAAGCCGGGCGGATGAGGGTGATGAAGCGAGACGTCGTAGTCGCGCATGGCGAGGCAGAAGAGCGCCTCGTCCCAGTCCCAGAGCGAGCGCGCCATCGCGAGGAAACGCGACGCGGCGCAGAGGAGGGCGACGATCCAGATGATGGTGCGTTGGCGGCGCGTGAGTGGATGAAGGGGGGAAGTCAGGTTCATTGGCCCCTCACCCTAACCCTCTCCCCGCGGGGCGGGGAGAGGGGACTGGTACCAATGCTTGTCATCCCGAGCGTGAGCGAGGGACCCGGGGGGAGGGTGGCACAAAGCCCGCGCGTCGGGCCGCCGCCCGCCCAGGTCCCTCGCTCACGCTCGGGATGACAAGGCTGGCCACGCATGCTTTCAATGTTGAATGTTCACTAGCGCGCCGGATAGAACTTTCCATCTCTCTCCGCGAGACGCTTGAGAGGTTCGTTCGGGCGGAACCTGGGGCCGACGCGCGTGGAGAGCTCGTCGAGCCGCGCGAGGATGTACGGCAGCCCGAGCGAGTCCGCGTAGCGCAGCAAGCCGCCGCGGAACGGCGGGAAGCCCGTGCCCATGATCATCGCCAGATCGAGCTCGCCCGCGGAGGCGACGATCTTCTCGTCGAGAATCAGCGAGGCCTCGTTGATCATCGCGAGAATCATCCGCTCGACGACCGGCTTCGGATCGGCAGGCTTCGGCGAGCGAATGCCGAGCACTTTGTACACCGACGTGTCGGGATTCTTCCGCTTGCCGCCGTCGTAGACGTACAGCCCGCGGCCGTTCTTCTTGCCGTGGCGTCCGTCCGCGTACAACTTCTCGACGACCGTCGATTTCTGCATTCGCTCGCCGAACGCCTCGGTGAGGATGCCCGCGACTTTCGCGGCGACGTCGATGCCGACTTCGTCGAGCAGCGCCATCGGCCCCATCGGCATGCCGAAGTCGACCATCGCCTTGTCGAGCGACTCGATCGTGTTCCCCTCTTCGAGCAGGAAGCCCGACTCGTTCATGTACGGACCGAGAATGCGATTCACGATGAAGCCCGGCCCGTCGTTGCAGTAGACGACGGTCTTTCCGAGCTTGCGCGCGAACGCGGCGACGGTGACCATCGCGGCGTCGGAGCTCTTCTCGCCGCGGATGACTTCGACGAGCGGCATCTTGTCGACGGGGTTGAAGAAGTGCATGCCGACCACGTTCTCGGGATGTTTCGCCTCGGCCGCGATCTGCGTGATCGGGATCGTGGAGGTGTTCGTCGCGAAGATCGCTCCCGGCCTGGCGGTCGATTCGAACTCGGCGAGCACCTGGCGCTTGATCGGCAGGCTTTCGACGACGGCTTCGATGACGACGTCGGCGCGCGCGAAGCCGCTCCAGTCGGTCGTGCCGGTGATGCGGGAGAGCTTGCGCTGCATCTCGCCGCGCGTCATCCGCCGCCGCTCGACCTTCTTTCTCCACACTCTCGACGCGGCCTTCATGCCGCCGCCGATCGCTTTCCAGTTGATGTCGCGCATGCGGACGTCGGCGTTCGTTTTGTCGGCGATGATCTGCGCGATTCCGCCGCCCATGATGCCCGCGCCGAGCACGCCGGCCGCGTGGATCTCGTGCGGCTTCGCGGTGAACGGATCCTTCTTCGACTCTTCCATGAGGAAGAAGAGCTGGATGAGATTGCGCGCGACGTCGTTGCTGACGAGACCCGCCGCCTCCTCCGCCTCGCGCTGCATGCCGCGCTCGACGCCCGCCGACATCGCGTACTCCATCACTTCGATGGCCTTGAGCGGCGCGGGATAGTTTCCCTTCGTCTGCGCGAGCACGGCTTTGCGCGCCTTGCCGAAGATGATGGAGCGCGCGAGCGGGTTGCCTTCGACGTAGAACTTCGTGCGCGTGCCGCCTCTGCGCTTGCCGCGCTCGGCGAATTTCTTTGCCGTCTCGAGGAGGATGCCCGGCTCGACGACTTCGTCGGCGAGTCCGGTTTTCTTCGCGCGCTTTCCGTCGAGCGCCTTGCCGTTGAGGATGATGTCGAGCGCCGCGGGGAGTCCGATGAGACGCGGGAGCTTGGTCGTGCCGCCCCACGCCGGGAAGATGCCGAGCTTCACTTCCGGCAGGCCGATCTGCGCCTTCGGCGAGGTGGACATCACGCGCCAGTCGCAGCTGAGCGCGAGCTCGCAGCCGCCGCCGAGACATGCGCCGTCGATGGCGGCGACGGTGACCTGCTTCAGCTTCGCCAGTTTCGTGAAGACCTGCTGCCCGAGGAGCACGTACGCTTTCGCCTCTTCAGGACCGCTGACGGTCGTGAACTCGGTGACGTCCGCGCCGGCGATGAAGATGCCGGGCTTGCGCGAGGCGATGATCACCTGCGTCAGGTCGCTGGCCGCGATCTGATCGATGACTTCCGAGAGCTCGCGCAACACGGGCGAGGCAAACTTGTTCACTTTCTCGCCGGGAAGATCGAACCAGAGAATGGCGAGGTCGCCGTCGCGCTCGATCTCGAACGCGCGCGCGGTGGTCGTTGTGGGAAGAGGAGCTTCGGCTACTGTCATGTTTTCTTCCGAGGTGTCATCCCGAGCGGAGTCGAGGGACCTGGGCGGGATGGGCGGCGCGACGCGCCACCGCCCACACAGGTCCTTCGGCCGTCTACGCGGCTCAGGATGACACGTGTATTGTCATTCAGGCGTCCACCAGGTTTTCGTCGGCGTAGAGCTGATCGATCACGGTCTTGTACTTCTTGTCGATGTTTTTCCGTTTCACTTTGAGCGAGGGAGTGATCTCGTCTTCTTCGATGCTGAAGTCGCGCGGCAGGAGGGCGAAGCGGCGGATCTTCTCCTGCCGGTCGAGGTTCTGATTGAAGCGATCGATCTCGTCCTGGATCATCGCTTTCACGCGGTCGTTGCCGACCAGCTCTTCGCGCGTGCTGAACGGAATGCCGAGGGCCTGCGCGTCGCGCTCGAGCTTCTCGAAGTTCGGCACGATGAGCGCGGAGAGATACTTGCGGCGGTCGCCGAGAAGCACGGGCGTGCCGATGTACGGTGAGCTCTTGAGCAGCGCTTCGAGCGGCTGCGGCGCGATGTTCTTTCCGTACGCGTTGATGATGATGTCTTTCTTGCGGTCGGTGATTTTGAGGAAGCCGTCTTTGTCGATCTCGCCGATGTCGCCGGTGTGAAACCACCCGTCCGGATCGATCGCCTGCGCCGTCGCCTCGGGATTGTTCCAGTAGCCGCGCATCACGTGCGGGCCGCGCGTGAGGATCTCGCCGTCCGCCGCGATCTTCACCTCGATGCCGGAGATGATCGGGCCGACCGTGCCGAGGCGGCGTTTGTCGGGACGATTCACGGCGATGACGGGCGAGGTCTCGGTCAAGCCGTAGCCTTCGAGAATCTCCACGCCCGCGCCGATGAAGAACGCCGCCAGCTCCGCCGACAGAGGCGCGCCGCCGGAGACGACGAAGCGCACGTTGCCGCCGAGGCGCGCGAGGATCTTGCTGAAGACGAGCTTGTCGGCGACGGCGGACTTCAGCTTCAGGCCGAACGGCAGCGGCTTGCAGTCGACGCGGTACGGGAGGCGTTCTTCGGCGACCTTCAGCGCCCAGTAGAAGATCTTCTGCCGCGCGGGCGGCGCGATGGCGACGTTGTCCATGATCCGCGAGCGCATCTTCTCGAACAGGCGCGGCACGGCGCCGAAGAACTGCGGACGAACTTCCTGCAGGTTGTCCGCGACCTTCATCACGTTCTCGGCGTACGCGACGCAGCCGCCCTTGAAGTAGTAGAGGTAGTCGACCATCCGCTCGAGGATGTGCGAGAGCGGAAGGATCGAGAGCGCGATGTCGCCCGCGCGGAACGGCACGACCTGGTGAACCGCGGAAACATTGCTGGAGATGTTGCCGTGCGAGAGCATCGCGCCCTTCGGATTGCCGGTCGTGCCCGATGTGTAGACGAGCGTGGCGAGATCGGACGGCGTGCGCGACGCCTTCGATTGATCGAACCAGCTCCTGCCGTTCTTCTCCTCGAACGCGCGTCCGCGAGCGACCACGTCGGCGAAGTTAAGGACTCCCGGCACGGGAGTCGGTGTCGGATCGCACACGATGATGTTCTGCACGCACGGACAGTGCGAGCGGATCTCGACGAGCTTGTCGAGCTGTTCCTGATTCGAACAGATGACGGCGACGGTGCCGGCGTCGTTCAGGATGTACTCGATCTGCCATCCGAGGAGCGTCGGGTAGACGGGAACGCTCACGGCGGACGCGCAGAGCGTCGCGAAGTCGGCCATCGTCCACTCGGGACGATTCTCGGAGAGGATGCCGACGCGATCGCCGGCTTTGACGCCGAGCTCGTGAAGGCCGGTGGCGAACCAGCGGACGGTGTCGCGGAACTCGGGAACGGTGATGTCGAGCCACCGGTCGCCGCTCTTGTACTTCATGATCGCGGGACGGTCGATGCCAATCGTCACGTCATAGATGTCGATGAGTGTTTTCGCATCCTGCATGCGTTTCCCTGCCCTTCTCGGATGAGGCAGGGATCATAGCAAACGGTTGCCCGGTGGCCGGGTTGGCCGGTGGCCCGGTGGCCCGGTGGCCCGGTTGCCCGGTTGCCCAGTTGCCCGGTGACCCGGTTGCCCGGTGGCCCAGTTGCCCGGTGGCCCGGTGGCCCAGTTGCCCAGTTGCCCGGTTGCCCGGTGGCCCGGTTGCCCGGTGGCCCGGTGGCCCGGTGGCCCGGTGGCCCGGTGGCCCGGTGGCCCGGTTGCCCGGTGACCCGGTGGCCCGGTGACCCGGTTGCCCAGTTGCCCGGTGGCCCGGTGACCCGGTGGCCCGGTGACCCCCACCGGGAAACCGGGAAACCGGGCAACCGGGCAACCCTCCTACGCCAGCTTCAGCCAGCGCCACAGCTCCGGCAGCGTGGGCCGTTTGCCGTACGACAGGATGCCCACCCGGAAGATCTTCCCGGTGGCCCAGAAGAACGCCAGGATGGTCACGATCGACACGGCGATCGACAGGGCGATGTGCCACAGCGGCGGATCGGCGACGAGCGTGCGGATGAACATCGTGATCGGTCCGAACCCCGGTGAAAGCGAGAAGCCGACGGCGAGCGGCGAGTCGGGATTCGTGATGATCGGCGCGGCGAGCATCCACGGCAGGAGCATGAGGAGCATCACCGGCATGATGAACTGTTGCGCTTCGCGCTCCGTGTTGCACACCGCGCCCGCGATCGCGTAGATGCAGACGTACGTCAGGTACGCGAGCACGAAGAACACGAAGAAATAGACGAAGATGATGGGCCGGAAGAACTGCGCGAGGTTCACGCCCGCCGCCGCCGCGCCGGCCGCGCCGTAGCCGCCGGCGATCGAGCCCATGATGACCCATACCAGGATCTGCGTGAGGCCAACCGCGGCAATGCCGACGATCTTTCCGGACAGGAGCTGCATCGGCGTGACGGACGAGATGAGCACTTCGACGACGCGATCGCTCTTCTCCTGGACGATGCCGCGCATCGTTTCGGTGCCGTAGATGAGCGACGGCATGAGCAGCATGGCGGCCATCAGGAATCCGAGGAGGAAGTTCATCTCGCCGCCGGTCTTCTTGTCGCCGGTGCGCGAGAGCTGCACCGACTCGACGTCCACATCGCGCATCAGTTCTTCGATGCGGTCGGGCTGGATGCCGTTGGATTCGAGGCGGATTCGCTGGATCGATCTGTTCGCGGCACGCGCGAGACGCTCATGGGTCATGAAGTCCGTAGCGGTGCGGCTGTAGTGGGTGAATTTCGTGTCGGCGTTTCGGAGCGCCTGCGCGGGGATGACGAACACGCCGTCGAGGCGGCTGGCGTCGTCTTTCGAGCGGGTGAGCCGGTCGAGGTACGGCTGCACGACCTCGTCGCGTCCGGCATCGGCCTGCGCGACGTAGTCGACCTGCAGTTGCGTCGGCAGCTCGTTGCGGCGGCGTCCGCGCAACGCGTCGCGCGCATCTTCCTTCGCGTCCGCCTTCGGCTGTTCGTTCGGACGGGCGAAGGCGTCGCGCAGCTGGGTCGTGCCGTCGAGCACCACGATCCGCTTCACGCCCATGCCGCGGGCCATCATCAGGCCCGGGAGGAACATCATGGCGGCGAACAGGAAGGGGAAGATCAGCGTCATGATGATGAACGCTTTTCTGCGAACGGCCTGGATGTATTCGCGCTTGAAGACAGCGAACATTTTTCTCATCGCGCCACCTCGTGGGACAGGGTCTCGGTTCCGACTTTCTCGATGAAGATTTCCTCGAGCGAGGGCGCGGCGACTTCGAATCGCCGGATGCGGACGCGGTCCATGCACGCCTGCAGAATCTGCTGCGGCTCGGCTCCTTCGGTGAGGCTCAGTTCCGCGGCGTTGTTGAGGATCGCGGCCCGGCGAACCTGCGGGAGCTCGCGGAGGAATGCGCCGTCGCCGTCGAAGTCGATGTGCAGGGTGTTCTTGCCGAAGGTCCCGCGGACTTCATCCAGCGTGCCTTCGAGAACGACTTTGCCCTGATGGATGAGGATGATCTCGTCGGCCATCTTCTCGGCCTCTCCCATCATGTGCGTGGAGAGGAGGATGGTCTTTCCGTCGTCGCGCAACTCGCGCAGGAGGTTGCGGACGATGACCAGGTTGACGGGATCGAGTCCCGACTGCGGCTCGTCGAGGATGATGAGGTCGGGGTCGTGGAGCAGCGTGCCGATGAGCTGCACTTTCTGCTGGTTGCCTTTCGAGAGCTCTTCGACTTTCGCGTCGCGCTTGTCGGTGAGCTCGAAGCGCTCCAGCCAGTAGTCGACTCTCTTCCGGGTGTCGGCGGGACGGCAGCCTTTGATCTCCGCGAGAAACAGGAGAAGCTCGACGAGCTTCATCTGTTTGTAGAGACCGCGCTCTTCCGGCAGATAGCCGATGCGATCGCCGAACGGAATGCCGTCGGCGCGCTCCCCGCCCATCCACCGGATGTCACCGGAATCCGGCATGAAGATGCCGGTGATCATCCGAATGGTGGTCGTCTTCCCCGCCCCGTTCCGCCCCAGCAGCCCGGTGATGGTCCCCGTGCGGACGGTGAACGAGATCCCATCCACCGCCCGAACCTCGCCAAACACCTTGACCACATCCCGAACCGCCAGAATCTCTCCCATTCGCTCCCCCGTACCAAACGTGCCGCCAACCGCGACGCGTATTGTACGGGCGGGTGGGAGGGAGGTTCAGGGTCGAGGGGGAGCAGCCGTGCCGGACTTCAGGCGGCGAGTTCAGGCGGAACGAACTCACGATGAGGATGCCGTTCCAGATCTTCGATGAAGTCCTTCACATACCGAATGTGAGTTGCCTCGGTTGCACGTCCGAGCCGCTGCAGGAAAAGCAGCGCGCGACACTCTGATTGCGGAAGCCGCTTTTCGATGGCGTATGAAGCTGCGGCACGCAGACGATCGAACGTCTTGCCGTTCTGCCGGCCACTCTCAATTTCAATCTCGCAGCGATCCAGATCGACGCGGATCGCGGAATCAGCATCCTCGAGTTCCCGGAAACCGTCTGATGCACGTTCAAATGACTCTAACGCACCGTCCACGTCGCCCACCTTCGCTTTGATGCTACCGAGAGCCCACGCGTCCTTATGCAGTAGGTGGGTCCAGCCAAGCTTCTCATGTACTACTCGCGCCCTCTCCAGATGCATTTTCGCAGCGCTCAGTTGGCCCGTCAGTGTGTACGCCTTCGCGAGATTGTAGAAGCGCCGCGCTTTCGTCTCATCATCGACTCCCTCAGTCGCTAGTCGCTCGAGGAGCACGCTTGCAGCGGATCCCTCGTTCCTGTCGAGCAGGATGACGGCTTCCTGCTCGATTGCCATCTCGTATCCCGCTGCATCGTTCAGTTGAGTAAACGTCGCCTGCGTTTCACGTACGAGCAGCACTGCCTGATCGAAACACTGCATCGTCGTAAAAAGAATCGCACGCGACAGTTTCACTCGAGCCAGCAACTTTCCGTCATCGGCACATAGCTTTGCGAATGCTTCGGCAGTATCGAGTGCAACCTGGGCTTGGGGGTATTCACCCAACTTTCTCAGGGTCCACGCATAATTTTTCCAGGCAGCAACTCGAAGCTCATGACACGAGCTGGCGCTTCCAGGGCGTTCCGCGACCGATATCGCCAGCAAATAATATTCAAGCGCTACACGAGGACGTTCTTCGCTCATGCGATCAGCCTCTTTGATCATGGTCCAGCATGAAGCGACTGACTGATATCGCGGTTCTTCCTCGATTCGCCGATACCACTCGGACCTCGGAAGTCGAAGCAAAGCCGGCACCTGCTCCGCTGCAAATTGCTCCGCCTCCGCTGCTCGTTCAATCGAGGCACGGCTCGATTCACTATGCGGCGGCGCAAGTTGATCGCTAGCGATATCAACGGACGGCCGCGCTTGCGGTTGCACCGACAGCTTGTGGCGACCAGCAACGTTGTCGAGTGCACGGAAGAACGCCTCCCTGGCGTCTTCCGCTAGACGACTGACTTGACTTGCCAGAAACACGGCCTCAGCGGTCGCCTGATCGCGATCCAGCATGGTCTCCACGGGCACGCCGAAAACCGTTGCTAACTTCTCGACGGTACGCGCTCCCACATTTCCGTAGGTTTCAGCGTTGTAGATCGTTTTCCGGGGAACGCGGGCCTCCTCAGCGAGGCGCTCTTGAGAGAACCCCATCTTCCTCCGGAAAAGGGCCGTGTTTCGCGCCAACGCTGAAGCTCGTTCGGAACCGGGATGTCTACCTGTCATTCGAAATCATCAACCATAGCTGGACATGCATGCACGCGCAAGGGAAAGCGACAGCAGGCCAAGTTTACCCTATTTTAGGTAACAAATTCTTGACAAACACAGCCGCGAGATGAATATTACTCATATTTGGGCAACGTCTAGGCTGAACGCACGCGAGCGCCGTCATAGACGCCTCGCCATTTCTTAGGAGACATCGCATGAACCTCGGTTTGACTCGCTTCATCCTCCCGCGCCGGATTCAGCGACCAACATTCGCCGTCGCAGTTCTTGTTCTGCTCGCATTCTCCGCGCCCCCCGCGTTCGCCGTGGAGCCGCCCTCGCTGAGCAGTTTCGAATGGCTCGGGTTCACCAACAGCGGGGTCAGCATGCTGCGCCTCGCGGGCACATTTCCCGGCACCACCGCGCATCAGGACAGAAAGGTATTTCTGGATCTCGATG
>DATLFB010000136.1:0-153754 GCA_035525285.1 Thermoanaerobaculia bacterium
TCCGATGACTGGCGCTGGCGATCGACCGGTTCGACGTCGCCGGAATCGTTCGGCGATGAAGGGGAAGCGGTCGGACGCCGGTCAGTTCACCCGTGTGGCGTGGCCCCGGCGGATCATCGCCCGTCTCGGCCGCGTGTTCGACGCTGTTCTGGCCAGGGAGGCAGGTGTCCATCCGGAGAGCGTCCGCAGTGAACGGAAGCGGCGCGGCATCCCCGCTTTTCGACCGATCAGGCCGGTAAGGTGGACGGCGGCAAGACTTCGGCTGCTGGGGAACGATACCGATCGATCGATCGCGCAGAAACTGCGAACGAGCCCCACGACTGTTGGGTTGAAGCGTCGCTCACTCGGGATTCCTCCATACGATTGTTCGCAGCGGCCGCGAACCTCTGATCGCTGGACGCCGAAGTACCTTGCGCTCCTCGGGACATGCACGGATGCCGAGGTGGCGCGGCGGATGGGACTCACGCAAACGACCGTCCGCGTCAGGCGGAAGATTCTCGGCGTCCCGGCCTTCAAGCCGCGCCCCAGGCGCGTGGTCTGGACAAAGGCGAGAGTGAGTCTTCTCGATCGGTTTTCCAATCCGGCCGTGGCACGGAAGCTGGGCATCAGCGTCGACAGCGTCGCGCGGAAGCGACGCCGGCTGTCGAAGAGATCGCACAGCAGGAGTAAGACACTTCCGGCCGGAAAACATCTCGCGCAGATCCTGGCAACGCACAGCGACCACGCACTCCGGCTCCGGTTCGGCATTCGGAAGCCGGAAGCATCGCGACTGAGATTGCGTCTCGGAATTCCCAGCCCTCACCGTGAGTACGGCAGCTTTCCACCTGACATCGTGGCACGTCTGGGGAAGGAGATGGATCGCGTGATCGCATCCGCCGCCGGAACGAGCATCACTTCCGTTCGATACATGCGGCTGAAGCTCGGCATCCCGCCCTTACGTCCCAGCTCCTGGAAACCGGCTGAAGTGGCTCTCCTCGGCGTCGTCCCCGACTCGGAAGCGGCACGCCTCACGGGACGGTCGAGAGTGTCCGTCAAGGCCAAGCGGCGGCAATTGCGGCGGAAACCGGTGCGCGCGCCGCGCCGGGGCTCGGAGCGATGGACAGCCGAGGCGGTGGCGCGACTCGGGAAAGACTCTGACAAGTCGATCGCGAGCCATCTCGGAATGCATGCCACCTCGGTCGCAAAGCGAAGAAGAAGGCTCGGCATCGCCGCTTACCAGACTTGTCACCGATGGACCCCTGCAGACGTGGCGCTCATGCGCAGATACTCCAACGTCGAAGTGGCGAAGCAACTCGGCGTCACGGCCGACGCAGTCAAGATCCAGCGGCGGCTTCGCCGAGTCGGCCCTCCGCAGCCTCGACGTCGCCGATAACTTCCGTTCCGATCCGAGTGGTCGGGCCCTCCGGCGACTCGTCGCGCTCGGAACGCCTATCCGAACAGCGCCGGCTCGCCCTTGTCCTCCTCATCCGGAAAGTTAGAGACGCCGATACCGGCCAGACGGAACCGGGTGCCGGAGCCGAAGTCGAAGCGTTCGAGAAGCGAGAGGGCGATTGCAGTCAGCTCGTCCGCGGAGCCCGGCGGGTCGGGAGGGGTCAGCCGGCGGGTGGCGGTGCGGAAGTCGGGCGTCCGGAGCTTCACCGTCACGGTGCGGCCGCGCAGGGCCTGCCCCTCGAGCGCCGCCCACAGCTTCTGCGCCTGGTCGCGGAGCCAGCCGGCCACCTCCTCCCGCGTGAGGTCGGTCTCGAACGTGTTCTCGCTCGACCACGACTTCCGCTTGCGCGAGGGCTCCACCGGGCTCTCGTCGATCCCGCGGGCCAGCTCGTAGAGGCGCGTGCCCCACTTGCCGAACCGCGCCACGAGCTGCTCCTCGCTGAAGCGCTGCAGGTCGCCCACCGTGGCCACCCCCATCTCCGTCATCACCCCCTCGGTGGCCTTGCCGACGCCGGGGATCTTCCGCACCGGCAGCGGCGGCAGAAAGTCGGCAATCTGATGCGGCCGGATCACGAAGAGCCCGTCCGGTTTCCGCCAGTCGGAGGCGATCTTGGCCAGGAACTTGTTCGGGGCCACGCCGGCCGAGGCGGTGAGCTGCGTCTCCTCGCGGATCTCGCGGCGGATCGTCTCCGCCGTCTCGGTGGCGGTGGGGATGCCGGTCAGCTCGACCGTGACGTCGAGGTAGGCCTCGTCGAGCGAGAGCGGCTCGACCAGCGGCGTGTGGCGTTCGAAGATCTCGCGGATCTGGGTCGATACGGCCCGATAGCGCTCGAAATCGGGATGGACGAAGATCCCCTCCGGACAGAGCCGTTTCGCGCGCGAGGCGGGCATGGCGGAGTGGACGCCGAAGCGCCGCGCCTCGTACGAGGCGGCGCAGACGACGCTCCGCAGTCCCGGCCAGCCGACGATGACCGGTTTGCCGCGCAGCTCGGGCCGGTCGCGCTGCTCGACCGAGGCGTAGAACGCATCCATGTCCACATGGATGATCTTTCTCATCTGACCAGAGGTATCATGCAGGATCTCGCAAGAAGGGCCTTCCCCATTGCCGATCGTGCTGACAGCACTCGTCGCCCTCTTTCTCACTCTCTCTCTCCATGCGAGAGAGGTCCCCGAGTACCAGGAGATGCGCGTGGCGCGGCCCGATGGCCGGAGCGTGACGGTTCAGGATCTGACGCTCAGGCGGGACGCCTACCGGCTGCACTTCCGGAGCGGCGCGTTTCACTTCCTGGCGCCGCTCGGCGGGCACACCTGGGGGGCGGTCTTCGCCGGCGACGGGATGTGGGAGCTGCGCCCCTCGCTGGAGCGGGAGCGGCGGCATCTCGCGCTGGTGACGAATCGGAGCGGGGTGGACGTCCTCTCCGACACGTTCGACTCGGTCATTCTCCTGTTCTCCGATCGGACGGCCGAGGAGATCGCCGAGGCAGAGGCGGTGGTGACCGGGACGCCGAACGCGCGGGCGGTGCAGCTCTACGAGCAGCACCTGAACGAGCAAAAGCGGAAATACCAGATCAACCTTCATCTGCGCGTCCTGCAGGAGCTGCTCAACGCGCCGGCCGCGAGAGGAGACGTCTTCCTGGCGGTCATCGACGGGAAGGACTTCGCGCCGAAGCTTCTGGTCTCCGATGACCATGGGATCGGCGCGCTCGCGGCGCGGTTCGCCGACCTGAGCGGTGACGAGACCGCGCTCCTCTCCTTCGACGACCAGAACGGCGGCTTCTGGTATCTCGCTCCCGCCGCCGGCCGGCCCTCCGGGGCGAAGAGCTCCGCTCCGCGGAAGGCCCTCGACGCCATCCATTACACGATCGACACGACCATCGAGTCGAACTCGGCGATCAAGGGGACCACGACGATCCGCCTTCAGGCCCTCACTCCTGGCGTGCGTGTCGTGCCCATCCACGTCCTGCCGAAGGTCCGGCTGCAGCGAGCCACGATCGCGGGGGACGGCGGCGAGCCGGTCGAGCTGGGGCTCGTCCAGGAGGAGGTCGAGCTCGGGCGGCTGGCCCGGCTCTTCCGCGACGAGGTCGGCGATGCTGACGCGGCGGTGGTGTTGCCGGCGCCTCTGGAGGTGAACGAGCCCGCCGAGATCACGATCGAGTACGAGGGTCGTGACGTGCTGCAGTCGTGGGGCCCCGACAGCTACTCGGTGCGAGCTCGGGAAAGCTGGTACCCGAACCTTGGCACGTTCGTCGACACGGCCACCTACGAGCTGGTCTATCGCTATCCGAGGCGGAACCAGCTCATCTCCACCGGCGTTTTGGAGCGGGAGACCGAGGAGGAGGGCAAGCGCGTGGCCGTCTGGAAGAGCAGCGTGCCGATGCGGACGGCCGGCTTCAACTACGGCAGGTTCCACAAGCTGTCGCGCCCGGACGAACAGTCCGGCATGCACGTCGACGTCTACACCGGGCGTGATCGGCGCAAGTTCGCCTCCGACGTCATGGCCGATGCGGTGAACGCCGCGCGCATCGCCGGAGCCTACTTCGGCGAGTCCCCCTACAAGACGATGTCGGTCACGCAGCAGGTGGAGTGGAATTTCGGCCAGTCGTGGCCGTCGCTGATCTACCTTCCCGTCCTCGCCCTCACCAGCTCGACCGAACGTGTGCTGGCGCTCGAAGGGGCGGAGCCGACGGCGGTGGCCGGCATCAACGAGTTTGCCAAGATGGTCGGCTGGCACGAGGTCGCCCATCAATGGTGGGGACACACGGTGGGGTGGCAGAGCTACCGCGACGTCTGGATCTCGGAGGGGTTCGCCGAGTTCACCTCCGCGCTCGTGCTGCAGTTCACCGAGGGCCCGAAGAAGCACGACGACTACTGGGAGCGCCGGCGGCGCGAGATCCTGCAGAAGCCGCGGGGCGGCGGCGTGGTCCACAACGACGCCGGGCCGGTCTCGCAGAGCTTCCGCCTCCAGACCCGCTACTCCCCCGGCGCGGCGCAGACGATCATCTATTCGAAGGGGGCCTACGTCGTGCACATGCTCCGCTCGCTCATGCGCGAGGGGAGCGCCAAGAACCCCGACCACCGGTTCATAGCCATGATGAAGGATTTCCTGTCCTCCTACTCATGGAAGAG
Source organism: Thermoanaerobaculia bacterium (assembly GCA_035525285.1). GTDB lineage: Bacteria > Acidobacteriota > Thermoanaerobaculia > Gp7-AA8 > Gp7-AA8 > QHVT01. The sequence goes on from DATLFB010000136.1 coordinate 4,558, forward strand.
TCCCTCCACCGACGACTTCAGGCGCGTCGTCGAGAAGCACATGACGCCGCAGATGGACGTGACCGGCGAGGGAACGATGGGCTGGTTCTTCGACCAGTGGATCGACGGGACCGACATCCCGCGCCTGAAGAGCACGCTGGCCGCGACCCCGGCGGGAGATGGCCAATACGCGGTCCGCGGGTCGGTGTCGCAGGAGGCCGTGTCGGGCTCGTTCGTCTCGATCGTTCCGATCTACGCCGACTTCGGCAGGGACATGGTGATCTCGATGGGCTCGGTGCGCCTGGTCGGGAACACGACCATGGAGATCGATGTGGCGGTGCCGATGCCGCGGGCCCCGCGCCGGATCCTCCTGAACGCCTTTCACGACGTCCTGGCGCGCGACTGACGGACACGCGGGCCGCATGGATCGGGTGGGACGAACACACTGTCGGGACAGAGAGGTGGATGATCTTCCTCATTGGGCCACCCGCTCCACGCTGACCATCAGAAGCGCCCGCCGTCCATCTGGCAGTTCAGGACCGCGCGCCATGCCGGTGATCCTCATCCCGTGCTGCTCGGCGAGACGCCGGAGCGCGGCGGGCTCGGCCTCGGCGCCGATCACTCCGCCCGGAAAGTGGCGCAGGCGGGCGGCCAGCCGAGCGGCGTCGCCGCCTCGCACGTCGACGGCGTCGGGACGAACATCCGGCAGAGCGAGGCGCAGGGCGAGGCGAACGGTCGGCGCGACGACCTGAATGTCGCGCGGAAGGATGATCAGGACGGGCTGTCCGTGCGTGAATGCCTTCACCGTCGCACGCACGAATCGGTCGGGTGGGTCGCTCGAGAGATACCCGTACACACGCCTTCTGAGAAGCTGCTGGTCCCAATCGATCGCCCGGGCCGCCTGTTCGGCGGCGAGGACGCCGAAGAGCGCCACGCCGGCAGCGAGCCGCACCGCGACGTGCCGGCGCTCGAGCAGCAACGCCCATCCGATGACAGCACTCAACACCAGAGCGGCGACCATCGTGCTCAGAAAGCGCGATTCGATCCTGTGCTTGCTGAGCGTCATCAGCGCCACCGGCCAGATCGCCTGAAACGCCACCGCGAGCACGTCCACACGGCGGCGACGGACTCCTTCCACGATCGCCAGCACCAGGCCGGCAGCCGCTGCTGCGAGGATGGCCGGACCGAGGAAGTAATCGTCCGTGAGGTACCGCTCGATCTCCCGAACCTGATCGATCCAGCGAGCGGGCGGATCGGTCTGCACGTGCAGCTCCCGATACCACGCCCGAACGTTCGCTGGATCGATGCACCAGATCATCGGCCAGATCAGGCCGCAGTCGATGAAGCGCCTGATGGGTACGGGCAAGGCTGCCCAGAGCTGCCGCGTGTCGTCGCGGCCGATCAGCATGGCCACGGCGGCGGCGATGTAGCCGATCCAGATCAGATTCGGGACGCCTGGAATGGGCGGGTTTGGATGGAGAGTCTCCGCGATCCGCCGCGCGATGATCGCCGCGACGAGGATTGCACCGGAGATCCATACCGCCGGCCGTTGCAGGCGTGAGCGCACCTGTAGAGCGAAGGCACGCCGGTCGTTCCTGTCGAGCTCCACGATCGTCGCCACTCCGAACGTGACCAGGAGGAAGAACCCGTAGTGGTACTTGAGCAGGGTCGACGCTCCGGCCAGTCCGTAGGCCCAGTTCCGGCCGCGTGACTCGGGACCGGCGAAAAAGCAGTAGAACGCCGCCACCGCGAACAGAGTGGCCGGGAGCTCGAGCATCGACCACGTCGACATCTCGATCAGTTGAGGGGATCGGAGCGCGAACAGCGCGACCAGAGACCAGGCCAGGAGCGGCACGGCGCTGGTGATGCGACGGAGCGAAAGCCAGATCAATGCAGGGATGAGGGAGTACGAGGCGAGGCTGACCAGGCTGGGAGAGGACAACTGCCGTCCGCCGAGGAGGTATGCCGGCAACGAAAGGAGGCCGAAGAGGGGAGGCCACCAGTGCTCCGACTGGAGCCGTAGAAGGAGCAGCAGCGGCTCGACCCGCCGCAGGTGATCGTAGATGTCGAGGCCGATCAAAGCGTGCGACGCGGCGTCCCAGGTCATGGCCCGCAGATCGATGGCCGGTGGAAGAGCGCGGAAGCGCAAGCCGAGCGACGCCGCTGCAGCGAGCAGCAGCAGAGCGCCAGTCGCTGTGGCGAGCCTCTCGGTGTCGTGAAGTCGTGGAGGGCGCACGCGTGCTGGAGAGACATCGTAAGTCACGTTGCTGCTCGACGGACGCATAGAATGCGTCCCGATCGACATGGATGACTTTTCTCATCTGACCACGCCCGCCTTTCTGGTAGACCGCTCCGTCGTCGCCCGCAACTGCGATCGCATGCGCGAGAAGGCCGCCGCGTCAGGTGTGATGTTCAGGCCGCACGTGAAGACGCACAAGACGGCCGAGATCGCGCGGATGCAGCATGGCGGCGGGGAAGGGCCGGTCACCGTCTCCACCGTCGCCGAGGCGGAGCTCCTGGCCGGGTCGGGCTTCAAGGACGTCACCTACGCGGTGCCGATCGCGCCCGACAAGCTGCCGCGCCTTGCGGCGCTCGCCTTGCGGCTGGAGCGGCTGAATATTCTCCTCGACAGCCTCGAGGCTCTACAGGCGGTGGAGGCGTTCTCGCGCTCCAACGGCCTCACCTTCGACCTCTTCCTCAAGGTCGATTGCGGCTATCACCGTGCCGGGATCGACCCCGACCGGAAGGAAAGCGTGGAGCTCGCGCAGCGCATCAGCCGGTCGGAGGCGGTCCGCTTCCGCGGCCTCCTCACGCACGCCGGCCATTCGTATCACGCCCGCACCCCCGACGAGATCAGGACGGTGGCCCGGCAGGAGGTCGCCGCCGTCACACGCTTCCGCGACCGGGTGGGCCTCGATCTGGTTCGCAGCGTCGGCTCGACGCCGACCGCCTCCGTCGTGGAACGCTTCGAGGACTGCGACGAGGTGCGCCCCGGCAACTATGTCTTCTACGACGCCTTCCAGGCTACGATCGGCTCCTGCCGTCTCGATGATTGCGCCGTCTCGGTCCTGACCACCGTCATCGGCGCGTACGCGGAGCGGGGGACGATGATCGTCGATGCCGGCGCCCTCGCCCTCTCGAAAGACCTCGGGCCGGACCACATCGAGCCGCATTTCGGCTACGGCATCGTCTGCGACACGACGCTCCGCCCGCTGCCCATGCGCCTCCACACGCTGTCCCAGGAGCACGGGAAAGTGGCGGCCGAGACGGTCCTCCCCGTCGGAGCGAAGCTGCGAATCATTCCCAACCACTCCTGCCTCACCGCCGCGATGTACGCCGAGTACCACGTCGTGGAGGAGGGGCGGCTTCTCGATCGCTGGCGGCCTGCCCGCGGGTGGTAGACGCTGGCAGCACCCATGCAACTCCGAAGGCATGCCGAAAGAACCGCAGAGCTACGGCAGCCAGAAGGATTGGGTCACCGGCGAGGTCGGGTCGACCGTGAACCGGCAGAAGAGAAAGCCCGCCCCGGAGCATCGCGACTTCTACGACGAGAGCCCCAGCTCGGAGACGAGCGCCCCCGATGAGGGGGGGCAGGTCTCGGATGTGCAGTTGGCCGAGAACATCGAGCCGGCCGGTCCGCGCACACCGGATGACCAGCAGCCGATCGCCAAGGTCACCGATCAGAAGAGCGGCGCGAAGCGCGGCGGATACTTCAAGGATCGCGATTACTAGGGCTCGGGGCTCGGGGCTCGGAGTTTGAAACGTTGCCTGGCGTCCCTCCGCAGGGCGGGCGGGTCCGAGCCCCGAGCCCCTCCTCACGGTACACTGACGGCACTCGTTCAGGCGATTCAGTGACCGACCCGATCTTATCGAGCACCAGCTACGCCGCGACCGGTCTGTCGATTGCCACCGGGGTGACCGCGGCGGTTGTGCTGGCCGCCGGTCTGCTCGTGTTCGGACGCTCACGACGGTCGGCGCCGGCGGTGCTCTTCCTCCTGGTCGAGGCGCTGGCGGCGAGCTGGCTGCTCGCGCTCGCGCTGACGTACGCCGCGCCCGACGAGCGCACTGCGCTGTGGTGGGGGCGGGGCGCGCAGCTTCCGATGGCCCTGCTGCCGGCCGCGGTGCTGCATCTGGCGATGGTCGTGGCGAGGAGCTGGCGGAAGGGGAGGGGGGCGGTCCTCGGGGCATGGATCGTTGCCGGCGGCGCAGGGCTGGTTGCAGCCGCGTCACCCCTCGTCATTCGCGCCGTTGCGCGCCGGCCGTGGGGTTTCCATCCTCTCGGCGGCGCGGGAGTGGTCGCGACGGTGATCGTCTCGGCGGTGATCTACGGAGCAGCGGTGTTCGTTCTCTGGCATGCCTTCCGGCGAGGGGACGGACGGGCCAGCAACCGCGCCGGCCTGCTGCTGGTGGCGCTGATACTCGGAGCGTCGGGGTTCCTCGACGTTCTCCCTCTGCTCGGCATCGAGGTTTATCCCGTCGGCTACATGGCCGCCATCATCTTTGCCGTGATGGGCGCCGCGGCCGTCGGGCAGTACCGGCTGGTGGACCTCACCCCGCAGTACGCGGCCGGCCAGATCCTCGAGACGATGAAGAGCGCGGTGATCCTGGTGGACATGGAAGGGACCATCCGCGTGGTGAACCGCGCCGCCACGCTCCTTCTCGGATACGCCGGGGGGGACCTGATCGGGGAACCGATGAAGAAGATCTTCGATCCCGAGGAGTCCAGCAGCAGCAGGCGGATCGTCAAGAGCACGGGGGTCCTGGAGCAGTTGATGGGCTGGAGGAGCGCCACGGGAGCGCGGATCGACGTGCTGACCTCCTCCTCCTTCGTGCGGGGGGCGGACGGGGCGCCGGTGGGCGTGGTCTACGTGGCCAGCGACTACACCGAGCGGAAGCGCGCTGAGCAGGCGCTGCGCGAGAGCGAGCAGCGCTACCGGAAGCTCTTCGACGCCAACCCTCTGCCGATGTGGGTGTACGACTTCGAGTCGCTCCGTTTCGTGGCCGTGAACGACGCGGCGGTGAACCATTACGGGTACACGCGCGAGGAGTTCCTGCGGATGAAGATCACCGACATCCGCCCGCAGGAAGACGTGCCGCAGATCCTGGCGCTCCTTCCGCTCCTGGCCGAGCGGGGCGGCCCGTCGACGTTCCGGCACATGAAGAAGGACGGGACGATCATTCACGTGGAGATCTCCTCGTTCGAGTTCCATCTCGACAACGCGCGCATGCGGCTGGTCATCGCTCACGACGTCACCGAGCGCCGCCTGGCCGAGCAGCGGCTGCGGGAGAGCGAGGCCCGCTACCGGCTCCTGTTCGAGCGCAACCTGGCCGGCGTCTATCGCACGTCCGTCGACGGCCGCGTGCTGGACTGCAACGAGGCCTTCGCCCGCATCTTCGGCTATGCCTCGCGCGAGGAGATGCTCCGGCTCAGCGCCCCCTCGCTCTACTTCGACCTTGCCGACCGCGAGCAGGTCATCGCCCTGCTCCGCGAGCAGAAGTCGATCACCAACCACGAGGCCCGGATGCGCCGCAAGGACGACCGGGCGGTATGGGTGCTCGAGAACATGACCCTCCTCGACGCCGAAACCGGCGAGCCGCGGGTCATCGAGGGAACGGTCATCGACATCACCGAGCGGAAGTATGCGCAGGAGCAGGTCGAGTATCAGGCCTATCACGACGCGCTGACCGGCCTACCGAACCGGATCCTGTTTCGCGACCGCCTGAACCTGGCCCTGGCTCACGCCCGCCGCCACAGCCTCGTGGCGGCGGTGATGTTCCTCGATCTCGACGAGTTCAAGGTCGTCAACGACACGCTGGGACACACCGTCGGAGACCGCCTGCTCCAGGCCATCGCCGCGCGCCTGGTCGGCGCGGTCCGCGCCGAAGACACGGTGGCGCGCGTGGGCGGCGACGAGTTCACCATTCTGCTGCCCGACGTCGGCGACGGCCGCGGCGCTTCGACGGTGGCCAGGAAGATCCTCGAGGCGGTGGCCGCTTCGGTGAAGGTGGACGTGCATCGCCTGCAGGTCACGCCCAGCCTCGGGGTGGCGCTCTTTCCGGGCGACGGTTTCGACGCCGAGACGCTGCTCCGCAGCGCCGACCGGGCCATGTATCGCGCCAAGCAACTGGGCCGCAACAACTACCAGTACGCCACGCCCCCTCCCTTCGACGACCGCTTCTCGCTCCAGCGCCGCCTCTCCGAGGCGCTGGAGAAGGGGGAGTTCGTCCTGCACTACCAGCCCATCGTCGCCGTTTCCAGCGGCGCCATCACCGCCGTGGAGGCACTGCTGCGCTGGAACGACCCGGACCGCGGACTGCAGCTCCCCGAGTCGTTCATCGCCGCCGCCGACGAGGCGGATCTGATGGTCCCGCTGGGCGAATGGGTGCTGCGCACCGCCTGCCCGCAGCTCCGCCGATGGCGCGATGAGGGTGCTGCCGACCTCCGCCTGGCCGTGAACCTCTCGCCACGCCAGTTCCACCAGCCGGGTCTGCCCGAGTTCGTGACGCGGGTCCTTCGGGAGGCCGGCCTCCCCCCTGCCGCTCTCGAGCTGGAGATCACCGAGGCGGCGGTGATGCGGGAGGCCGAGCAGTCGCTCCTGACCATGCGGGCACTCCATGACGCCGGCGTGAGGATCGCCATCGATGACTTCGGGACCGGCTATTCTTCATTCCGTTATCTGCGCAGGCTGCCCATCGACGCGGTGAAGATCGATCGCGAGTTCGTGCGGAGCGCCGGCTCCGACATGGCCGATCGCGCGGCGATCGCGGCGGTCATCTCCATGGCTCGCCCTCTCGGTCTGCGCGTGGTGGCCGAAGGCGTCGAGAGCGCCGAGGAGCTGGAGTTCCTGCGGCAGCAGGGCTGCGCGGAGATGCAGGGCTTCCTTCACAGCCGCCCGCTTCCGGCCGGCGAGATCGAACCGGTTCTCATGGCCGCACCCTGGCCGGGCAGATCGCCTCCGCTCGGCGCTGACACCTGAGGTTGACACGATGCGCGCGGAGGCAGCACGATCCGCCGATTCATCGTATGGAGTGGCTCGAATGAGCATTGCGCACAAGCGCGTCCTGGTGCTCGAAGACGATCGTGACGTGCGCGAGTTGCTCGGCTCGATGCTCAGGCACCGCGGGCTGACCGTCGACGAGGCGTCCGGAGGAAGGGAGGCGCTCGATCTCCTCGGCGAGAACGGCTACTCGGTGATCCTTCTGGACCTGCTGATGCCGCAGCCCGATGGTTTTGCCGTCCTGCGCGCGATCGAGGAACGCCCTCCCAGCCAGACCCCGGTGGTGCTCGTGCTGACGGCGGCCGACCGCAGCCTGCTCGATCAGCTCGACTCGGACCGGATCCACGGCATCGTCAGGAAGCCGTTCGACCCCGAGGAGGTGGCCTCGCTGGTCGTGGCGTGCTCGGAGATCCGCTCGCGCGGAAGCTTCGGGATGATGGCCGTGGCAGTGATGTCGGGGGCCAGGTTCATCGACCTCCTTTCCCGACTCTAGCAGTCAACGCCCGAGCCCGCGCCCGAGCTCGCGCCCGAACCCGGGCACGGGCTCGGGGGGGGGAGGAGCTAGAACCGGCTCCGCAAGACGTCGGCCAGCAGCAGGATCATGCCGCTCGAGAGGAACCCGCCCATCGGCCGCGCGTCATCCGGCTCCACGCACTGCTTGACCGCGGCGAGGAGCGTCTCGATATCGAAGGGCTTGGAGACGACGTCGCAGATCCCGTAGGCGCGGGCGCGGGCCACGTCGGACTCGCCCAGCGCCGCCGTGACCACCAGGACTCGCGGCAGCATGGCGGGGTGGTTGGCCTCGAGGAACTCCAGCACGCCGAAACCGTCGAGGTGCGGCATGCGCAGGTCGAGCAGCAGCGCGGCGTACTGCTTCGTCTTCAACTTCTCGATCGCCTCGGCGCCGTCGGTCGCCGGCTCCACGAAGAATTCGCGCTGGAGCAGCGCCGTAACCAGCGTCACGGTGGCATCGTTGTCATCGACGACCAGAACCGACGGTTTGTCCAAGTTGTCGTTCCTCGTTCGCGGAATTTGTGTGGACCGGCGCGATTCTACCCCAAAGAACCTGCTACGATTTCGAATTCAACCCGCCCGAACGACCCCATGAACCGCCACTCGAAGCGCCACCTGAAGGACCCCGCCAGGCGCGAGACACCGGAGCAGGAGAAGTCGCGGAAGCTGGCCGGGAAAATCCGCCGCGCCGCCAAGGAAGGGAAGGGGGTCGCGCGCGACAAGCACGTCACCGCGGAGAACTGGGAAGCCCTCCTCGACCGGCATGGCCGCTCGGAACGCAGGCTCCGGGAGAACGAGCGCACCTCGCGGGAGTTCGAAGAGACGCCGCCGCTCCCCGGCCCCGCGGCAGGGTTCGGCGATGCGGCGATGGTGATCTCCGTGGCCAGCGGCCGCTGCCGGCTCTTTCATCACGACCGCGAGATCGACTGCCTCGTCCCGCCGGAGCTGGCGGTGCAGCAGAAGAGCGCCCTCGCCGTCGGCGATCGCGTGACGGTGGTGGAGGAGAGCGGCGTCCACCGCATCGAGAGCGTGCTCCCGCGCCGGACGGTGCTGGCGCGCCCCGATCCGATCAACCCCCACCGGCAGCGGCTGATCGCCGCCAACATCGACATCGTCGTCCACGTCGTGTCGGTCAAGGCCCCGCCCCTCCGCCCCCGCCTGATCGACCGCTTTCTCATCGCCATCCAGCGCGGCGGGGCGCAGCCGGTGATCTGCGTCAACAAGATCGACCTCCTTCCGGAGGCGGAGCGCGCCCGCCAGTTGGCTCCCCTCGGCGTCTACCGCGAGCTCGGCGTTCCCCTCGTCCCCTCCTCGGTGAAGTCTGGGGAGGGGCTGGACGAGCTGCGGCGCCTCGTGCTGGGACGGACCGCGGCCCTGGTCGGGCACAGCGGCGTCGGAAAATCGTCGATCCTCAACGCCCTCGATGCCCGGCTGCAACTGGCCACAAAGACTCTGCACAAGCGGGGGACGGGCCGTCACTCCACCACGGCATCGACGCTCTACGACTTCGGCGAGGGGACTTTCCTCATCGACACGCCGGGGATCCGGGAGTTCGGCCTCTGGAACCTCGATCGCGACGCCCTTCGCGACTATTTCCCGGAGTTCGATCAGCCGGCCGAGTCGTGCCGCTTCACCGACTGCACCCACGTGCACGAGCCCGACTGCGAGGTCAAGGACGCCGTCGAGCGGGGAGAGATCCATCGCGCCCGGTACGAAACGTATGTCCGGCTGTATGACGATCTGAAGAGTTAGTGACGAGTTGCCTGACATCGCCATCAACCCCCGCGAGACCGGCCTGGTCCGGCTCGACCTCCGCGAGCTGTTCGGCAACGGGAATCCCGTGGTCGTGGAGATCGGGTCGGGGAAGGGGCGGTTCCTCATCGCCTCCGCCATGGAACGGCCGGAGCGCAACTACCTCGGCATCGAGAAGTCGCTGCACTACCACCGCGTCGTCCGCGAGCGCGTGGCCAAACGGAACCTCCCCAACGTCCGCCTGATCAACCACGACGCCTTCCTGGTCATGCGTGAGATGCTCCCCGACACCTCGATCGAGGAAGTGCACATCTATTTTCCCGATCCCTGGCCGCGCAAGCGCGAGCAGAAGCGTCGCATCATCCGCCCCGAGGTGCTGGCCGAGATCCGCCGGGTCCTCGTTCCGGGCGGCGCGGGGATCTACGTGACCGACCACAGGGAGTACTTCGACCTTGCGGAACCGCTGCTGGCCGAGCGCTTTCGCGCGGAGATCCGCGTCCCCGGCCCCGATGACCCGCCTCGAACGAATTACGAGGCGAAGTACCGGGCCGAAGGGCGGGAGATTTTCGAGGTGCGGTTCTGGAAGGATGAAAGATGAAGGATGATCCTGCATCCTTCATACTTGTTCCGTGCGGATCCTCGGCATCGATCCCGGCAGCATCACCACCGGTTTCGGGGTGGTGGACTATGACCGCGGCCGGCTGCGGCTGGTCGAGCAGGGGTCGATCGCCACGCCGCGGCGGGCGGCGCTCCCCGAGCGGCTCGCGCGGATCCATGCCGCGGTGGCGGAGCTGATCGTGCGGACGGCGCCGGCGGCCGTGGCCGTGGAGACGCCCTTCGCCGGGCGGAACGTCAACAGCCTCGTGCAACTGGCGCAGGCCCGCGGGGTGATCCTGCTGGCCGTCGAATCGGCCAGGGTGGAGATCTTCGAGTACTCGCCGCGGTCGGTGAAGAGCGCCGTGGTCGGGTACGGGGGGGCGGAGAAGGAGCAGGTGGCGAAGATGGTGCGGATGCTCCTGCCCGGCTGCGCCAAGTTGAAGATGGCGGCGGACGCCTCCGACGCCCTCGCCGTCGCCATCTGCCACGCCCACACTGCCGGGACGAAGGCGAGGATGAAGATCCGGGCATGAGCTCTTCGCTCCCGCAGGAAGAGTCGCTCGAGTCCACAGCCAGAACGTACCCCCCGATGGGCCCTCTGGCGCGGACCTTCAGCGCCCTCCGCTACCGCGACTTCCGGCTGCTCTGGGTCGGCGCCTTAACCTCCACGACCGGGACGTGGATGCAGATGGTCGCGCAGGGGTGGGTGGTCCTGCAGATGACCGACTCGGCCTTTCTACTCGGCGTCGACGGGTTCCTCGCCACCGGCCCGATGCTGATCTTCTCCCTCTTCGGCGGCGTGGTAGCCGATCGCGTCTCCCGCAAGAAGATCATGATCTTCTCGCAGTACCTGCAGATGGGCTTCGCCTTCATCCTGGCCCTGCTCATCTACTTCGGCCAGGTGCAGGTGTGGCACATCTTCGTGCTGTCCTTCCTGACCGGCAGCGCGCAGTCGTTCAGCGGCCCGGCCTACATCTCGCTCCTTCCGCTGCTGGTGAAGCGCCGCGACGTCTCGAACGCGGTGGCGATGAACTCGATGCAGTTCAACCTGGCCCGGGTGGTGGGACCGATCCTGGCGGGGCTCACCATGGCGGCATGGGGAGCGGCGGCGTGCTTTTTCCTCAACGGGCTCTCGTTTCTCGCTGTCATCCTGTCCCTGCTGATGATCCGCACGCCGCCGGTCGCGCCGGCCGAACAGCAGCGGGGAATGATCGAGGAGATGAAGGCCGGCTTCGAGTTCGTGATGAAGCGGCGGACGCTCCTCCTGCTGACGTTCCTCGCCTTCGCGGGCACGTTCCTCGGCATGCCCATCGTGACCTTCATGCCGGTGGTGGCGAGGGAGATCTTCTCGCTCGGCGCCTCCGGGTACGCCACGATGCTGGCCGTCTACGGCGTGGGGTCGGTGATGGGCGCGCTGCTGGTCGCCGCCACGGCGCACCAGGCGCGGAAAGGACGGCTCGCCCTCCTCTTCCAGCTCGCCTTCGCCTGCCTGCTGATCGCCTTCGGCGTGTCACGCTCCCTTCCGTTCAGCCTGGTCGTGGGATTCTTCGCCGGCGCCTCCATCGTGGCCGTGATCGCCCTCTACAGCTCCCTGGTGCAGCTCACCACCACCGACGCCATGCGCGGCCGGGTGATGTCGATCTTCATGCTCGCCTTCCGCGGCGGCATGCCCCTGGGGAACCTGCTGGCAGGCTTCATGGCGGAACGGTGGTCGATCTCCTTCGCTCTCGCGGTGAACGGGGCGGTGCTGGCGCTGGTGGCGCTGTGGTTCGTGCTGAGACGCACGGACCTGGATGGGACCCCGGTTCCGAGCCCCGAGCCCTGAGCCCCGAGCCCTCATCTCGGAGGTACAGGCTATACAATCCCGGCCCGCGGTGTGCACCCGCAGCGATACCAGAAATGGCCAAAGCGAAACAGGAATCGACCGCCACCATCGACCAGATCGCCTGCGCGCCCGAGTGGACCGGCATCCTCCGGCAGATGATCCTCATCCGCCACTTCGAGGAGGCCACCGAACGGGAGTTCCGGCGCGGCCGGATCGGCGGGTACCTCCACGTCTACATCGGGCAGGAAGCGGTGGCCAGCGGGATCATCTCCGCCCTCCGCCAGGACGACATCGTCTACTGCGGGTATCGCGACCACGCCCAGGCCCTCGCTCTCGGCGCCGAGCCGCGCCGGGTCATGGCCGAGCTGTTCGGGAAGTCCACCGGTGTGTCGAAGGGGAAGGGGGGCTCGATGCACCTCTTCGACGTCGAGCACGGGCTGTACGGAGGCTACGGCATCGTCGGAGGGCATCTGCCGCTGGCGGCCGGGTCCGCCTACGCCATGCGCTACCAGAAGAGCGAGCGCATCGCGGTCTGCTACTTCGGCGACGGGGCGATGAACATCGGCTCGTTCCACGAGGCCATGAACATGGCCGGCCTGTGGGGCAAGGAGGGGATGTGCCCCATCCTCTTCGTCATCGAGAACAACGGCTACGCCATGGGGACCTCGGTCGAGCGCCACTCCGCGCTGACCGATCTCTCCGCGCGCGTTCGCGCCTACGACATCCAGGCGGAGAAGGTGGACGGGCAGGACGTGTTCGCCATTCGCGGCGCCGCCGACCGCATCGTCCGTCAGATCCGCGAGACGGGGAAGCCGTACTGCATCGAGGCCGTGACCTATCGCTTCTCCGGCCACGGCGCCGCCGACATCCTCCAGCCTTACCGCTCGAAGGACGAAGTCGAGAAGCACCGCGACCGCGATCCCATCACCATCATGCGCAAGCGCCTCGGCGAGGTCTGCGGCCTCACCGACGACGACGTGAAGGAGATGGACGAGTGGGCCGCGGAGGTCGTGGCCGGCGCGGTGAAGTTCGCCGAGGAGAGTCCCGCGCCGGAGCCGGAAGAACTCTTCGCGGACGTCGTCGCGGAGCATGGGCCGCGCCCGGTGGCGGAGAGTGAGACGGAATGAGCATCGAGAGGGGACATGGCTGAGAAGAGCTATCGCGACGCCATCCGCCAGGCGATGGTGGAGGAGATGGACCGCGACGAGTCGGTCCTGATCATGGGAGAGGACATCGGCGTCTACGAGGGGACCTTCCGCATCACCTCCGGGATGCTGAAGAAGTACGGGGCCCGGCGGGTGATCGACACCCCCATCGCCGAGGCGGCGATGGTGGGCACGGCCGTGGGGATGGCCATGCTCGGCCTGCGGCCCATCGTGGAGATGATGACGTTGAACTTCGCCCTCGTCGCCGCCGACCAGATCCTGAACCACGCGGCGAAGGTGCGCTACTTCTCCGGGGGCCAGGTGGACGTGCCGATGGTGATCCGCGGGCCGCAGGGCGCCGGCGTGCAGCTTTCCGCCCAGCACTCGCAGACCTTCGAGTCCTTCTACGCGCACTTCCCCGGCCTTCACGTGGTGGCGCCGGCGACCCCCGCCGACGCGAAGGGACTGCTCAAGACGGCCATCCGCGGAAAGGACCCGGTGATTTTCCTGGAGAGCGCCGCGCTCTACGGGATGAAGGGGGAGGTGCCCGACGATCCCGACTTCACCGTCCCCTTCGGCCGGTCGCGGGTGGCCCGCGAAGGAAACGACGTGACGATCGTCTCGTTCAGCCGCATGCTGCAACTCTCACTGGTGACGGCCGGCAAGCTGGCCGCGGAGGAGGGCATCGAGTGCGAGGTGATCGATCTCCGCACGCTCCGGCCGCTCGACCTCGACCCGGTCTACGAGTCGGTGGCGAAGACGCACCGGGCCGTGGTGGTGCAGGAGCAGTGGCGCCCCTTCGGCGCCGGCGCCGAGATCTCGGCGAGCATCACCGAGAACCTGTTCGATCAGCTCGACGCCCCCGTGGCGCGGGTGAGCGGCGAGGACGTCCCCATGCCCTACGCACGCAATCTGGAGCTGCTGGCCACGCCGCACGAAGAGCACATCGCCCGAGCGGTGCAGAAGGTGATGTACAGGTCCTGACCATGGCAGAAATCATCATGCCCAAGATGGGCGACGCGATGACCGAGGGGAAAGTCCTCCGCTGGTACAAGAAGCCGGGCGATGCGGTGAAGAAGGGGGAGGCGGTCGCCGAGATCGAGACCGACAAGGTGAATCTCGATCTGGAGGCGGAAGCGGACGGCACGCTCGGCGCGCACTTTGCCGGCGAAGGCGACGTCGTTCCCGTCGGCGGTGTCCTCGCGAATATTCTCGCCGAAGGCGAGAAAGACGAAGCGCCGCAGCGCCGCGCCACGGACAAGAAAGACAGCGTCAAGCACACTACCGGCGAGTATCACGAGGCGATCGAACAGAAGGGACCGCGGCGGGATCGCTCCGCACCGGAAACGAACGTCGTATCGATGCCGCAGTCGGGCAGGCTTCGCTCGTCGCCGCTCGCGCGGCGCATGGCGCGCGACATGGGCGTGAGTCTCGAGCAGGTGCAGGGGAGCGGGCCGGGCGGAAGAATCATCGCGGCGGACGTGAAGAACGCGACATCGAACGTAGCGGCCGGCTTCAGCCGGCCGGCTCCCGCGGTGGGTGGGCTGAAGCCCGCCCCTACGTTGGAAACGAAGATCATCCCTCTCTCCGCGATGCGCCGGACCATCGCGAAAAGGCTCTCCGAATCAACGGGGCCGATCCCGCACTTCTATCTCACCGCCGACTACGACGTGACGAATCTCGTCTCCGTGCGGCAGCAGCTGATCGACATGACCGGCGCGAAGCTGAGCCTGAACGACTTCATCATCCGCGCGGTCGCGCTCGCGCTCCGCCACCATCCGAACGTCAACGCGAGCTGGGGCGAAGACGCGATCACGCAGCACGGCGAAGTGCACGTCGGCGTCGCGGTCGCGACGCCCGAGGGATTGATCACCCCGGTGATCCGCAACGCGGATCAGAAGTCCGTGACCGACATCGCCACCGAAGTGCGCGCGCTTGCGGACAAAGCGAAGAACCGCAAGCTGAAGCCCGACGAGTACCAGGGCAGCACGTTCACGATCTCGAACCTCGGCGCGTGGGGGATCGAGGAGTTCACGGCGATCATCAATCCGCCGAACGCCGCGATCCTCGCCATCGGCGCCGCCGAGGCACGCGCGGTCGTCATCGACCGGCAAGTGGTCGTGCGCGATCGGATGAAGGTGACGATGTCGTGCGATCACCGGGTGGTCGATGGGGCACTCGGGGCGGAGTATCTGAAGACGCTGCGGTTGTACGTTGAGCAGCCGCTGCGAGTGGTGGTGTAGGGGCGGCGCGCGTGTTGGTGATGGGCGCGTGCGGGGCTTTGCGTGATTTTCGCGCCCGGCCCGGAAGGCAGAAGGCAGAATGAAGAATTGAGAAGCCCTCCCGCGGGGCGTGTTTCTCCTTCTGCCTTCTGCCTTCTGCCTTCTGCATTCCGGGCCGGGCACGCCAACCTTGCCTCGCAGCCCCGCCCGTGAAGACGCTGCGGTTGTACGTTGAGCAGCCGCTGCGAATGGTGGTGTAGCGAACGGCGCGCGTGTTGGTGATGGGCGAGCATCGGGCTTCGGATGATCTTCGCGTCCGGGCCGGAATGCAGAATGCAGAATGAAGAAGTGAGAAGCCCGCCCCCTGAGCAAACGGGCTTGTGGGTGGGTTTTCTCAATTCTGCCTTCTGCGTTCTGCCTTCTGCATTCCCGTGCCGGGCACGCCAACCTTGCCTCGCAGCCCCGCCCGCGAATCACCTCCAGGAGTAATTCGTCCCCCTTTCGGAGTAATTCGTCCCCTTCTTTGTTACACTTCCCCGCATCCCCGAATGCCGAGCGCCCACGAGCTCCTCATTCTTCTTGCCGCGATCTTCGGGATCTGGATTCTGCTGAAGCTGGCGCGGCTTGCAATCAAGATGATCGTCTTTGTCATCACGATCGTCATCATCGTGGGTGTCTTCTGGCTTTTCTTTCCGAGGTGAAACGTTTGAGCGATCGCAAATACAGGCATCGTGGTTATCAGGACGGAGGCGGTTCCAGCTCCTATTCGAATGGGCCGACCCCGCGTCCGCAGGGGCCGCGTCCCGACTTCCCGCGTCAGCGCATGGAAGGCTCGCCCCGCGGGCGTACCGCCGGCGGCTTCGGCCCCGAGGCGTTCAAGTGCAATCAATGCGGCCAGCTTCGCCACTCCCTCGGCGAGCTGACCACCGACGAGGCCTGCCTCAAGTGCGGCGCCGACTTGCACACCTGCGGCAACTGCCGCTTCTTCGACACGACAACGACCTGGGAGTGCCGCGAGAACATCCCCGCGCGCGTCGCGAACAAGCACGCCCGCAACGAATGCACGTTCTTCGTCGCGAAGATCGTCAAGGACCTCTCCGCCGACAAGGGCAAGCAGCTGCAGACGCCGGACGACGCGCGGAAGGCGTTCGACGCGTTGTTCAAGAAGTAGGTTGCCGGGTTGCCCGGTATCCCGGTTGCCCAGCAACGCCAGGAAACCGGGGAACCGGGAAACCGGGCAACCGGGCAACCATGATTCTCCGCATTGTTCTCTCCCTCACCTCGGGCGCTCTCTTCGCGCTCGCCTTTCCTGACTACGCGATCGGCTGGCTTGCGTTCATCGCGCTTGCGCCGCTGATCGTTGCGGTGGTGCGCTCTCGCGGCGCGTGGGAAGCGTTCCTCCTCGGCTGGATTTCGCAGACCGTCGCCTGGCTGATGATGGTGCCGTGGGTGGTGCGGGTGATGTCGCACTACGGAGGGCTGCCCTTCATCGTGGGCGTCCTGCTGTTCGTCGGGATGGCGATGTACCTCGGCCTCTACGGCGGGCTGTTCGCGGCGATCGTGCATCGCCTGCGGCTCGGCGTGTCGTTCGCGCCGTGGCTGCTCGTGCCGCTCGCGTGGGCGGCCGTCGAGTACGCGCGCACGTATCTGTTCAGCGGGTTTCCGTGGAATCTGATCGCGACGGCCATCGTGGACTACACCCCGCTCATTCAGATCGACCGCTTCGGCGGACCGTATCTCGTCGGGGCGATGGTCGTGTTGCCGGCGACGATCGCGGCCTGGTGGATCACGCAGAAGACGATGCCGATTCATCGCGTGATCGTCGCGGGTGCGTTCGGGATCGTCGCGCTGGTGTGGTGGGGAACAGGCCTCGTCGCGTCGAAGCTGATCGCCCGGCCCGGCAGCGGCGAGATCGTCATCGCGGCGATGCTGCAGCCGAACATCTCGCAGGAGATGCGCTGGGACGAGGCGAACGTGATCGCGCTCTACCGGCGCATGATCGCGATGACGAACGAGGCCGCGCAAAAAGAAGGCGCGCGCGTGGTGATCTGGCCCGAGTCGACGGTGCCGCTGTCGTACACCGAGACGACCTTCTATCGCGAGTCGATCGAAGAGCTCTCGCGCACGCTCGGCATCGACATCATCCTCGGCTCGGTCGCCACCGATCCCGCGAAACCGAACCGCATCTGGAACTCCGCGTTCCTCGCCAGCGGCGGACGCACGATCGGCCACTACGACAAGATCCGCCTCGTTCCGTTCGGCGAGTACGTCCCGCTCCGGCGCGTGCTCTTCTTCGCGGAAAAGCTCGTGCGCGCGGTGGGGGAGTTCGAGTTCGGGACGAATGACTACCCGCTGGCCGGCAGGTTCCGCTACGGGCCGGCGATCTGCTACGAGATCGTCTATCCGCAGATCGCGCGTCAGCAGGTGCGCCACGGCGCGAACGTGCTGGTGACGATCACGAACGACGCCTGGTACGACGGCACCGCCGCGCCGGCGCAACACCTCTGGCAGGCGCGCCTCCGCGCGATCGAAGGCGATCGCTATCTGCTCCGTGCCGCGACGACGGGCATTTCCGCGTTCATCGATCCGACGGGACGCATCGTGTCGTCGATCCCGATGGGGAAGGAGGGGATCGTGTATGCGAAGTTTCATGCGCGGGAGACGGTGACGCCGTATGTGAGGTTCGGGGATTGGTTTGCGTGGGGGGCGGTGGGCGTGGTACTCATCGCGCTTGCGAGGCGAATGAAGGCAGAAGGCAGAAGGCAGAAGGCAGAACGAAGAAATTCTGCCTTCTGACCTCTGCCTTCTGCCTTCTGCCTTCATCTACTTATGAAAGACGACCTGCACCCCCGCATCGACTCCCTCCGTTCCCGACTCTCCTCCGTCCGGAGCTATCTTTGACGTAGCTTCGGCGCGCAGGACGCTCGGCGAGATCGAGCGCGAGATGTCCGCTCCCGGCTTCTGGGACAACCCCGAAAACGCGCAGAACATCGGGCGCAAGCGCTCCCGCGTCGAGAAGCGCATCGCCTCGGGCGAGTCGATCGACACGAAATCCGAGGAGCTCGACGTGCTGCTCGATCTGCAGCGCGAAGGAGAGAACGTCGAGGGCGACATCGAGTCGCTCGTCGCGAAGCTCGAGCGCGAGGTCAACGAGATCGAATTGACGATGAAGCTCTCCGGCGAGAACGACGAGGGCGACGCGATCATGACCATCCATCCCGGCGCCGGCGGCACGGAGTCGCAGGACTGGGCGGAGATGCTCCTGCGCATGTACCTCCGCTACTGCGAGCGCAAGGGATGGTCGGGGGAGATGATCGATTATCAGGGCGGCGAGGAGGCGGGACTGAAGAGCGCCACGCTGATGATCCGCGGCGAGTACGCGTACGGCTATCTGAAAGCGGAGAGCGGCGTGCATCGCCTCGTGCGCATCTCGCCGTTCGACGCGGCGAAGCGGCGGCACACATCTTTCGCGTCGGTGTTCGTCTATCCCGACGTCGACGACACGATCGAGATCGAGATCAACGACAAGGATCTCCGCGTCGACACCTATCGCTCCTCCGGCGCGGGCGGGCAGCACGTCAACGTCACCGACTCCGCGGTGCGTATCACGCACCTTCCGACGAACATCGTCGTCACCTGCCAGAACGAGCGCAGCCAGCACAAGAATCGCGACACGGCGATGCATCTCCTCCGCGCGCGGCTCTATCAGCTGGAGATGGACAAGCGGAAAGAGGAACAGGCGAAGATCGAAGGGGAGAAGAAGGACATCGGCTTCGGCAGCCAGATCCGCTCGTACGTTTTGCAGCCGTATCAGCTCGTGAAGGATCTGCGCACGAGCTACGAGGTGGGCGACCCGCAGCGCATTCTCGACGGCGATCTCGATGGGTTCATCGAAGCCTGGCTCGCCGCGCAGGCGCGGAAAACGGCGGATTAGGCCGGCACGGCCGGCTGCGCTGGTTGGGCCCAGCACAGTCCCCTCTCCCCGCGTGCGGGGAGAGGGTCAGGGTGAGGGGTGCGCTATTCTCACGACGAAGGAGCCCCTCACCCTGGCCCTCTCCCCGCGCGGCGGGGAGAGGGGACTGGTCATGATGCGAATCGCCGTTCTCACGCCGCTTCCCCCGTCGCGCACCGGCGTCGCGCATTACGCGTCGATGCTGTTGTCCGCGCTTTCGGCGCGCGCGTTCGACTCACTCGACGGCTATCGCCGCAGCGACTTCGATCACGTCATCTACCAGCTCGGCAACAACCCGCATCACGAATGGATCTACGCCGAGGCGATGCGCGAGCCGGGCGTGATCGTGCTGCATGACCTGGTGCTGCATCACCTGATCGTCGAGATGACGCTGGCGCGCGGGGACGCCGAGGGATACGTCGCGGCATTACAGGCGAGTCATGGCGCGGCGGGGGCGGCGTGGGCGCGCGGAAGGGCGGCGGGACTGCACAGCGAGATGGGCAACTTTCTGCTGCCTGCGTCGGTGGATGTCGCGAATCGCTCGCGCGCGGTGATCGTGCACAACGACTACGCACGGCAACGCCTGCAGTCGTTCGGCGTGACCACGCCGATCCACGTCGTTCCGCATCCGTACATTCCGGAGACGCGCCGGTTCGACGGCGATGCGTTGCGCGCGAGATTCGGACTCACGCGCGAGCATCGCGTGATCGGCTTCTTCGGCTTCCTCACCAGCGCGAAGCGCGCGGAAGTCGTGCTCGAGGCGTTTCGCATCGCGCGGATGCGCGATCCTCGGCTCGTGCTGCTGATCGCCGGCGAGCCGGCGCCGAACATCGAGGTGCCCGAGGGCGAAGGCATCATCACGACCGGCTACGTCGCGGACGAAGACTTCCCCGCGTACTACGCCGCCGCCGATCGCTTCGTGAATCTGCGGTATCCGTCGGCAGGCGAGACGTCAGGCACGCTCATTCGCGCGCTCGATGCGGGCAAGCCCGTCGCGGTGAGCGACTACGCACAGTTTGCGGAGCTCCCCGATGACTGCGTCGTGAAGATCCCGTTCGGCGAAGGCGAGATCGAGTCGCTCGCGGATTTCTTCACGCGCGAGATCGCGGATCCTTCGCACGCGCAGCGCGCGTGGCTGGAAAGCAATGCACGTCTCGATCTCACTGTCGACGGCTATCTCCGGGCACTGGAGGGCGGACGTCCCGTCCGCCCTGGGGCGGACGAGACGTCCGCCCTCCCGCTCTTCCCTAAACTCCAACTCGTCGGCGCTTCGGCGAACAAGATCACACTGAGAAACACCGGCACCGAAACCCTCCGCACCCGCACCTACGGTACGCCCGAGTACCGCATCATCGTCCAGGGCCAGTGGCTCTCGCTTCCGTGCGATCTCGCGCCCGGCGAAGTCGTCGAGCTCGAGGTCCATCTCGCGGAAGGGGCGTGCAATCTCTACCACGCCATCCAGGGCATCCCGATGCTCCCGCCGGAGCCGTTCGCATGTTTGACGATCAAGGGCTGACGCGACTCCGCGGCATTCTCGAGCGCCGGCCGGCGATCGAGATCGAGGCGCCGCAGCACCGCCGCGCGTGCGTGCTCATTCCGCTCATCCGCAAGAACGGCGGCTGGTCGATTCTCTTCACGCGCCGCGCGGAGAATCTCGCCGCGCACGGCGGGCAGATCGCGTTTCCCGGCGGCGCGGTCGAGGAAGGGGAGACGCTCGAACAGGCCGCGGTGCGCGAGGCGGAGGAGGAAGTCGGCATCCCGCCGAGCGACGTGGAGCTGATCGGCCGGCTCGACGACGTCATCACGCACAGCGGCTTTCTCGTCGCCCCGTTCGCCGGCGTGATTCATGAGCCGCTCGAGTACGTGATGCAGGAGTCGGAAGTCGTCGAGATCTTCGAAGTCCCCGTCGAGGCGCTGCTCGACATTCGCAATCCCGAAGTGCGATGGGTGCCGTTTCGCGGCAAGCACTATCCGGCGTACTTCTACCGCCACGGGCCGTACGAGATCTGGGGACTGACCGGTCGGATGCTGAAGGCGTTTCTCGATCTCGTGTGGCAGGCCGTGTGACGGTTTCGCGGTCACGCGGTTTCGCAGTGAGGCACCGCGCGACTGCGCAACCGCGTAACCGCGCAACCCTACTTGGCCAACAGCTTCGCCACGTACTCGTCGAGTCCCTTGCCCTCGGCGCCCGCATCGACGAACACGCCGTTGATCAGGTACGTCGGCGTCGCGCGCACGTCGTTCGAGAAGGCGATGCCCGCGCCGGCGAGGATCTCGTTCTTCAGCTCTTCCGAGTTCACGTCCGCATCGAACTTCTTCATGTCGAGCTCGCGATCCTCGGCGAAGCCGCGCGCCCAGTCCCAGAACATGAACGCGTTCAGATTCTCCTGATTCTCGTAGACCTGCTTCTTGAACTCCCAGAACACGTCGGGCTTCTGGCGATGGATCGCGCGGCCCGCGAGCGCCGCGGAGAATGCCCACGGGTGTCCGCTGAGCGGAAGATCGAAGCGGATGTAGCGGACGGCCTCCTCGCCGTGCTTCGCGAGGAGCATGTCCCCGAATCCCGAGGAGCGCTTGCACGAAGGGCATTCGAAGTCGGAGAACTCGACGATCGTGACCGCGGCCTTTTCCGCGCCGCGCGCCGGCGACTTGCCGAGGAAGGACTCGAACGCCTTCATGCGCTGCGCGCGAAGATCGCTCTTCGCGCTGAGGAAGTGGCCGAAGAAGAACATGCGGCCGTTCGGATCGACTTCGCCTTCGAGCGGCAGCTTGCCGCTCTCGGTGAGCTGGAAGAGCGTCGCGGAATGCAGGCCGTCCTCGTTGGTCTTCGTGCGATCGATGACCGGCGAGACGTTCATGTTCATGTTGCGCCAGGTGAAGTTCTTGAGCTTCTCTTCCGCGGTCGCGCCTTCCTCCGACTCGATCGGCCACGGCATGCCGAGGTAGAAACGCCCGGCGGGAGAGAGCACCGCGCTGTACTGCCCCTCGCACGACGGCCGCTCGCTCTCGATCCTGACGAGCGCGCCGGTGAAACGCGGCAGGAGCTTGAACGGCAACTCCTGATAGCTGATCGTCGCCTCGCCGCACACCGGCAGCGCCTCGCGCACGAGCTTGTCGAGCTTCGGATCGACGTCGATCGCGAACAGGGGGGTGGACAGAGCGAGCGTGCAGAGGAGAAGAGTGCGTTTCACGCGCGGTGAAACGGGGGTAGTAGGTTGGAGCATTCCGGGTTGCCCGGTTTCCCGGTTGCCCGGCAAAACCACCGGGCAACCGGGAAACCGGGAAACCGGGTGACCGGGCAACCGGGGAACTCAGTTGTTCGGCGGCGCCTCGCTGATGTCCCCCAGCGTCTTGCCGAGCTTCTCTTCCTTGTTCGTGTTCGTGGCGATGTCGCCCATCGACACGATGCCAACGAGCTCGTCGTTGGCGTTCACCACCGGGATGCGGCGCACCTCGGCGCCGCTCATCAGCGACAGCACGTCGTCGACGGGCGCGTCGTCGCGCACCGAGCGGACGTGCCTGGTCATCAGCTCGTTCACGCGGCAGGTCGCGAGATCTTTTCCTTCCGCGAGACCGCGCACGACGATGTCGCGGTCGGTGATGAGTCCGATGACTTTCTTCCCGTCGACGACGGGCACGACGCCGGTGTCCTGTTCCTTCATGATCTGCGCGACGCGATTCATGTCGTCGCGCTCGGTCACGCACTCCGGATTCGGCGTCATCACGTCGCGCACGTGGCGCGAGCCGGGGCCGGACTTCTGATTGCGATCCTGGGCCATGTTGCCTCCTTCTTGCGGTTGCGGTTGCAACCGCAGAAAGGGGAGCAATCGCGTTGCCAGATCAGAAGGCGATGCGCAGTCCGCCGCCGACGGTCAGGTAGCCCGGTCTGTGCGCGGCGCGCGTCCAGTGATAGGCAGACTCGACCACGAAGCCGTAGCGCCGCGTCATGGGGAAGTCGGCGTTGATGCCGATGTGCCAGCCGAAGCTCTGCGTCGACTTGATGCCTTCGCCCGACAAGCGGTACAAGCCGACACCGCCGAAGAGTCCCGTCTTCCCGTACGCCTCCGAAAACCGGTACTCGACCGATGCATCGAGGTGCTGCACTTCGCCCTCGACGTCGTTGCGCAGCAGATCTCCATTCGGATCGGTGCGAAAGCCCTCGGCCACTTCGGTCTCGATCGAGCCCGCTTTCAATTTCAGCGTCGTGTCTTCGTCCAGCGAGATTCCCCAGTAAAGGTCGACGGACGTGTTGGAGAACGAGAACTCGCTCGAAAGAATGTTGTCCCGAGGATCGGGTCCGGGAAGCGCGTCCTTGTCGATGAAGCGGCGGCTGCCGCCGACGATGACGCCGAATTCGGTCTGCTGCGCGAAGGCGGGAAATGCGCTGAACAGCAGCATCAGCGCGAGAAAAAGCGGGGCTCGTCTCATGGTCTCGACTATATGCGAAGGGTGCATCGGTGTCACTCCTGGCCTCTCGTACAATGTGCGCGTGCAGAGCAGGCTTCCTTCGGCGTTGCTCAGGACAGGCTCCAGCGCGTTGACGTTCCTTGGACGCGAGGCGCTGGGAATCGTTCTGCCGTCGTGGTGCGTGGCCTGCGATCGCGAGCTGTCCTGGGAATCGCGGACGGCGTCGTGTTGCGCAACGTGCTGGGCGGAGTTGCCGAAGATCGAGAACGCGAAGTGCGATTCGTGTGCGTTGCCTCTTCCGGGTCGCCCGGTTGCCCAGTTGCCCGGTATCCCGGTGTTACCGGACAACCGGGAAACCGGGCAACCGGGAGACCGCGCAACCGCGCAACCGCGCAGCCTCTGTATCCCCTGCCTCACCAACCCGCTTCCGCTCGAATGGTGCGAAGCCTGGGGCGAGTACCGCGGGTCCCTCGAGCGCGTCCTGCACGCGCTGAAATTCGAGCGCCACGATTTTCTCGACGACGCGCTCGCCGCGCTGGTCGATGACACGCTGCGCGATCGCGACTTCGACGCTCTCGTTGCCGTGCCGATGCAGCGCGCGAAAGAACGGAAGCGCGGCTACAACCAGGCCGAGCTGCTCGCCCGCGCGCTCGCGCGGCGCATTGGCGTTCCCTGCGACATGCGGTTGCTCACGCGACGGCGCGGCGGCGCGACGCAGTCGTCGCTGCCGAAGCGCGAGCGCGCCGCCAACGTGCACGGCGCCTTTGCCGCCTCGACGCGCGCGAAAGGGCGCGCGATTCTGATCGTCGACGACATCTCCACGACGGGCGAGACGCTCCGCGCCTGCGCGGCCGCATTGCGTGACGCCGGAGCCTCGCGCGTCTGCGCGGTTGCGGTCGCAAAAGCGATTTGAGTCGTGCCTGTTCGGACGGGCAGGAACGCCCGTCCTCGCGTGTAGAATGCGCGCCGCCGCATGTTCCGCGCATTCTTCATCGCCCTCTCCGAAAACCGTTTCCTCCGCGCCATCGCCGAGCGTTCGGCCATCGGACGCAGGCTGTCGAGCCGCTTCGTCGCCGGCATGTCTGTCGACGATGCGCTGACCGCGACCGCCGCGACGACCGCGAAGGGCATGAGCGTCAGCGTCGACAACCTCGGCGAGAACGTCACCAATCTCGACGAAGCACGGCACAGCGCGCAGCTCTATCACGATCTCCTCGACGCGATCGCCGGGCGCAAGCTCGATGCGAACGTCAGTCTGAAGCTCACCCACATGGGGCTCGACGTCGACGAGAACGTGTCGCGCGGAATCGCCAACGACGTCGTCGCGCACGCCGCGCGGCAGAACAACTTCGTCCGCATCGACATGGAAGGCTCGCCGTACACGCAGAAGACGCTCGACGTCGTCCGCGAGCTGCATCGGCAGGCGGGCAACGCGGGGCACGTCGGCGCGGTCATTCAGTCGTACCTCCATCGCAGCGAGCGCGATGTGCGGGAGCTGTGCGCCGAGGGGATTCGGATCCGGCTGTGCAAAGGGGCGTACAAGGAGCCGGCGGAGATCGCGTATCAGGCGAAGGAAGACGTCGACGCGAACTTCGTGAAGCTGATGCAGATCCTGCTGAAGAGCGGCGTGTACCACGGCATCGCCACGCACGACCCGGCCATGATCGACGCCACGCTCGCGTTCGCGCGGAGCGAGAACATCGCGCCGGACGCGTTCGAGTTTCAGATGCTCTACGGCGTGCGGCGCGATCTGCAGGAACAACTCGTGCGCGACGGCTGGCGCATGCGCGTCTACATCCCGTTCGGCACGGAGTGGTATCCGTATCTGATGCGGCGGCTCGCTGAACGCCCCGCGAACGCGCTATTCATTCTGAAGAACCTTTTCCGCCGATAGGAGGGCGGACGTCTCGTCCGCCCCTGGAAGGCGGACGGGACGTCCGCCCTCCTATGATGTTGCGATGAGACTCTCAGCGCTCGTTCTCACGTTTGCCCTCAGCATGCCCATGTTCGCCTCCAGCGCCATCGAAGAAGTTCGCAATGCGGAGATCGCGGCGCCCGTCCAGGAAGGATTCGTCGCTGCCGATGACGGCGTGAAGCTTTACTACCGAAAGATCGGCCGCGGCCCGATCACGCTCATCGTCCCGCTCGACAACGTGTTGTTCCGCGAGTTCCGGCAGTTCGCCGACATCGCGACGGTGATCACGTACGACATGCGCAATCGCGGGAAGTCGCAACGCGCGAAGGACGCGGGCACGTGGACGATCCAGCAGGACGTGCGCGATCTCGAGGCCGTGCGCCGGCATTTCAAGGTCGAGCGATTCGTTCCCGCGGGCTACTCGTATCTCGGACTGATGGTGATCCTCTACACGCTCGAGCATCCGGAGCACGTCACGCGCGTCGTACAGATCAATCCGGGACCGTTCCGTCACCTGCCGGAGGAGCCCGCGCCGGAGGCCGCCGCGGCCTTCGCGGCTGCGCAGAAGAATGTGGATCCGAAGGCGTCCCCGCGCGATCAGTGCATCGCCTTCTGGGACGTGTTCAAAGTGACGTTCGTCGGCGATCCGAAGAACGCGGCGAAGTTCGATCTCTCATTCTGCGAGCACGAAAACGAGTGGGGCGAGAACATCATGCCGCACTTCAAAAAGCTCTTCGAGTCGATCGACGCACTGACGATCACGCCGGAGCAGTTGCAGAAGGTGAAGGTGCCCGTGCTCACGATCCACGGCACGAAGGACCGCAACGCGCCTTACGCGTCAGGCGTGGATTGGGCAAAAACGCTCCCCGACGCGCGCCTTCTGACGATCGAAGGCGCCGCGCACGCGTCGTGGCTCGACGAGCCGGTCACGGTGTTCGGCTCGATTCGGCACTTTCTTCGGGGAGAGTGGCCCCTCGGCGCGACTTCTCCTGCTCGGTGACATCCCACATCGGCCGCTCTTTCCAGCGGTCGTGCATCCACACCCACTGCTCCGGATTGCGGCGGATGTGCTCCTCGTAGGCGCGGGTGATGCGCGCCGCGAGCTCGATCGGATCGTCATCTTTGTGGCACTGAATCGGCGGGAGAAAGACCGCGTGATGACGGCCGTCGGGCATTCGATGGATGTAGGAGATGGAGATGTTCGCCTCGGTGCGAATCGCGAATTTGACCGGACCGACCGGCGTCGGTGCGGGCACTCCGAAGAACGGCACCTTCACGCTTTCGGTGCGGATGTTTTGATCGAGCACAAAAGCCAGCATGCCGCCTTTGCGAATGGCCTGAATCATCTCCTTCGCGGAGCTGGTCGAGCCCCGGCCGATGGTCCGCACCCCCGCGCTGCCGCGTAAGTCGATGATGTAGCGGTTCATGTCGGGATTATCGCGCTCGCGATGCAGCACACTCACCGGCCGGCCGTATGTTCCCAGCGAGTACGCAAGCCACTCCCAGTTTCCGCAGTGCGCGGTGAACTGAATCACTCCGCGGCCTGAGTCGAGGAGCTCGAGAATGCGGTCGATCCCCTCGACGATCGTGGTCTCTTCGCGCCGCCGCTCGTTCATGTTCGGCAGCCAGGCAAGCTCGAAGAGCGACATTCCGAAGTGGCGGAACATCGCCCGAATCGTCTCCCTGGACTGCGCCTCGCTCCAGTCCGGAAAGGCGATGGCGATGTGGCGCAGCGCTTTCCTGCGCTCGCGCCGGGCGACGTAGTAGGCCAGATTGCCGATGCGGCGGCCGAGGAATTGGCCGACGCGAAGCGGAATCCTGCGCCCGATGGCCGTGACGACGACCAGGCCGCGATAGAGAACACGCGATCTAAATGCTCGTAGCTTCGGGCTTGCCAATCGAGAACTCCCTAACGAGGCCATCCCAGTCGCCGCGCTCGCGCAGCAGGCGCTCGACGAGCTCGCGGAACGCGCCCGCGCCGCCGGCGGTCTCGAGCTTCCATGTCGCCGCGATGCGCACTTCCGGCGACGCGTCGGACGGCGCGGCGGAGATCGCGACGCGCGTCATCGGCGCGAGGTCGGGAAGATCGTCCCCGGCGTAGAGAATCTCGTCGAAGGTGACGCCGAGCTTCTGCGCGAGCCGCTCCATCTCCTCGAGCTTGTTCGCCGCCCCCTGCCGCACCTCGGCGATCCCCAGCTCGCGCGCGCGCCGCTCGACCGCGGACGAGCGCCGGCTCGTCAGCAGCGCGACCGTGACTCCGACACGCTGCGCGAGCTTCGCCGCCAGCCCATCGCGGACGTTGAACTGCTTGATCTCCGTCCGATCGCCGGCGTAGATGATCTTTCCGTCGGTCCAGACGCCGTCGATGTCGGAGACGATCAGCTTGATGTCGGAGGCCTTGGGCATTGCGAGGGCGATCGTAGCATCGCGCTCCGCACGTCAGTGCCGGAAGTGGCGCTCGCCCGTGAACACCATCGCGATCCCGCGCTCGTTCGCGGCGGCGATCACTTCCGCGTCGCGCACCGAGCCGCCGGGCTGGATCACCGCGCGCACGCCGGCGCCGGCGAGGATGTCGAGGCCGTCGCGGAAGGGGAAGAAGGCGTCGGACGCGGCGAAGGAGCCTTCCGCGGGGAGGATCGACTTCATGATCGCGACTTTCGCCGCGTCGACGCGGCTCATCTGACCCGCGCCGATGCCGACGGACTGCGAGGCACGCGTCAGCACGATCGCGTTCGATTTCACGTGCGCGCAGACGATCCAGGCGAATTCGAGGGCGTGCATTTCGTCGTCGGTTGGTTTGCGCTCTGTGACCACCTGCCACGTGTCGCGCGGGGAGACGCGGTCCTCGGACTGGACGAGGATGCCGCCGGCGGCGGAGCGGAGTTGGGTGGAGGACAGGCAATCCTGCCTGTCCGGACAGGCAGGATTGCCTGTCCTCCACGTGACGAGTCGCAGGTTTTTCTTCTTCGCGAGAATCGCTCGCGCCTCGTCGTCGAAATCGGGTGCGACGATCACTTCGAGGAACATGTCGGCGATCGTGCTCGCTGACTCGGCGTCGAACGTGCGGTTTGCGCCGATGATCCCGCCGAACGCGGAGACGGGATCGGACTCGATCGCGGCGCGCAGCGCATCGGCGAGCGAGTCGCGACGTGCGACGCCGCAGGGGTTCGTGTGTTTGATGATCGCGATAACCGGCTCGCCGAACGCGTTCGCGAGACGCATCGCTGAATCGAGGTCGAGCAGGTTGTTGTACGAAAGCTCTTTCCCTTGCAGCTGTTCGAACGGGCGCTCGCCCGCGCGCACGTAGAAGCCGGCGGTCTGATGCGGATTCTCGCCGTAGCGGAGGTCCTGGAACCTCTCGAGATTGAGCTGGAGGGCGGACGTCCCGTCCGCCTGGCGGACGGGACGTCCGCCCTCCAGAAACGCGCTGATCGCCGCGTCGTACGCGCTGGTTTTCTCGAACACCGTGATCGCGCAGCGGAGGCGGAACGCGTCGCCGATCGCGCCGGCCTCGAATTCGCGCAGAAACTCTCCGTACAGCGACGGATCGCAGAGCGGCAGCACGTGGTGATGATTCTTCGCCGCCGCGCGGAGCATCGACGGACCGCCGATGTCGATCTGCTCGATGGCTTCGTCGATCGTGACGCCTTCCTTCGCGATCGTCGCCTCGAACGGATAGAGGTTCACGACCACGAGATCGATGCGCGGAATCGAGAGCCGTTCGACGTCGGCGACATGAGCGGCGTTCGCGCGGTCGTGGAGGATCGCCCCGAACACTCTCGGCGTGAGCGTCTTCACGCGTCCGCCGAGGATCTCCGGCGCGCCGGACCACTGCGCGATGGGCGTCACCGGCACGCCGCCGCCGGCGAGGTGCTTCGCCGTACCGCCGGTGGAGAGGATCTCCACGCCTTTCGCGCTCAGTGCGCGCGCGAGATCGAGGATGCCGGTTTTGTCGGAGACGGAGAGGATGGCGCGTTCAATGTGCATTCAAAAGCAGATTGCCGCGACGCATCGCCACGGCGGTGCGGACGTCGCCGCCGGCTTCCTTCCAGATGTAGTAGTAGAGGTTCACGAGGTCCGTGACCGCGCGCGAGTAGCAGATCGACGCGACCCCAAACGCGGTGGATCGATCGTCGAAGTCGCGCGAGCTCCGTTGCTCGCCGCCCCGAAAGTACTCCTCGGCCATCAGCGGATAGAACTTCGCCGTGCGCGTGAAAGTCTTGTCGAGATACGACGAGAGCTGAAATCGCGGCTCGAGTCCGTAGAACACGGTCGGAAATTTCGCCAGGCGCCGCTCGAAGTACTGCTCGAAGTCGTTGTGCGACGCGGCGAGCCGCGAGTCGTCGTTCGCGACGTGAAAGGGATTGTTCGCGTCGGCGACGAGATGGGAGAGGATGCCGAGGCGCTCGACGACGAGAGCCATCGGCTCGCCGGTGCGGATCATCTCGATCGCGCCGCGCGTCTCGCGCTCGATGCGCTCGCGCAGCCGGCCCTCGCGCGACAGGACGAAGAAGTGATGCGTTCCGCTTGCCTCGTCCGCCTGCGCGCGCTCGATGCCGCGCTTGTACTCGGCTTCGAAACGCTCGATCACGATGCGCAGATCGGGGGGCGCGAGCGCCGAGGCCTTCTTCGCGATGCGCTCGTCGGAGGCGCGAGTCCACGCCTGGGCAGCCACGGGGAAAAGCACGAGGAGAAGGACGATTTGGGCGCGCCGCATTGTTCGCTGTTGATCGTAACGTATGAACCGCGACTTTGCAGCTCATCTCGAAACGCTCTTCGCCTGCCGCGCCTGCTCGAACGTCATCGGCGAGCCGGTCACGGGCGCCGTCGCGAACGCGCGCGTGATGCTCGTCGGCCAGGCTCCCGGCCCGCGCGAGGCCGAGCAGCGGCGTCCGTTCGCGTACACGGCGGGGAAGCGCTTGTTCTCCTGGTTCGAGCCGTTCATTTCCGAGGAGGAGTTCCGCGCGCGCGTGCACATTGCCGCGGTGATCCGCTGCTTTCCCGGACGCGATGCGAAGAACGGCGGCGATCGCGTGCCCGACGCCGCGGAGATCGCGAACTGCGCCGCGCATCTCGATCGCGAGCTGCGCCTGCTGCGTCCCGAGCTGGTCATCGCCGTCGGCACCCTCGCCTCGAAGCAGCTCCTCGGCATCGCCGAACTGAAGCACGCCGTCGGTCGCGTGCATCGCGCGACCCGCGCGGATCACACGTTCGACGTGATCGTGCTCCCGCACCCGTCGGGACGCTCGACGTGGACGAACAAGAAGGAGAACGCGGCGCTGCTGGAACGCTCGCTCGGTCTGATCGCGAAGCGTTTTGGAGTGCGGCGACTGGCGTCGCCGCACTCCAGATCGTCCGCACGCTCAGTGCGATCACGACGAGCGCCACGATGATCATCTTTCAGCCAGCGAGGTCGCCGGCAGGATGCCGGCGTTACGGCGGGCAGGATGCCCGCGCCACAACGCATTCGGCGTGGGGACAACGGTCCTGGAACGCCGACATTCTGTCGGTCGGTACGCCGACTTCCAGTCGGCGGGTTTTGACGCCGATCGGAGATCGGCGGACCGGCCGACTGAAAGTCGGCGTTCCGTTTTGTAGCGCGGCCTTCCAGGACGCCGTGTCGCTGGCAGCGGCCTGGCCGGGATCCGTCCCGTGAGCCGCGCGGCGATCTGCGCGGCATGTAGCGCGGGCCTCCGGCCCGCCGTCTCGCCGGCTTCCAGCCGGCGAGTGACGAAGAGCGCCGGCGCGGGACGCCGCCGCGACGGCGGGCTGGAAGCCCGCGCTACAGCGTTCGCACGATCGTCCGCACGCTCAGCGCGATCACGACGAGCGCCACGATGATCATCAGCGGCTTCGCGGGGATCCGTCCCGTGAGCCGCGCGGCGATCGGCGCGGCGATCGCGCTGCCGAGGGCGAGGCCGGCGATGGGTACCCAGTTCGACACGCCGATCGTGAGCAGCAGCGTTGCCGACGAGGCGACCGTGACGAAGAACTCCGCGAACGCAACGGAGCCGATCGTCGTACGCGGCGTGTTCCCGCGCGCGAGCAGCGTGCCGGCGACGATCGGTCCCCAGCCGCCGCCGCCGATCGAGTCGAAGAAGCCGCCCGCCAGCCCGAGGGGGACGATGTGCGCGTGCGGCTCGGCGGTGGGGCGCGGACGGAAGGCCTTGTAGAGAATCACGAGGCCCATGACCAGCAGATACGCGGCGACCCACGGCTTGATCGCGTCGCCCGGGATCCGCGTGAGGACATACGCGCCGAGGATCGCGCCGATCGCGCCGGGGATCAGCAGTTTCCGCGTGAACTCCCACACCACGTTCTTCACCTTCCAGTGGTTGTACGCGGAGAAGCCCGTGGCCACGACTTCGGCGGTGTGCACGCTCGCGCTCGCGGCCGCCGGCGCGACTCCGAACGTGAGCAGCAGCGACGTCGCGCTCACGCCGTAGCCCATGCTGCACATGCCGTCGATCATCTGCGCGATGAAGCCGGCCAGCCCGAACATCGCGAGATCGACGAGAGTCTGCTGGTCCATCAACTCATGTAGTGCCGCGCGATGTAGTCCATCTCCGCGTACGTCGTCGCGAGCGCGAGCCGCGACTCGATGATGAGATAGACGCTCGCGGAGAAGAGCAGTCCGGCACCGAAGAGTCCGAGCAAAATCGGAATCCAGCCGACGTCGACGTGCAGCAGCGCGACGATGCCGATGGCCACGCTCGTGGCGATGAAGAGGCTGATGGCGAGGTAGAGCCGCGACATCGCATGCTGCAGCAGGCGCGCGCGGCGCGTGTTGATCTCGAGCTGCGCATAGAGGTGCTTGCGCTTCCGCTCCGTGATCTCATCCGATGCGGTGCCGAGCTCTTCGAGCTCCGCCGCCCGCTCGCGCACGCGGTCGACGCAGCGGATCGAGCGATTCGAGGTCGTGATCATCAGCGAGCTCGAGGCAAGGATGAGCACCGCCGGGGTGATCATCGCGCCGAGAACGTCGAGGACCGACGAGAGCTCGCGCGTGCTGGCGAAGTCAGGCCACATGCGCGAATGCGTTCCGAGTCATGTTCTCGTGTCCCGTCTCCGTGACCAGGACGTTGTCCTCGATGCGGATGCCGCCGTATTTGCGGAACGCGCCAGTCTTCTCCCAGTTGATGAATTTCGCGTTCTCGCTCGCGCGCAGCTCCGCGAGCAGCGAGTCGATGAAGTAGAGGCCGGGCTCGATGGTGAAGACGTGCCCTGTCTCGACGACGCGCGTGAGGCGGAGGTACGGGTGGCCTTCCGGCTTCGGGATCGTGTTGCCGGCGCGATCGGCCATGAAGCCGCCGACGTCGTGCACCTGCAGGCCGAGGTAATGGCCGACGCCGTGCGGGAGGAAGGTGCTGCTGATGCGGCGCTCGACGATGCCGTCCGCATCGATGTCGCGCGCGAAGCCGAAGCGCACGAGCAGCTCGGCGACGCCGCGATGGGCGAGGAAGTGGATGTCGGGATAGTTCGTGTTCGGGCGGATCGCATCGACGAGCGAGAGCTGCATGGCATCCATCGCGTCGATCAGCTCCTGGAACTCGTCCTTCCGCTGCGACCAGGTGCGGGTGATGTCGCTCGCGTAACCCTTGTACGATCCGCCGGCGTCGATGAGGAACGACCAGAGCCGCGCCTCGTCGATGCGCGTGCGGCCGTGGTGGTAGTAGTGGAGCGTGGCCGCGTTCTCGTTGAGGGCGATGATGTTTCCGTAGGGCAGCTCCTCGTCGACGTGATCGGAAGCGGCGAGGTAGTCGAGGTGGATCTCGTACTCCGACTTCCCTTCGCGAAAGGCGCGCTCGGCGGCGCGATGTCCGCGCGCGCCGCGCGCGTTCGCGCGGCGGAGGCATTCGATCTCGTATTCGGTCTTCCACGCGCGGTCGAAATGCAAACTGTTCACGACCGCCACGGAGTTCGGCGTGAGGTCGCCCCATCCGGCGAAGCGCGAGTCCCATTCGCCGATGAACGCGATGCGTCCCTGCGGCAGGTACGCCTTCGCTTCGTCGGCGTTGGCGATCATGACGAGGTCGAACTTCTCGACCCATTTCTCGGCCGGCTTCTCCGCGACCTTGTGCCAGTAGTCGACCGGCTGCCAGTAGATCAGCTTCGGCTTGAGTCCCGGCGTGTAGACGACGAAGCAGTTCGGGTTGTCCGTGACCGGCACCCACGACTTGAAGTGCGGGTTGACCTTGAACGGATACGGCATGTCGTCGACGAACTGGTAGTGCAGCGCGCCCGAGAAGATCGCCGCGTGGTCGAACTTCCCCTCGGCGAGCGCCCGATCGTGCCGCAGTTTCTGAATCGTGACGTGCGCCGTGTAGATCGTGGCAAGTGCGTCATCCATGGCGGCGGGAGAATAACGCAGATCGCCTCACACTGAGCTGCGGCGGGCGTCACGCGCATGGAGCGGCGCGGCGGCTGCCGCGCCACAAACGCTTTTGACGGCGGCGCGATGTGCAGGCCGGCGTGCCGCCGTCCAGCTACGATGTTCCCGAGCCGGCTCGGCCGGCGGGCCGGACGGCCAGCCCGCCGTCGGCTCCTGTGTGGAGGTAGGCGGCGACGATCCGTATACCTTGACGTGGTACCTTCGAACGCGTTGTGGCGGCTTCAAAAGATGAGAGGCTTCGCGAGTTCCTGAGGCGATTAGCCTTGGCTTCTCCGGCGGGATCCGAAAGCGAGGCACTGGAGTTGATTGCGGTTACTCTCGCCGCGGTGGAAGACGAGATGACAGATGTTCCAGCCGACCCGAGCAAATGGATGTCCGACGGGCGGATGTATCCACCGCAGCAAGACAGTCGCCGCGATGTGCCTGAATACACTTGGGTTACGCGGTATCGAAGCCGTGGGCACAACACCTTCATTGCTCAAAATGGCGCGATCGAAATCCGTCGCCTCGCTGGCGACGTTCTCTTTCGCAAGGCTGGCCGCAACGGGAGGTACGTATGGGATCGGTAGCAGCACCACTAGAGCAACTACAAACTGAACTTCACCGCCGCCTGACGGGTGCGAACATCCGCGTTGACGCCCCAAGTTCACCAGATGGTGCTTGGTGGATAGACGTCGAGCGAGAGGGACACTCTGCTTCCGTAGAGTGGCGTCCTGAAGTTGGATTCGGAGTCGCTGGACCTGACGGTGGATACGGGGAAGGACCGGACGTAGTCGTCGAGGACGCGGAGACAGCCGCTGATCACGTTGCGCGGCTGCTTGAGCGTAGAGCTGGACCGAACGTTCAGGAAGTCCAGGTGTTGGTTGATGAATTCCAGCGAGAGCTTGAGGCCATGGTTGCACATATCGACGAAGTTTTTCGCGACCTCGTGACGCGTTACGGCGGGACTGTAGGCGGGGAGTTGCAAATTCGAATAAAGTCGGTTGTTACCGATGCTCGTCAGGTTGAATCCAAATTCGAGGATATGGCAAAAGCGCTGCTGGCATCGCCCGATCAGCAGCGCAGAGAGCGTAATCGCGCCGCACAATAGATTCGCACACTTAACGCGGAATTCTCGTCCGCCTCGCTATGCCGCGGCGACGGGTTGCGCGGTTGCGCGGTTGCCCGGTTACCCGGCAGAAGCGAAGCACCGGGATACCGGGCGACCGGGCAACGGGGCAACACTTTTCGGAGGCCGCGCGCATCGACACGCGCGCAAAAAAGAAGCGCACCGACCGCCCTTGCGATTATCGGCGCGCTTCGCTTCGCCAGCGACCCTGGTTGACTTCCCAGGAGCGAGCGGGGTTAGTGCGAAGGGAATGCCAGTGCCGTGTGGGTTGCGCGGTTACGCGGTCGCGCGGTTTCGCAGTGCCTCACCGCGCAACCGCGTAACTGCGTAACCCTCATCGCACTCCCGCGCGCCGTAAGATCCTGAACTCGACGGTGAGCTCGTGCACGACTTCCTTCGCCTCGCCGTTTACATCGCGGAAGGGATGGAACCTCCAGTGGCGGATCGCTTCGACGGCGGCGCGCGCGAACTCGTCGCGCTGCGGCGGCTGGATCACCGTCACTTCCTTCACCTTGCCGTTCTTCCCGATGAGGTAGCGCACGACGACGACGTCTTCCCATCCGCGCGTGCGCGCGTACTCGGGATACGTCGGGAACTCCTGCGAGACGGAGCCCATCGGCAGCGGAAGATCGCGCTCGATCTTCACGAGGTCGGGCAGCGGCTGCGCCTTCAGTCCGCCGACGATGCCGCCGATCACGCCGCCTTCTTCACCACCTTCGACGCCCGCGTCGAACGGCGCGGTCTCCGTGACGACCGGGATGACCGGCGGCGGCGGCTCTTCGATCTGGCTGATGACGGGTATCGTGTCGGGGATGATCGTCGGCGCGACGAGCGGAAGCTTGATCGGAACTCTCGGCGCGGCCTGCACGATCTGCTTCGGCGCGAGCGGCGGCGGGGGAGGCGGCGGTGGCGGCGGCGGCTCGACGAGCGAGTAGGCCGCGTACATCTTCGGCGACTGCATCGGGAACCCGACGTCCCAGACATTCAGGATGAGCAGTCCGCCGGCCGCGAGGAAATGGACGAAGACCGACAGCGGCAGCGTTTCGTACAACAGCTTCCGGCTGCGCGGGGCGACCGTTTCCGGGACGACCGTTTCGAACATGCGTTTCCGTTTTTGAGAGTGCTGCGGCGGCAGCGTAGCATTCCGTCCGGCCTGACCTGTGCTACAAGATCGTAACGCTCACGTGACACGCCTCACGGGCGGAACTGCTTGGGAACCTTAGGGTAATCATGATGGCCCGTTACATCCAGCGCATCGCGCTCCTCGGCAAGGAGCGCTGGATCGGCTGGGAAATCGACGGTGTCGGGACCGAGATCCCGGGCCTCGCGCTCGCCGACGACATGCCGGACGAAGAGATCCGCGCGCGCGGGGTGAAAGAGTTCCACCCGATGCCGTTCGAGAGCTTTCTCGGACTCGGCGCGGCGGTGCACAAACCGGAGGACGGCGAGCTGCTCGATCAGGACATCGAGTACCGCCTCGATGCGCTGCTCGTCGGCATGGAGCGCATCCGCTCGCGCGGCGTGACGTCGGTCTCGCGCTCGCTCCTCCTCGGATACTTCGGCGACGAGCGCCAGCTCCGCCATCCGCGCGTGCAGTCGCGCTTCCGCGAATGGGAGCAGGACGGACGCGTGCAGGTGATCGGAGCGGAGGAGTGCTATCTGCGGATCACGGGTCGCCTGGCGTAGCTACAGACTCTCCGCCACCGCCGCGAGCCGCGTCGCCAATTCCTGCGTCGAGGCCTGCGACACGGTCGCGGTGTCGAAGCGCACGAGCACGGGATCGATGATGCCACGCTGAAAGAGAGCCGCGCGAACGTCGATGAATCCGTCGCGCAACTCGTCGGGCAGCTTCCGATGCAGCGATCCGCCGCCGGTCCCCGCGATCGGCGCATCCGGCATGGCAGCCGCCGCGGCGGAAAGCTCCTGCGCCACCGTCATCGCGAGCTGCTTGAGCTGATCGAGCGGAATGGCGATGGGGGCCTTGTCGTCGTCGTACGTCATCGCGTCCTCTTCCTGCAATCGTATCCGAGGTGTGTGAGGCGATCCCAGAGTCGTTCGGAGATTTGCGGCGGTGTGCGCGTGACGGGGACACGGCCGTTCCACGCGATCCAGTCCTCGCGAGAGATCACCGGAGGCGAGTGGAGCTGGATGAACAGCGGCTTGCACAGCAACATCACGCCGAATCTGAGTGCACGTTCAGCGTAGACCGCATCACGCTGGGCGAGCTCGCGCGAAGAATGGCAACCACCGCAACCGTCCGTTCGGTCGAGCGGAATCGGACGATTGCCGCGCGTCATGCAATTGCTCGGAAGTGCAAGCCCGCGCGCCTCGTGCCACGCCTTTGCTTCTTTGTGTGTCTCGAACCGCTCCTTCACCTCGAGCAACGCGGAGAGTCGCCATGCACCATGCTGGATCGTGGTCATGTAGGCCACGCGATCGCCCGGCCGCAATCGCGGCGCGAAGTTCGCGCCACGACAGAGCGCACTGATCGTTGGCCACCTCGCTTCCAGATCCGGCTCGCGGCGGCACGATGCATCGACGTACGGCGGAATCGCATGGCGCGCGATCGCTGCGCGGCCCTGTGGACTTCCGCACAACGGACGATACGTTGCGAGAAACGCGCGGCTCATCGCGTGATCCAGCGGTCGAACAGCCGGTACAGCGCCGCCGTCCCCACGCCCCACGCGGCATTCACCGACAGTCCGATCACCGCGAGCTTCGCGCCGCCGCCCGGGGGGAGGCTTTGAGCGGCGCGACCACGAAACCGGCGACGAGGGTCGGGGCGATGGCGCCGAAGACGATGGCGATGCTCCAGAACGCGCGGGCAGTGCGCGTGCGAGCGAGGAGCAGTCCGAGGAGCAGTCCGAGGAGGATGCCCCAGAGGCCGCCCCAGAAGGAGAGGGAGAGGAGTTGCGGGACGCCGAACGGTTTCGTCGCCTCGAACGAGAATGGGACGCGCGTCGTCCACTGCATCGTGTAGAAGAGCGCGAAGACGACCTGGTGGAAGAGCGGCACGGCGAGCGCGCCGGCGAGGAACCATCGAATAGGATGAATGGCGTTGGAGCTCGTCATCTTCATTGGCCTGCAGGCCTCCGGCAAGTCAACGTACTACCACGCGCAGTTTGCGGCAACGCACGTGCATGTGAGCAAGGATCTGATGCGAAACACGCGCAACCGGGATGCGAAGCAGCAGGAGATGATCGTCGCGGCCCTGAACGAGGGACGCTCGGTCGTCGTCGACAACACGAATCCGACGCCCGCCGTGCGCGCGCCGCTGATCGCACTCGGCAGGAGCCGCGGCGCGCGCGTGGTGGCCTGCTTTTTCGAAACGACGGTCAAGGACGCCGTCGCGCGCAACCGGCTGCGCGAGGGGAAAGCGCGCGTGCCCGACGTCGCCATCTACATCGCCTCGAAGAAGCTCGTGCCGCCATCGCTCGAAGAAGGCTTCGATGAAGTGCGGGTGATCGCGATGCCGCCGCTGCAGTCATGACGCCGCGACAACTCCTGAAGCGCTTCTTCCCGCCGATGCTGGCGACGCTCGCCGACGCCCCGCCGAAGGACGAGGAGCAGTGGTCGTACGAGCTGAAATACGACGGCTTCCGCGCGGTGGTGGCGATCACCGGCGGCGAGATCGCGATGCTCAGCCGCAACGAGCTCGATCTCGCGCCGCGCTTTCCGCGCACGTTCGTGGCGCTGCAGAAGATCAAGGTCAAGGACGTCGTGCTCGACGGCGAAGTGGTCGTGCTCGACGAGCAGGGCGCGCCGCGATTCCAACTGCTCCAGCAGGGCGGCGACGAGCGGATGATCCTCTTCGACATCCTATGGCTGAACGGCGAAGACCTGCGCCGCCGCCCGTACGTCGAGCGGCGCAAAATTCTCCAAAAGGTCTTTGCTAAGCCGCCCGCGGGAATCGCGCTCGCGCGGACGCTCGAGATGACCGGCGAGAAGGCGCTCGCGCACGCGGCGGCGGGCGGATGGGAGGGGATCATCGCGAAGCGCAACACGTCGGTGTACGAGAACCGCCGCTCGAAGGAGTGGCTGAAGATCAAGACGCTCCATCAGCAGGAGCTCGCGATCGTCGGCTGGCAGCCGAGCAACGCCACGGAGCGCGAGATCGGCTCCCTCCACCTCGGCGTGTACGACAACGGCGCGCTCCGCTACGCCGGCAAAGTCGGCACCGGTTTCTCGTCGAAGCTGCGCGTGTGGCTGAAGGACGAGCTGGCGAAGGACGTGGTGCCCCAGCCGATGGTGACCGAAGTGCCGCGCATCAGGACCGCGATCTGGGTGCGCCCCCGTTTCGTCGCGCAGGTCGCATTCACGGAGTGGACCTCGGATCACCGCCTGCGGCATCCTTCGTTTCTCGGATTGAGGGATGACAAGACGGTGAAGGAAGTGGTGAGGGAGAAGCCGGTGGAGGTTTCCCGGTTGCCCGGTCGCCCGGTTGCCCGGAAACAAACCGGGAAACCGGGAAACCGGGAAACCGGGAAACCACGCGTGACCCTCTCCACCCCCGACCGCCTCCTCTACCCCCGCGACGGGATCACAAAAGAGCAGGTCGCCGCGTACTACGTAGCGGTCGCGGAGCCGATGCTGCGCGCGCTCGCGGATCGTCCGCTCTCGCTCGAGCACTGGAATCAGGGCATCGACAAGCCCTCCTGGTTTCATCAGCACCTCGGACGCGAAGCGGCGGACTGGCTGACGACCATCGCCACGCCGACGCGCGGAGGGAAGCGCGCCACGGTCGAGCATCTCGTCGTCGACAGCGTAGAAGCACTGCGCTGGCTCGCGCAGATGTCCGTGCTCACCGTGCACATGTGGGCCTCTCGCGGCGCGAATCTCGAAGAGCCCGACTGGATCGTCTTCGACCTCGATCCCGCGAAGGGAAAAGGGATCGAGCAGGCCATCGAGGCGGCCGTCGTCATTCGCCGCCTTCTCGAAAATCTCGATCTGCCGAGCGTGCCGAAGACCTCGGGGAAACGCGGCATCCACGTCTTCGTCCCGCTCGCGCCCGGCTACACGCACGAAGAAGCGGCGGACTTCGCATGCTCGATCGCGGCGGCTGTCGCGGCGAAAGTCCCGACGATGACCGTCGAGCGGAGCCTTGCCAAACGCCGCGGGCGGCTTTATCTCGACTGCATGCAGAACGGCTACGGCAAGACCATCGTCGCGCCGTACTCGCTGCGGGCGATCGACGGCGCACCGGCGTCCGCGCCGCTGAAGTGGAGCGAGGTCACGAAGTCGCTCGATCCGAAGAAGTTCAATCTGCGCACGATGCCCGGCCGCCTCGCGAAAGTCGGCGATTTGTTTGCGGACGTGTTCAAAAACCGCGCGAAACTACCGAAACTGAAATGAAACGCATCCTCGCGCTGACCTTTATCTTCGTCGCCTGCGCGTCGTCCGTTCCGACGACGGACAAAAAGGCGGAGCTTCGCGGCATCGTGATGAAGATCGATGCCGCGGAGATGCTCATCTACCTCGCGCCGCCGGTGAGCGAGCGATCGAACATTCCGCCCATCCGCTACAACTCGCTCACGATCGTCGATCGCCTCAGCAGGCCCGGACGCGTCGAAGACATCCATCCGGGCGAGGAGATCATGGTGTTCGGCCGCGAGACCGAAGAGGGCGAAGTCATCGCCTATCGCATCGTCATCGACACGCCGCAATCGACCTTTCCGAGATGAAATCGCACACGAAGCATCTCGTCCTCCACACGAAAGACCGCATGGAGTTCGTCAACATCACCTCGCAGATCGAAGCGGAGGTGCGCGCGAGCGGTGTGCGCGAGGGGTTGTGCCTCGTGAACGCGATGCACATCACCGCGAGCGTGTTCATCAACGACGACGAGCGCGGGCTGCACGAGGACTACAAACGCTGGCTCGAATGGCTCGCTCCGTACGACGCGAGCCCTGAGCGCTATCACCACAACCGCACCGGCGAGGACAACGGCGACGCGCATCACAAGCGCCAGGTCATGGGCCGCGAGGTCGTGGTCGCGATCACGAACGGAACGCTCGACTTCGGACCGTGGGAGCAGATCTTCTACGGCGAGTTCGACGGGCGGCGGGACAAACGGGTCATGATCAAGATCATTGGCGAGTAGCGCGGGCGGCTTCGCCCGCCGTTGCGCCGGCAGCTCGTCGGCGCTGCGCATCGATGTGTGGCGCGGATCGTATCCGCAGCCTCGCCGGGCAGTCGGCGCGCCTCTTGCTGACTCTGCCTCCCACGGCGAACGGCAGTCCGGAAATCGATCAGGACCTCACCTTCCAATACTTTCCAATACCGTGAATGGCGTGTACAGACGATCGACCGCGTGTTGTTCGCGCTGTTCGTCCTGGCGGCCCTCCTTGGGGTGTTCGGCTCCGGTCCGCTCAGCCGCGCCGAGTCGTCCGCCGGAAGCGCGGCCGTGGAGATCCAAGGTAAGATGCACGGCGACCGCATCCGCAGCGCCGGTACGGACGAAGACGAGATCCTCACCGGCCGTGAGCTGCACGGGCTGGGGCGGCTCGATCGGATCAAACATGCGGTGATGGAGCGCGCGGGACACATCACGGTGGCTCCCCGGGATTCCGAGAAGTGAGCGCACGAGAGCGCGGGTTCGCCACGCGCGTTCTGATCGCCGTGTCGATCAGCGCAGGTGTGATCGTCGCGCTGGCCGTCTTCTGGCTGGCACGCGCGCTGATGCTGACCGCGTTCCTCGGGGTGCTGTTCGGTCTTCTGCTCTCCAGCGCCGTCGACGTGCTGCAGAGGTGGCGCGTGCCGCGGCCGGCCGGGACGGTGCTCGTCCTCGTGCTCGCTGGCGCGGTGGTCTGGGCGCTCGCCGCGTGGCTCTCTCCCGTCATCCGCGACCAGGCCAGGGAGATTCGCGTACAGCTTCCGGCGGCCATCGATAAGCTCGAAGCGTGGCTCGAGCGGACGCCGCTCGCCGCAGTGGTCGTCGGTGGCAGCGAGCTCGCGCCGCCGGATGATCAGCGCCGGCCGCCGGGCTCGCCGCCGCCCGACGAAGGGTCGCTGAAAGTGCGGATCGCCGAGCAGCTCCGCGGCGCGGTGCGATATCTCTTCCCCTTCGTCGCCTCGACGCTCGCGGCGATCTCCGGCATCGTGCTGATCCTGTTCATGGCCATCTTCATCGCCGTACAGCCCGACCTCTACCGGCGCGGCCTGATGCACCTCTTTCCGCACCGGCACCGCAGGCGGGCGGGGGAAGTGTTGTCCGAGATCGCGCGAATCCTCCAGCGATGGATGGCGGCCCAGCTCGTGAGCATGGCCGTGATCGGCGTCGTGACGACGATCGTGCTGATGATTCTGCGCGTGAAGGGAGCGGTTGCGCTCGGCGTGCTCGCCGGGCTCTCGGAGTTCATTCCCGTCTTCGGCCCGCTCCTCAGCGCCGTGCCCGCGCTCGGCAGCGCTTTCTTCGACTCGCCACAGAAAGCGCTCTATGTTCTGATCGCGTACATCGCCATCCAGCAGTTCGAGAGCAACATCGTCATGCCGATCGTGATGAAGAAGGGAATCGACGTTCCTCCGATCGTGACCATCCTGGCCGGCAGCGTGATGGCCATCCTCTTCGGATTCCTCGGACTGCTCGTGGCCGTCCCGCTCGCCGGCGCGATCATGACGGTGGTGAAGATGGTGTACGTGGAGGACGTCGTCGGCGACGACCTGAGCGGCGGCAGCGACGCGGCCGCGCGGTCTTGATCCTGACCCCCGCGACCGGTCCGCAAAAACGGCACCTCGGTTGCTATGGATCGGGTGCGCAAACGAAAGGAGCTCCACGACATGAATCGCAGGACGCAGACTCGGGAACAGGCCGCCGCCGAGCATCGCGGCAAGGGCATCGTCAAACAAATCAAGGGCAACGTAAAGGAAGCCTGGGGCCGGCTGACCGACAACTCGAAGGCGAAGATCGAAGGAAAAGCCGGGCGCGCGGCGGGACGGGTGCAGGAGCGCCTCGGCGACGCGATCGATCCGAAGCCGCGCCGCCGCTGAGTGCGCGGACCTACGCCGGTTCCGGCGTTGCGTTCAGAGGGCGCTTCAGACTCTCGGCCTCGATGTAGCAGCGCGCGCCGGGAACGATGGCCGCGATGCGCCGCTCGATGGCATCGATGACCGATTCCAAATCGGCGACCGTCGCCGCCGGCTCGAAGACGACTTCGAGCCCGATCAGCGTTTCCTGCGCGCCGAGGACCATCGTCCGGACGTCGACGACCGACCTCACCTTCGGCTCGGACTGGACCGCCGCGCGAATCTTCATCACCACGCGCGAAGGCAGCGCTTCGCCGAGAAGCAGTGACTTCACCTCCAGCGCCAGCACCAGAGCGAAGACCATCAGCATCGCCCCGATCAGGATCGACACGTAGCCGTCGAGCGCGTACCACCCGGTCGCTTTGGCCACGGCGATGCCCGCTCCGGCGAGCGCGAGGCCGATCAGCGCCATCGCGTCCTCCATGAGCACGGTGATGATCGTCGCGTCGGTGCACTCGCGGAACGCCCGGAGCAGGCTGGTCTCCCCTTCGGCCGCCATCTTATGCCGGAGCGCCTGGTACGCCAGGCGCAGCGCGATGCCGTCGAAGAAGATGCCGACGCCGATGGCGAGATACGTCCAACCGACGTTCACGATCGGCTCGGGATGAAACACCTTCTGAAATCCGCCCTTGATCGCCAGTCCGCCGGCCACGCCGAACAGCACGACGGCCACGATGAACGACCAGAAGAACTGCGCCTTGCCGGTTCCGAAGTGATAGCGCTCGCTCGGCGGGGCCTTCGACCGCTTCAGGCCGATGAGGAGCAGGACCTGGTTCGTGGTGTCGGCCAG
Source organism: Thermoanaerobaculia bacterium (assembly GCA_035525285.1). Lineage (GTDB taxonomy): Bacteria > Acidobacteriota > Thermoanaerobaculia > Gp7-AA8 > Gp7-AA8 > QHVT01. Next base: position 48,175 of record DATLFB010000136.1, read on the forward strand.
CGAGTGATGGCCCTCGGCCAGCATCGAGGAGGAGCCGGACATCCACGCCGCGAAGTATTTGAATGCCGCGATGATCAGGTTTCCAAAGAGGGCTGCGACGACGGCCTTGCCGCTGCTCGGAGCTGCCATAGGCGCGGCAGTCTACCGCCGCCGGCGATCGATCGCATGCATCAGGAAGAAGACGGCGATGTAGAGCTCTTTGCGACAGACCAGCGTCACGAGCCGTCGCGGTGCGTTTTGCCTGCGAGCTTCTCCGCCCTGACTCTCTCGTTGTGAATCTGGCGGGCACGTGCCGGGAGAGGAGCATCGATCTCGATGGCGAAGTTGAGGAACGCGTGGTGGCCCGGCAGTTTCTCGAGACTCGCCGAAACGAGTTTTCGGGCGAGGCCCAGGTTGCCGCGCCGCTGCGCCAGACGGGCCTGGAAAATCGCGAGCTCCGGTCCGCCGAGTGCCGGATGAGTCAACAGCCGGTCCAGCCGGTCTTCGGTCTCGGGATCGAAGAGTTTGTCGAACATCAGCATGTGCCAGGCCGACAGATTGGCGGCACGGTCCTCGCGTACATGCTTCGGCCGCCGAAAGGAATGCTCTCGGTCAGGCTCATCGCCGCCGGCGGCCTTGTCGAGCGCCTCGAGATAACGATCTGCAAAAGCGACCCACGCGTCGTGATTTCGCAACATCCCGGCGATCGCGCTGGCGAGAGATGTCTCCGCTTCCGCGACTCTGCCGAAGCCCCGTGTCCAGCCATGCGCGGATTCCCATCGAATGAGCTGCGATGCCGCGACGGAAGCGAATGCGGGGAACCCGTCGTGCTCATAGATGCGCCTCCACAGCATCACCGCCGCGTCTGAGACCACGAATCGCGCAGCCTCTACCGCGTCCTCGGTGTGGAAGTAATCGTAGTCGTGCAGCTCGCACACAAAATCGATCAACTCCTCCATGGCGGCCGACGCAGTGCGCGGATCCTCGGTCATCAGGCACGCCTGCGCATCGGCGGCGAGACGCTGAAACGTGAATCGCCAGCGACTCCGTTCCCGTGGTGAAACGCGACGGTCGCCGCCCATGTAGCTGCCCGAACGTGCCAGCGCGACGGAGTTCCTCACATCGTCAAGGACGAGCTCCGGATCGACAGACTGGACACTCGCCGCCTTTTTGCTGCTCGCCTGGTCAGGGTCGATCTCGGCTTCGATTCGCTCCCGAACGACCTCCGTTCCGCGCCAGTAGAGGCTCCAGAGCGTCTTCCGCAGCCGTTCTTCATCGAGCGCCGCCAGTCTGCCGAAGAACTGCTCGCGGTTCATCCGTTTCATCCTGGAGCCGGAGCCACCGCGTGATCGAGGCGTCGGCCGGCTCACAGTTTGCTCCGCACGCCGATGATCGTACGAAGCTCGTCGAGCTGGAGGCCGGTCCAATAGGCGTACTCCATCGCGGCAAAGACGCTCGCACGAGCATCGATCCCGAAATCCAGACGCGCCCCCCCGGTAACGGCGATGTCGAACTGGCGGCGGACCACACGGCTGCCGCCGCCGATCAGCAGGTACTCGTCATCCCACTGCGCCGCCTCGGCGCCGACCCGGTAGCTGAACATCGAGGAACGCCATGCTCCGCCGTCGCGCGCCCAGAACATCCCGATCGAGGGGATGGTGATGCCACGGCGGTTTCCCGGCACGCCGCGAAACATCGTTCGTTCCGACGATTCGTGAGCGGTGCTCGTCCATCCGTATTCGAGGCGGTGGCGTGTGCCGTGCTGCTGTTCGATCGCATGCCGCCAGAGCGGCGCCCGTGAGAGCCGGTAGCGGCGCGCCACGGTTCCCGGCCTGCTCATGCCCGCGGCGAATGAGTAAGTCCAGGGCGTGGTGGTTGGACGTCCGTCATCCATGACGAGACCGAGAAACGCCTCCCGCAGTGCGTAGCCGCTGTATTGCGTTCGCCGTACCGCCACACGCACGCTCGATCCGCTCGATCCGGCGAAGTCGAGTGCCGTCTCGGCGAACCACGAGCTCGTCGTCCGTCCGTCATCCGTCATTGCCGGTCCCCATCCGGCGCGCAGCGACGCGTTCATCGGATCGAAGACGCCTTCGACTCCCGCGAACGCTGCAGGCGTGATCAGCCAGATGTCCCGCTGGCTGCGGTTGTATTCCGTCGAGACGAGCGACAGGTCGGCTCCGGCGATGGTGGCCAGCCGCGGATGCAGACGCCATTCGCGCTCGGCCCCAAGCCGGAAACCGATCGAGCTGTCGAGGTTTCCAGTGAGGAAGTCCTCGCTGTCGCAAGTCCTGGTCCGACAGTCCTCATTGTGTCCATCCTCGGCGAAGCTCGCGTTCCAGCGCGTGCCGGTGCCGCCCGCGTAGACGCGGATGCCGGGATCGCCGAGCAGCGGCATCGACACGGCGCAGATCGCGCCGATCGCGAGTAGCGGTCGGGAACCGAAAGTCATTTTGGTCACCTTATTCCATGTTCCGCGAGGTCGTGGTCGCGATCACGAATACCAGAGATCCCGCGTCTTCGCGCGGGATAAACTCCTGACCGTTCAGACCGGAAGATCGGCGTACAACATGGCGAGATCGAGGGCGGGGCCGGTGGCGAGCCGCACGTTGCCTTCGCGCACTTCGAAGTACTCCCACGTGCCGGAGGGCGTGCGGCGGAAGATCTCGATGCGCGGCTCCTGGCTGACGAGCACGTACTCCTGAAGCGAAGGGATGCGCTGATAGTGCATCCACTTGTTCCCGCGATCGCCTTTCTCGGTCGTCACGGAAAGGACTTCGACGAGGAGCACCGGGTTCGTGATCGTGGTGCGCGCCGCGTCCTCGGAGTCGTATTCGATCGCGCCGCAAACCATCGAGACATCGGGGTACGTGGCTCGACCGGTCGCAGCGATTCGGACCCGCATATCGGACTGGAATACGGTGCAACCGTCAGGGCGCGTGCCGCGCAGTGCAAATCCGGCATTCATTGCGAGCGCGCTGTGCCGGGACGTTCCGCCGGACATCGCCAGAATCTCGCCGGCGTCGAATTCGTGCTTGATCTCGCTGTCACGCTCGAGCGTGAGGTACTCCTCGAACGAGTAGTCGTGATGCGATTGCGGCAAGGAGGCAGTCATCGAGGCTTAGGATAACGCACGCCGCTCCATTCGAGATCCTTCAACCACCGTTTCCTTCGCACCGCGTCGCGTTCGAACAACGCGTCGCGCTTGGTGAGCACGAGCGTGTAGGGACGGCCGCTGCGGCGCGTCTGATGGGCGAGAGGCAGCTCGTGCCGTTCGATGGTCTGATGCACATGCGCGCGATGTTCCTTCGCGAGCGGCCATTCGAAGACTCTCCGTTCGCGCGCGGTCAGAAATGCATGGAGTTTCCTGCACCGCTCGCAGCGGCATCCGAGCTCGGTGAGAATGGACCAGTCTCCGGGCTCCCTTGGCGGCGCGCTCAGCCAGGTGGCGAGCGATTCGGAGCAGAGCTCGTGAACAGGACGAAGCGCGAAATGGACGTCCGCGTCGCGTTTCGGCGTCGCGCGCAGAAGCGTCGTGAGGAAGTCCACTCGTCGTTCCGTGCGCACGGCGGCGAGCTGCTGGATGATCGACTCCTGCACATCGAATGCGCCAATGATGACGGTGCTCCCGAGGACGGCCAGCAGCGGTGGAACGAGCACGGTCAATCCCGCGATGGCTTTGGAGGGCGCCGGGTTCTTGTCCGTCTCGCGCAGCTCGCTCTCGATCCACTCCCACTGGCGGACCGCGAGCCACCGCGCGAGCGCCCATCCGGCTTCGCCGGCCGAGGACAGTTCCTCGCAAATGCGCGGGAGCATCGCCAGCCACTGCCTGTGCGCGTCGTCCGGCGTGATCGGGAGCGCGCCCAGCACTTCCTCGCCCCATTGCCGACCGAATTGCCCGAGGAGCGGACCCAGCAGCGATGCCGCCTCGGCATCGAAAGTCTCCAACGGAAGAGGGCTCAGGAGGTTCGACGCGAGGACCGCATCCGCGACGCCTGCCGCCGCCCGTAACGCGTCGTGCATGAGCGGCTCGGCCGTGACGCGCGCGGTGTGCTCCCAGAACGGAAGAAGACTCTCCACCATGCGCCGCGCGTCCTGCTGTTTTCCGCGGCGCAGCGTCCTCACCACCTCCTTCAGCGCCCATGACGCCGAGGCGCGTGCGCGGATGACGAAGGTGCGCTCGCGCGGCCAGATCACGATGGCGGCGCGGTGATACCAACGGTCGAGCGTGTTACCCCAGTTCCCCATGAAACCGGTGTACTCGCTCTGGAACGGGCTCATCTCCGCCGACGGACGGGTGTAGCAGAGCTCTTCGTCGCGAACCGCCGACGTGATCGCGGCCGCCTTCTTCGACCCCGATGCGACCCAGTTTCGCAGCTCGATGTCGCTGTCGATGAGGTCGGAGAGCATCGGCTCCGCGTCATCCGCGCTGCTCTCTTCATCGTCGTAGTCGTCATCGAAGTCATCCCAGGAATCCCGCCAGGAGCGGCGGCGATACGGATACCACTCCGCCGGCTCACTCTCGCACTCCCACGTCTCGTGCACGTCGGCCTGCGCGAGAAAGACCTCGCAGTCGAGCCGTTCGGCCGCCGTCCGCAGCGCCGTTGCGCGCGCCGCGTCCGCACCCTTGAGGAGATCCCAGCGGAGGCCGCGCGCGGTGTATTCGTGGTCGAGCAGATAGACGAAGCGGTCCGGCGGCGCGGCCTCGGCGCCGAACCTGGCGGCGAGCGGCGTATCGAAGTGACGCTGCAACGCCGCGGTGAGTGCATCGAGCATCCGCGGTTCGATGCGCGGCAGCATCGTCGTGGCAGCGCCTTTGGTCAGGAGGTTGTACGTCAACACGACGCGCGTTCCGCTGGTGACCGGCCGGACCTCATGACGGCAGTCGGCGTAGAAGGCGACGAGTTGCAGTGCGGTGCGGCTGCCGTGGAAAGCCATGACCTCGCCGTGCTGCTCGACGGTCATCTCGCCCCCGCGGAACGAAGACGGAAGGGTGACCACGAGAGTCCCGATCATGCCATCGGACTTCTCCGAGTCCTGATGAGAGACGAAGAACTGCCCTCGCTCGTAGAGCAGCATGTTGTGCAGCTCCGCCTTCAGCACGACGTCCTCGGCGAGGCCGAGGCCTGCACGAATCTCATCGAGCAGCGGAGTCAGCGTCGCGTTCCAGCGGTGCTGATCGATGCGGATCCGCCGCCGGGCGATCTCCCAACTGTTCCGCACTCTCACGTCGTACACGGTCCGGTCCCGCAGACCGTAACGCGACCGCTTCGCCACGGCACGGAGGCTCGACACCGTCCGCAGCGAGAGCGGCAGATCGAGCGGACCGGCGCCCGTCACATCGATGCGAAGTGCCTCCGCCGGAACGGAGCGCTGGACGGCGAAGGAGCCGGGCGGTGCGATGTCGTGGAGTCGTTCGGCGATGTCACGTTGCATTGGCGACGATTATCGCGCTGACGGCTCAGCTACCAGGAAATCATCGGCGAGTGACGGAACGCCGACATTTTGTCGGCCGGTCCGCCGACTTTCAGTCGGCGCGGAGAATCGCCGATCGGAGATCGGCGGACCGGCCGACTGGAAGTCGGCGTTCCATCTACGGGCACGTCGCGAATGCGCTCGTGTCCTGAATCGGCTGGAACGGTTTTCCTTGCGGATTAAAGTATGTCCTCACGGAGCCGGTCTTCGTGTCGGTGAGCGTCACGTTCACCTGGACATCGGTCAAGCCACCGGCGAAGACCCAGAAGCGCTGGTTGAAACTGCAGGCGTCGAGCACCTTGACAACCGCCTCGACGTTCGTGGAACTAAAGAACCAGAAATAGCCGGTGTCGTTTGTCAGCTTGAACACGTTTGCCTGTCCGGATTGTCCGGCGCCGGTTTGGAACGTTGCCTCGACTTTGAAGCGGTCGTTGTTAAGGCAGAGCGCCGTCTGTGTAGGTACGCAGGGCGGCGGCGTGGTCCCCGAGCCGAGGAGGAACGGGCTGATCGACGTCCAGGTCGTGGCGAGCGCGCCGTCCACGATCTTGTTACTGGTATCGCATCCCAGGTTGATGGTGCTTGCGGTCCCGCAGAATCCGAGCAGCTGGCCGACGATGTGCCCGGTCGACAGAAATACGGGCGATCCGGAACTGCCTCCGTAGATGCCTCCCTGCCCCGCGGTGAACGTCGAATAGATGAAGTCCGGGCGCCCCGCGCCGGTGCACGTCGGAACCGTCGCTGACAAGGTCGACGCGGAGTATTGCTGCGGCTGTGGGTTGCCGAAGCCGTCGCCGTCGGTGTCGGGTGCGGGGTGCGAGATGCGGTGGAGGGTGGTGCCGGCGGCAGGAATGTTCGGATCGGAGCCGAAGTACCAGTGCGTTCCCGTGATCTGACTGAGTCTCAGGAACGTGAAGTCGGACGAGGCGTTCGTCGCGATGAGTGTCGAGCCGCGCATCGGCTCGGGAAGCGGGGCGTTGGTGGAGACGCAGCTCAGATAGCGCCAGTCGAAGTACGCTTCCAGAGTGGTCGCGGCTGCCTGCGTGCTGAGGCAGTGATTCGCGGTCAGAAACCACGGCGTGACCGTCGTGGTGTCGACATCGTTCATCAGACCGCCCGAACAGACGTAGCCGCCGCCGTTCTTGATGTACTCGAGATAGGCCACGCCGGTTTTGTACTGGTGAAGGAAGGAGGCTGACTCGCACTGAACATCGCGCAGGCATGACGTGTCGTCGATTGCGCCTTGCGGCTTCACAGCCTCGAGCGCGATCAGCTCGACGAAGCGGTTGATGTCGAATGACGCCGCTTCCGCCTCGCTCTTCGGCATCGGAGTCTCGATCTCGAGATGAATGACGCCGCCGCGAACGCTCGGAGCCCAGATGCCTCCGTCCGGATCGAGCAGATCGCTGTCGAACGCGATCGGCTTGCCGGCGTCGTTGTACACCCACAGCACCGCGCCCGCGGGAAGTCTCACGTTGTCGAGACGAAGCCGGACGCGATGCGCATCGATCTGGAACTTTCCGCTCCAGACGATTCCTCGCTCGGACATCGCCACCACGCCGCCCGCGTGCGCCGCGGGTCCGCCCTTCGACGAGACCGTGCCGGTGAGACGCACCGAGATGAGCTCCGGCAGCACTCGCGTGAAACCGTTCTGGAAGGGCAGGCGTCCTTCCGCGTTCCACGCATGGACCTCGGCGATGGACGCCGTGTCCGCGGGGCCGGCGATCACCGCGGGGGCGATGTTCGCAGCCGCCGCAAGGCGAGGCGGCGCGGGATACGACTTCATTCCCACGGACTCGCGCGAAATGGCGGGGTCGATGCGGCCGGCCGCGGTCGCCGCGGCGGCAATGCAAACAATAACCAACGACAGCACGACGATTCGCTTCATGGATTTTCCTCCGGGTCTGGACGAGACCTGAATGTACACAGTAAAGCCAAATCGCTCCCAGTGCTAGCATCCCCTCGATAACGGATGAGAGCGCTGATCACGGGAGCCTCGAGCGGTATCGGCCTCGCGCTGGCGCGCGAGCTCTCACGCCGCGGTTACGAGCTGGCGCTGCTCGCGCGTCGCGGCGAGCTGCTCGAAGAGCTCGCGCGCGAGCTGAAGACGCGAGTCGTCTTCGCCGCATGCGACGTCACCGACAACACTGCGGTGCACGACGCGGTGCGCACGCTCGAGGAGAAAACGGGTCCTTTCGATCTCGCGATCGCGAACGCCGGCATCAGCATCCCCGGCCACGCGACGAAGTTCAACGTCGCCGACGCCGAGCAGATCATCCGCGTCAACGTCCTCGGCATGTTGTATCTCTTCGACGCCGTGATCCACGGCATGGTCGAGCGCCGCGCGGGACGTTTCGTGGGCATCGCCTCGATCGCGGGACTGCGAGGACTGCCGAGCGGCGCGACGTACTCCGCGAGCAAAGCGGCGATGCAGGCATTCCTCGAGGCCAGCCGCGTCGAGCTGGCGCCGTACGGCGTCGGCGTCACGATCGTGAATCCCGGATTCATTGCCACGCCGTTGACCGAGAAAAACAAATTCAAAATGCCGCTGCTCATGCAGCCGGACAAAGCCGCGCGCGTGATCGCCGACGGCATCGGGCGCGGCAAGCGCGTGGTGGAGTTCCCGCGCACGATGTCGCTGCTCATGCGCGCGATGCGGCAGCTGCCGGATCCGGTGTATGACCGGGTGACGGCGAGTTTCGCGCGGCGACGAAAGACGGAGAAACAATGAGGGTTGCGCGGTTACGCGGTCGCGCGGTTGCGCGGTCCGAACGAGAAGCCACCGCGAAACCGCGTGACTGCGTAACCGCGAAACCGAGGTCCTTATGAAGCCCACCACCATGGTCCGCCTCTGGTCCCTCCGCAACGTCTTCCTGCTCTGGCTGATCCGGCCGCGGATCGTGGAGCTGACGAACGACCGTTGCGTCGTGCGCGTGCCGCTGAACTGGATCACGCGGCGTCTCGACATCCACGCGATGTACCTCGGCACTCTCTGCATGGGCGCCGACGTCGCCGCGGGGTTGATCGCGTTCAAGCTCGTGCGCGAGCGCGGCGAGCGGGTGAACTTCATCTTCAAGGACCTGCGCGCGGAGTTCCTGAAACGTGCCGAGGGGGCGGTGGTGTTCACGAACAACGACGGGCCGATGATTCAGGAACTGCTGCGCCGCACGCTCGAGACGGGGGAGCGGGAGGAAGCGACGGTGCACGTCACCGCGACGGTGCCGGACAAACTGGGAGACGAGCCGGTCGCGAAATTCGAGCTCACTCTTTCTTTGAAGAAGTCCTCGCGGACAACTCCTTGAAGAGCGTCTCGATCCAGAAATCCGCTTTGATGAAGCCCGCGCCCCACGAGTCCCACTGCGCGAGCACCTTCTCTTCCTTCAACTGATCGACCGTCTTGCCCGCGGCGACACCTTTCTGCACCGCCGCGTACGTGCCTTTCAGCATGTCCGCGAATTGGTGATCGCCTCGAGCGCGGCCTCGATCTTCGGCGTGAGCGGCGCGTACTGATCGTCGATGATGACGATCCCGTCGTCGCCGACCGAGACGCCGATGTTCCCTCCCGCACCGGTGAGCATGTGCACCGACCCGGCGACTTTCTCCGCCTTCACTTCGACGGTGCTGAAGTCGCGCTGGGCAAAGGCGGTGACGGCGAGGAGGAGCGAGAGCGTGAGGTACAGTCTGCGCATGGCGGGGATCATATGAACTTGTCTCCCGCTCTCCAGCAGTCCATCGCCGAGACGCGCGCGCGGGTCCGCGTCGGCTACCCGTGGTGGCTGCACCCATGGCTCGCCCGCGACGTCGCGGCCATCACCCTCGGGCGCACGATCTATCTTCGCGAGTGGAGGACAGGCAATCCTGCCTGTCCGGACAGGCGAGATCGCCTGTCCCCCACCGAGCGTCTGCTGCGCCACGAGCTCGTCCACGTGCGGCAGGTCAACCGTCTCGGACTCTTCGTCTTCCTATGGCGCTACATGACCGAGTTCCTCGCGCACTTCTGGCGGGAACGCTCCATCGCGCGCGCCTACCGCCGCATTTCCTTCGAAGTGGAGGCGTGGGCGGAGGAAGAACGCGAGGCCGTATAATCGGCCATTCAGCCATGCTTGCGTTTCACTCCCTCGAGAACCCTCAGCTCGAGCGCTTTCTCGAGAGGCACAAGGCCGGACTGTCGCTGAAGGACAACGTCGATCTCGAGCTCGTCCTCCGCCAGATCCTGCAGCGCGCGTACGAGTTCGTACCGGCGGAGTCGGGATCGATTCTGCTCGACGACCCGTACTACAAAGTCGCGTCGCGCAAAGACAACGAGCTGGTCTTCATCGCCGCGTTCGGCGAGGCGAGCCGCGAGCTGATGGGCAAACGGCTCTCCGCGCAGCACGGCATCGTCGGCCACGTCTATCAGACCGGCCAGCCGCATCTCTCCGCGAACGTCGAAGACGACTCGTACTTCTATCGCGACATCGACGAGCAGCTGAATCACAAGACCGCGTCGATCGTCGCGGTGCCGATCTACCTCGGCAAGGCGGTCGTCGGCGTGCTGGAGCTGATCAATCGCCGCGAGGGAAAAACCTTCACGCCGCGCGACATGAATCTCCTCGAGATCTTCGCCGGCTACACCTCCTTCACGCTGCAGAACGCGCTCGAGGCGAAGCGCGCGCACGAGCTGGCGAAGAAGGACGATCTCACGGGGCTGTACAACGACCGCTGGTTCCATGTGCGGCTCACGGAGACGCTGGCCGAGGCGCGGCAGACGGGGAAGAAAGCGGTGCTGCTGTTCATGGACCTCGACCGCTTCAAGTGGGTGAACGACTGTCACGGACATCTCGCGGGCAGCCAGGTGCTGCGCGAAGTCGGATTTCTGCTGAAGCGCATCGTCCAGCACGGCGACGCCACGGTCGCGCGCTACGGCGGCGACGAGTTCGTGATGATCCTGCCCGACACCTCGCTCGAAGAAGGACTCAGGGTCTGCGAAGACATGCGCCACACGATCTCGTCGACCTCGTTCCTCGATCGCGAGTGGGGCTTCAGCATGTCTCCCGTGCACATCCGCGGCGTGCTCTCCGCGTCGATCGGCGTGGCGCAGTACGTGCCGAACCGCGCCAGCAACGTCTCGATCGATGCCGAGAAAAACGAGCTTCTGCGCCGCGCCGACGCGGCCATGTATCAGGCCAAGGCGCTCGGCAAAAACCAGGTCGTGGTGTGGGATCCGACCATCGTTCCCGACCCCCGCGGCGAGCTCTCCGACGCGACGGCCACTTAGCACAAACCTCGCGACCACGTGCCCGCGACGGCATGCTATCTTGTCGCAACTTTTTTTCCGGCAACGAGGAGGTACCTGCCTTGGCGAAGATCACGGCTGAATACATCTGGATCGATGGACAGCGCCCGACCGCGAAACTCCGTTCGAAAACGAAGATTCTCGACGGTCCGGTGAAGAAGGTGGATGAGATCCCCGAGTGGGGATACGACGGCTCGAGCACGTATCAGGCGAGCGGTCACTTCAGCGATCTGCTGCTCAAGCCCGTGCGCATCGCTCCCGATCCGCTGCACCGCGAGCACGATGTGCTCGTGCTGTGCGAAGTGATGAATCCCGACGGCTCCGTGCACTGGAGCAACACGCGCGCGTATCTGCGCGAGGTCGCGGAGAAGTACAAGGAGCACGATGCGTGGTTCGGCATCGAGCAGGAGTACACGCTCTTCGAAGGCAATCGTCCCCTCGGCTGGCCCGATCACGGCTTTCCCGCGCCGCAGGGCGGCTACTACTGCGGCGTCGGCGCCGATGAAGTCTTCGGCCGCGAGGTCGTCGAAGCGCACGCCGACGCGTGCGTCCGGGCCGGCATTCACATCTACGGAACGAACGCCGAGGTCATGCCGGCGCAGTGGGAGTTCCAGATCGGCGCGGTCGGTGCGCCCGACATCGCCGACGAAATGTGGCTCGCGCGCTGGCTGCTGTATCGCATCGGCGAAGAGTTCAACATCAGCGCGACGCTCTATCCGAAACCGGTGAAAGGCGACTGGAACGGCGCCGGCGCGCACACGAACTTCTCCACGAAGTCGACGCGCCAGCCCGGCGGCATGAAGGTGATCGAAGACGCGATGCGCAAGCTCGAGAAGCGCCACGAAGACCACATCAAGGTCTACGGCGCACACAACGAGGAGCGCCTGACCGGACTGCACGAGACCGCGCCGATCCACCAGTTCCGCTGGGGCATCAGCGACCGCGGCGCCTCGGTCCGCATTCCCATGGCCACCGCGAACGTCGGCTACGGCTACTTCGAAGACCGCCGCCCGGCCGCGAACATGGATCCGTATCAGGTCTGCGCGATCCTGATCGAGACGGTCTGCGGCGAGTATTAGTCGGCACGGCCGGCCTGGCGAAACCTCTCCCGCGTGGCATGGAGGGCGGACGTCTCGTCCGCCTCCATCCGCTGGGCGGACGAGACGTCCGCCCTCCACATCGCTTCCTGCCGCGCAGACTCCTGGCCCCCCCAAGTCCCCTCTCCCCGCCGCGCGGGGAGAGGGTCAGGGTGAGGGGCGCTCTTTCGCCGGCTGCTGGGTTGCTGAGTTGCTGGGTTACCTGGACACTTCACTCAGCAACGCGATCACGTTTCACGCTGGCGGCAGTTTGACGCGGCGAAGAGCCTCGGAAACGCGGATGTGGACAGCAAGATCCTCCCGCCGCTGCTCTTCCGTAGGCCAGTCCGGCTGGAGGGCGATGATGTCTTCCTTCCGCATCGCAGGTGAGAATAGCACCGTCGAACCCAGCAACTCAGCAACCCAGCAACCACCGAACGTCAATCCTCTTCCATCCCCAGGTGCCGCACATCCACTCGTCGCACTCCATGCAGCGCGATGAGCCGCTCCTCGAGCTCGCTCACATCCACCGGCTCGTTGGCGCGCAACACGGCGCGCAGCGTCACCGCATGCACTCCGCGAAACACCGATCGGCGCAGCAGCGTCACCCGCGGATCGCTCGCGAACTTCATCCACTCCTCGTTCGCCGCGTGCAGCGTGTCTTCGTCGCAGTCGACGCGCAGCTCGAACCGGCCCGGCGCATCGCGGCGCGCGAAACGCGTCATCAGCATCTCGATGCCGCGGAAGATGAACTGCACGAACACGATGCCCGTCGTGAGCACGGCGCTCAGCGTGTATTGCCCGAGGCCGACGGCCACGCCGACGCTCGCACCGGCCCACAGCGTTGCCGCGGTCGTCACGCCCTGCACGGTCAGTCCGCGATGCATGATCACGCCCGCGCCGATGAAGCCGATGCCGCCCACGACGGCCGCGGCGATCTGTCCTGGATTGTGATTCTCGGGTCCGAACGTGTCCGACATCATCGCGAACGCCGCGGCGCCGAGGACCACGAGCGTCATCGTCTTGAGCCCGGCGTGCTTCTGGCGCCACTCGCGCTCGACGCCGATCACGGCGCCGAACGCGAGGGCCAGCGCGATGCGGACGACGACCGTTTCGACAGCAATCACTTGAAGCTCATTTGCGGCAGGCCGAGCCAGAAGCCGGCCGGATACATCACGTAGCCCTGCAGATCCTTGTCCATCACCGCGACGTTGATCTGGTGATAGAGCGACACGTACGGCAGGTCCTCCTGCACGATGCGCTGGATCTCGCCGTAGATCTGCTTCCGCTTGTTGCGGTCGAACGTCGCCCGTCCCTGCTCGATCAGCCTATCGACGCGCGCGTTGCTGTAATACCCGCGGTTCTGCCCCTCGGGCGGCACGTTCCGGGAGTGGAAGATGATGTAGTAGAAGTCGGGATCCTGAATCCCGTTGCGGCTGAGCGAGTAGAGATCGAAGTTCCCCTTGCCGATGGCCTCGTAGAACGTCCCGAACTCGCTCGACTCAATGTTCATCTTGATCCCGACCTGGGCGAGCATCTGCTGCATCATCTGCGCGCGCAGATTCGCCTCGGGGTCGGTCGACGTCTTGAAGTTCAGCTCGAAGCGCGGCTGCGGGCCGTCGCCGTCCGGATCCCTGTAGCCCGCCTGATCGAGCAACTGCTTCGCCTTGTTCGGGTCGTACGGATACGAGGGGAGGTTCTCCGCGCGCACCCAGTGTCCCTGTCCGAACATCGTGTCCGCCGGCACGCCGTGTCCGCGCAGCAGGTCCGTGGCGATGCGCTGGCGATCGATCGCGTGCGCGATCGCGCGCCGCACTTCGACTTTCGAGAGGATCGGCCGCTTCAGGTTGAAGGCGAGGTACTGCCAGACCGAGCCGGGCTTCTTCACCACCTGCAGCCTGTCGCTCTTCTCGAACTCGCCCACGTTCTCGAACGGGATCTGATTCACTTCGAAGTTGATCGTGCCGCGGCGCAGCTCGAGGACGCGCGTCGTGCCGTCGGGGATGATGCGAACGGTGATGCGCCTGATCTTCGGCGGACCGCCGATCCAGTGCTCGTTCGCTTCGAGCTCGACGCTCTCGTCGGTCTTGAAGTCGACGATCCTGTAGGGGCCGAACGAGACCGGCCTGGTCTTGAACGTGTTCGGATCGGCGTCGGGCGGCACGATGCCGAGGTTGAAGTTGTCGAAGATGCCGCCGTTCGGCTCCTTCAGATGAAAGGTGACGGTGTGCGCGTCGTTCGCTTCGATGCGATCGACGGCCGAGTAGCCGGACGCCTTCGTGTTCTGAACGGTCTGGTTGATGACCTGCTCGTACGTGTTTTTCACATCCTGCGCGGTGACGGGCCGGCCGTCGTGAAACTTCGCGGCGGGATTGAGATGGAAGACGATCGTCCTCTCGTCCGGCGTCTCCCAGCTCGACGCGAGATCGGGCGCGTAGTCCATCTCCGGCGTCACTTTGATCAGACCGCGGCAGCAGAGATCGAAGATGCGGCCGGAGACGTTGTCGTTGCCGACGCGCGGATCGAGATTCGTCGGCGCGCTCTGCACCGCGACGATGAGCCGGTTTTTTGCCCCGCCGGCGTCGCCGTTCTTCTTCTCGCCGCCCCCGCAGGCAGCGAGCGTGATGCAGGCGGTCGCGAGCGCGATCAAGGATCGGTGATTCATTGCGTTACTCCTTCACCGGGCGCGTTACAAGACGAATGCCGAGCCCTCAGTCCCCTCTCCCCACGTAAGTGGGGAGAGGGTCAGGGTGAGGGGCGCGATGTGCTCCGAGGAAACAACCCCTCACCCTGGCCCTCTCCCCGCGTGGCGGGGAGAGGGGACCGTGCGGGGCACCTTGTATCATTCGCGCCATGTTGCTCAGAAGACTCGTGCTCCTGGGCGCGCTCGCGCTCGCAGCGGGAGCTCACGCCCAACAGAAAGTGCCTGCAAAAGTCATCGTCCTCGGCTTCGACGGCGTCGACGCGCGCTACACCGAGCGGTGGATGGATGAAGGCAAGCTGCCGAATCTGGCGAAACTGCGCGCCGAGGGGACGTATCGGGCGCTGCTGCCGACGACGCCGGCGCAGACGCCGGTGTCGTGGTCGACGTTCAGCACCGGAATCGATCCCGGCCGCACCGGGATCTTCGATTTTTTGCGCCGCGATCCGAAGACCTACCTGCCGGTCTTCGCCGCGTTCGATGAAACGAAAGAGCCGCTGCTCTTCGGCGAGCGCAATCCGATCGTGTTCGCGCTCGCCGTCGCGCTGCTGTTCGCGATTCCCGCCGGACTGCTGTTCCGCCGTTCACGCCGCGCGGGACTGATCGCTGCCGCGATCGCCGCGCTGTTCGCGGGAGCGGCGTATGCGGCGGCGGCGAAGTACATCCCCTCGACGCGGCCCGGCGTGATCAACCGCCGGCAAGGCATTCCGTTCTGGGACGCGGCGGCGAAGGCGGGGAAGAAAGCGACCATCGTGCACGTGCCGGTCACGTTTCCCGCGACCGACTTTCACGAAGGTCACATGCTCTCCGGTCTCGGCGTCCCCGACGTCTCCGGCCGCGTCGGCAAGCCGTTTTACTTCACCTCCGAGCTCGACTTCCAGCGCGGCGGCACAAACGAGTTTTCCATCGAGGTCGTCCAGCTCGAGGACAACAGGGGCGTGATCAACACGCAGATCCAGGGGCCCCCGAACAAGCTCTTCGACGACCCGCCGTACATCAGGATCCCGATGACGCTCACCGTCGCGAACGATCGCAAGTCGCTGGAGATCGGAGTGAGCGGACAGAAGATCGCCCTGCGCGCGGGCGAGTGGACGAACTGGGTGAACTTCGTCTTCCCGTTCAATCCGCTGATCAAGCTCCGCGGCGTGAGCCGTTTTCATCTCCTCGCGATCGAGCCGGAGATCAAGCTGTATCTCTCGCCGATCAACATCGATCCGCGCTCGCTGCCGCCGGGCTTCCGCGTCTCCACGCCGCCCGACTGGGCACCGGAGCTGGCGAAGGAGCAGGGGCTGTACAAGACGATCGGCTGGCAGATCGACACGTGGGCGATCTCGGAAGGCTTCGCGACGGAGAAGATTTTCTGGGACGACATGGAGTGGACGGTCGCGCAGTCGCGGAAGATGTTCCACTCGTTCCTCGAGCGCGACGACGATCTGCTCGTGCAGTGCTTCGAGTTTCCCGACCGCGTGGGCCACGTGTTCTGGCGCATCGTCGATCCGAAACATCCCGCGTACGACGCGAAGCTGGCCGCGGAGTGGGGCGGCGCGCTGCTGAAGTCGTATCAGCTGATGGATGCGATCGTAGGCGACGCGATGGCCGCGGCGAAGAAGAAGAACGCACTGCTGCTCGTCGCCTCGGATCACGGCTTCGCTTCATACCGCAGGCACGTGCACTACAACACCTGGCTCGTCCTCAACGGCTACATGACGTTGAAAAAAGGCGTCGAGGTGAAGGACCGCAACGTGGAGATGCTCTTCGATCAGGGCCAGTTCTGGGAGAACGTCGACTGGTCGAAGACCCGCGCGTACGCAATGGGCCTCGGCGAGCTTTACGTGAACCTCAAGGGCCGCGAGTCGCAGGGCATCGTCGAGCCGGGCCCGCAGTACGACGCGCTGAAGAAAGAACTGCAGCAGAAACTCGTCGCGATGGTCGACCCCGCAACCGGCGAACACCCCGTGCGACGCGTGGTGTCGCGAGAGGAGGCCTACAAAAAATTCGACCCCAACATGATCCCCGACCTCTTCGTCATGAACAACGACGGCTACCGCGTCTCCTGGCAAACCTCCCTGGGAGGCGTCCCCAAAGTTGTCTTCGAAGACAACAAGCAAGTCTGGAGCGGCGACCACTGCTCGGTCGATCCGGAGATCGTGAAGGGGATCTTCTTCATCAGCGAGAAACTCGCGACTTCACGGGCGCCGTATATAGCTGACGTATATCCGACAGTGTTGGAGCGACTGGGCGTTCGCGCTCCGTATGAAGTTGATGGCGTGGCGCTACGGTGAGGGGTTAGGAGTTAGGGATTAGGGGTTAGGAGGAGAACGATGAAAGGGACGTATCGTGATCTGATTGCCTGGCAGAAGGCGATGGACCTGGTGACAGAGATCTATCGAGAGACTGACTCGTTTCCGGCGCGCGAGATCTATGGACTGACGAATCAGGTTCGGCGCGCGTCGATCGGCGTGCCGAGCGATATCGCCGAAGGGAAAGGACGCCTGTCGAAGAAGGAATTCGTTCAAATGCTCTCGCGCGCCCGCGGATCAATTTTCGAAGTGCAGACGCAGATCGAGATCGGCCGGAATCTCGGTTTTCTAAGCGCGGAAAAGTTCACCGAACTATCCGCCAAGGCCGACGAGGTTGCGCGCCTGATCAGCGGCTTGATCCGAAGCCTTCGCCGCCAAATTCTCATGAAACTCAAAACCTAACCCCTAACTCCTAACCCCTAACCCCTAAAAGCATGGATTACAAGCGATTACTCACCCAGGTCGAGCGCACCCTCGAGCATCTCGACATGTCCGAGTCGACGACGACGACCGTGTCGCAGATTGCGGAGACCATCGCCTCCAACTTCCGCGTCGAGCTCGGGATCACGGGCGGGCGCATTTACGAGCGTCGCGACCTTTCGTACGAGCTCGTGGGCCGCTTCGGCGAAGAGCACACCGGCGCGCTCGGGATCGATGTGCCGCTCGACTACAAGCCCGTCGAGCTCGTGCTCGAGAACGGGATCGTGGTCATGGGTCCGACCGATCCCGGGGTCGACGTCGAGCTCGAGCACCGCCTCGGCGCGCGGCGGTTCTGCGCGATTGCCGTCGGCGACGAGGACTACATCATCGCCTTCAACGTCTCCGCAAACCTGAGCCGCGAAGACATCCTCTTCTCCCTCAACCTCATTCGCTACACCATCAACCAGCGCATGCGCGCGCTGCACTTCGAGTCGCTCATCGTCGAGGCCCAGCGCATCCAGCAGTCCATCCTCCCGCAGCGCATCCCGCAGTATGCCGGCTACGACATCTGGGGACGCACCGTGCCCGCGGAAGTCGTCAGCGGCGACTTCTACGATTTCATCCCCGTCTCCGAAAGCATCCTCGGACTGGCGATCGCCGACGGCTCCGGCCACGGCCTGCCCGCGGCCCTCGTCGTGCGCGACGTCTACATGGGCCTGCGCATGGCCACGGACCGCGACTTCAAGATCATCCGCACGTTGGAAAAGCTGAATCACATCATCCACCGCGGACGTCTCACCACGAAGTTCGTGTCGCTCTTCTACGGCGAGCTGGAAACGGGCGGCATTCTCATTTACGCGAACGCGGGCCACAACGCGCCGTTCGTGCTGAGCTCTCGCCACGGCAGGGGAAAAGTCGAGTTCCTCCGCAACGGCGGACCGGTGCTCGGCCCGACGCCCGACGCGACGTACACGCGCGGTTTCGCGAAGCTCGAGCCGGGCGATCTCCTCTGCATGTACTCCGACGGCATCGTCGAGGCCCACGACCGGAAGGATCGCGAGTTCGGCATGGAGCGGCTGCTGCGCGTCGTGAAGGCGAGCCGCCATCGCACGGCGCAGGAGATCGGACAGCACGTGCTCGCGCGCGTCGCGAAGTGGGGGAGGAAGGGACAGGACGACCAGACCGTCGTGATCGTGAAGGCGATCGCGGTATGAGCGATGTGCTCTGGATCGACGGCCGTTTCACGACGACCGAGGAGCGCGTCATCAGCGTCGAGGATCGCGGCTTTCAATTCGGCGACGCGGTGTACGAGGTCTTCAAGTTCCTGCGCAGGCGCCCGATCTTCCTCCTCGATCACTTCGAGCGCATGCAGCAAGGCCTGCGCGAACTGGAGATCCGCTCGCCGTGGGACGCGTCGTCGTTCGAGGCGGTCATGCGCGCGCTGCTCGAGCGGACGGCGTTCGATGACGGCATCGTCTACGTCCAGGTCACCCGCGGCGTCGCCCCGCGTGCGCATTTCTGGCCGGACGACAACGCGCCGACGGCGATCGCGTACTCGCGCGCGTTTCGTTTCCCCGACGCGGCGAAGAAGGAGCGAGGCATCGGCGTGATCACCACGAACGATCTGCGCTGGCATTCGCGTCACCTGAAGTCCGTCAATCTCCTCGGCAATGCGATCGCGAAGAAGCAGGCCCAGCGCGCCGGCGCGGAGGAGGCGATTCTGCTCAGCGACGGTCTCGTGCGCGAAGGCGCGAGCTCGAGTTTCTTCGCCGTGAAGAACGGCCAACTCGTCACGCATCCGCTCGACGAGCACATCCTCCCCGGCGTCGTCCGCGATCGCGTCATCGGTCTCGCGCTCTCCGCGAAGATCCGTATCGACGAGCGCCCGCTGCGCGAGGCCGAGCTGCTCGATCTCGACGAGGCGTTCATCACCAGCACCACGCAGGGCGTGATGCCGGTGTCGGAGATCGACGGCCGCGTGATCGGCAACCGCAGCCGCGGCGAAGTGACGACGCGATTGCAACGTCTGTTCGACGAACTGGAAGCAACGTAGCGGCGCCGACAGAATGTCGGCGGACCGGCCGACTGAAAGTCGGCGTTCCGGGAACGTTGCTTCGGAACGCCGATTTCCAATCGGCCGGTCCGCCGACTTCCAGTCGGCGGTAGCGGCGGGCTTCAGCCCGCCGACGCCCGGCTGAAGCCGGGCGCTACGTCACTTTTTGCGAGATCAAACATGATGCAATCTACGCTGCTCGAATCTCTCGCGACCCTCTATCCCGACTCGAGCAAGACCTCCCTTCGCCAGCTCCTCGCGTCCGGCCGCGTGCGCGTGAACGGCGAGATCGAGAAGAACGCCAGGCGCGCGATCGAAGAGGGTGACGACGTGAGCGTAGCGAAGAAGGAAATCCACGTCGCGCTGCCGCCGGAGCTCGCGATTCTGCACGAGGACGACGACGTCATCGTCGTGCTCAAGTCGCACGGGCTGCTCACCGTCGCCACGGAACGCGAGCGCGAGACGACGGCGCAGGCGTATCTCAATGCGTATCTGAAGCAGAAGGGGAGCCGCGAGCGGATTCACGTCGTGCACCGCATCGACCGCGAGACCTCGGGCGTGCTCGTATTCGCGAAGCACTTCGAGGCGCGCGAGGCGCTGAAGGTGCAGTTCGCGGCGCACGACGTCGAGCGCGTCTACGTTGCGATCATCGAAGGGGAGATGAAGCCGCCGCGCGGCACGATCCGATCGAATCTGCGCGAGCGAAAGGACCTGCGGATGGAGAGCGTCGCCTCACATCCCGACGCCAAGCTCGCCGTGACGCACTACCGAACCATCGAGTCGAAGAACGGCTACTCGATGCTCGAGGTCACGCTCGAGACCGGCCGCAAGAACCAGATCCGCGCGCATCTCTCGGAAGCGGGCCATCCGATCGCCGGCGACCGCCTCTACGGCAGCACCGTGAATCCCCTCGGACGCCTCGGACTGCACGCAAAGCTCCTCGGCTTCGATCATCCGATGACGGGGAAACACCTCGTGTTCACCGCGCCCGTGCCGAAGTCGTTTCGCGCTCTGTGTGGAGTGCGGCAACGCTAGTTGCCGCTCTCGAACGCGGCAGCGCAAGCTGCCGCGACTGGCGTCGCGGCTTGAAGAGCGGCGACTGGCGTCGCCGCACTCCAGACTACCCGAAGCTGACCGCGAGCTTCGAGCCTTCTTCCTTGTAGATCGTGTCGACGAAGCGGATCACGTTCGACTTCAGCGCCATGAACAGCGACGACACGCGGATGCCGCCGCCGAAGAAGCGCACGCCGCGCAGGAGATCGCCGTCGGTCACGCCGGTCGCGCAGAAGATGATGTCGCTGCCGGCCGCCAGCTCGGCCGTGTCGTAGACCTTCTCGTCGTCCTTGAAGCCCATCGAGCGGAGCCGGTCTTCCTGCCACTTCTCGAGCGGCTTGAGGCGGCCCTGCATGCAGCCGTTGAGGCAGCGCATCGCGGCCGCGGTGAGCACGCCTTCCGGCGCGCCGCCGATGCCCATCGCCGCGTGCACGCCCGTGCCGCGGACGGCGGCGGCGATGCCGGCGGAGAGATCGCCGTCGGTGATCAGTTTGATGCGCGCGCCCGCCTCGCGGATCTGCGCGATCAGGTTGTGATGGCGCTCGCGATCGAGCACGACGATCGTCAGCTCATCGACGTCGCGTCCGAACGCCTCGGCCATCCGATTCAGGTTCTCTTCGACCGATGCGTTCAGATTCACGGCCTCGGCCGCCGTGGGGCCGACGACGATCTTGTCCATGTAGATGTCGGGTGCGTTGAGCAGGCCGCCCTTTTCCGAGGCGGCGATGACGGCGATCGAGTTCGCGGAGCCGGTCGCGCAGAGGTTCGTGCCCTCGAGCGGATCGACGGCGATGTCGACTTCCGGGTAGATCTCGCCTTCGGTCCATCCGCGTCCGAGGGGCTCGCCGACGTAGAGCATGGGAGCCTTGTCGCGCTCTCCCTCGCCGATCACGACCGAGCCGCGCATCTTGAGCTTGTTCAGCTCCTCGCGCATCGCCTCGACCGCAACCTGGTCGGAGTACTTGCGCTTGCCGTAGCCCATGGTGCGCGCCGCGGCGATCGCCGCCTTCTCCGCCGCACGAAGAAATCCGATTTCAAGACTCGATTCCATGACGCTCCGTTCTCACCGGAAATTTGCGGTGCACACTGTAGCAGAGGGCTCGCGGTTGCGCAGGACCGCGGTGCGGACGGAACGCCGACTTTCAGTCGGCCGGTCCGCCGATCTCCGATCGGCGCCGACTGAAAGCCGGCGGCCTCTTCGGCGGAATCGGCGTGAAGTGAGGAATCGTCGAGGCGAGATTCTTCCAGCAATGTCCCGTGAGAATCGCCATGGACATGCCGTCGAGAAATCCGCTCTCGGTCGCATCGGGCGTGTTGTAGTCGCCATGGGCGTCGAACCAGATCGCGGCCAGGCGCGTCGTCCCGACGCCCGCGGCCGCGCCGATCGCGGCGCCGCAGTTTCCGGCAAGCACGATCGGCAGCGAGTCGGGATGCGCGGCGATGCGTTCCGCGAGCCGGTGGTAGAGCTCAAAGGTCGTTGCGATCTCCGCGCGCCACTCGCGCGCGGGTGCGATCTCTTCCGCATCGATGCCGAGGGCCTGCATGATGCGCAAAGGGCCTGCGCCCATGCGAACGTTGTGATGGCCCGAGTCGTAAGGAACCGCGAAAAAACGTGTCATGAGCGCAAACGGACGTAGCGCCCGGCTTCAGCCGGGCGGCCGGCCGGCTAAAGCCGGCCGCTACGTTTTCGCCACCGCGGCCTGCGCCGCCGCTTCCGTCAGTTCCTGCTCCTGTTTCGCCGACATCGGCGGGTTGTACGCGGGGACGCCGGTGACGGTGTGGCCGATGATCAGGTTGTGGATGTCGTGCGTACCCTCATACGTGTACACCGACTCGAGATTCATCATGTGGCGGATGACCGGGTACTCGTCGGAGACGCCGTTCGCGCCGAGGATGTCGCGGGCGATGCGCGCGCACTGCAGGGCGATGTTGCAGTTGTTCATCTTCGCCATCGACACGTGCTGCGGCTTGAGCTTGCCCTGCTCCTTCATCCGCCCCGCCTGCAGTACGAGGAGCTGGCCCTTGGTGATCTCGGTGATCATCCAAGCGAGCTTGTTCTGCACGAGCTGATGCGACGCGATCGGCTGGCCACCGAACTGGATGCGCGACTTCGCGTACTCGACGGCCGTGTGATAGACGCCCATCGCTGCGCCGAGGACGCCCCAGGCGATGCCGTAGCGCGCCTGCGTGAGACAGCCGAGCGGGTACTTCAGGCCGTCCGTCTCCGGCAGCACGTTCTCGAGCGGGATGCGGCAGTCTTCGAAGAAGAGCTGCGAGGTGACCGATGCGCGCAGCGAGAACTTGCCCATGTGGTACGCGGTCGTGAATCCCGGCGTTCCCTTCTCGACGAGGAACCCGCGGATCGTTCCCTCGGCCTTCGCCCAGACGACGGCGACGTCGGCGATGCTGCCGTTGGTGATCCACGCCTTCGCTCCGTTGAGGACCCACGAGTCGCCGTCTTTGCGCGCGTGCGTGCGCATGCCGCCGGGATTCGAGCCGAAGTCGGGCTCGGTGAGGCCGAAGCAGCCGATCTTCTCGCCCGCGGCGAGCTTCGGAATCCAGTAGTCGCGCTGCTCCTGCGAGCCGTAGGTGTGGATCGGATACATGACCAGGCCCGACTGCACGGATGCGAACGAGCGGAGACCGGAGTCGCCGCGCTCCAGCTCCTGCATGATCAGTCCGTACGCGACATGGCCGAGGCCGGGGAGGTCGTACTCTTTGATCGTCGCACCGAACAGACCCATCTCCGCCATCTTCGGGATGAGGTGATGCGGGAACTTCTCTTCGCGGTTCGCATGCTCGATGATGGGGAGCACTTCCTCGTCCACGAAGTCGCGGACGGTCTGACGAACCATGAGCTCTTCTTCGGTGAAGAGCGAATCGATATCGAGGTAATCAACTCCGGGAAATCCAGGCACGTGAGGACTCCTTCATGACCGACGTAAGGGCCGAACATGATATCGCCATTCGCTGGCGCCGTCTCGACCGCAGGGGTTGGGAAGAGGCGCGGCTGTCGCGGCAGCGGCTCACCGGCCGCGCGCGGTTCGAGCATGAGGGAGAGGAGTGCGCGCTCGACTATGACATCGAGCTCACGCCCACGTGGGAGACGGTCCGCGCGCACGTCGTCGGACACGTGGGAGGCACGCCGATCGAGATCGCCATCGCCGTGACGGAAGGCCGCTGGACGATGCAACGTAGCGACGGGCTTCAGCCCGTCGGCGGGCGGGCTGAAGCCCGCCCCTACGTTCGCTGCATCGATCTCGATCTGAAATTCACACACTATCCGGGATTCGCGGTGGCTGAGTGAAGGCGAGCCAGCGCTCGCTCGGAGCGCTCCTGATCTTCGTGGCGGTGCCGGTCGCGGTGGCGCTGGTGCTGATCGCCACGCTCGACCGGACGTTTGCCGCCGCGTTGATCGCGTCGATTCGCGACGCATCGCACGAATGGTGGGCGGTACCGCTGTTTCTCGCGGCGTACGCGTTGTGCGCGCTGCTGCTGTTGCCGGTGGCACCGCTGTCGATCGCGGCCGCGCTGGCGTGGGGGTGGAAGGTGGGCGGGGCGATCGAGCTCGTCGCGTGCACGCTGGGAGCGCTTCCTCCGTTTCTGCTGGCGCGTCGCGGCACGGCGGTGCGGTTTCTCGAGCGGCGCGGCGTGGTGATGCCGCGATTCTCGGACGACCGCGGGGTCTTTCCGCTGTTCCTGTTGCGGATCGTGCCCGTGATTCCGTACGTCGCGCTCAACTACATCGCCGGACTGGGCCGCTTCCGACTGCGCGACTACATCCTGACCGTGCTCGTGGGCTCCGTACCGAGCGTGTTTCTCTTCGCATGGTTCGTCGACACCCTCGGCGCCGCCGCGACGGGCATGGCCACGCAGGTTCGCATTCTCGCGGCGTGCATCGCATTTGCCGTCGCCGCGATCATTGGGCGCGCGGCTGCGCTGCGCGTGCGGCGGATGTTGTGGTCCGAAGCTCGTACAGTTCCACCGCCAGACGACGGCGGTCGCCGCTCCGCATCGAGCGAACCTCCGCCGGAATGAAGGAGCGCTCCGAAAGGAGCTCGACGATCGGCGCGCCGGCGGGGACGTCGACGGTGAGCTCGCTCCGTTTTCCGCGCGTCACTTTCACCAGCGCGGACGCTTCGCCGGCGACGGAGACGATCACCGAGTTGGATTCCAGCGGCGCGGCGGGGGCGAGTCCGAGGACGAGCGTGAGCCTGCGCGGAGGCCCGTCCGGGAGTTGCAGCTCGGCGACGGCATCGAGCCAGCGCCACTCGAGCCCGTCCTGCTCGCGCTCTTGCGCGTAGACGCCGCTGACGACGCGGAAGCGGCGCTCGGGCGGGAGCGGAACGATCGACGAGACGCGATAGTGATTGCGCGTGAGCTTGCGGTACGCATCGCTGTCTTTCCACCGAAACACGCGCGCGTCCGGCTGCGAGGTCGCGCCGTCGGTGTAGAGAAACAGCGGGACGTCGGGGCGGTTCCAGAACTTCGCGAGGCCGTCGTCGACGCGATGCGGTTCGTAGTCGCGGAGGAAGTAGTGCGCGTGCGGCGCGAGCGGCAGCTCGTAGAGCGCGATCGCGTTCGACGGAAACGCCGAGCGCGCGTACATCGCCGCGCGGTACGGCGGCGAGTCCGTCGTGCGCCGCTGCCAGAGCAGCGGCCCGGCGTAGATGAGGAACACGATCGCCGCGAGTGCCGCGACTGCGTACGCAAAACGCGTCGCGATGAGCGTCACGCCCGCCGCCGCAACGAGCGCCGTCGCGAGCACGAACGGCAGGGAGTAGCGCACGCCGTCCGCGGGATCCATTACCCAAAGCGCGACGCCGATGTAGACCGCCGCTCCCGCGGCCAGCGGAAGAAAGGAGGGCGGACGTCCCGTCCGCCTGGCGGACGAGACGTCCGCCCTCCAGATCGCGATGAGTCCGATCGCCGCACACGCGAGCACCGCGAGCGCCATGAGCTCCGTTCCCCATGCCCGTCCGATGAATCGGAACGCGATGCGCGCAGGTGTCCACCCCGTGCGCGACTCCGCCGCGTCGTGCGCCGCGAGGTATTTGCCCTGTCCTGTCTCGAAGTCGATCAGCTCACGCACGCCGCCAACCGCAATCGTGAGCGGTGTGAGCCAGATCAGGCAGACGATGGTGAACGTCGCAAGCGCGATGAGCCGCGCGCGCCACGTGCGCAGAAGCGCGACGCCGGCGAGGAAGAAGGGGACCACGAAGAGTGCGAGCTGGATGCGCCAGCCGATGGCGAGGGCGGAGAAGAGGGCGAAGAGGAGGGCTGCCCGGTTTCCCGGTTTCCCGGTTTCCCGGTGCTCCGCTTCTGCCGGGCGACCGGGCAACCGGGCAACCGGGTGACCCGATCCGAGGAGGGCTGCCCGGTTGTCCGGTTTCCCGGTTTCCCGGTGCTCCGCTTCTGCCGGGCGACCGGGCAACTGGGTTACCGGGTGACCCGATCCGAAGTACAAAGCCGCCGCGAGCAACGCCAGTCCGCCCGGATCCGAGATCGGCAGCGTCGAGTGAATCAACATCGCCGGCGAGAAGTAGAAGAGCAGCGCGCCGGCGATGCCCGTGGTTTCATCGCCGGTGATGTTGCGAAATGCCAGCGCCAGCAACACGAACCCGATCGCCGACGCTGCGACGCTGATCGCCACGAGCGTCGCGAAGTCGCTCGGGATCAGCAGCCGCACGAGCTGCGCGAAGTGAATGAAGACGGGATATCCCGGCGGCGGCGGGTGGTGGGCGAGGGGGTCGTAGCGATGCAGAGCCTCGAAGAACAGCGGCTCGTCGAACTCCCACGGACTGGCCGGCAAAGCGAGCACCAGCACGGCGGCGTGCGCCGCGAGAGCGATCAGGAGTGCGCGGGATTTCAAGCGGCGACCACTATAATCCGCCGCCCCGCATGCGCTACTTCGAAGCCCTGCGATTCCTCCATCGTGTCTATCGCGGCTATCCGCTGCGCCATCGCGTGCATGCGTTGATCCGCTTCGTCACCTGCCCGTTCCTGCGCACGCTCGATGTCCTCCCGCCCGGCGGACGCATGCTCGAGATCGGCGCGGGACACGGCATCTACTGCTACTTCGCCGCGCGCGACCAGGCGCGCCGCGTCTTCGCCGTTGAGCCCGATCTGCGCAAGACCGTGCACACGCACCACGCGCCCGGCGTGCGCTGGATCGCCGCGTTCGACGACGCGATCCGCGGCACGTTCGACGCCATCGCGATCTACGACGCGACCTATCGCATGCCGATCGACTATCGCACTGCGCTCTATCGCCGCGTCTTCGAGCGCCTCCGCCCGGGGGGCACGTTCGTGCTCAAGGACATGGACCCCGAGCATCGGCTGAAGATGAGCTGGGCCCGCGCGCAGGAGTGGCTTTCCGATCACGTGCTGAAAGTCAGCCTCGGCAGCGGATTCATCTACCAGACGCGCGCCGAGGTGGAGTCGGCGCTGCGGGAGATCGGCTTCGAAGCCATTCGCGGACGCGCGATCGACCGCGGCTATCCGCACCCGCATTTCATTTACACGGCGAGGAAGCCGGTATCATCGGTCTGATGGTGCGCCCCACGGTCTCGCTCGTGATTCCGATGTTCAACGAGGAGTTGAACATCGAGCCCGCCGTGGCCGCGGCCGTCGAGTCGCTGACGGCGTACGCGAGCGACTACGAGATCGTCATCGTCGACGACGCCTCCACCGACTCCTCGCCCGCGATCGCCGCGAGTCTCGCCGCGACCAATCCGCACATCCGCGTACTTCGCCACGAGAAGAACCGCAAGCTCGGCGCGACGCTGCGCACCGGCTTCGCGGCCTGCACGAAAGAGCTCGTGCTCTACATGGACGCCGACATCCCGTTCGATCCCGACGTGCTCGGCCGCGCGATCCGCGCGCTGCAGGTGACCGGTGCGGACATGATCGCGGCGTACCGCCACGACCGCACGATGGAGGGCTTCAAGCGCGGGGTCTACACGCTCGTCTACAACTGGCTGATCGGTGCGCTCTTCGGATGGCCGCACCGCGACGTGAACTTCTCGTTCAAGCTGATGAAGCGCGCGGTGCTGCAGGCGATCGAGCTGAAGTCGGAGGGGTCGCTGATCGACGCGGAGCTGATCGTGAAGGCGAAGAACCGCGGCTTCGCGATCCAGCAGATCGGCATCGACTACTTCCCGCGCATCCGCGGGACCTCGCACCTCGGATCGTTTCGCGTCGTGCTGAAAATCCTCGCCGAACTGGTGAAGCTCTATCCGGAGATGCGGAGGAGGGCGGACGTCCCGTCCGCCACGGAAGGCGGACGAGACGTCCGCCCTCCATTCGCCGGCGACGTTGGCTGATGACACGCGTCCTTCTCGTCACGGCTGACGACGCCGGCCTGCATCCCGGCATGACCGCGGGCGCGATTCACGCGCATCGCGAGGGCATCGTCACCGCCTGCAGCGTCGTCGCGAACGGCGCCGCGTTCGACGACGCGATCGCGCGTCTGCGCGACGTGCCGTCGCTCGAGCTGGGCGTGCATCTCACGCTCGTCGAAGAGCGTCCGCTGACAGCGATCCGCTTTCCGCGCAGCTACACGTCTTTCGTGCCGCGCTACCTCGCGCGAATGACTCGCATCGACGCGATCGAGTGCGAGTTGCGCGCGCAAATCGAGAAGGTACTCGCCACCGGCCTGAGCGTGACGCACCTCAACGGCCACCAGCATCTCCACCTTCTCCCACGCATCTTCGCGCTCGTGACCCGTCTCGCGAGCGAGTACCTCATCGATTACGTGCGGATCGTGAATGATGCCGGCAGCACCGCGCGCCGCGTTCCGATCGCGGTCCTCAGCACCCTCGGCCGCCGCGCGCGCAACGCGTTGACGAACGATCGGACCATCGGCGTCGCCGATGCCGGCCATCTCACCGACATCCTGCCCCTTCTCGATCACGTCGAAGGCGTCACCGAGCTCGTCACCCATCCCGGCCTCGGCGTGAGCGGCTACGCGTGGAACTACGACTGGGAAGGGGAAACGAAGGCGCTGTGCGATCCACGTTTGCGCGAAAAGATCGCGTCGCGCGCGATCACGCTCGCTGCGCCATCGCAGGTCGAAAAGGAGGGCGGACGTCCCGTCCGCCGTTGATCGTGGCGGACGGGACGTCCGCCCTCCGCTACAATCCGCGCCCGCGATGAAGAAGATTGCAGTCGTACCCGGAGACGGCATCGGCCCCGAAGTGATCGAAGCAGGGATGCGCGTCCTCGAGCGCGTGAACGACGCCCGCAAGCTCGGCCTCGAGTTCACCCACTTCGGCTGGAATGCCGACGAATATCTCCGCACCGGCATCTCGATGCCTCCCGGCGCGATGGAAGACATCCGCGATCACTACGCCGCGATCTACCTCGGCGCGTTCGGCGATCCCCGCGTTCCCGACATGAAGCACGCCGCCGACATCCTCCTCGGCATGCGCTTCCAGCTCGATCTCTACGTCAACTACCGCCCCGTGAAGCTGCTCGACGAGCGGCTCTCGCCGCTGAAAGCGAAAGGGACGAAAGAGATCGACTTCGTCATCTTCCGCGAGAACACCGAAGGCGCGTACGTCGGCATGGGCGGCATCTTCAAGAAGGGGACGGCGGAAGAGATCGCGGTGCAGGAAGACGTCTCGACGCGCAAAGGGGTGGAGCGGATCGTCCGCTACGCGTTCGAGTTCGCGCAGCGCATGGGGCGGAAGTCGGTGTGCATGTCGGATAAGAGCAACGTCATGCGCTTCGGCGGCGATCTCTGGCTGCGCACGTTCGAAGAGGTGGGGAAGGAGTATCCCGCCATCGAGCATTTCCACATGTTCGTCGACGCGCTGGCGATGCAGATGGTGCGCGCGCCGGAGATGTTCGAAGTGATCGTGACGAACAACATGTTCGGCGACATCGTCACGGACCTCGGCGCGGCCCTGCAGGGCGGCCTCGGCATCGCGGCCTCGGGAAACATCAACCCGGGACACGTGTCTCTCTTCGAGCCGATTCACGGCAGCGCGCCGAAGTACGCGGGCAAAGACACCGCGAATCCCTTCGGCGCGATCCTCACCGCCGCGATGATGCTCGAGTACCTCGGCCACCAGGACGAAGCGGACCGCATCGAGCGCGCCGTCAGCGCCGCGATTCACGCGGGCGAGACGACGAAGGATCTCGGCGGCACGCTGGGGACGAAGGCGGCAGCGGAGGCGGTGCTGGGGAGGCTGGAGGTTTAGTTTCAGTGCTGCGGAGGTTGGAGGCTTGGTTTCAGTGCCGCGGAGGCTGGAGGTTTGGTTTCAGTCCCCTCGCCCCGCTTGCGGGGAGAGGGTGGCGCGCAGCGCCGGGTGAGGGGCGCCCCTCACCCTGGCCCTCTCCCCGCGTGGCGGGGAGAGGGGACAGGTGAGTGAGTTTTTACCACTTCAACGTTACGAATCCCAGGGCGCGGCGGCTCATGAGATCTCCGCCGAACGCTTCCCAGTGCTCGTCGTCGAACACATTGCTCACATCGACGCCGACGCCGAAGCGATCGCTGATGTGGAAGTTCGCCGCGAGATTCACCACGTCGTACTGCGGCACCGTTCCGACGAACACGCCGGCCGCCCAGTCGAACTCCTCGACCCAGCGATACGACACCTTCGCGTCCAGCTTCGCGCCGCGCCACGACAGGCCCGCGTTGAACTTTTTCTCCGGAGCGTTCGGCAGCAGACGGTCGCCGACCTGCGCCGACTTCACCTCGAAGTCGAAGAGCGAGAAGTTCGCGTCGACGACCCAGTTGTTCGTCACGTAGTAGTTGAACGCGATCTCGCCGCCCTGCGTGTCGACCTCACCGGCGTTCGTGTACGAGAACACCAGCGCGGGGCGGCCGTTGACGGTCGTGAGTCCGCCGCGGCGCGCGCCGAGGGCGGCCGCGAGGAACGCGCTCACGCCTGCCTGCACGGGAGCCGGCAGCGAAGTCGGCAC
The DNA here is from genome assembly GCA_035525285.1 of Thermoanaerobaculia bacterium. Classification (GTDB taxonomy): domain Bacteria; phylum Acidobacteriota; class Thermoanaerobaculia; order Gp7-AA8; family Gp7-AA8; genus QHVT01. The sequence continues at coordinate 78,434 of DATLFB010000136.1, forward strand.
GGTGTAGACCGGGAACGCCGGATTCACGCCCGGCAGAAGATCGGTGACGAAGTTGCTGAGGTGGCTCTTGTAGAGATCGACGGTGAGATAGAGCTTGCCGCCGAAGATGCCCGCGTACCCGGCTTCGTGCGCCTTCACCTTCTCGACGTCGAGCGCGCTGTTGCCGCGCGCCAGAATCGCCATGGCCGTCGGGCAGGGTGCCGCCGACGGCGGGAAGCAGCCGAAGCCGAGCAGTGCGAGTACGGGTGCGAGCGGCGCCGACGCCGGATTCAGCGCGGCTGCAGCCGCGAGGTTCACCGGCGCGCCCGCGGGCGCGGCCAGGAACAGCTCCGAGTAGTTCGGACGCTGGAAGGCCTCGTTGTAGCCGTAGCGGAACGTGTGTCCGGTGCCGGTGCCGAGAACGATGGCCGCCTTCGGCGAGAACTGCGCCTCGTGCAGCGTCGAGTCGTCATACCGTCCGGCGCCGACGAGCTTGATGTTCTTCGTGACGTCGAACTCGAGCTGTCCGAACGCGCTCTGCTGCTGCTCCGACCTCGCTTCGAGCATCAGCGTGTGGAAGCCGGCCGGATTCGATGTGTCGACGTCCTGATCGTTCCAGGCCACGCCGCCGACGAGGCGTGTGCGTCCGGCCATGAAGTCCCAGTTCGTCATGACCTCGGCGTGGATGTTGTGCGAGTCCTCGTACAGAGCCGCGCCCGACGCGAGCGCGACCTGGTTCTCGGCCTTGCGCGAGTCGTAGTACGCGCCGAAGTTCCAGCGCGGCATGTTGTAGTTCACGCGCGCCCACGGACGCTCGACGTCCGTCACCTGCACGCGGCCGATGCCGGTCTGGAACACCGGACCTTCGATCGTGGAGTAGCCGCCCTCGACCGTGAACACGTTCGTGTTCGCGAAGTGCTTGTCGAGGCGGAGCCCGCCGAACCGGATGTCCACTTCGTCGAGCACGAGCGGACTCAACTCGCGCGGCAGGCAGTTCGTCGTCACGGTGGTCGTGCAGGGGATGGTGTAATCGACGACCGCGTTGCGCGAGCGCGAGAAGTCGCCGCTGTTCTGATAGCCGCCGACGACGCGGTAATACCACTCGCTACCGAAGCCGCCCGCGTGCCGGATATCGGCGCGCCGCGTGTTCAGATCGCCGCCGGAGAGCATGAGCCGGCCGCCCTGCGTGTCGCGCGGGGTCTTGGTGGTCATGTTCAGCACGCCGCTGAATGCGTTCGCGCCGTAGAGCGCGGAACCAGGTCCGCGGATCAGCTCGACGCTCTGCATCTCGTCGATCGGCACCGAAAGCGCGGCCCACTCCTGCGCGCCGAGGAAGGCGATCGCGGGATCGCGTCCGTCGATGAGCGTCAGGATGCGGCGGTTCAGCGAGCTGTTGAATCCGCGCGCGTTGAAGTTCGAGTCATAGAGACCGCTCGACGTGTAGTCGACGCCGGGCGCGTTCTCGACGATGCGCGGCGCCTGGCCCGAGGGCGCGACTGCCACGATGTCTTCCTGCGCGATGACCGTGACCGCCGCCGGCGCTTCCGTCACGCGCTCGGTACGCCGCGACGCGGAGTAGACGGTGATCGTCTCGGCGATGCTGATGTTCCAGTCGACCTGCTTGTCGACTTTCGCGGCGCCGCCCGTCTCCACGACCACGTTGCTCTCCGTGGCCGACTGATCGCCGGCGACGAACTGCAGCGTATACGTGCCGGGAGGCACCTCCAGCACGTACGAGCCGTTCGGCTCCGTGAGCGTGCCTCTCGACGCTTCGATGGCATTCACGATCACGCCGCCGACGGGACTGCCGTCGGTGCGCGTGACGCGGCCGGTGATGCGCGCGGCGAAAACGGAGACCGCGCACAGAGAGAAGAGCAATCCGAGGATCAGGAGACGAGCAGACCGTAAGGCCATGATGCAATCCTCCTCAAGAGCTTCGCGAGCTGAAATGGGCCGAAATGTGCGACGAAGGTAACGCGACGCGAGGCCCGCGTCAACGTGTATCCTCAGTATCCGTCATGGACATCGGAACCGAGTGGCTGGTCGAAGCGACGGGATGTCAAGCGGACGCGTTGCGCGACGTGGAGCGTTTGCGCGCGCTTTTTGCGCGCGTCATCGACGAGCTCGCGCTGCGGCCGTTACATGAGCCGGCGTGGCACGTGTTCCCCGGCGAGGCCGGCGTGACCGGGTTCGTCATGCTCACCGAGTCGCATCTCGCGTGTCACACCTATCCCGAACACGGCGTCGCAACCGTCAATCTCTATTGTTGCCGCGCGCGTCCCGAATGGCCGTGGACCGAGCGTCTCGCCGAGCTCCTCGGCGCGTCGGAGGTCCGCGTGCGCGTGGTGGAGCGCTCGGTTTGACCGCGGCGAACTGCCCATCCTGCGGTGCCCCCGTCGCATTCGCGATCGGCACTTCCGCGGTCGTGGTCTGCGAGTACTGCCGGACTCTCGTCGCGCGCACCGATCGCGGCGTCGAGGACCACGGCAAAGTCGCGGCGCTGATCGAGACCGGCTCGCCGCTGCGCGTCGGACTCGCGGGCAAGCACGTGGGCGTCGGCTTCCGCATCACCGGACGCACGCAGATGCGCCATCAGGCCGGCGGCGTGTGGGACGAGTGGTACGCGCTCTTCGACAACGGAGCGTGGGGCTGGCTCGCCGAGGCGCAGGGGAGGTACTACGTCACCTTCCGTGTCGCTGACAAACGCAGCGACGACGAACGTAGCGACGAACAACGTAGCGCTGAAGAACGTAGCGACCGGCTTCAGCCGGTCGACGCCCGGCTAAAGCCGGGCGCTACGTCACGGGGCGCTACGTCACCCGGCGCTGCGTCACGCCTCGAGCTCGGATCGCGATGGGACGATCTCGTCGTCACCGAGATCGGCGTCGCGGAGCTCGCGTCCGCGGAAGGCGAGCTGCCGTGGCGCCCGGATCCCGGCGCGAAGTACGAGTACGCGGATCTGACCGGCGCGCAGCGCGAGTTCGCGACCTTCGACTACAGCGAAGACCCGCCGATCGTGTTCAAGGGCTACGAGACGACGCTCGCGGAGCTCGGGCTGGAGTCGACCGAGCGTCGCGCCGCGCGCGTTCGCGTGGAGAAACTCTCTTGCACGAACTGCGGCGGACCGCTGGAGCTGCGCGCGCCCGATCAGGCGGAGCGGATCTACTGCCCGAACTGCGGCGCGGGACACGACGTGACCGAGGGGAAGCTGAAGTTCCTCTCGACGATCAGGAAAAAGAAAACCGATCCGCAGCCCGTCATCGCCCTCGGATCGAAAGGCGCGATCGACGGCGTGACGTACGTCGTCGCCGGATTCATGCAGCGCGCGGTGAAGTTCGACATCAACTATTACTGGACCGAGTACCTGCTCTACAACGCGGACCAGGGATTTCGCTGGCTCGTGCACAGCGACGATCACTGGAGCTTCGCCACGCCGCTGCGCGCGGGCGAGGTCCTCGATTCCGCGCCCCTCGGCGTGCCGAAGACGATCTCCTGGGGCGGCAAGCAATACAAACTCTTCCAGGAAGCCACCGCGAAGGTCACGTACGTCCTCGGCGAGTTTTACTGGAAGGTCGAAAAGGGCGAGGCCGTCGATACATCCGACTACATCGCTCCGCCCGAAGGCATCTCGAAAGAAGTGACGCGCACGGGCGCGCGCGAGGTGAACTACTCGCACGCGCGCTATCTCGATCAAAAACAGATCGCAGCCGCATTCGCCATCGGGAAACCGCCCCGGCCGTCGACGATCGGGCCGATGCAGCCGTTCACCGGTGCGAAGCTGCTCGGTTCATGGATCGCGATGCTCGGCATCCTGCTGCTCGCGGCGATGTTCATCGCGGCAACGAAACCGCGGCGCGCGCTGATCGACCGCTCGTTCGACGTCGCCGCGGCGCCGCCGACCGAGGGCGCGCCGGAGACCGCGCGCGTGCTCTTCACCGATTCGTTCGATCTCAGCGGCAGGGAGAACATCGGCATCAAGGGCTTCGCGTCGATCGACAACAGCTGGCTCTACGTCGCCGGCGATCTGGTGAACGAGGCGACCGGGCAGCTCGACTCGTTCGAGCTGCCGATCGAGTACTACCACGGTGTCGACGACGGCGAGTCGTGGAACGAGGGGAGCCGCACGAAGCGCGCGTACATCGCCAGGCCGGCGAAGGGACGCTACGCGGTGCGCATCGAGGCGCAGTGGCCGCAGGGCGTCATCCCGCCGCCGCTGCATCTCACCGTGCGCGAAGGCGTGTTCCGCTGGAGCCATCTCATCCTCGCCGCGATCGTGCTCAGCGTGTTCCCCGCGCTCGCGGTCTTCCGCCAGATGCGATTCGAGATGGCGCGCTGGAAAGACAGCGCGCACAGTCCGTTCGGACAGTGGCAGGATGAGGACGAATGATGCGCAAACTCTACGTGCTCTTCGCGCTGCTGGTGATCGGCGGCTACGCCTACGCGGGATGGACGGGGATGGAGTTGTCGGCGTCGAAGAAGGGATTCGCGCCGCAGGGTGTGCGCGGCCAGCACAGCGGCGCGCGGTCGTTCTGGTACACGGGATATCGAGGAGGGAAGTGATGAACCTGAACCTGCAGGTGTTCCTCAGCACGGTCATCTACACGATCTTCGGCGTAATCGTCTTCGCCGTCGCGTTCTGGACGATGACGAAGATCTCGCCGTTCCCGATCCGCAAAGAGCTGGAAGCGGATCACAACGTCGCGGTCGCGGTGCTCATGGCGTCGGTGATCCTCGGTTTGGCGATCATCATTGCCGCCGCGCTTCACGGATGATCGGTAGTAGGTAAGAGGTAAAAGGTAAAAGGTAAAAGTGCTCGCGCCGGTTGGCGAAACCACTTTTAACTTTGACCTTTTACCTTTTACCTCAACGAGGTCAGTGCTCGCGCCGGTTGGCGAAGCTACTTTTACCTTTTACCTTTTACCTTTTACCTTTCATCTTTTACCCATGGCCCAGAGTCTGTATGAATCGGACACCGATCTTATTTCTCAACGTCCTGATCATCGCGGCCTGCGGCCTGATCTACGAGCTCCTCGCCGGCACCGTCGCGAGCTACGTTCTCGGCGACTCCGTCACGCAGTTCTCGCTCATCATCGGCCTCTATCTCTCCGCCCTCGGTGCAGGCGCCTGGCTTTCGCGCTTCATCGATCGCGATCTCGCAACGCGCTTCGTCGACGTCGAGCTCGCGGTCGCGCTCATCGGCGGGCTCTCGGCGCCGCTGCTCTTTCTCGGCTTCTCGCGACTCGAGTGGTTTCGGCTCTTCCTCTATCTCCTCGTCTTCACGATCGGCGTGCTCGTCGGACTCGAGCTGCCGATCCTGATGCGCATCCTCAAAGAGCATCTCGACTTCAAAGAGCTCGTCTCGCGCGTGCTGAGCTTCGACTACATCGGCTCGCTCGTCGCCGCGGTGCTCTTCCCGATGTTCCTCGTGCCGCGCCTCGGACTCGTGCGCACATCGATCGTGTTCGGTCTTCTGAACGCCGCCGTCGGTCTGTACGGAACGTGGCTGTTGCGTCCACTGCTCCGCGGCGTGGCCGTGCTGCGCGTGCGCGCGGTGATCGTCACGGTCATCCTGCTCGTCGCGCTCGTGCGCGCGAATGCGCTCACGTCGCTGGCCGAGGATGAGCTGTATGTCGACGACATCGTCTACTCGGGCAGCTCGCAGTACCAGCGCATCCTCATCACCAAAGGCGCGGCCGGATTCCAGCTCTTTCTCAACGGCAACCTGCAGTTCAGTTCCGCCGACGAGTACCGCTATCACGAAGCGCTCGTGCATCCCGCGATGTCGTCGTGGGGGACAGGCAATCCTGCCTGTCCTCCGGGGTCCGACAGGCAGGATTGCCTGTCCTCCACGAGACGCGCGCGCGTGCTCATCCTCGGCGGCGGCGACGGCCTCGCGCTGCGCGAGGTCCTGAAGTATCGCGACGTCGAGCACGTCACGCTCGTCGATCTCGATCCGAAGATGACCGCGCTCTCCGACGCGTTCCCGCCGCTCGCGCAGCTCAACCAGCACGCGTTCCGCGACCGCCGCGTGCGCGTGGTCAACGAGGATGCGATGGCGTGGATCGAGCGCGTCCGCGACACGTTCGACGTCGCGATCCTCGATTTCCCCGACCCGAGCTCGTTCGCCCTCGGCAAGCTGTACACCACGCGCTTCTACCGCCTCCTGCGCGCGCGGCTCGCGCCCGATGCGACAGTGTCGGTGCAGTGCACCTCGCCGCTCTACGCGCGGCAGTCGTACTGGTGCATCGTCCGGACGATGGAGGCGGCGGGGCTGCACGTGCGTCCCTATCAAACGACGGTTCCGTCGTTCGGCGTGTGGGGTTTCGCGGTCGCAAAGCAGCGTCCGTTCGACGCGCCGTCGCATGTCGCCGTGCCGGTGCGTTTTCTCGACGACGCCACGCTCGCGGCGATGTTCGTCTTCCCGCGCGACATGACGCCAGTGCCCGTCGAGATCAACCGTCTCGATAACCAGATGCTCGTGCGCTACTACGAGGAGGAGTGGCGCCGGTGGAGTTAACGCGGCGCGACGTGCTCGCGGCCTTCCTCGGCTCCACGATCGCCTGCCGCGCGCGCAACGTCGAAACACTCCCGCCCGGTGAGCTCATCGGCGCTGCCCACAACATTGGGCATCGCCTGGTGGAGGACAGGCAATCCTGCCTGTCCCCGGATTGCCTGTCCTCCATCCCCTGGGAGTCGCACGAAGTCGTCATCGTCGGCGGCGGCATCGCGGGACTCGCGGCCGCATGGCGTCTCGCGCACGGCGGCGTTCGCGACGTCGTGCTCTTCGAGCTCGAGCCGGCCATCGGCGGCACCTCGCGCAGCGAGAGCGCGTTTCCGTGGGGCGCGCATTACATCGTCGCGCCGTCCGAGGAGAATCGCGTCCTCACGCGACTCCTCGTCGAGATGGGCGTGATCGAGAACGGCGCGATCGGCGAGGAGCACCTCTGCCGCGATCCGCAGGAGCGGCTCTTCTATCGCGGGCGCTGGTACGAGGGCTTGTACCTGCACGCGGGAGCGACGAACGAGGATCTGCGGCAGCTGCGCGCGTTCGAGGCGGAGATCGCGAAGTGGTCGGCGTGGCGCGACGCGCGCGGCCGGCGTGCGTTCACGATTCCGATCGCGTACGGATCGGATGACGCCGAGGTGACCGCGCTCGATCGGATGTCGATGCGCGAATGGCTCGACGCGCGCGGGCTGACCTCGCCGCGGTTGCGATGGCTCGTCGGATACGCATGCCGCGACGACTACGGCTCGCTCCTCGGCGACACCAGCGCGTGGGCCGGCGTCTTCTACTTCGCGTCGCGCGACGAGCGGCCGGTGATCACATGGCCCGAGGGGAACGGCCGCCTCGTTTCCCATCTCGCGCGACACGTACGCCCGCGCACCGGCTGGCTCGTCGCACGCGTCATGCCCACTGAAGCCGGCGCCGACGTCATTGCACTGCGCGACGACGAAGTCATCGGCATCCACGCAAGACACGTGATCTTCGCCGCGCCACAATTCATCGCCCGCCGCGTGATCCCATCGTTCCGCGAAGAGTCGCGCGAGTTCACCTACGGCTCCTGGATGGTCGCGAATCTCACGCTGCGCGACCGCCCGTCATCACAAGGCTTCCCGCTTGCCTGGGACAACGTCCTCTACGAAAGCCCCTCCCTCGGCTACGTCGTCTCCACCCACCAACGCGGCATCGATCACGGCCCGACGGTGCTGACGTACTACTACCCGCTGACCACCCCCAACGCGCGCGAAACGCTCCTCGCGACCGGCCGCGACGAATGGGCCGACGTCGCGCTCACGGATCTCGCGCGCGCACATCCGGACATCCGCAAACTCACTGCGCGCATCGACGTGATGCGCTGGGGCCACGCCATGATCCGCCCCCGCCCGAATTTCCTCTGGAGCGCCGCCCGCACGACCTCCGCCACCCCCCTCGGCAACATCCACTTCGCCAACACAGACCTCAGCGGCGTCGCGCTCTTCGAAGAAGCGCTCTATCACGGCGTGCGGGCGGGGGAGGAGGTGCTGGGGGCGGGGGCGGGTGGGGGGGTGGGCGGGGGGAGGGTGGGGGGGTGGTTGTGAGGGGAGCTTGCATGTGGCTATATTGCGTTCTCTCTTATGTCGCCTGAGCTATCCCTAATAGACACGTTGGGCGGTCCGAAGGCCCCCTGTAGAATCGTTGTCGTATGATTTCTTCGAGGTACGACGAGCTACTGGCAGTCCCAAGCCTGCGGGACTGGATACCACCGGACGCTCTCCAGTTTCTTGGCACGCTGATCGACGCAGCCCATGCACGCCGTGACCAAGCGGGAGCTGAGCGGGCGATAGCACTGGCGAGTGATCTGAGTATCGATGACTGGACCTCGCTACAACGCGCCGTTTACAGCTACTACATGTCTAATGCGTGGGCCGACCTACGCAACCGGAAAGCAAAGACGCTTGACGATCGGTGGGAGTGGGTGAGTCCCGAGTTTGAACGGAGTCTGATCTTTCTCCGGAATGCGTGGAACGAGTCAGCGTTCCAGCAGCTACCCAACGAGATCCAAAGTCAGATCCTGACGAATCTTGGGAATCAGGTGAGCACGATTGGGCGGTATATCGAAGCTTTCGAATTCTGGGACGCAGCCCTCGAAGCGACGCCATCGTTTCCAATGGCTCTGGCAAACCGTGGGTACGGGCGGTTCTTGTATGGCAGGGATCAGTACGACACCGGACATAAAGAGCTGTTTTTGCGTGCGGCGTTCCGCGATCTCGCCGAATCGTGCGACCGCATTCCCTATCCAGACGCTCAAGAGTTCTTCACGAGCCTCCGGTTATCGATCGCGCGAGCGTTTCCTCCCGGCTCGCTCGAGCACGAGGTCAAACTGCGCGAATTTCGGCTCGGACGCTCAAAAACTGAAATAGCGTATCGATCGTGGGCGCTCAAGCATCGTCTGTTCTTGAACCCGATGAATGACCTTGTTGAGGAATCCGTCGCCGCGGCGGATGTGTTGCTGACGCCGGGCATTGTGGCGCCAACCAGTGAACCGCCACTCCTCCTCGGCTTCTTTAGCCAGATTAAGCAGGAATACACCAGCGCTCGCTACCTTCTCTATGAAGGCATACACCGCCGCGTGCCTCGCTATGCCGATCGAGACGTCAAACTTTGGAACACTTTCGACTACCCATCGTATGGCACGAACGTCGAGTTTGTGAAGCTTTCATATCGGACGCTGTTCTCCATTTTCGATAAAGTCGCGTTTTTTCTGAATCGGTACTTCGACCTTCAGATCCGTGAGAATCGCGTGAACTTTCGAAGCCTGTGGCACGAAAGCGAGAGAACAGACAAGTCTTTGAAGCCGGTTTTCAGGAGACAGCCTAATCTTCCTCTACGAGGCTTATATTGGATTAGCCGTGATCTCGATGCGTCAGGAGATCGCAGCCTGCGAACGGACGCAGATGAACTCCGCGTCATGCGAAACCACCTTGAGCATAAGTACTTAAAGGTACATGAGCCGGAGTGGGTGCTCGCGAAAGGTGATCCGCTCCGGACCGACTCGCTCGCCTATAGCATCGATAGAGCTGTTCTCGAGCAACGTGCGCTTCGACTCGCGAAGACAGCCCGTGCTGCGATCATTTATCTGGGGCTCGCCGTGAGGACTGAGGAAGAATATCGGCGGGAGCGACGTGGCGGCGCGGACGTGCCTGGAATACGTCTCGATATCTACGACGATCGCTGGAAAACCTGAGGTGTCACGGGCCGCCCAGCTCACACAGGAGCCGACGGCGGGCTGGCTGTCCGGCCCGCCGGCCGAGCCGGCTCGGAAACATCGTAGCTGGGCGGCGGCACGCCGGCTGCAGTTCGCGCCGCCGTCAAAGCGTTCATGGAGTGGCAGCCGCCGCGCCGCGCCGCGTCACTCCATGCGCGTGACGCCCGCCGCAGCTCAGAGTGAGGCGTTGAGCCGACCAAAGTCACGAGTCGCGGGACGACGCATCATCGATCACGACCGGAGAGCGCCGGCGCGCGTTCGACGTTCGCGATGCCGTAGTAGTCCGCAGCGTAACGCCGCGTCTAACGCTGCTCATCACAGAATCACCGTGCCAGATGGGTCGGTCTTGGGCGGCGCAACACCGTGCCCCTCGATTCCTCGCGCACGAGACGTGTATCATCTTGTGCATGGCCGCGCTGACGTCAGTCCTATCCGCTATTGCCGGCCTCGCATTAGGCGCGATCCTTCAGTACTTCTTTTCGAGACGCTTAGAAGCTTTGCGGCATTTTCAGGAACTCCGGACAGCGGCGTACTCTGAGTTCATAACCGCGGTGGCGCAGTCAGCAATGCTTCAAGGCTAGGCAACAACTCGCTCCAGGAGGAGGCTTTAGCTCGCGCAACCGAGGCAAAGATCCGCATTCTGCTTTACGGCTCGAAGGCCGTCGTGCGCAAGCTAGGAGAATTCAGTGCAGCACAAGGCGCGCTGGGCTTTGATGAGGTCGCTCCACGCTTTGTTGCGCTTATTCAAGCGATGCGCGCTGATGCTCGGGTTCGGCCGGATCAAATTGCAGATCATTCCATATTGGCGTCGGTGTTCCCGCTCGAAAGCTTGTCCCGAACAGAAAAGTAGCCCAATCGGCGGCCCTACTCGGGGTAGACGCCGGCGGTTCCTCAGCGAAGTTCTGGTTGAATCCGGTATCGCTGCACTACAATATCGGTTTCTCGGCGCGTGAACTGCGTGTGATCGAGCGTATCGTGCTGGATCATCGACAGCAGTTCGTGGAGGCATGGGATGCGTACTTCGGAACCTAAAGCAGGCGAAAAGATCAAATCTGTGCGAATCGACGAGGATACGCTGACCGTCGATCTCGCCGACGGTCGCACAGTCAGCACGCCGCTGGCGTGGTATCCGCGCCTGTTGCACGCGACATCCGAGCAGCGAAACAACTTTGTGATTTCGGGCGCCGGGTTCGGTATTCACTGGCCGGAGCTCGATGAAGATCTGAGTGTCCACGGAATGCTTGCCGGCGCAGCTGCACCCGGCATAGTGGTGGCGGTCTGAACACTGTTCATCGGGAGAATATGGAATACCTTGTGATCCTCGAGAAGGGCGACACGTCGTACGGCGCATATGTCCCCGACCTGCCCGGCTGTGTCGCTGTCGGCGAGACAAAAGACGAAGCGATGCAGCTCATTCGTGAAGCGATTGAAATGCACATCGAGAGTCTCCGCGAGAGCGGAGAGCATGTGCCGGAACCGCACTCTTTCGTGGAGAAAGTTGCCGTATAGCCGGCGCCGCGTCGTCGCCGCGCGTGGTGGCGGGTCGCTTGATCCACGAGCAATGCGTCACCCATACTGCCGGCATGCTTCACGATCTGGCGCGTGGCGCGAAGTATCAGCAATACTTGTTTGTCATTCTCTCGCTGCTCGTTCTCCTGCTGTCGGTCGATATCCTCGGCCTGCTCGGCGTTGGCGATCCGAAGGCGTCTGGAGCGATGCAGCTGCCGGCTTCAAAAACGGCCGCATGGAACCTGCTCGATCCAGGCGCCCGCCAGATGCTCGAGCGGGAGCATGAGGCGATCGTTGCGGAGATCAGGCTCCGCATCGAGCAGGAACACCTCCTCTTCGCGCTCAAGTTCGTGCTGGTCGGCGGAATCCTGTGGGCGTTCATCCAGACCGCTTTTGGACGAGCGGAGTCGGAGTTCACACGAACTCCATTTGCCGCCTTGTCCGCGTGGGCTGCCGTCGTGGCCGCGTCGATCGTCGACCTGCGTGTGATGGCGAATCAGACCTTTCTCATCACGCTCGGCGGCTGGACGCGTCAGTACGAACAACTCGCGCTCGGCTCGAATGGAGCACAGCTGGGATGGGAGGCATTTCTGGCGGACAACCTCCTGAGCAAATCCTACTATCCAGCCCTTCGCGTGAATGGCCAGATTCTCACAGCTTTGCTCTTTTCCGTGACGGCATTGCTGTTTCTCTTACGCGTGGACGGGAAGAACGATCCGAACACGGCTCGGATCAGCGCGGCGTCCGGGATCGTCGCGATCTGGATCATGACCATGGCGGGGTTGAGTCTCAGGCATGCGAGCCTGGATGCTCTGATCGATGTAGCGGCCGGTTTTTTTGCGGTTGTCATCGTCGCGGTTCTGGCGCACTGGTCGCATCGTAACCATCACGCCCCCGGCGGTTCATGACTGGCGGCCCGTTACCGGCGCCGGCCGGCCTTCGCGGCGATCATCAACGCCACGCCGCCGCCGATCAGAACCGCGCTGACCGCCGGATGCACTTTCTGGCGAGTGGTCGTCTCAATGCCCACCGAGAGACCGCCGGCGTCGATCCCGTGCCTCTCGCGCTGTGGAATCGGGATGAAGAGCGACAGGAGACCCGCCACGAGCAGGACGATACCGATGATCAGGAGGATTCGCATGCGTGCATTCTACGTGCGACGTCACGCTCATGGCTTGCGCGAAACCATGAATGTGCTGTCTGGACAGGCCGTTGCGGTCCGGCGATCGCAACGTGCAGCGGCAGGCGACTCCGTTGGCATGGAGCGATGTCAACGAGCTGCCGTGGAAGCGCCGTCTGATATCGGGCGAGATCAAACGGCTGCCGTGGAGACCCGTTTTGATATGGAGACATATCAAGCGCACGCTCCGGGAGTCGGTGAATGTGCTCCCAGAGCAGTGCGTTGATGTCCGGCGACATCAATGAGCGGCGAAAGGCCACTCCGTTGATATGGCGCGATATCAAAGACGTGCCGTGGAAGCGCCGTCTGATATCGGGCGAGATCAAACGGCTGCCGTGAAGACCCGTCTTGATATGGAGGCATATCAAGCGCACGCTCCGGGAGTCGGTGAATGTGCTCCCGGAACACTTCGTTGATGTCCGGCGACATCAACGAGCAGCGGCAGGCGACTCCGTTGGTATAGAGCGATGTCAACGAGCTGCCGTGGACGCGCCGTCTGATGTCGGGCGAGATCAAACGGCTGCCGTGGAGACCCGATTTGATATCGAGGCACATCAAGCGCACGCTCCGGGAGTCGGTGAATGTGCTCCCGGAGCAGTCCGTTGAAGTCTGACAATCCCCGGCCGAAGCACCGTGTAGCGCGGGCATCCTGCCCGCCGTAACGCCGGCATCCTGCCGGCGACATCGCTGGCTGGAAGCCAGCGTACCGGCCGACAGCATGTCGGCGTTCCATGACCGCTGTCCCACGCGGACTGCGAGCAACGGTGAACGAGTAGCGCCCCAGCGCCGGGGACTCCGCGCCGTCTTCGCGGCTCGGAATAACACTCGTGAATAATCCGGGTTAACCCCACACAGACTGGCGGTCCGTTATCGGCGCCGGCCGGCCTTCGCGGCGATCATCAGCGCCACTCCGCCGCCGATCAGAACCGCGCTGACCGCCGGATGCACTTTCTGGCGAGTGGTCGTCTCGATGCCCACCGAGAGACCGCCGGCATCGATCCCGTGTCTCTCGCGCTGTGGAATCGGGATGAAGAGCGACAGGAGACCCGCAACGAGAAGGACGACGCCGATGATCAGGAGGATTCGCATGCGTGCATTCTACGTGCGACGTCACGCTCATGGCTTGCGCGAAACGCGCGCGGCGAATCGCGTGATCGTCACGTGTCGCCAGCGTGATCCTCTTCCTCCTGCTCCTCCTCCTTGCGCATCGTCTCCACCACCTTCTTCTTCCCCGGCTCGAGAATCGACTGCACTTCGAGCATGGCGGCGCTCATGGAGCCTGAGGTGCCGTGCTTCCCGCGATCGCGGATGAGCGCGCTCACGGCGAAGGCGACGACCGCGGCAACCGCGAGGACGATGCCGAGGACGGCGAGCGCGCCGAAGAGGAGACTCATGACTGGCCGGCGATCGCGAGCAGGATCACGACGAACGTGAGAAGCGCGAGCACCGTGAGCGTCACCTTGATCCACGACCAGGGCGCGGTGCCGGTGCACTTGCCGGTCACGCCGTTGACGAGAAACCGGTACGGCTTGCCGCGATAGTCGTACGCCGCGATCCATACCGGCAGCAGCGCGTTCTTGTAGGCCAGCGCGGAGAACGCGGTCTGCACCTGCAGATTGCGATGTGTGTCGCCGGGCACCTGGCCCGCGCAGGCGGAGCGAATGTCGCCGCGCATGCGTTCCTTCGCGGTCTCCAACGCCTCCGGCAGATCGATCGCGTTCTCCTCGGCGAGAAATCCCGACAGATACGACGGCTCGTACGGCGTGAGCTCCGCGGTCGGGTACGGCTCGATGTTCCGGCAGAGCGAGGAGTCGACGCCGCGGGAGGCCGGCACCGGCACGTCATCGAAGAAGAGCTGCAGCGATCCCGACGTGTGCTCCCACCGCACGCGCCGCTCGCGGCGGCGGTCTTTTCCGCTGCCGGCGTCGACGTAGTAGTAATAGCCCGCCTCCGCGGTCCAGTACGAATCGGTCGCCGCGTCGAACGTCCAGAAGGGGATGTACGCGCCCTGCAGCGCGGTCATGCGCGACGCCGATTTCAGATCGTTCGGACGCAGCCAGAGTTTGATCAGCCACTTCCGAAACGTCTGCAGCGCGGATTCGCGCGTGATACGAAACGGGAGCAGGCCCTCGGGCCGCACGACGTTCGCATTGGGCGGCGCTTCGACGACCGCGGTTGTGGCGCAGAATGCGCACGCGCTCGCGGAGACGTGCGGATCGAGCGTCGTGTGCGCGCCGCAGCGCTTGCAGACCACGACCTTCCGCTCCGCGCCCCATCCGAGGTCGCGCGGCGCGCGGAGAGCGGCATCGACGGGGCGTTCGCGGATGGACTCCGGGCCGCGCGCGACGAGTTTCTCGAATCCGCAGTACTCGCACTTCAGCGCGGTCGCGCCGGGCTCCCAGCGCAGATCGGCGCCGCATCCCTCGCAGGGGAACTTGCGCGCTTTGGCGCGAAGGGGATTGGTAGCAGCGGAAGCGCTCATGGCTTCGGCTTGGAACCCATCTGACATTCAGTCTGCCGCAGACGGCAATTCGAGCATTCGACGGTGTTGCCGGGAACGACATGAGGACTTCCCGGCGGAGCGCATTCGAGCCGGCAGTTCCTGCAGCCTCGATCGAAGACCGGCTTGTTCGCCTGTTCGCACAGCGTCCATTCGATGCCCTGTCCATCGCAGAGATCCTCATAAATCCAGAATGCGGACGCCGCGAACGCGCGCTCGTTGCTGTAGTAGATGTACTGCATCGACCTGGCCGACGTCTCCATTGCAACTACATATGCCTCCGCGACGCGCGGGTACTTTGCGACCACTTCCTTCCATTCCTTCTCGAACGCCGCGCGCTCCGCGGCGCGATCATTCGCGGCGAACAAGGGAAGAGCGACGACTGCGATGATGAGACAGAAGAGCGGGATGCGGAGTCGATGCATGGCCTCTCCTTTCGGTTCTCTCTCGAGGAGAGGCCAGCATACTCATTTCGGCGGCGGCGACGGAGGAGGCGGCGGCGGCGGCGCGCTCGCGCCCAGTCCGAGCTCGTCGTACGTCTCCAGCGGAGCCCAGCTCGCGGCGCCGGGGCGCCACGCATTCGTCGACGCCGTGACCTGTCCGCTATCCACCATGCCGCGCAGCGCGTCATCGGTGTACGGACCGTAGGTCTTTCCGTCGATCGCCAGCGACCAGCGCGGCGCGTTCGCGGAGCTCGCGCCCGGCGGCGGAGGGGGAGCGGCGGAGCCGGACGGCGGAGGCGGCGCGTTGAAGGCGCCGCTCATCGCTTGCCCCATCGCCATGCCGGCGCCGATGCCCACGCCTGCGCCGGCAAGTCCGCCGGGATTCGCGGCCGCGACTTTGATCGACTCGGCGGTCTGCATCTGCGCGTACTGATGCAGGCGATCGCCGAAGACGCCGAGCTTCGTGCGCTGATCGATCGCCGCCTCGACTTCCTCGGGCAGCGAGACGTTGTCGATCACGAAGCGCGCGAGCTCGAGGCCGAACGAGGTGAACGACGGCCCGAGCTCCTTCTGCGCGAGCTGTCCGAGCTCGCGATAGCTCGAGGCGAGATCGAGCGCCGCGATCTTCGACTCGGCCACCATGTCGGAGAAGTGGCTGATGATCGTGGAGCGAAGCTGGCCGAGGATGTCGTCGGTGGTGGTGAGGCCCTGCGTGCCGACGACGGTCCTGAAGAACTCCTTCGGATCGGCGATCTTCAGAGCGTACGTGCCGAAGGCGCGGATGCGGATCATGCCGAACTCCGCGTCGCGCATCATCACCGGATTCGCGGTGCCCCACTTCAGATCCGTGAACAGGCGGGTGTTGAAGAAGTAGACCTCGGCCTTGAACGGCGACTGGAACCCGTACTTCCATCCGCGCAGCGTGGTCAGGACGGGCAGATTCTGCGTCGAGAGCTCGTAGCGGCCGGGCTTGAAGAGATCGGCGACCTCGCCCTCATTGATGAAGAGCGCGACCTGATTCTCGCGCACGATGAGCTGCGCGCCCATCTTGATCTCCTGGTTGTACACGGGGAAGCGGTACACCAGGGTGTCGTTCGAGTCGTCGAGCCATTCGATGATCTCGATGAACTGCGATCCGATCTGGTTTTTCAGGTTGTCGAAGAAGCCCATTGATGTGTGACCTCCGGATATGGAGGGCGGACGTCCCGTCCGCCCCTTTTTGAGGCGGACGAGACGTCCGCCCTCCTTGTAACGATGAGTTTAACGTGGAATTCGGGCGTAGGTTGCGGGTTGACGGAGCGCGTCATGCGCCGAATGCTTCTCCCTCTGCTTCTCCTCGCCGTTCCGCTGCTCGCCGACGAAGGAATGTGGATGCCGCAGCAGATGCCGCAGCTCGCGTCCGAGCTGCGCAAACGCGGCATCGAGCTCGATCCGGCACGCCTCGCCGATCTCACCGGCGATCCGATGGGCGCCGTCGTGTCCCTCGGCGGCTGCACGGCCTCGTTCGTTTCTCCCGACGGGCTGATCTTGACGAATCATCACTGCGCCTTCGGCTCGATCCAGCACAACTCCACGCCCGAGCGGGATCTCATCACCGACGGGTTTCTCGCGCGGACGCGCGAGCAGGAGCTGCCGGCCGCGCCGGGAACGAAGGTGTGGGTGACGACGAAGATCGAGGATGTGACGGCGCGGGTGATCGATGGGACGGCGAAGCTCGGCGATGCGGAGCGCGCGCGTGCGATCGAGCGTCGCGAGAAGGAGCTGATCGCCGAGTGCGAAAAGCCGGGCGGCGTGCGCTGCACGGTGTCGTCGTTCTTCGAAGGCTCGCAGTACCTGCGCACGACGCAGATGGAGCTGACCGAGATCAAGCTCGTCTACGCGCCGTCGTCGAACATCGGCGACTTCGGCGGCGAGATCGACAACTTCGAGTGGCCGCGCCACACCGGCGACTTCGCGTTCTACCGCGCGTACCGCGCCGGCAAGCCGTATCGCCCGCAGCATTGGCTGAAGCTTTCGACGGACGGGATCGACGAGGGCGACGCGGTGATCGTCGCCGGCTATCCCGGCCGCACGTTCCGCTACAAGACGGCGGACGAGGTGCGCAACTACAAGGAGTTCCTCTATCCCGTGAACATCCGCTACTCCGCGGACGTCATCCGCCTGCTCGAAGAGGCGGGGAAGGACAAGCGCGACGTGCAGATTCGCAACGCTTCGCGCATCGCGGGCCTGGCGAACGCACTGAAGAACTACACGAGCGTCAGCGAAGGCTTCGTGAAGGATCGCATCCTCGAGCAGCGCATCGCGCGCGACGAGCAGATGCGCGGCGCGGCCGAGCCGCTGATGAACGAGATCGCACGGGTGAACGCGGAGAAGCTCCGCTCGCGCGAGCGCGATCTGATTCTCGACTGGATCACGGGCCGCGGCTCGCCGATGGCCGCGCAGGCGCTGGCGATCGTGCGCGTCGCCACGGAGCGGCCGAAGAAGGATATCGACCGCCTGGCGAAGTATCAGGAGCGGGAGTGGAAGACGCTGCAGCAGGCATCGGATCGCGCCCAGCGGGTGATCGACGCCGGCAGCGACCGTGCGGTGATGCGCTATTTCCTCGCCGAGGCGGCGAAACTGCCGGCGGAGCAGCGGATCAAGGCGCTCGAGGATGTGACCCTCGATCGCCTCTACGGCGCGACGAAGATCGGCGTGCAGGAAGAGCGGACGAAGATGTTCGGCGAGAGCGCCGCGCAGCTCCGCGCGCGCGGCGACGCGATGCTCGACTTCGCGTTCTCGCTGCTGCCGCTGCTCGACGCGCGCGAGGAGCGCGATCTCGCCTGGACCGGCGCAATGGCGCGCCTGCGTCCGGGCTACTTCGACGCGCTGCGCAAGCTCAGCGGCGGAGCGCTCTATCCCGATGCGAACTCCACGCTCCGTCTCACGTTCGGCCGCGTGGAGGGTTACCGCCCGAAGGACGCGACGTGGTTCACGCCGCAGACTTCGCTGCGCGGCATCCTCGAGAAGGAGACGGGCAAGGATCCGTTCGCGAGTCCGAAGTCGCTGCTCGCCGCGGCCGCCGATCCGGCGAAGACGAAGCCGTACCTCGACGCGGAGCTGAAGGACGTCCCGGTGAACTTCCTCTCCACGTGCGACACGACCGGCGGCAACTCGGGCTCGCCGACGTTGAACGCGAAAGGCGAGCTGACCGGACTCCTCTTCGACGGCAACTACGAGTCGCTCGACTCCGACTTCCAGTTCAATCCGGCCGACACGCGCTCGATCCACGTCGACGTGGAGTACATGTTGTGGGTGATGGATGCGGTGGATGGGGCCTCGGAGTTGATGCGGGAGTTGGGAGTGGAGCCGCGTTAGGGCTGCCCGGTTTCCCGGTTTCCCGGCTTCCCGGTTGGCCGGCTACCCGGCGTCGAGTAGTTCGATCGTTCCGTTGCGCATGCGGAGACGCACGGTTCGATCGAGCGCGTCGCGCACCCACACTCGCGCGTCCGCCGAATCGATCGAATCAATGCGCACGAGCAGCTCTTCCGGCGAATCGATGACCTCGCATTCACCTTCGTCCGTAATGATCCGAATCGGAAATTCAGGAGCCATCTGCTTTGCGCCGGGAAGCCGGGCAACCGGGAAGCCGGGCAACCCCGATTTGCGATAAGCTACCAGCCCTTTCAAGGAAACTCACCCAAGGAGCACCCCCATGTCCGGCCACAGCAAATGGAGCACGATCAAGCATAAGAAGGGTGCTGCCGACGCGAAGCGCGGCAAAGTCTTCACCCGCATCCTGAAGGAAATGACCGTTGCCGCGCGCCTCGGCGGCGGCGATCCGGCCGGGAATGCCCGGTTGCGCGCGGCCGTCGCGGAAGCGAAGGCGGCCAACATGCCCAAAGACAACATCGAGCGCGCCATCAAGCGCGGGACCGGTGAGATCGAGGGCCTGACGTATGAGGAAATCACGTACGAAGGCTACGGGCCGGGCGGCGTCGCCATCATCGTCGAGGCGCTGACCGACAACACCAACCGCACCACTCCCGAGATCCGCCACATGTTCGAGAAGCACGGCGGCAACCTCGGCACGCCCGGCTCCGTGAAGTTCCAGTTCGAGAAGAAAGGCTACTTCGCGGTCGAGAAGAGCGCCGTCGACGAGGACAAGCTGATGGAGATCGCGCTCGAGGCGGGGGCGGACGATCTGCAGACCGGCGACGCCGAAGCGTACGAGATCTACGCCTCGCCCGAGAACTTCGAGGCCGTGCGCCAGGCGCTGGAGTCGAGCAAGATCGCGACCATCGAAGCGAAGCTCGGCATGATCCCGGCGAACTACGTCTCGGTCGACGAGGCGAAGGCGAAATCGATCATGCGCCTCCTGGAGATGCTCGACGATCACGACGACGTGCAGAACGTCTCGTCGAACTTCGACATCCCCGCGGAGATGATGGAAACGGCTTGAGGAACGTCGCGACCGGCTTACCGCCGGTGAACGTAGCGACCGGCTTCAGCCGGTCGTCCTGGTCGCCCGGCTAAAGCCGGGCGCTACGTTTCGCGAACAACACCGCGACGACCGCCGCGAGCGCGAGCGACGCGCCGGTGAAGAACGCCGCGCGCGGCGAGATCAGCTGGTAGATCAGGCCGAAGAGTGCCGTGCCGGCGAGCACGCACAATCCGTTCGCGAGGTAGTAGACGCCGAAGCTCTTCCCCCGCGCCTCGGCCGGCACCAGGTCCGCGATCCACGCGCGCTCCGCTCCCTCCGCGAGCGTGAACGGGATCGCGTAGAGGATGAAGAGAACGAAGAACGCGGCGAGCGTGCGCGCGAACGGGAAGGCGGCGTAGAGGATCGCGTACGAGGTCCAGCCGGCGACGAGCAGATAGCGGCGATCGACGCGATCGGAGAACGAACCGGCCATCGTCGAGAAGAGAGCCTTGATCACGTGATGCGCCGCCCAGAGGAGAGGGAGGAGGGCGGTGGTGACGCCGCTTTGGTGCGCCTGCAAAAGCAGGAACGCGTCGGATGAGTTGGCGAGGGAGAAGAGCGCGATCGCGAAGATTGCTTTTTTGAACGATGAACGATGAACGATGAACGATGAACGATGAGTCGCATCTGCGGGATGTTCATCCTTCTTCGGTTGCTTCTCGCGCAGAAACACGAGCAGCATCACGACCCCGATCGCTCCCGGGATCACGGCGATGTAGATCGTCTGTCTCAGCGTCAGCCCGAACGCGTTGAGCAGCAACATCGCGAGGAGCGGTCCGACGATGGCCCCGGTGTGATCGAGCGCTCGATGGAATCCGTACGCTCGGCCGCGCTGATCGGGTGGCGTGACGTCGCTGATCATCGCGTCGCGCGGGGCGGAGCGGATGCCTTTGCCGCTGCGGTCGAGGAGGCGCGCGGTGAGGACGAGCGGCCACATCGTTGCGGCGGCGATGAGCGCGCGCGAGGCGGTGGCGAGCGCGTAGCCGCTCACGACCAGCGGCTTGCGCCGGCCGGCGCGGTCCGACCACGAGCCTGCGACATATTTGAGGATGGAGGCGAGTCCGTCGGCGGCGCCTTCGATGAGACCGACCACGGCCGGCGTTGCGCCGAGGGTTGCGGTGAGGAAGACAGGGAGCAGCGGATAGAGCATCTCGCTCGCCGTGTCGTTGAGGAGCGCGGCGAAGCCGAGGAGGATCACTTGCGGCTGTAGCCTGGATCTCACCGCGCGAAGGATAGAC
Source organism: Thermoanaerobaculia bacterium (assembly GCA_035525285.1). Taxonomy (GTDB): domain Bacteria; phylum Acidobacteriota; class Thermoanaerobaculia; order Gp7-AA8; family Gp7-AA8; genus QHVT01. The sequence continues at coordinate 99,491 of DATLFB010000136.1, forward strand.
GAAGCATTAGAATGCGCGCGATTTCACACAAGGAGCTTTCATGCAGAGTAAAAAAGTGGGCGTGCTCGGATGCGGCTTGATGGGGTCCGGCATCGCTCAGGTTGCGGCGCAGGCGGGATACGACGTCGTCGTGCGCGAGGTGGAGCAGAAGTATCTCGACAAGGGACTCGGCGGCATTCAGAAGTCCCTCGGCAAATTCGTCGAGAAGGGAAAAATGCAGCAGGCAGACATGGATGCCTGCATGGGCCGGCTGAAAGGCACGACCAGCCTGAATGACCTCGCGGATTGCGACATCGTCATCGAGGCGATCATCGAGAACGCGCAGCTGAAGAAGGATACGTACGCGGAGCTCGACAAGATCGTGAAGCCGGAGGCGATCTTCGCGTCGAATACGTCGTCGCTCACGATCACCGAGCTCTCGATGGCCACCGCGCGGCCGAAGCAGTTCGCCGGCCTTCACTTCTTCAATCCCGTGCCGCTGATGAAGCTCGTCGAAGTCGTGCGCACGATCGTCACGACCGACGAGACGTTCGACACCGCGTACGCGTTCGCGAAGAGCCTCGGCAAGGATCCGGTGTCGTGCCGCGACAACTCCGGCTTCATCGTGAACCGCCTCCTCGTGCCGTACATCCTCGACGCGATCCGCGCGTTCGAGGAAGGCGTCGGCTCGATCGAGGACATCGACAAGGCCATGGTCCTCGGCTGCAACTATCCGATGGGACCGTTCCAGCTCCTCGACTTCGTCGGCCTCGACACGACCTACTACATCACCCACGTGATGTACGAGGAGTACCAGGAGAAACGCTTCGCCTCGCCCCCGCTGCTGCGGCGGATGGTGCTCGCGGGGCGGTTTGGGCGGAAGAGTGGGGCGGGGTTCTATGACTATTCGGGTGAGAAGCCGGTGCCGATGGACAGGAAGTAGCTCGCGGTTGCTGGGTTGCCAGGTTGCTAGTGGACATTCAACATTGAGAGTGTAGGTACCAATGCTTGTCATCCCGAGCGTGAGCGAGGGACCCGGGCGGGTGTGTGGCGCAAAGCTCCTGCATCGCGCCCCCCTTCCCCCCGGGTCCCTCGCTCAACGCTCGGGATGACAAGGCTCGCCACGCATGCTTTCAAGGTTGAAGGTCTACCAGGTTCCCTGGCCCAGCAACTCACCAACCCGGCAACCCAGCAACCCTGATCAGCGGAGCAAGCATGGAAAACGTAAAGACAGAGAACAGAACAGGCATCCTCATCATCACGGTCGACCGCCCAAAGGTCCTGAACGCGCTGAACGCGCAGACGGTGCAGGAGATCGGCGAAGCCTTCCATGCGGCGCGTTACGACGACGCGGTGAAGTGCGTGATCCTCACCGGCGGCGGCGACAAGGCGTTCGTCGCCGGCGCCGACATCAACGAGCTCGCGCAGGCGACGCCGATCAGCGGCAAGCAGACCGCGGAGAAAGGGCAGCGCGTGTTCCTCTCCATCGAGCGCTTCCCGAAGCCCGTCATCGCCGCGATCAACGGCTTCGCCCTCGGCGGCGGCTGCGAGCTCGCGCTCGCGTGTCACATCCGCATCGCGACGGAGAAAGCGCAGTTCGGTCTCCCAGAAGTCACGCTCGGGATCATTCCCGGCTACGGTGGCACGCAGCGCATGGCGCGCCTGCTCGGCAAGGGCAAAGCGCTCGAGCTGATTCTCACCGGCGACCGCGTCGGCGCCGCGGAAGCGGAGCGCATCGGCCTCGTCAATCGCGTCGTCCCCGCCGATCAGCTGATGGCGACGTGCGAAGAGCTCGCGCGGCGGATCATGTCGCGGGGACCGCTCGCGGTGACCGCGGCAATCGAGGCGGTGATGAGCGGCAGCGAGATGCCGTTCGAGGAAGGGCAGTTCCTCGAGGCGACGCTGTTCGGCCTGCTCTGTGCGACCGAGGATACGAAAGAGGGGATGAAAGCGTTCATCGAGAAGCGCGCGGCGGACTTCAAGGGAAAGTAGCGCGGGCTTCCAGCCCGCCGTAGCGGCGGCATCCTGCCGCCGCCGTGAAGGAGGGCGGACGTCTCGTCCGCCATTCCGACCGGCGGACGGGACGTCCGCCCTCCTCGCCCGCGCCGGGTGGAAGCCGGCGACACGGCGGGCAGGATGCCCGCGCTACTCAAGGTAAACTGCGCTCGATGGAGAGCCTCGAGCACCTCATCTACGACTGGAACACGGCCGGCGAACAGCCGCCGCGGCCGCCGCGGAAGATCGAGTTCGATGACGAGACCCTGCGCGACGGGCTGCAGTCGCCGTCGGTGACCGATCCGTCCATCGAGGACAAGCTCCGCATCCTTCATTACATGCACGCGATCGGCATCGACAATGCCGACATCGGCCTGCCCGGCGCGGGGCCGCACGTGCAGCGCACCGTCGAGCGTCTCGCTCGCGAGATCGTCGAGCAGAAGCTCAGCGTCTATCCGAGCGCCGCGGGACGCACGCACGAGAACGACATCAAGCCGATCATCGAGATCTCCCAGCGCGTCGGCATCGCCATCGAGGCGGATCTCTTCATCGGCTCGTCTCCCATCCGGCAGTTCGCGGAAGAGTGGGAGCTCGACTGGATCGTCGAGCAGTCGGCGAAGGCGGTGCGCTTCGCGGTCAACAACGGCATCCCGGTCATGTACGTGACCGAAGACACGACGCGCGCGAAGCCGGAAGACATCGAGAAGCTCTACACCGCCGCCATCGACGCGGGCGCGGCGCGCATCTGCGTCGCCGACACGGTCGGGCACGCGACTCCGTGGGGCGCGCGCAACGTCGTGCGCTTCGTACGCGCCCTCGTCGACCGCACGAATCCGAACGTGAAAGTCGACTGGCACGGCCACCAGGACCGCGGCCTCGGCGTGATCAACTGCATCGCCGCGCTCGAGGCCGGCGCGGACCGCGTGCACGGCTCGGCGGCCGGCATCGGCGAGCGCGTCGGCAACGCGCCGATGGACCTGCTGATGGTCAACCTCAAGCTGATGGGCTGGATCGACAACGATCTCACCGCGCTTCCCGACTACGTGAAGCACGTCTCGCGCGTGACGAACGTGCCGCTCGACGACCGCTATCCCGTTTTCGGACGCGATGCCTTCCGCACCGGAACGGGCGTGCACGCGGCGGCGATCATCAAGGCGCGGAAAAAGGGAAGCGAATGGCTCGCCGACCGCGTTTACTCCGGCGTTCCCGCGGGTATGTTCGGGCTGCAGCAGATCATCGAAGTGGGGCCGATGTGCGGTCTGTCGAACGTGATCTACTGGCTGGCGTCGAACGGCTATCCGCAGGAAGAAGAGCTGGCGAAGGAAATTTTCCAATTGGCAAAGTCGACCAACCGCATGCTGACCGACGACGAGCTGCGGTCCACCGCGGACCGTTGGATCGAGAAGAATCAGAGCGCCCGAGTGGCGAAATAGGTAGACGCGAAGGTCTCAAAAACCTTTTGTCGCAAGGCAGTGCCGGTTCGAGTCCGGCCTCGGGCACCACCCTCAACGCGGTTAAAATAACGTTCCGAATGCGTCCAACGGTCCTCGCTCTCGCTCTCATCGTTTGTGGAGGACAGGCAATCCTGCCTGTCCACGCCGGGCAGGCAGGATTGCCTGCCCTCCACATCGAGACGAAGATTCATCCTTCCGTCTACCGCGCCGCCGCAACCGGACGTCTCGGGATTCCGGTGCGCGTCTACTTCCAGCGCGATGTCGCGTTCGACGACGCGCGCACGGCGATTCTCGCGGCCGGCGGCGCGCTCGACGACGTGCTCACCATCCGCTACTCGCCGCTGCGGCATCTGCGCGCGACGATTCCCTCGCAGTCGCTGCATGCGCTCGCCGCGGACGATCGCGTCGTCACGATCATCGGTCCGCGCTACCTGCGCGTGAAGAGCCACAACGCGGCCTCGGCGCAGATGTCGCACGTGGACGAGCTGCAGGCGCCGCCTTACGCGCTCACCGGCGCCGGCGTCGCGGTGTCGCTCTTCGAGCTCGCGGCCGCCTCCTCCTCGCACATCGAGTTCGGCGGACGCATGACCTTGTTCGGCAGCGGCGGCAGCAGCTTCGATCAACTGCACGCCACGCACGTCGCGGGCACGATGGGCGCGGCGGGAATCCGCCTGGATGCGAAGGGGATGGCGCCGAGCGTGAAGATCGACCAGTACATCGTGAAGCTCGGCTTCAACGGCGAGCCGCTTTACAACGAGCCGAAGGAGAACGACCTCGCGCCGCGCGGCGTCGTCGCCGACAACAACTCGTGGGGCTTCATCATCGGATGGAATCTGGCCGCCGCGGACTATCCCGTCTGGGAAGGAACCGACGCCTTCTTCGGCGCGTACGACTACGACTACACCGCGCCGCTCGACGACATCTCCCGCGAGCAGAACGTGCTCTTCGTGCATTCATCGGGGAATGAAGCCGCCGGGGCGAGCCTGGGCACGTTGGGCCAGCATCGCCACACCGACGAGCGGCTGCGCCCCGATCTGACGTCGCTCTATTGCTACTCGCAGAACGGCAGCGGAACGGATTGCCCGGCGCCGTGCTCCGTGGGTCCGCCGTTCTGCGAGACCGTTCGCCATCATCAGGACATCCTGCCGTTCGACACGATGAACCTGAATGCGTCGGGCAAGAACGTCGTCTCCGTCGGCGCCGTGAACTCGTTCGGCGAGATCCTCAACACCAGCTCGCGCGGTCCCGCGAAAGACGGACGCGTGAAGCCCGACGTCGTCGCGCGCGGCTCGTCGCTGCTCTCGACATTCCCCGGCAACTCCTACGGCACGCTCGGCGGGACGTCGATGTCATCGCCGGTCGTGACCGGGATCGCCGCGCTCGCGGTCGAGCAGTGGCGGCGCTCGTTCGGCAAGACGCCGCGCGCCGCGGAGCTGAAGGCGGTGATCATCGCCGGCGCCGAGGACCTCGGCAATCCGGGGCCGGACTACACGTACGGCTTCGGCTTCGTGGACGCGAAGCGCTCGATCGATCTCATCGCCGCACACGATCGCGACGCGGGCCACATCCGGACGACGCCGATCGTGCAGGGGCAGCAGTTCGAACTGCCGCTCGTCGCGCGCACGGCCGGCAACCTCCGCGTCGTGCTGCACTGGGCCGACCCGGCGATCTATCTTCCCGCCAATCAGGTTTCGACGGCGAAGGCGCTGGTCAACGATCTCGACCTGAAGGTGATCGATCCGAGCGGCACCGCGCATCTCCCGTACGTCCTCGATAAAGTGAACTACACGGCGAACGCGACGCGCGGCGTGAACACGATCGACAACGTCGAGGTGGTGGAGATCGCGAACGCGGCGCCCGGCGTCTACCGCGTCGTCGTGAACGGGACGAATGTGCCGGAGGGACCGCAGGAGGCCGTGATCGTGTCGAGCGCGCGCACCGCGCGGCAATGCGTCGACATCCAGGAGCCGAACGACTCGTCGGACGCCGCGCGAAATGTGTATACGGGTCAGAGCTTCAACGCCGGCATCTGTTCGAACGGCGACGTCGATTACTTCAAGTTCCCGATCGTGAAGGATGGCGCGATCGCGGTGGACGTGAAGAACACCGGCGACACGCCGCTGCGCGCGACGCTGATCGTGATCGGCGGCGAAACGAAGGTCGTCGATGTGCCGCCGTACAGCGATGCGACGATCTCGACGGTGTACACGACGGGTCCGCTGCCGGTGGTGCCCGCGGGCATCGTGAAGTTCGAAGCGACGGGCGCGCTCGGGGTGGAGCCGGATTATGTGTTCTCGGTGAAGTACCCCGTGAGCTACCCGCCGAAGCGTCGAGCGGTGTAACGCGGGCTTCCAGCCCGCCGTGCCGCCGGCTTCCAGCCGGCGACGACGCGGCGCCGGCAGGATGCCGGCGCTACGGCGGGCAGGATGCCCGCGCTACTATGCGGCCGCTATGGCGTACAACACTCTGCTCGTCGATCACGCGAAGGGCGTACTCACCGTTTCCCTCAACCGTCCCGAGGTCCACAACGCGTTCAACGATGAGTTGATCGCGGAAGCGATCGATCTCTTCTCCAACCTCGACGTCAGCGCCACGCGCGCGATCATCCTCCAGGGCTCCGGCAAGACGTTCTGCGCGGGCGCGGACCTGAACTGGATGTCGCGCATGGTCTCGTACACGCGCGAGGAGAACGTCCGCGACTCCTCGCTCCTCGCGAAGATGTACGCGCTCATCAACGAGTGCCCGCTCCCGATCGTCGGGCGCATTCAGGGCGCGGCCATCGGCGGCGGCGTCGGCCTCGTCTCGGTGTGCGACATCGCCATCGCGATGAGCGACGCGAAGTTCGGGTTGTCCGAGGTGAAGCTGGGGATCCTGCCGGCGGTGATCTCGCCGTACGTGATCGCGAAGATCGGCGAGACTCATGCGCGCGCGCTCTTTCTCACCGGCGAACGGTTCGAGGCCGAGCGCGCATTGCGCATCGGCCTCGTGCATCGCGTCGTCGATACCATCGAGCAGCTCGACGGCGCGGTCTACGAAACCGTTACGCAACTCGCGACCTCGGGTCCCGAGGCCGTACGCGCATGCAAGAAACTGATCGCGCACGTTGCGGCGCACGAGCTGGCGGACGCGATCCCGTACACGATCGAGGCGATCGCGGAGCGGCGCGTGTCCCAGGAAGGGCAAGAGGGGATGAACGCATTTCTGAAGAAAGAGCTGGCTGCGTGGGTCGAATCGAAACACTGATCGTTCCGAACCGCGGCGAGATCGCGGTGCGCATCGCGCGCGCCTGCCGCGAGCTCGGCATCGTGTCCGTGCTCGCGCACGCGGACGATGACGATATCCGCTTCACGCGCCGATTCTTCGATCGCACGATCTCCCTCGGCCGCTCCTATCTCGACGTCGATCGCGTGATCGACGCCGCACGCGAGGCGGGCGCCAACGCGCTGCATCCCGGCTACGGGTTTCTCTCCGAGCGTGCCGAGCTGGCGGCGGCGTGCGAGGACGCCGGCATCGTCTTCGTCGGCCCGCGTGCGCAGTCGATTGCGGCGATGGGATCGAAAGCCGGCGCGCGGCAGCTGATGCAATCGCGCGGCGTGCCGGTCGTACCGGGCTACGACGGCGAAGATCAATCGATGAACACGCTGCTGCGCGAAGCGGAGCGCGTCGGCTATCCGCTGCTCGTGAAGGCCTCGGCGGGCGGGGGCGGGAAGGGCATGAAGATCGTGCGCGCGGCGGAGGAACTGCGCGCGCAGATCGAGTCGGCGCAGCGCGAGGCGATGAAGGCGTTCGGCGACGACCGCGTGATCATCGAGCGCTACATCGAGGAGCCGCGCCACATCGAGCTCCAGATCTTCGGCGACGATCGCGGCAACATCGTTCATCTCTTCGAGCGCGACTGCTCGCTCCAGCGCCGGCATCAGAAAGTCGTCGAGGAATCGCCCGCGCCGCGCTACACGGACGAATTGCGCCAGCGGATGGCGAAGGCGGCGGTCGCTGCGGCGGAAGCGGTGCAGTACCGCAACGCGGGAACGATCGAGTTCATCGTCACGCCGGAAGGGGAGTTCTATTTCCTCGAGATGAACACGCGTTTGCAGGTCGAGCACCCGGTCACGGAGCTCGTGACCGGCGTCGATCTCGTGCGCGCACAGCTCGAGGTGGCGGCGGGCAATCCGCTGCCGTGGACGCAGGACGCGCTGCGGCAGCGCGGGCATGCGATCGAAGTGCGCGTGTACGCGGAAGATCCCGACGATCGCTTTCTGCCTCAGAGCGGCACGATCGCGTCGTACGCGGAGCCGTCGGGTCCCGGCGTGCGCGTCGACGCGGGTGTGATGCGCGGAAGCGAGGTCGGCCTGCGTTTCGATCCGATGCTCGCGAAGCTGATCTGCTACGCCGAGGATCGCGACGCGTGCATCGATCGCCTCACCGGCGCGCTCCGCGACTACGTGATCCTCGGCACGAAGACGAACGTCTCGTGGCTCCGGCGCATCGTCTCGCATCCCGCGTTTCGCGAAGGACTCGTGAGCACGCGGTTCATCGCGGAGCACGCGGAGACGCTCACTGCGAGAGCCCCGGAGATCGCGCCGCTGATCGCGGCGGCGATCGCGAGCACGCCGCGCTCCGGCGCGATGCGCGCCCGGAAAACGTCCGTATGGGACGCGCTCGGCCCCTGGGGACGCTGATGTGTGGAGTGCGGCAACGCCAGTTGCCGCTGTCCTATACGGCATCGCGATAGAACAGCGGCGACTTGCGTCGCACCGTTAGCGTCCCAGGGCTTCTGGCGCGCGCACTCTGCCGGCGATGCCGCACAGAATCAGCAGCGTCACGACGTACGGCACGGCGAGCAGCAGGTGAAACGGGATCCCGCGGTTCGCGGCCTGCAATCCGTATTGCAGCGCCGCCGCGAGGCCGAAGATCGCGGTGCCGAGGAGCGCGCCTTTCAACTTCCATCGTCCGAAGATCACGATCGAGAGCGCGATGAAGCCGCGGCCGGCGGTCATGTTCTCCGCGAAGCCGCTCGCGAGCGCGAGCGACAGGTATGCGCCGGCGATGCCGGTGAGCAACGCTTCGATCGCCAGCGCGCTCCATCGGTATCTCGCGACCGCGTAAACCGCCTCGGGATTTTCTCCGCACGCGCGTAATCGCAATCCGAAGGACGTGTTCCAGAGCAGCACTCCGAGGACGATCGGAATGACGATCCACGCGAGCGGCAGAACGAGATCGCGGCGGAGTCCGGGCACGCGCGGGAACACGATCTCGCGATAGACGAAGCTCGTGATGCCGAGGGCGAGGAGATTGATCGCTGTGCCGGTCACGATCTGATCGGCGCGCAGCACGATCGCGAAGAGGCCGAACAGCGCCGCGACCGCAATGGCTCCGAGGATGCCGCCCGCGAATCCGAGGAGCACGCTGCTCGTCAGTTGCGCGGCGAGCACCGCGCACAACGCGGCGGCGAGCATCATTCCTTCGACGCCGAGGTTGATCATCCCCGCTCGCTGCACGACGAGCTCTCCCTCGACCGCGAGGAGCAGCGGCGTGGAGGCGACGATCGCCAGCGGAATGGCGTCAGCGAGAAGCTCGAACACGCTCGAATCCGATCAACACGAGAATCACAACCGCCTGCCCGAAGGTCGCGACGGCGGAAGAGATGTTCGCGGTGCGCTGCAGCTCGCCCGCGCCGGTGACGAGCGCGCCGAAAAACGCGGCCGAGGCGATCGTCGCGAGCGGATGGAGCTGCGCGAGCAGCGCGACGGCGATGCCGGAGTAGCCGTAACCCGAGGCGAAACGCTCGAAGAGACGATGCGTGACGCCGAGGAGCTCGATGCCGCCGGCGAGACCGGCGACGGCGCCGGACATCGCCATCGCGCGCGCGAGCTGCGCGTTCACGCGAATGCCCGCCCATCGCGCCGCGAACGGATTGAAGCCGGTCGCGCGCAGGCGCAGGCCTTCCGTTGTGCGATAGAGAATCCACCACGCGGCGACGCTCATCGCGATCGCGAGCACGACGCCGGCATGAATGCTTCCGATCGCCGGCAGCGCTACGGCGGCGAGATCCGTCTGCGGATACTGCGCGGCGCGCTCCCGCAGCGGACCGTTCACGCACCAGCCGAGCAGATGGATCGCCGTGAAGTTGAGCAGGATCGTCGTCAGCACCTCGGGCGCATTGCGCCACAGTCGCATGGCCGTGGCGATCGACGCCCACGCCGCGCCGGCGAGCATCGCGGCGAGCAGCGAAGCGAGGACGCCGAACCGCGCGGCGAGCAATGCCGCCAGCGCGCCGACGAGGAACTGTCCCTCGCCGCCGATGTTCCACACGCCCGCGCGAAAGGCGATGACGACGCTGAGTCCCGTGAGCAGCAGCGGCACGGACTTGAGCAGCGTTCCCTCCAGCGCGAAGCGTGAGCCGATCGAGCCGCTCGCGAGAATCGCGAGCAGCTCGATCGGGGAGTGGCCGAAGAGCAGGCCCGCGAGCGCGAGCAGGATCACAGCGGACGCCGCGGCGAGGACGGCGACGAGCGCGCGCGTCATGCGACGCCCGCCATCAGGCTCGCCACGCGCGTGCGCGCTTCCTCCGGCGTCATCCGCTCGGAGAGCTTGCCGCGATAGATCACCTGCACCGCATCCGCGAGCGCGAAGGCTTCATCGAGATCGGAGGTGATGAGCAGGATCTTCGCGCCGGCATTCGCCGCGGACCGGAGCTGCTCGTGCACGAAGCGCGTCGCTTCGATGTCGAGTCCGCGCGTCGGCTCGGAGGCGACGATCGTGTCCGGTCGGCGCTCGAGCTCGCGCGCGAGGATGACTTTCTGCTGATTGCCGCCGGAGAGGCTGCCTGCGAGTTGCTGCGGGCCGCTCGCGCGGATCGAGTATCGCGCGATCGTGCGTTGCGCGTGTTGGGCGGCTTCGCACGGGCGCCAGCGATTTGCTTTGAGGGCGAGGTTTTCGGCGATGGTCATCTGCGCGACGATGCCGTCACGCGTGCGGTCCTCGGGGATGTGGGCGGCGGTTGGTTGTTCGTCGAGGAGGTTGGTGGCGAGCTCGCGTTGGCCGTTGCCGGTGACGCCGAGGATGGCGAGGATCTCGCCGTTCCTCGGTTGCCCGGTTTCCCGGTTGCCCGGTTGCCCGGCGGAAGCGACCATCGCGTTCGCCAGTGTTTCCGCGGAGACGTTCGCTGCGCTCTCGAGCACAACCCGACCGCCGCGCATCACGATGATGCGTTCCGCGATCGCGAGCACTTCGGGGAGTTTGTGGCTGATGAAGACGACGGCTGTGTTTTCGCTCGCGAGTCGTCGCATCACGCGAAAGAGATCCTCGGTCTCGGTGGGTGTGAGCACTGACGTGGGCTCGTCGAGGATCAGCGTCGACGGCTTGCGCGAGATGGCCTTGATCAGCTCGAGCTTCGAGCGTTCGCCTACGGAGAGCTCGCCGACGCGGCGCGATACGCCGCGCAGATCGATGCCGCTGGCGGCGATCGTCTCTTCCGCCTCGCGTTCGAGCATTCGCCGCGTGGTGAATCGAAAGCCCGCGTGGCGCGCGAAGGCGATGTTCTCGGCGATGGTGAGCTCGTTCACGAGCAGGAAGTGCTGGTGCACGAGCTCCGCGCGGCCCTCGCGTTGCAGCGTGCCGGCGTCGGCGGCGAGCTCGCCGGCTGCGATGCGCATCAGCGTCGTCTTGCCCGCGCCGTTCTCGCCGGCGATGGCGACGATCTCGCCCGCGCGGATCGTCAGCGACACGTCGTCGACGGCGCGCGTGGTGCCGAAGTGTTTCGTGACGTGCGCGAGGTGCAGCACTAGAACCCGGCAGGTACTTTGACCGTGCCCGCCTTGATCTCGTTCGTGAGCCGCTCGACTTCTGCAACCGTCGCCGGCGCGAGCTGGGCTTTCAGCGGCTCGTTCCACTCGACGCGGATCAGTCCTTCGTTCATCCCAAAGTGCTGGATCCGCGGCTGAAAGCGCCCTTCCTTCACGACCTTCGCCATCTGGACGAACGCGCCGGGGATGTCGACGACCGCGGAGGCGACGATCACGTCGGGCGCGAGGTCGCTCTGATTTTTGTTCGATCCGAAGCAGCGCACCTTCCGTTCGCTGCAGGCCTGGAACACGCCGCGTCCCGCCTCGTTCGCCTGGTGAAAGATGAAGTCGCAGCCGGCGTTGATGAGCGAGAGCGTGGCCACTTTCGCGGCGCCGAGGTCGTCGAAGTTGCCGGTGTAGATCTCCTTCACCTCGAACTTCGGATCGACCGACTGCGCGCCCGCTTTGAAGGCGAGGAAACTCGACGCGATCGAGGGGACGTTGATCCCGCCGACGAGTCCGGCCTTGCCGGTCTTCGACTCGCGCGCGGCGATCACGCCGAGGAGGTAGGTTGCTTCCTCGATCTGAAAACGCATCGGCGCGACATTCGGCGCGACGGTGCTGCCGGAGCTGGTGACGAAGATCGTCTTCGGATACTGCTCGCCGGCCTGCTTCGCGGGATCCTGGTATTCGAAGCCGTGGCCGAAGGCGAGATCGAATCCCTTCGCGCCGTAGGAGCGGAAGCCTTCGACGATCTCGGCGGGACTCTTCGTTTCCTGATGCGAGATCTCCGCTTCGAGCTCGTTCTGGATGCGCTGTAGTCCTTCGTAGGCGATCGCGTTCCAGCCGCCGTCGTTGATCGAGCCCGGCGTGAGCAGTCCGACCTTGAACGCCTCTGGCGGCGGCGCGGTGGTGGTCGCGGTGGCGGCGGGCGACTCGCGCTTCTCACAGGCGAGCGTGACGAACAATGCAGCAACAAGAAGAGCTCGTTTCATCGCGGCGGATTGTAGCGGGTTGCGTGCGAGCGGTGCGCGGTGATACACCGGCGTTCGCAGGAGGAATCCCATGGACGACATCGAGCGCAACGACGGCGCCGACGACGAAGAAGAAGACGAGCAGATCGAGCAGATGATCATCGAGAACGGCATTCTGCTGCACAGTCTGGCCGCGCTGCTGGTTCGCAAAGGCATTCTCAAACAGGAAGAGATCGATGCCGAGATGGACCGGCTGTATGACGAGATGGAGGAGTTTGATCAGCAGTAGCGGGCGGGTTACCCAGTTGCCCGGTTACCCGGTTGCCCGGAAGAAAGAACACCGGGCAACCGGGCAACCGGGCAACCGGGAAACCCTCAGGAATAGCACTCACCTCAGTCTGTTTCCGACATCAACAAAATTCACCCCTCGGAGCAATCATGAAAACCAGGTTCCTCCTCATCGCGCTCATCGCCGTCAGCGCCCTCGCGCTCTCGCCAGATCGCGCGGAGTGGGGCAAAGGCCCCGCGCAGTTTCTGATGACGAAGGATGAGATCGCGAAGTGGAATGCGATCAGGACGGATGACGCGGCCGACACGTTCGTCGCGCTCTTCTGGGCGCGCCGCGATCCGACGCCGGCGACGCCGCGGAACGAGCTCCGCGAAGCGTTCGAGCAGCGCGTCGCCTCCGCCGACACGAACTTCAAGGCCGACCGCAAGCGCGGCGCGCTGACCGACCGCGGCAGGATGCTCATCCTCTACGGCCAGCCGAAGAAGATCGAGCGCGCCGGCCAGCAGCGCGACTCCGCCCGGCCGCAGGGCATCGGCGAGGATCCGAACCAGCAGCTGATGGCCGAGAACACCGAGACCCACATCTGGACGTACGACGAGGAGATGTCGAAGACCGTCTTCAGCGTTCCGCGCGCCGTGCTGCGTTTCGCCGACCGTTTCGGGAACAGCGAATTCAAAGTCGAGCGCGGGGGAATCGATCTCGGCAAGGCGCAGCAGCGCGCCATCGAGCGTTTCATCACGCAGCCAACTCTCACCGAGCCGCCGCGCTTCGACGACGTTCCGCAGCAGGCGGTCGAGGAACCGGCTGCCGCGGTGCCCGTGCAGACGGAGCTGACGACCGACGCGCTGAAGACCGCCGTCGCCGTGGTGAAGAAGGCGAAGGCGTCCGACAAAGTGTTCGCCACTACCGGCGAGTTCGTCACCGCGGAAGGGGAGACCTTCGTGCCGGTGCTCGTGTACGTGCCGAAATCGGCCGGCTTCACCGCGGAAGGCAACACGTTCTTCGGCGTGGTCGAAGACGCGAGCGGGACTCCGGTCCTCGCGTTCGAGGAGCCCGCGGCGCTCGTCGCGTCGAAGGAAGACTGGTTCGTCGACAAATCGCTCACGCTGCCGCCCGGAAAGTTCCGCGGCTACTTCGGCGTGAGCGGCAACGGGAAGATCGAAGTCGCCGCCGTCGACATGGACCTGACCGGAAAGCTCGACAAGGACGCCGTCGCGGCGTCGGGCCTGATCATCTCCAACAATGTCTATCCGCTGAGCGAAGCGCAGCGTCCGACCGATCCGTTTGCGTTCGGCGGACTGAAAGTCGTGCCGAAGGGCGACCGCGCGTTCCGCACGAGCGATGAGCTCTGGTACTTCGTCGAGCTGCGCAACCCCGGCGTGCCCGAGACGATCCCGGTCGCGTTGGCCGACGGCACCATGCCGCCGCCGCCCGCGCCGAAGATCCAGGTGAAGATGGAAGTCACGGGCAAGGATGCGGCAGGCAAGGAGATCAAGCGCTCCGCTCCGCCGATGGAAGTGGAAGCGATTCCGCTGAAGGGCGTGCCGAAGCACTACGGCGTCGGCAGCTCGATTCCGCTCGCCGGTTTCAAGCCCGGCGACTACACCTTCAACGTGAAGATCATGGACACGATCAACAAGAGCTCGTACACATTGAGCGAGAAGTTCAGGGTCGTCGAGTAATCAACATGTCATCCCGAGCGTGAGTCGAGGGACCTGGGGGCTGGGCGGCGCCCACACACCCCCCAGGTCCCTCGACTCACGCTCGGGATGACAGTGCATCCGAGTACAATCCACCGCAATGCCGTTTGCCACCGTCGAAGAAGCCGCCGAGATCTACCGCCGCGGGGAAGTCGTCATCATCGTCGATGACGAGGACCGCGAGAACGAGGGAGATCTCTGCATTGCCGCGGAGAAGATCACTCCGGAGACGATCAACTTCATGGCCAGGAACGGCCGCGGGTTGATCTGTCTCGCGCTGACCGAGGAGCGTTGCCGGGAGCTCGAGCTGCCGCTGATGGTCGAGAACAACACGACGAACTTCGGCACTGCGTTCACGGTCTCGATCGAGGCCCGCGGCCGCGTGACGACGGGCATCTCCGCGCGCGACCGCTCGGAGACCGTGCGCGCCGCGATCGATCCGAAGACGAGGCCGTACGATCTCGCCCGTCCCGGTCACGTGTTTCCGCTGCGCGCGCGCAAGGGCGGAGTGCTCAAGCGCGCGGGGCAGACCGAGGCGTCGGTGGATCTCGCGGCGATCGCGGGGCTCACGCCGGCCGCGGTGATCTGCGAGATCATGAACGAGGACGGCACGATGGCGCGCCTGCCGGATCTCCGCGAGTTCGCGGTGCTCCACGGCCTGAAGATCATCTCCGTCGCCGACATCATCAAGTACCGGATGCAGACGGAGAAGCACGTGCACTGCCTCGCCGCTCCGACGCTGCCGACGGACTACGGCGAGTTTCACGTGCACGCATACAAGAGCGACATCACCGGCGAGGAGCATGTGGCGCTGGTGAAGGGATCGATCAGCGAAGAGGACGAGGTGCTGGTGCGCGTGCACTCGTCGTGTCTGACGGGCGACGTCTTCCACTCCAGCCGCTGCGACTGCGGCGATCAGCTCGAGCGCGCGTTCGCGCTGATCGAGAAGGAAGGGAAGGGCGTGATCCTCTATCTGCTGCAGGAAGGGCGCGGGATCGGTCTGATCAACAAGCTGCGCGCGTACGAGCTGCAGGATCAGGGCGCGGATACGATCGAGGCGAACGCAAAGCTCGGCTTCGCTCCCGACATCCGCGACTACGGTACCGGCTCCCAGATCCTCCGCGACCTCGGCGTCCGCAGGATCCGCCTGATGACGAACAACCCCGCAAAGTACGTGGCCATCGAAGGCTTCGGCCTGGAGATCGTGGAGCGCGTGCCGCTGGAGATCGCGCCGTCGCAGACGACGCGGAAGTATCTGGAGGCGAAGAAGAAGAAGCTGGGGCACATCCTGGAGCTCGTGTAGCCCGCTGGGTTTCCCCCGCCCGGGCCGCCGGGTTCCGCCCTCCCGCCCTCCGGTTTTCCACCCGCCCGCACACCCGTCTCTGGCCGCGCGCCTTCGGCGCGCTTTCGGTTTCGCATTGAATTGCCGGGCAACCGGGGGGTGGGCGGTGGAAACCGGCGGGTGTGCGGTGGAAACCGGGGGAGGGGCGGGGGGAAACCGGGCGGGCGGGGGCAGGCGCCTTCGGCGCGCTTTCGGTTTCGCATTGAATTGCCGGGCAACCGGGGGGTGGGCGGTGGAAACCGGCGGGTGGGCGGTGGAAACCGGGGGAGGGGCGGGCGGAAACCGGGCGGGCGGTGGAAAGCGGCGGGCGTGGGCAACGGTCATGGAACGCCGACAGAAAGTCGGCGTTCCGTTTTTTGTAGCGCGGCCTTCCAGGCCGCCGTCTCGCTGGCTTCCAGCCAGCGAGCTCGCCGGCAGGATGCCGGCGTTACGGCGAGCAGGATGCCCGCGCTACAACGCAGGCGTGGGCAACGGTCATGGGAACGCCGACATGTTGTCGGCCGGTACGCCGACTTCCAGTCGGCGGGCGGGCGGGGGAAACCGGGGGAAGGGTGCGGGAAACCGGCCGGGCGGGGGCAAGGCGCTTGCGGCGCGCCTTCGTCTTCGCACTGAATCGCCGGGCAACCGGCGGGTGGGCGGTGGCAACCGGCGGGCGGGCGGTGGAAGCCGGGGGAAGGGGCGGGGGAAACCGGGCGGGCGGGCGGGGTATCATCCCCGCAATGCCACACACCGGTCCTATTCTCGAAGGCCGCGGCGACAGTGATTACGAGCGCTACGTGCGTGTGCCGGAGCTGCTCGAGCTGCGCAAGCCTGCCGACAAGCTCGCTCATCCCGAAGAACTGCTCTTCCAGGTCATGCATCAGACGGCCGAGCTCTGGCTGCATCACATCGACTACGAAGTCGACCGGGCCGCGGCGCACATCGACTCCGATGAGCTCGCCGCCGCCGCGGACCTGCTGCACCGCTGCCGGCTGATCGTCGATCTGCTGCGCGAGCAGATCATCATCCTCGAGACGATGGCCCCGCGGGACTATCACATCATCCGCACGAACTCGCTCGGGCGGGGGAGCGGGCAGGAGTCGCCGGGGTTTCATCGACTGCTCACCGTCGGCAAACGCCTCGCCCCGCGATTTCAGGCGGCGCTCGAGCGCGCGTCGGTGACGGTGATGGATCTCGAGCGCGCGCCGCGTGAACATCCCGACACGTTCCGCCTGCTCCAGGCATTGATGGACTACGACGAGGCGTTCATGAAGTGGCGCTTCTCGCACATGCGCCTCGCATTTCGCATCATCGGCGACAAAGTGCTGTCGCTCAAGGGCGTGCCCGCCGCGCAACTGGAGGCGGGGACGCGCGAGCCATTGTTTCCCGAGCTGTGGGCCGCGATCAGCGAGCTGACCGCGGAATTCAAACCGACCTATTGATCGAGGACCTCATGAAGATGATTCGTCTGTCGGGCTGCGCGCTGTTGGCGATGCTGGTGGCGATGGGCGCGCACGCCGCGCTGTCGAAGGAAAACACCGAATGGCCGAAAGGCCCCGTGCAGTTTCTGCTCACGAAAGCGGAGCAGAACGCGTGGAAGACCGTGACGACCGATGAAGAGGCGAAGAAATTCATCGATCTCTTCTGGGCGCGCCGCGATCCGACGCCGAACACGCCGGCGAACGAGTTCCGCGACGGCTTCGAGCAGCGCGTGAAGCTCGCCGACGATCGGTTCCGCGCTCCCGGCACCCCCGGCTCGAAAACCGATCAGGGCAAGGTCTTCGTACTCCTCGGCGGTCCGACGAAGATCCGCCGCTCGCGGTCCGTCGCCACACCGAACATCCTCGCTCCGCCGACGTCGCGGCGATCCGGCGACATCACTCCGGTCGCGGACAACACGCCGAAAGAGATGTGGGAGTACGAGCAGGCGAAGATGAACATCCAGCTCGGCACGCCGAAAGTCGTGCTCGGGTTCATCGACCAGTACGGGCAGAAGGACTGGAAGCTCGAACGGCAGGCGCAGACCGATCAGAGCGCCCTGTTCGAAAAGGTCGCGGAGTCGTTCGTCGTTCTACCCGATCTGCGCGAAATGCCGGCGATCGGCGCAGCGCAGGCAGCCGCCGCGTCCGCGGAACCGATGCTCACGCTGAAGACCGACGCGCTGCGGCTCGCCGTCGATGCGCTGCGCGCCGGAGGTGCTCCGTCGCCGAACGTCTTCGTCAGCTACGGCGAGTTCGTGACCACGGACGGGGAGCACTTCGTTCCCGTGCAGCTCTACGCATCCGCGGGACTCGATCCCGACACGCCGGTGACGTTCTTCGGAACGGTCGAAAAGGCGGCGGGAGGCGAGGCGGTCGCGGCGTTCGAAGATCCCGCCACGACGTCGCCGACGAGCGGCGGCGTGTTCGTCGCGCGCTCGCTCACGCTTCCGCCGGGCGAGTACCGCGGCACGTTCGGGATCGCCGCCGAAGGAAAACCGATGTCGGTCGTCTCGACGCCGATGACCGTGGCCGGAGTCGACAAGGACGCGAGCGCGGTTTCGCCGCTGATCCTCTCGAATCACGTCTACACGCTGAGCGAGGCGCAGCTGCCGACCGATCCGTTCGCTTTCGGCGGACTGAAGGTCGTGCCGAAGTCGGATCTCGTGTTCCGCACGAAGGACGAGCTCTGGTATTTCTTCGAGCTTCGCAATCCTCAGCTCGACGCCGCGACCGGCAAGCCGAAGCTGATGGTGAAGCTGACCGTCAGCGGGAAGGCGGCGGACGGCGCTCCGGTGAAGATGGCCGCGCCCGCGGAAGAGACTCCGGCACAAGAGCTGAAGGACGTTCCGGGACACTGGGCGGTCGGGCAGGCGATGCCGCTCGAGTCATTCACGCCGGGGGAGTACACGCTGGCCGTGAAGGTGACGAATACGGTGAACAGTCAATCGTGGGATCTGCAGGGGAAGTTCCGCATCGTCGAATGATGGTTTCTTTTCACGAAGCACGCGTGTCGAACCAGGCGGGAGAGGCATATTCGTAACGACGAACCCATGTTCTTTCGGAGTAGAGTGTTCCGGCTAAAACTTTCGGTTTCAGGTAGTACCAATTGAGTTGACGGTGAACAGGTCGATCTGTATATTCGCTCGCCATTGCCTGACGCGGGCCGGGAAGCAGCCTGACAGCGCCCCCTGCACAGTTCTGCGATCACCTATCTGGGAGTTCGGAATCAAATGAAAAAGAAGTTGTGCCTCTTCGTGGCACTCCTTTCCCTGGCGTCTCTGTTCGGTTGCGGTAAGGTGCAGGCGCGGATGGAGATCCGCGAAGCGAACGACGCGTATTCGAAAGAAGACTACGCGACGGCTCTCCAGCACTACCGGAAAGCGCGTGAGATCGACGGAAGGAGCTTTCCGGAACTGGATCGCATGATCGGCTACTCGCTGATCGGGCTGTACGTTCCGGAAGACAAGTCGCAGCCGAATCTGCAGAACGCCGATGCCGCGGTCCGGGAGCTGCGCCTCTATCTGCAGAAGAATCCCGACGACCGCATCGCGCGCGAGGCGCTCATCAATCTCTATCTGAACGCCGATCGCGTCACGGACGCGATCAATTACTTCCGCGACTGGCTGAAGGCGAATCCCGCCGATCTCGAGGCCGTGCGCTCGATCGCGACGCTCTACGCGAAGCAGGGCAACTTCAACGAGTCGCTCAACTGGTACGAGAAGATCACGCTCCTCGATGCCCGCAACCCCGAGGCGTTCTACATCTACGGTGTGGTCTGCTACGAGAAGGTCGCCAAGAATCCGCCGGCGGACATGAACGAGCGGATGCAGATCATCGAGAAGGGCAAGCGCGCGCTGCAGAAGGCGGTCTCCCTCCGCAAGGAGTACTTCGAGGCGTTGGTCTATCTGAGCCTCCTGTATCGCCAGCAGGCGCCGCTCGAGGCGGACCCCGTGAAACAGCAGGAGCTCGTGGCGGAAGCGAACCGCATCCGCGACGAGGCCGTCGCGATCGTGAAGAAGAAGAAAGCCGAGGCCGCAGAGGCCGCCGGCAAGAAGAGCTGACAACGGAACGGAACCGACATGTTCGAAACCACAGTCGTCGAATCGAGAAAACAGAAAATCGGGCTCCAGAAGTACCTGACCCTGCCCGTATCGCTGGCGCTGCACATCATCGTGATCGCCGGCGTCCTTTTCGGCGCGGTGTGGAACGTGGAGTTCCCGGAGAACTCGCCGGCCCAGGTCGCGCAGTACTCCGTGGCCGCCGCGCCTCCGCCTCCGCCTCCGCCCCCGCCGCCGCCGCCCAAGGCCGCGACGGTGAAGGCGGTCGAAGTGAAGCCGGTGGAGATTCCGCGCGATCTGCAGGACCTCGCGCCCACGGTCGTTCCTGACACCGTCAGGCCCGTCGAGACCGCGTCCGTGGACGCGGGTGTCGAAGGCGGCGTCGAGGGCGGTGTGGAAGGCGGCGTGCTCGGTGGTGTGGTCGGCGGCGTCGTCGGCGGCATCGTGACCGACACCGCTCCGCCGGCACCGGCCGCTCCGCTGCGCGTCGGCGGCGACGTCAAGGCGCCGGTCGTCATCAACCGCGTCGAGCCTCACTATCCGGAAGTCGCTCGCAAGGCGCGCATCTCCGGCATCGTGATCGTCGAGTGCATCATCGACAAGAACGGCCATGTCCGCGACGTGAAGGTGCTCAAGCCCCTTCCGTTCGGACTCGATCAGGCTGCCGCGGACGCGGTCCAGAAGTGGAGATTCCGCCCCGGCACGCTCAACGGACAGCCGGTCGACGTCATCTTCAACCTCACCGTCAACTTCAAACTGAATTAAAAGAACAGGGCCGCGGCAAGGGTGCCGCGGTCCCCGATTAGGAGGGATTTCTCATGGATATGTCCTGGGGCCATCTGTGGAGAGAGATGGGATTGGTCGGAAAGTCCGTCGTGATCCTGATGCTGCTCATGTCCATCTACTCGTTTTGGGTGATGGTGGAGCGCTACATTACGTTCCAGAAGGCGAAGAACCAGTCGCTCAAGCTTCTCGGTGCGCTTTCGAACCTGCTCACCCGCGGTGAGTACGGACAGGCCATCGAGGTGACCAAGAAGTACAAGAGCAGCCACCTGGCGAAGGTCATCGCCGCCGGCCTGCTGGAGTTCGAAGCCTCGAGACGCGACAAGCGCACGACCGATCCCGAGCTGGCCGTCGAGGCCGCGCGTCAGGGCATGGACCGCACCGCGATGATCACCGTCGCCGAGCTGAAGGAAAACCTCGGCGTGCTGGCGACCATCGGCGCCACCGCTCCGTTCGTCGGACTGTTCGGCACGGTCATGGGCATCATCCGCGCGTTCGAAGGCATGGCCAAGTCGGGCGGCGGTATCGCCTCGGTGTCGGCCGGTATCGCCGAAGCGCTCCTCACCACCGCCGGCGGCCTGTTCGTGGCCATTCCCGCGGTGTGGGCCTACAACTATTTCCAGAACCGCGTCGACCGCTTCACGGTCGAGATGTCGAATTCGGGCTCGGAGATGGCGATCTACTTCATGAAGGAAGTGGGTGTCGGCAATGAAAAGACTGTCGGGTAGCTCGCTCACGAAACTGAGCCACGCGGCACTGGCCTCGGACATCAACGTCACGCCGCTGGTGGACGTCGTTCTCGTGCTCCTGATCATCTTCATGGTCGTCACGCCCATGCTGCAGAAAGGCGTGCCCGTCAACCTGCCGGTGACTCAGGGTCCCGACAAAACACCCGACACGGACAAGCAGCTTCAGATCTCCGTCAAAGCGGACGGCTCGGTTTACCTCGGCCCGAATGTCGTGCGCAAGGAAGAGGTCAAGTCCGCGCTCGATGAAATCCACACCCGCACCCCCGATCGCGAGATCGCGGTCAAGGGTGACCGGCTCGTCAAGTACGGCGATATTCTCGACGTCCTCAAGGCTTGCCGCGACGTCGGCTTCAACGATGTCGGCTTGATCGCTCAGCCCTCGAAATCCCAGGGAGAGGCATAGTTCCATGCAAGTCGGTGGCAGCGGTTCCGTAAAGTCCGATATCAACGTCACGCCGCTGGTGGACGTCGTTCTCGTGCTCCTGATCATCTTCATGGTCATCACGCCCGTCGTGCAGATGGGTTACCTGGTGAAGGTTCCGCCGAAAGCGCCCGCGAACCTCCCTCCGTCCGCGGTGCAGGATCAGATCGTCCTTCGCCTGTATGCCGGCAATCGCGTGCTGATCAACAAGGAAGAGATGACGATGGAGCAGTTCCCGAACCGGATCCGCGAGATCCTGCGCGGGAACCAGGCGAAGATGGTCTTTTTCGCCGGCGCCCGCGACGTCGAATACGACGCGACGATGAAGTTCCTCGATCTCGCCCGCAACAGCGGCGCGAGGAACATCGGCATCATCGTCGAGGACCCGATGTCCTCTCCGGCCATACCCTGATCACGACAACACGTTTCGATTTTCTTTGGACTGCGGCAGCGAAAGCTGCCGCTTTCACTTTGCGGCGGCTTCTGCCGCCGCGTTGGAAAGCTGCGACTTGCGTCGCAGCAGTCCAGAAAACAGCGCGTCGAGCGACACGCGCCCGCCGCCCATCAGCACCAGCGCCGCGCAGATCGCGAACATCGCCAGCGGCGTCTCGATCCCCCGCAGCGCAACGAAAGTCTTGATCGCGCCGGGTTGAACCTCGTACAACGCATCGGGAAGTTGCACGATGAACGCGGCGACGAACATCGTGCAGGCGAGGAGGAAGGCATCGACACGGGTGAGAAGTCCGGCGATCAGGAGAACGGCTCCGACGACTTCGGACCAGGCCGCGAGGTGTCCGAGGAGGGTGGGGACGTGGTAGTTGGCGGCCATGTCGGCGGCGAAGGCGGCCGCGCCTCCCTCGCCGGCGACTTTCGCCCACCCGTGAGGCAGGAAGATCAACCCGGCGGCCAGGCGCAGGATCAGCGCGGCGACATCGGTGGTCCATCGGGCCATGGCTCCTCCTCGCAACGGACGCTCAGACAACGCGCAATCGATGCCGACCGGCTGATCGCGCCGCTCTTGTTGTTCGTGTCCTTCTATGTTGCCACATTGTTCGCCCTCTCGTGGCTCGCGCTTCCGCTGCCCCAGTGGAACGGGTTGATCTGCGTGAGCGTCGCGACGGTGGCGACGATTGTGTTCTTCGAGGGCGGCCGCTGGCGCCTCGGCCTCTTCGTGCCGCCGCGTTTCGCATCGCGCGAGCTCGTCGAAGGGCTCGCGTGGGGCGTCGGGATCGTCGGAACCTGTGCGCTCGTCGTCGTCCTCTCGACGGACGTACGGCACGAGCGCGGCGCCGGATTTCCATGGCTCGAGCTCGTGACCGTGTTCCTGCCCGCGGTCTTTCACGAAGAGCTGCTCTTCCGCGGCTATCCGTTTCAGAAACTCCGCACGCGCAGCCGCGCGCTCGCGCTGATCCTCATCGCGCTGATCTTCGCCGCCCTCCACGCGAACAACACCGCCGTCACGATGCTCGCCCTCGCCAACGTTTTCCTCGGCGGCGTGCTTCTGGGCCTCGCCTACGAGCGCTACGAACGTTTGTGGTTCCCGATCGGCCTGCACCTCGCGTGGAACCTGATGAGCGGGCCGATTCTGGGGCACGAAGTGAGCGGGTACTCGGGAGCGACGACCGTGTTCGTGGAGAGGGGGGCGGGAGCTGTGTGGTTGACGGGTGGGGAGTTTGGGATCGAGGGGAGTGGGGTGATGACGGGGGTGGAGATCATGGCGATCGCCGTGTTCTTACGGATGAAGGCAGAAGGCAGAAGGCAGAAGGCAGAATGAAGAAGTTGATATCCTGCGTTTCTTACTTCTGCCTTCTGCTTTCTGCCTTCTGCCTTCATGTCAACTCATGTCAACTAAGGAGTTTTCCACGTGAAAGAAATCGTAATCGTCGACGGCGCCCGCACTCCCATGGCCGAGTACAACGGCCGCTTCTCCGACATCAGCGCCATCGACCTCGGCGTCATCGCCGCCAAAGAAGCGATCCAGCGCAGCGGATTCGCGCCTGAAGAGATGGACCACGTCATCGTCGGCAACGCATTGCAGACCTCCGGCGACGCGATCTACGGCGCGCGCCATGTCGGACTGAAGGCCGGAGTTCCGAAACACGTTCCCGCGCTCACCGTGAATCGCCTCTGCGGCTCCGGCATCCAGTCGATCATCAACGCCGCGGAGCAGATCGAGCTCGGCGAAGCGAACACGATTCTCGCCGGGGGCATGGAGAACATGAGCCAGGCCCCGCACGTCATCCGCGGCGCGCGCAAGGGATTCAAGCTCGGGCAGGGGAACATCGAGGACTCGCTGATGGTCGCGCTGCTCGACACCTACTCGGGCCTCTACATGGCCCAGACCTCCGACAACCTCGCGCGCAAGTACGAGATCTCGCGCGACGCGCAGGACGAGTTCGCGCTGCGCAGCCAGCGCTGCGCGGGCGAAGCGGAGAAGGCGGGACGCCTGCGCGAAGAGATCGTTCCCGTTCCCATCGGCCGTAAAGGCGAGCAGATGACCAGCGACGATCACCTGCGACCCGACACGACCCCCGAGGGTCTCGCGAAGCTCGAGCCGGCGTTCGCGAAGGACGGCTTCGTCACCGCGGGCAATGCGAGCGGCATCGTCGACGGCGCGGCGATGCTCGTCGTCACCACCGCGGACAAGGCGAAAGGCAAGACTCCCCTCGGACGCATCGTGTCGTGGGGCATCGCCGGCTGCGATCCGGAGATCATGGGCATCGGTCCCGTTCCGGCGACGCAGATCGCGCTGAAGCGTGCGGGGATGAAGCTCGAGGACATCGATCTCATCGAGATCAACGAAGCCTTCGCCGGCCAGATCCTCGCCGTCGCGAAAGATCTCGGCATCGACATGGAGAAGCTGAACGTGAACGGCGGCGCGATCGCCCTCGGCCACCCCTTGGGCGCCTCCGGCACGCGCCTCGTGCTCACCGTCTTCTACGAGCTCCGCCGCCGCCAGAAGCGTTACGGTCTCGCCAGCGCGTGCATCGGCGGGGGACAAGGAATTGCGATGATCGTCGAATCCGCCGCCTAACGGACATTCAACATTGAAAGCGCAGGTACCAAGGCCTTGTCATCCCGAGCGTGAGCGAGGGACCCGGGGGTAGGGTGGCACGAAGCCCGCGCCTCGCGCCGCCGCCCGCCCAGGTCCCTCACTCACGCTCGGGATGACAAGGCTGGCAGCGCATGCTTTTCAAGGTTGAAGGTCCACAAGTCCCCTCTCCCCGCCGCGCGGGGAGAGGGCCAGGGTGAGGGGCCTCTGATCCGGGATTCTGAATCGTCGAACCTGTGTTCTCGACCCTCGTGAGATCGATCCTCCTCGCCGTCCTCTTCCTTGCGGCCTCGGCCGTGAGCGCGGAGACGGAGACTCCCACCGTCACAATCGACGTCAAAGACGCCGACATCCGCGAGATCCTCCTCTCGCTGAAGGAACAGTGCGGCATCAGGAACATGCTCATCGAGGACGAAGTCGGCGGCAAGGGGACGTATCTCTTCCGCCAGGTTCCGTGCGAGACCGCGCTGCGCGTGGTCTTCCGCACGCAGGATCTCGACTACGAGATCCAGGAGAACTCGGTCGTCATCATCCGAAAGAAAAAAGGCTGATGTCGCGACGGACACTCATCAAAGTCGCCGTGCTGGCGGTTCTCGCCGCGGCGTTCGTCGCGGTCTGGTTCTCGCCGCTGCGCGAGCAGCTCACGCGCGAGAACGTGCGCGCGTTCGTCGAGCATCTGCGCGGACTCTGGTACGGCCCGCTCGCGTTCATCCTCATCTTCGCGCTCAGCTGCGTGTTCGCGCTGCCGGCGTCGGTCTTCGTGATCGCGGCCGGCTTCATCTGGGGTTGGGCCTGGGGCCTCGGATACTCGATGATCGGAGGGCTGATCGGCGCGGTCGCGTCGTTCTACATCGGACGCTTCGTCGGCGAAGGACTGCTCGACCGCTTCGGCCGCATCGGGAAGATCGTCGCGAAGCAGGTCGATCACGCCGGCTTCCGCTCGCTGCTCGTCCTGCGCAACATCCCCGGCATCCCCTTCGCGGCCCTGAACTACGGCGCGGGCGTCGCGCGCGTTCGCTTCCGCGATTTCTTCGCCGCGACCGCCATCGGCGTCGCGCCGTCGATGTTCGTCTTCACCTGGTGCGCCGACCAGCTCTTCAACGGCTCGATGACCGAGGGCGACGCACTCCGCCGCGTCGTCGTCGTCTGCGCGCTCATGCTCGCGATCATTCTTCTGCCGCTGGCGGTGAAGCGATTCGCGAAGCGAGCGCCGCAGGTCGAAGTCGCGGGCGAGTGACCGCGCGGGACAATTTCCCAACCCCGAGTTTGGAGATTGCGCTCGGGTCTTGCACACCATGACAACGGCTCGAATGGAGGAGACCGTCATGTTGAACAAAACCCGGCTCGCGATTGCGCTCGCAATCGTCCTGCTCGTTCCGAACGTCACGTATGCGCACTCGAAGCAGGCGTTCCACGACGCCATGCGCAAACTCTGGTCAGATCACGTCGCGTACACGCGCCTCTTCATCGTGAGCGCACTGGCGGGATCGCCGGACACCGATGCGACGACCCAACGCCTGCTGCAAAACCAGACGGACATCGGCAATGCCGTTGCCGAGTTCTACGGCCGCGATGCGGGCAACAAGCTCGAGGCGCTGCTCGAGGATCACATCCTCATCGCCGCGAGCATCGTGACTGCCGCCAAAGCCGGCGACAACGCGAAGGTCGCCAGTGAGAACAAGCGCTGGCGCGACAACGCCACCGACATCGCGAAGTTCCTGAACATGGCCAATCCGAAGCACTGGCCGGAGGCGGCAATCCAGTCCGCGATGTTCGCGCATCTCGAGCAGACTCTCAGTGAAGCGACGAATCAGCTGAAAGGCGACTACGCGGCGAGCATCAAGGACTACGACACCGCGATGGATCACATCCTGATGATGGCCGACACCCTCAGCGACGGAATCATTGCCCAGTTCCCGTCGAAGTTCAGCAGGGCGGGCGGGAAGAAAAAATAGATGACGCACCCGGCCGCTTCCGACGAGTCGCTCTCGCTCTGGATCGACACGACGCCCTCGACGAACTACCACTCGCTGCGAGGAGAGGCCGTCGCCGATGTCGCGATCGTCGGAGGCGGCATCACCGGCATCACCGCCGCGTATCTCCTCGCGAAAGCGGGCAGGTCCGTCGTGCTGGTCGAGAAGGGCCGCATCGCGATGTCGGAGAGCGGCCACACCACCGCGCACATCATCGAAGCGACCGACGCCGACTACCGCGACCTGGTCAACGATCATGGCGAAGACGGCACTCGTCTGAACACCGAGGCGATCCGGTCGTCGATCGCGCTGATCCGATCGCTCGTCGACGAGCTCGGCATCGACTGCGGACTGAAGGCTGTCGACGGCTATCTCTACACCGAAAAGGAAGAGGATCGCGAGTACCTGCAGCGCCAGCAGGAGTTTCTCCGGCAGGCGGGCATCGAGACGAAGTGGGTCGAGCGCGTCCCGCTGCCGTTTCCGACGCATGGCGGACTGCACTATCGCAATCAGTACGTCTTTCACGTGCGGCAGTACCTGCTCGCCGTGGCCGATGCGGCCGTGAAACATGGCGCGCAGATCTTCGAGAACTCGCTCGTCAACGAGATCGATGACGCCGTGGCGAAGACCGAAGAAGGAAGCGTCCGCGCGCGGCACCTGCTGCTCGCGACGCACGTTCCACTCAACGATCGCGGGACGATCTGGGCAAAGATGTACATGACCCGCACGTATGTCGTCGCCGCCCGTATCGAGCCGGGCCAGATCACCGATGCGCTCTTCTGGGATACGGAGTTCCCGTATCACTACACGCGGCTGCTCGAGACGAGCAAAGGCCTGTTCCTCATCGCCGGCGGCGAGGACCGCGACGTCGGCAAGGACGGCAACGACGAGAGCCGCTACGAGGCGCTCGAGGAGTATTGCCGCTCGCGATTCGGCGTGAAGTCGTTCACGCATCGCTGGTCGGGACAGATCAACGAGCCTGCCGACGCGCTGCCGTTCATCGGCGAAAGCTCGCACGGAACGAACGTCTGGATGTCGACCGGCTACTCCGGTACGGGAATGACGTACGGCACGCTCGCCGCGATGCTGTTCTCCGACTTTGCGCTGGAGCGTGAGAATCGCTTCGCGAAGCTCTACGACCCCGCGCGAAAGAAGATCGCCTCGATCGTCGAGAACATCGTCACGAAAGCCAGGGAGTTTCCGAAGCGGATGATCGAGAAAGCGACGCATCTCGACGTGGAGACGCAAAGCGTCGATGACGTGAAGGAAGGGGAGGGGAAGATCGTCTCCTCGGGCGGCGTGAAGTACGCCGCGGCGCGCATCGACGGCGAGCTGCGCACGCTCGACCCGTCCTGCACGCACATGGGCTGCACGGTCGCGTGGAACGCCGCCGAGAAGAGTTGGGATTGCCCGTGTCACGGCTCCCGCTTCGACACGCGCGGCCAGGTGCTGAACGGCCCGGCGACCTCTCCGCTCGCTCCAGCGGAGAAAGCGGCAGCGAAGTAGCGCGCTCGCTACCTACCTGGTGGACCTTCAACCTTGAAAGCATGCGTGGCCAGCCTTGTCATCCCGAGCGTGAGCGAGGGACCTGGGTGGGCGGCGGCGCGACGCACGCGCTTCGTGCCACCCTCCCCCCGGGTCCATCGCTCACGCTCGGGATGACAAGCCCCTGGTATCTACGCTTTCGATGTTGAATGTCCACTGGTCACCGCGCGCACGAACTCCTCGATCTCGCGCAGCACCGGCTCCTGCTCGCCGGCGACTTCGACGGGGCTCGCGAGCTCCTCGTAGAATGCTGCCACTGTGGCCGAGGAGCTCGATGCGGTAGTGGAGCGGGTCACGTTCCAGAACGTGGAGAGCGGGTTTTGTGTGCTGCGAGCGCGGACGAAGAAAACGATCTGCACGATCGTCGGCCATCTTCCGGGCGCGCGCGAGGGCGATCCGATTCGCGCCACCGGCGTGTGGCGTGAGGATCCGCGCTACGGCCTGCAGTTCGCCGCGGAGTCGATCGTTCCCCGCCGCGCCGAGGGGCGCGTGCAGATCGAGACATTCCTCGGATCGGGAGCGATTCGCGGCGTCGGCCCCTCGACCGCAACATTGATGTGGACGCACTTCCGCGAGAAGGTCTTCGACGTTCTCGACAATGAACCGGAGCGGCTCCGCGAGCTTCCGGGCATCGGGGCGAAACGGGCGGCGATGATCGCCGCGAGCTGGCGGACGCAGCAGTCGATGCGCGACCTTCTGGTCTTTCTTGCCGACAGCGGCATCGGACAGTCTCGCGCCGCACGCATTCAGAAGCAGTACGGCGCGGACGCCGTCCGCCTGATTCGCGAAAACCCGTACCGGCTCGCGCGAGAGATTCGCGGAATCGGCTTCACGACGGCCGACCAGCTGGCGATGAAGCTCGGGATCGCTCGCGATGCTCCGGAACGGATTCGCGCCGGCGTGCGCCACGTGCTCGAGGACGCCGCGCTCGAAGGCCATTGCGCGCTACCCGCCGCCGAACTGCTGCGCAACTCGATCAAACTTCTCGGCGTCGCACAAAGCGCGGTCGCCGAAGCCGTGGCGCACGAAGGATCGGAGCGGCGGCTGGCGGCAACGACGCTCGACGGCGCCGAGGCGTTCGCGCTTCCGCGGCTCTTTCGCGCCGAGCACGAAGTCGCCGGCGCTCTGCTCCGCCTCGCGAAGGGAAAGCCGCCGTGGCCTGGCGTCGACATCCCGCGAGCGCTGCAGTGGGTGGAGAAGCAGACCGGGCTGCGGCTGGCCGCGTCGCAGCGCGCCGCGGTCGCGACAGTCCTGCAGTCGAGGGTGGCCGTGATCACCGGCGGTCCGGGCGTCGGCAAGACGACGCTGGTGAATTCCATCCTGCGAATTCTCGCCGCGAAGGACGTCGACGTCGCCCTCGCCGCACCGACCGGGCGCGCTGCACGGCGACTCGCCGAAAGCACGGGCCGCGTCGCGAAGACCATTCATCGTCTTCTCGAGATCAACCCGCAGTCGGGCACGTTCGCTCGTGCGCGCGACACACCGCTCGACTGCGATCTTCTGGTGATCGATGAAGCATCCATGGTCGACGTGCAGCTCATGGCTGCGATCGTTGCGGCGCTGAACGAGACCGCGGCGCTGCTTCTCGTCGGCGACGTCGACCAGCTTCCCGCTGTCGGTCCGGGCCAGATCCTCGGCGACATCATCCGTTCCGGCGTCATCCCCACGGTGCGGCTGACGGACGTGTTCCGGCAGGCGGCGGAGAGCCGGATCATCGTCAATGCTCACAGGATCAATCACGGCGAAGTGCCCGATCTGCGGAACCTCGAGGGAAGCGACTTCTTCTTCGCCAGAGCGTCGGGCGAGCAGCTCGCAGAACGGATCGTGAAACTGGTTTGCGAGCGCATTCCCGCGAGATTCGGCTTCGATCCGCTCCGCGACGTGCAGGTCCTCGCGCCGATGCGCCGCACCGTCGACGCTCTCAACACCGCGCTGCAGCGGGCATTGAATCCCCCCGCGACGAAGCCGGATGCACCGCGCATCGAGCGCATGGGAACTTCGTTCCACGCCGGCGACAAAGTGATGCAGACCGTGAATGATTACGAAAAGGACGTCTTCAACGGCGACATCGGCGTGATCCGTGAGCTCGACGCGGAAGAGGGAACGGCGCTGGTCGACTTCGACGAGCGTGAGATCGAGATGATCGAGGACGACTTCGATGACATCGTCCTCGCCTGGGCGACGACCATCCACAAATCGCAGGGCTCGGAGTATCCGGCCGTCGTGATCGCGCTGACCCGCCAGCACACGATCATGCTGCAGCGCAACCTGCTCTACACCGCCGTGACCCGTGGCCGGAAGCTGGTGGTGATCGCGGGCGAAGAGGAGGCGGTCACGCGTGCCGTTGCCGAGAAAAGCCTCCGCCGCCGCTGGACGAAACTGCGCGAGTGGCTCGAGGTCAAATAGTCACTCGCAGTGGGCCATGGAGGGCGGACGTCTCGTCCGCCCCCGGTCTCCTGGGCGGACGAGACGTCCGCCCTCCATCATCGCTTACTGCCGCGCAGACTCATAGCCGGTAAAGAAGTCCCTTTACGACCGGCTCTGAGGGTGAACGACACGCTGAACGCCAATCCCGCCATCAACGAAGCGCGGGCGCGCGTGCCGAAAGCCGGACTGAAGTTCCAGGTCACCGCGCCGCAGGATAAGAATTCGGCGACGTTCGGAACCCTCGGCGTGAACTTCCGCGCGCGAAAGAAGGTGCCGGTCCGCGAACGCGCCGCCGTCGCCCTCGCGGAACCGCAAGCCGTCTGACTCCGTCCCAGAACGGGAGGAGAATGGCGTCATGCGCAAGCGATCGCTCTTTGTCGTCTCCGCGTTGCTGATTCTGCAACTCACATCGCTCCGAGCGGACCAGCCGTGGGAGCCTCTGTGGCGTTTCGAGACCCATGGGTGAGTGTTCGTCTCGCCGGCGGTCGCCGGCGACACGGTGATCATCGGATCGTGCTCCGGCACGCTCTACGCGCTCGAGCGCACGACCGGTCAGCCGATCTGGCTTTACGACACGAAGATGGACGGTTCGTCCGCTAATTTTCACGGCGAGCCGCTGCTTCATGGCTCGCGCGTGATCATCCCGACCGACAGCGATCCCAAGGGTCATCTCTACTCCTTCGACATCGCGTCCGGCGAGCTGCGCTGGAAGCTGCCGTTCAGCTACGGAGTCGCGACCTCGCCGCTGCTCGCCGGCGATCGCGTGATTGCCGTGTCGTCGGAAGGTGAAGTCATCGCGGTCGAACCGAAAAGCGGAGAAGTCGTCTGGATGGAGGCGCCCGCGGGCGTACTGCAGGCGAATCCGTTCATCCCGTCCCCGGCACACGCGGCAAAGCGCGTTTTCATTGCCGACAACGTCGACGAGGTATTTGCGCTCGACGCCGCGACGGGAGCGACGGTGTGGCGCACGACACTCGCGGGACGGCCGAACACGTCGCTGGTCGTCGTCGGAAACTCACTCGTTGTCGGTACGGTGGACGGCTACCTGCACTGGATCGCCATCGACTCCGGCAAGGTGAAAAAACGGATGCGCCTCGACGGAATGCCGATCGGCACACCGATCCTTGCTGCACCGTTGCTCTTCGTTCTGA
This sequence comes from Thermoanaerobaculia bacterium, assembly GCA_035525285.1. Taxonomy (GTDB): domain Bacteria; phylum Acidobacteriota; class Thermoanaerobaculia; order Gp7-AA8; family Gp7-AA8; genus QHVT01. Next base: position 131,127 of record DATLFB010000136.1, read on the forward strand.
CAACGGGCGCGAAGGGCAACCTCCTCGCGCTCGATGCGGAGACCGGCGCGCTTCGCTGGAAGCAGGAGACGCCGAAGGAGTGGACGACGTATCGGCCGCTCCTCACCGGCTCGAATGTGATCGTCGGCAGCACCGAGAAGAATCTCTGCGCATTCGATCGCAACACCGGTGAGCTTCGCTGGTGCCGTTCCGTGGGACAGGTTCCGCGCGGCCTGGGGATCTCCGACGACGGGATTCTCTACGCCGGCTCGTTGTCCGGCGTCGTACAGGCATTCCGCATCCCTCGGTAGCACTCGATCTTGTGCACCAGACCCTGTGCTAAACTCAACGACCCGCGCTGTCCCGCGGGTCGTGGCCATGATCGAAATTCAAGTCCATCCGAGCGATATCCGCCGGCGCGTGCGGTACTTTTTCCTCGACCGCCGCCGCGTGCTGACCGGCATCGTTGCGCTCTCGTTCCTGCTCGTCGGCATCATCGGCTCGATGGCGGCCGCGCCGACGGTGATCCGCCGCGTCTACAAGACCAACTTTCTCAAGGAGCAGCGCGAGGAGCGCGGCATCCAGCGCGAGCGGCTGCGCGAGAACGTGGTGCAGATGAGCTCTCTCGAGCGCAGTCTCGAGGAGCAGCGCATCCGCGTCGAGAAGCTGATCACCATCTACGGCCTCGATCGCTCCCTCGGCCAGGGTGGTTTCTCCAGCCCGATTCATGTCGGACCGCAGTACGACGAGCCGCTCGATGACGCGCGGCGCCGCGAGACTTCGCTGATGAACGCCATGCGGCGGCTGCAGGAGCAGCTCGATCTCCTCGCCCGCTACGAGGCCGCCAACCGCGAGCTCGTGCGGCACACGCCGTCGATCCTTCCCGTTCCCCCCGACCGGTTCGTGCTCACCTCGCCGTTCGGCAATCGCGTGAATCCCTTCACGCGCGTCTCCGACTTCCACAAGGGACTCGATCTCTCCTCGCCGGCCGGCACGCCGATCTACGCGACCGCCGACGGCGTGGTCACGTTCGCGGGACGCTATCCGCTCTCGCAGAGCGTGAGCTGGTGGCGCTTCGGCAACGTCGTCACGATCAAGCACTCCGAGCGCTTCATCACCATCTACGCGCATTGCGACAGCGTCAACGTCCGCGCGGGCCAGACGGTCTCGCAGGGACAGATGATCGCCACCGTTGGCTCGACGGGCTGGAGCACGAATTCGCATCTCCACTACGAAGTGCGCAGCGATCTCGAACAGCCCGGCCGCTACGATCCGATCGATCCGCGCATCTACATCCTGAACTACCAGTGGAACAACGAAGCGCTCCTGCTGATGCGCGCCCGCACCAGCAAGGAGTACCGGAACTTCGATCCGCTGCCGTCCGCGTTTGTCGGCTTTGCGAGGGGGAGTAAGAGGAGGGGTTGATGAGTGCCGCCGGCGACCAGGCAAATTTCCCGACCATGATCATCCCGCGCGGGACGGAGATCCGTGTGAACACGCACGGACAGCTGTCCATCAAGACGCCGGGCAATCTCGTGATCCAGAACTCGGGCGTCTACTCCGAGATCGAGTCGACGAACGGCTCGATCCGCATCGAGGAGAACGTGACCGTCGAAGCGGTGAGCATCCGCGCGGGACAGGCGTGCTTCATCCAGGGCACGCTCACCGCGTGGAAGGTGCACGCGAAGAAGATCACCCTCGAGGATCGCGCCCGCGCGTTCATCATGCTCCAGGAGTCGGAGCATCTCGAGCTCTCGCGCACCGCGCGCCTCGTCGGCAACTTCGCGAACGAGAAGGAGCTCTTTTTCATGATGGGCAAGTTCAGCCCGCAGCTGAAGGAGCTTCCCGGCGCCGTCGACATGAGCAGCCAGCAGCCGCGTGAGATCTCCGAAGTGCGGCCGACCACGGCGAAGATTCCTGCCGTGACCATGCCGCCGGCCGACGACGAGCCGCTGCGCAACGCGCAGGCCGCGCTCGAGCGCGAAGTCGCGCGTCCCGATCTGCCGGTGCAGGAAGCGGAAGCGTTGCGCGAAGTGCTCTACGGACTCCGCGAGCGCAACGTGACCCGCGTCGGGTTGATCTGGCGCGAAGCGTTCGCCGAGGTGAAATCGCCGAGCGAGAACATCCGCGCGGCGTACGACCACCTCGAGAAGTACTTCAAGCCGTCGTAGCGCGGGCAACCTGCCGGCGAAAGCGCTGGCTGGAAGCCAGCGAGACGGCGGCCTGGAAGGCCGCGCTACAGAAACGGAACGCCGACTTTCAGTCGGCCGGTCCGCCGATCTCCGATCGGCGTCAGAAACCCGCCGACTGGAAGTCGGCGGACCGGCCGACAGGATGTCGGCGTTCCATGACCGCCGCCCCACGCAGACTGCGTGCAACGGCGAACCGAGTAGCGCGGGCATCCTGCCCGCCGTAACGCCGGCATCCTGCCGGCGAAAGCGCTGGCTGGAAGCCAGCGAGACGGCGGCCTGGAAGGCCGCGCTACAAAAAGCCGCCGATCTCCGATCGGCGTGAGAACCCCGCCGACTGGAAGTCGGCGGACCGGCCGATAGGATGTCGGCGTTCCATCATCGTTCTGCCCACCATGGGGGTGGCGGCTCGCGGCGGCGCGGCTTGCGGAATCCGCCGAAGACGCCGATCAGCAGCAGCCCCGCCACGAACCCGCCGATGTGTGCGAAGTAGGCGACGCCGCCCATGTCCTGCGCGTCGCTCACGCCCAGCGATCCGACTCCGCTGAAGAGCTGCAGCACGAACCACAATCCGAGAATCACGATCGCCGGAAGCTCGCGCACGGTGATGAAGAAGATGATCGGGATCAGCGTCACGACGCGCGCGTGCGGGAAGAGGATCAGGTACGCGCCGAGCACTCCCGCGATCGCGCCCGATGCGCCGATCGCCGGAAGCCGCGAGCTCGCGCTGAAGAACGCGTGCGCGAACGTCGCCGCGATTCCGCAGAGCGCGTAAAACAGCACGTAGCGGAAGTGGCCGAGGCGGTCTTCGATGTTGTCTCCGAAGATCCAGAGATAGAGCATGTTGCTGCCGATGTGCATCAGGCTGCCGTGCAGAAACATCGAAATGAAGATCGTCGAGAGGTCGAACATCCAGTGTCCCGGCACCCAGAAGCGCGCGGGGATGAACGCGACCCTGAACAGCGCGGGCTCGAGATTCGGGCCGAGGCCGAGCTCCCACACGAACGCGAGGATGTTCGCGGCGATCAGCACGTAGTTGACGAACGGAAACGTGCGGCGGGGATTGTCGTCTCGAAGCGGAATCATTCAGCCTCGCAGTCTCTGTGCGGCGGCGGCCGGATCGATGATCTCAACAAACGTGCCGGTCGCGAGCTCGAAGCCTGCGATCGCCGTGACGCGCGGAAACAGATCGACGTAGAAATGCCCCGCGCCCGCGCGCGGGAAGTTGATCAGGCAGGAGTTGAGCGCGCCGGCGATCGAGTGCATTCCCGCGTACGCGGCGCGCAGCAGCGGCGCGAGCTCGTCGAGCTCCGCGCTGTCGAGCGCGGCGATGTTGGTCACGTGCCGCTTCGGCACGATCCACTGCTGATACGCCATCGATGACGCCGCGGGCGCAAGCCACGTCATCGTGCTCGTCTCGCGAATTACCACGGCGTCTCCGCCCGTGCACAGCGGACAGCGCGCCGAGCGCGCGAACGCGTTACTCTCCCGCTCGATGCGCGGCGGCACGAAGGGCATCGGAATGAGCTGCGAGTGCACGTGATCGAACGATCCGCCCGCGCCCGCGCCTTCGTTCCTGAAGATCGACACGTACGCCGCGTCGCGATGCGCGCGATAACGCTCGGCATACACGCGCACGACGTCCGCCGTGTGCGTCAGCGACGCGCTCGTCGCGTCGTGCTCCGCCGCCTCCACGATCACCTCGGCGCCCGGCAGCGCCGGATACTTGTTCGGAATCACCCGCACGCGCCACGGATCGCCGATGCGCGCGATCTCCGGAGGCGTGTCCGCCTCGTGTCCCGGACAGAACGGGCATCGCGCGTCGTCCGCCGAATCGGTGAACGCCCGCGGCCGCGCCGCGCGTTCCGGCGCGAAAAGGACCGGCTCGCCGGTGATGGGATTGCGGCGGACCGTCACTGCATCCGCTCCAGCTTCGCCGCAAGCACGAAACGCTGCGCGATCCCGAGCACGGCAAACGCGACGAGCAGCAGCGTCATCCACTCCGCGATGCGCAGCGTCGCGAACGCCAGCTCGCTCCATCCGTTGCCGTAGAGGATGTGCGAGACGATCGGGAAGACGACCAGCGCGAGCACGAACTCGCCGCGGCCGACGGTCTCGTACGTCCGCTCGCGCCAGGTCGCCTCGATCTGCGTGCCGATGTAGCCGTTCAGCATGACCAGGATGATCGCGGCGATCGCGATCTCCGCGCGCACTGCATTGCCGAGGAGCCAGCCGGTGATCAGAGAAATGTCGCTGACGCGGTCGGCGAAGTGATCGAGAAAATCGCCGTAGCGTGTCGACTTCTCCTGCACGCGCGCGACGATCCCGTCGAATGCGTCGGCGAGACCGCCGATCGCGAGCAGCACCATCGCGAGCAGAAAGAAACGCTGGTACAGGAGCGCCGCCGCGCCGAGGTTCAGCGCGAGGGCGATCAGACTGATCGCGTTCGGCGAGAGCGGGCAGCGCCGCGCGAGGGGAGCGAACCACCGGTGCAGCCGGTCGCGCCAGACGTTCATGCGAGGTACCGCTCGCGCAGCGCGGTGACCGCGTGGTCGTCCGTGACGAAGTCGATATCTGCCTTCGCGTACTCCGCGAGCTCGCCGGCTTCGGGGCGGCTTGACTTCATCGGGCGATAGTATCGCCGACTGGAACTCGGCGTTGCTGGTGTTAGTTTGTCATCCCGAGCGTGAGCGAGGGACCTGGGGGTAGGGTGGCACGAAGCCCGTGCCTTGCGCCTCACGCCCGCCCAGGTCCCTCGCTCACGCTCGGGATGACAAGCGTTGGAACGCATGCTTTCAACTAGTAGATCACCACCTCATCGCCCACGTTCGCCATCGCGTACAACCTTGCGATGTCGTCGTTGCTCAGCCGCACGCACCCGTGCGACACGTTCCGGCCGAGCTGGCGGACCTGATACGTGCCGTGCAGCGCGTAGCCGTCGCCGAGGTTGAGGCGATGCGTGCCGAGGACGTCGGGGAACTGGCGCTGGCGTGTGCCGATCGGTGGAATCACGATCGCTCCGCCGCGCACGATCAGCTCTGCCGCCGGCAGCGGCCACTCGCCGGAGTAGACGTCGTTGCCGCGCACGTAGAGATCGCCGATGCGGCCGCCGCGCTCGAGATGCACGAGGCCGAGGCCGTTCTCGCGCGCCTGCTCGATGAAGTGCCAGTCGGGCGGAACCCACTGCGGATCCTCTTCCTTCGACTGGATGCGGAAGCGCCCGATCGGCGTGCGGAAGACGAGCGTCTTGTTGCCCGTGCGCAGCGTGGTGTTCTTGCCGGTCGAGCAGATGGCCTCGAAGACGAGCTGCCCGTTGCGGCGCGCGTAGACTTTGTTCTCCGCGGTCGCGACCGTGATCACGAGCGCGCTGTCGTGCAGGTCTTCGATCACCCTCCCCGTTGATTCGACCTCGGACTGCAGACTCGCAACCTGCGAGCTCTTCGTCGACATCGACTTCTGCAACCGCGCGAGCTCCTCCTTGATCTTCTGCTCGATGACGTTGCCGATCGTCTCGTGCCGCCGCAACTTGCGCGCGTCGGTCACCGTGATCGCCTCGGCCGCGACGGCCCAGGCGAGGATGCCAACCGCCAGCACCAGCAGCGCCCACGATCCGAGAAGTCCGACCCATCTTGGCATTCGCGTCTCCTAGTAGATGTACACGTGCGTCGCTCTCGTGTGAATGCGATCCCAGATCGCGGCGAGGTCTTCTTCGCTGACGAGGAACGAGCCTGGTTTCGGACCCTGCAGCGGACTCCCTTCCGCCGGCTGCGTGTGGATCACGTAACCGTTGCCGAGCACCAGCACGTACTTGCCGAGGCCGTTCGGAATCACCGGTCGCGCCGGAGGCGCAGGTTCGCCGCGCTGCGCGTACACCCAGTCCGGCACCGGCCAGTCGTAGCCGACGAGCTTCGCCTGCACGGGAAATGCGCCTTTGAGCGGAAGGAACGTCCACGTCCGGCCGTCCTTTGCCGCGATGTTCTGCGACGCGCCGATCTGCACGTCGCCTTCACGCAGCACCGTGTCGCCGTAGTAGAAGCGCAGCTTGCGATCGCGCGTGTCGATGGAGAGATAGAAGTTCTCCGATTTCAGACTGGCGACGAACTTCATCCGCCCCTCGAGCTCGCGCTGCAGCGCCTCGCGGCTGAGGTCGAGCTCGGCGAGCTCGTCTTTCATCTTCTTCGCGTCCGCCGGTGTCCGCGCCTCCTCGGCGAGCACATTCGCGTAGCGGGTGGAAACGCGCTCGCGGTGGTAGCGGGCGAACAGCACTCCGGCCACGCCGAGCAGCAGGAGCGTGAGATTGAGCCAGAGCGGCGGCCGCGGAAAGGAACGCCTGTCTCGCATGTCTGACGGTCTCTTCGCGAGGTACGTGCCAGAATCGGCGGCGTGAGCGTCAACGAAGCATTACGAACCTACGGCCTGCTCCTGCAGCAGGATAAAGAGCTTCCGAACGTCGCCGGGCTCATCGCGGGCGAGCCGATCCGCGGGTCGTGGTGGAGTCATCCGAAAGGACAGGCGATCTTCGCGGAGCTGGAGCGCCTCGCGGATCGCGACGACGTGCTCGTGTCGCGCCTCGTCGGCGGCAAGGTCACGTACGTCCACGAGAAACTCTGGCCGGCCTTTCTCGCGGTGGCGATGTCGAACGAAGCGTGGCAGCGCGACGGACTCTCGGCGGATGCGAAGAAACTGCTCGCGCGCGTCGAGAACGAAGGAGCGGTCCGCGCGACCGGCGATGCCGTGCGCGAGCTGCAGGCGCGGCTCCTCGTGGCCGCGCACGAAGTCCACACCGAGTCGGGCAAGCATGCGACAGAGCTCACCACACGGGACGCATGGGCGCGCGGCAAGGAGGGCGGACGTCCCGTCCGCCTGGCGGACGAGACGTCCAACACTCCAATTGGTCCGGCGGAAGGGCGCGAAGCGCTCGAGCGCGCCGTCACTGCGCTCGGCGCAACATCAGCGGTCTTACCGTGGCAAGCAGCGCGAGCGCCGCGCCGAACGTACAAACGATCGTCGCCCCGGTCGGCAGATCGAAGCGGAACGAAAGGAGCACGCCGAGGCCGCTGACCAGTGCGCCCATGACCCATCCGAACGCGAGGCGCGTTCCGACGCGCCGCGCGAAGAGCATCGCCGCGACGGACGGAACGATCAGATACGAGAACACGAGCAGCACGCCCGCGATCGCCACCGACGACGTCACCACGAATCCGAACGACGTGTAGAACAAAAAATCCCACCAGCGAAGGTGAGGGATCTCTTCGCCGAGAGAGATCGCGAGGAACTTCTTCCGGAAGATCCAGTGGAACGCGCCGACGATCGCGTAGAGGATCGCGGTCGCGATCACCGTCCGCCACGACACGGTGAGGATGTTGCCGACGAGCATGTCCTTCAGATGCTCGGTGCCTTCGGGAGCCTTGCTCATCGCCAGAATCGCCGCCGCCGCGGAGACGGCGTAGACGATGCCGATGATCGCTTCCTGCGGGATGCGCGTCTCGCGATGGCTGCGCGTGACGGCGAAGATCGCCGCGCCCGCGATCGTGAATCCGAGCGACCAGAAGTACGTGACCTGATCGTGCAGATCGTGGCCCGCGAGATAGGCGATGGTCGTGCCGAGGGCCGCGATCTGCGCGAGCGAGAGGTCGACGAAGATGACCCCTCGCTCCACGACGTGCAGTCCGAGGTACGCGTGGATGCCGGTCAGGATCAGACCGGCCACGAAAGGGACGGCGAGAAACGCGAGCAGATCCATCAGTTCTTCAGTGCCTTCACCAGCGTGGCGATGTTCGTGTCGAAGAGCGAGAAGTAATCGTCCGTGCCGCTCTTCGCACCGCCGACCGAGGGATACAACACCAGGAGCTGCGCGCCGGTGCGCTGCGCCACCGACCGCGGTGTCTTGTGATCGAAGTACGGCTCCATGACGATCACCTTCACCTTCTCCCGCTTCATCTTGTTGATGAGATCGAACAGATGCGAGGGCGACGGCGGTACGCCGGGCTTCGGCTCGACGAAGCCGATCACGTTCAGCCCGTAGCGGCGCATGAAGTTCGGCCAGGAGTTGTGATAGGTGACGATCTTCGCGCCGCGGAACGGCGCGAGCGCCGCGCGCCAGCGCTTGTCGGCCGCGTTCATCCGCGACTTGAAGTCGTTCAGCCGCGTGGCGAAAAACGCGGCGTCGGAGGGCCGCAGCTCGGCGAGCTTGCGCTGGATCTGAATCGCGATGCGCACCGCGTTCGCGGGATCGAGCCAGTAGTGCGGATTGCCGAGCGGATGGACGTCGCCCATCGAGCGGTTCACGGCGCCCGCGGGGCGGTCGAGAATCTCCACGCCGCGCGAGAGATCGAGATAGCCCGGCGCGCCGGGACGGATCTTCGCGTTGCGGCTCTGATCGATCAGCGGCGGGAGCCAGCCGATCTCGAGATCGAGTCCGACGACTTCGAGCAGGTCGGCGCTGCGCAGGAGCAGCAGAAAGCTCGGCTTCGGCTCGACGAAGTGCGGATCCTGATAGCCCCGCGCGACGGAGGTGACCTCGACGCGGTCGCCGCCGATCTCGCGGGTGATCGAGGCTAAATCGGCCGTTGAGGTGATGACGTTCAGCTTGCCGTGCGCGGCGAACGCGCTGCCGGCGAAGAGGGTGAGTGCGAGTGCGAGGAGTGTCTTTTTCATGGCGTCCTAGAACACGTGCGCGCCGTGCGCGCCGATGGCGAATTGCAGTTGGAGGAGGAACTCGTTGATCGACGGACCGCCGCCGAGTCGCGTGCGGCGGAACTGGCCGCGCACCTGACTGAACTCGGAGGGCCAGAAGGTGAGCGTCGCGGAGAGCGCGCGATCGCGCGCGCGCGCATCCTCGAACAAGCGCTCCGCGCTGTCGAAGCGCACGCCGGTGAACCAGCGCCGCGCGAACTGATAGTCGGCCGAGAGGTAGTGGCCGCGCAGGGTGTCGTCGAAGTCCGCGCGGCGGTTGGCGAGTCCCTCGAAGCGGAGGATGAAGGAGTTGTAGATCGAGCGCTGCAGCGGCTTCCAGCGATACGTCACGTCGACGCCGGCGAATCGATTGTGCCCCACGGCATCCGGCAGCGTGCCGCGCGCCCAGCTCGTGCCGACTTCGATGTTGCTGTTCTCCGTGATGTCGCGGAAGAACTTCAGATGCGCGTTGTAGAAGAGATCGTTGTCCGCCTGGCGGCCGAAGACCTCTTCGACGTCGCCGCTGTAGACCTCGCCCGTTGCCTCGATGAACGCGCCGAACGGATTCGCGATCGGACGGCTCACCGAGACTCCGATGTCCCCGAGTCCTTCGTCGCCGAAGAAGCGCGTGAGTATCAGCGGCTGATCGACCCACGGGCGCGTGTGCGTGTGCCACGTGTTGGCCTTGCCGAACGTCGCTTTCGTTTTTCCCGCTTTCGCCGTGAGGTCCCACGGCAGGGCGATGAACTGCGCGTAGCCTTCTTCGAGCTCGACCTCCTCGGGGCCGACGGCGATGAAGAAGCGTCCCTTCGCGTACGGATCGATGAAGGCCTCGATCGCGAGCTCGACTTCACCGAGCTCCATCGGGCCGCGCGCTTCGAATTCGTTGACGTCGCCGCCATGTCCGACGAATGTCCCGATGACGGACATGTCGGGATTCAGCGCCCTGGACGCGCCGGGCGCGACCTGGTTGTCGATGGTCTGGACGGTTTCGATCGCAGGCGCGGTCGCGGGGGCCTGCACTTCTTCGACCTGCGTCAGATCGTCGCTCGGCGGGCGAAGCTTCTGCAGTTCCTGGTGGATTTCCTCCGCCTGCCGCAGCAGCTCATCGAGTTTTCGTTCGAGTGACTGGATGGCGGACGTCTCGTCCGCCTGGCGGACGGGACGTCCGCCGTCCTCCGTCTGCGCTGCAACGGGCAGCGCGCAAAAAAGCAAAAGCAAAAGAAATCGAGCCCGACGGCCCATGGGTTCCTCCTCGGATGGCAAACGACGGCTGCGTGCGCGGCGGGTTACAGCCGAGGAGGCGCGCGGGAGGGGAGCGTGCGCACGGTCGTGCCGGGCACGAGCAGCACGACCGCGCTCGTCAGCGTCCAGGCGTGGCCGAGCGGTGCCGTGAGCACCGGCGTCGCGACCGTGGGATCGGCACCGAATGCGCAGACGGAACAGGGAGGCGCCATGCGCTCGTGGAATAGCGCGTGGTTATGGAGAACGAGCTGGCTCGCCAGAATGACGGCCAGCGCGATGACCACGACATACTTCAAACGGCGCATGAGCACGCGTAGCATAACGCTGCCGGGACGGACTGTATGTCAGGAATATGTGTCGCCGAGCCCGACTTTGAGTCACATCGTTAGGAGATCTCGCAGATGGCAACCGAAACCAAATCAGTGCAACAGCTCACCGACGCCGACTTCGAGAGCGTCATCAACGCCGGGAAGCCCGTGTTCATCGATTTCTGGGCTCCGTGGTGCGGTCCCTGCCGCATCGTCGGCCCGATCGTCGAGGAGCTGGCACCGTCCTACGATGGCCGCGCGGTCATCGGCAAGATCAATGTGGACGACAACCCGGTCGTCGCCCAGCGCTTCGGCGTGACCTCGATCCCGACCATGATGATGTTCAAGGACGGGAAGCTCGTGGACCGCATGGTGGGCGCGGCGCCGAAGGCGGCGTTGCAGGGGTTTATTGATCGGAATCTGTAGTGACTCGAATTCTTCCCGCAGCTCAGTGAGCATGTCCCTGCGTTCGAGGAGATGCCTGCCGGCACGCTGAGGAAGCTTGTTTGTTCGCTGAATAACGCCGGGAGCACACGCGAGAGGATTGCAGATATCGTGGAGACTCCTGGTTACTAAACGAACCTTCACGCAAGATACTCTGTGACTGCCAACTCCAAGACGAACTTCGCCAAGTGCGTGATGGCACAGACTCATTGTTTCTGTGCATCTCTGGCTGGAACGGCAGATGGTTGAGTGTCTAGTGGACATTCAACATTGAAAGCGTAGGTATCAAGGCTTGTCATCCCGAGCGTGAGCGAGGGACCCGGGGGGGAGGGCGGCACGAAGCCCGCGCGTCGCGCCGCCGCCCGCCCGGGTCCCTCGCTCACGCTCGGGATGACAGGGCTGGCCACGCATGCTTTCAGGGTTGAAGGTCCAGTTCCCACTCCGGCAGCGCTCTTTCGCGAATCGCGAAATGAGCAGGTGACGCGCGGCTACGCGATCAAACTCGTCGATCGCGAGCCGCTGTCGACGTGCGGTACGACGGTTGCCGCGCCCAACGAGGAACCCGCTAATGAGACCGCTCGCCGCCTCCTCCTCGCGCTCCATCGGATAGGTGAGCAGCTTCGCGCCGCGCGAGAGCCAGCGAAACGAGGGATGCATCGCCTCGTGCAACGGGACGATCAGCGCGTCGAGCCCGCGCTCGCGCATGAGGGAGTCGAGGTCACGGAGCATGGGAAGCGGTGGCGCCCTCCGCGACCCGAAGCGGCATGGGCGTTGAGAATCGTCGGGCGAAACTTCAGTGGGAGGGCGGCACCGGTTCACGAGCATACACCGTGCTGCGTGCAGCGTGCTGCGTGCTGCGTTAGAAGCCACGCAGCACGCTGCACGCAGCACGCAGCACCTACCGGCGGCACCATTCTCGCTTCCCCAACCCCTGTCCAGGATGAGCACGCTGAAAATCATGTCGTACAACATCCAAGGACACGCCGCGGCGCGGCGGGAGGATCACCTGCCGAAGATCGCTGAAGTGATCGCCGCGGCGGGGCCTGATGTCGTCGGGTTGCAGGAAGTGCATTGCCGCACGCGTGCGGGCCCCGTGCATCAGGGCGAGGCGCTCGCGTCGCTCACCGGCCTCAATCACTGGTTCGGACGCAGCTGCGCGATGAACGGAGGCGATTACGGAAACGCGGTGCTCACGCGCGGCACGATCAAGTCGGCCTACGTCCATCCACTTCCGGGATCGGGCGAGCCGCGCTCGGTCTTGCAGGCCGACATCGCTCTCGACGGGATCGAGCTCACGTTTTTCGCCACGCATCTCGCGGCCTGGGGACGCCTGCTGCGCAACGCGCGCATGAGCCAGATCGCCGAGCTCGGCGACATCATCGCCCGCGGCTCGCTGCCGCACGTGCTCGTCGGCGACTTCAACGTCCCGCCCGCGGCGGAGGAGATCCGAACCCTGCTCTCGCACGGCCACCTGCGCGTATGCGGCGATCCGCTCGAGGCGACGTTCCCGATGACGCGCCAGCGCCTCGACTACGTCTTCTGCGATCCGCGATGGGAGTTCGCCGGTGCCGAGGTCGTGCGGCGCGGACCGTCCGATCACTGGCCGCTCCTCGTCGAGCTGCGGCTGCGGACGGAGTGACGATGAAGGTCACCGTTCCGCTCGCTCCACCCCCGTGTCACTGTTCGACGCGGTGAAGCGTGGCGTCGATGTGCGGGTGATGATTCCGTCGGCGGACGTGACCGACTCGCCGATCGTGCAGCACGCCAGCCATCATCACTACGGAACGCTGCTGAAGGGCGGGGTGAAGCTGTTCGACTATCAGCGAACGCTGCTGCATCAGAAGGTGGTGGTCATCGACAGCGCGTGGGCGTGCGTCGGATCGACGAACTTCGATGACCGCTCGTTCGAGCTGAACGACGAGATCTCGCTCGTGATCCACGACAGGAACATCGCGCGCGAGCTGGAGGAGATTTTCGAAGCGGACCTGAAGCACGCGGTGGCTGTCGATTTCGACGAGTGGCAGCACCGGGCATGGGCGCACAAGCAGAGGAGGGGAGGCGGACGAGACGTCCGCCCTCCATGCCACGCGGGAGAGGATTCGCCAGCTAGTCCATCACTTCCAGTTCACGAGCAGCATCAGCGGATGCGGCTCCGGCTTCGGTCCGGTGAGAATCAGAAAGCGTTCGCCGTCGCGCGTGACGTCGAAGCCGCTGTTCAGCGTCGGGTATTTCTACGATCCGTCGAAGGACTTCGTGCTCGGTGAAGCAGGCCTGTGGCGCGCGAAAGTGAAGATCACGTTCGATGGCGTGACGTCCGCGGGTCCGGTGAGCGCGCCGTTCCCCACCGGCGACGTTCTCGGCACGCACGAAGGGGAGTTCGCGTTCTACGTCGTCGACGGACGCGCGGAGCAGCTCGAGCTCGCGCCGCTTCCGCAGTCCGTCAACCCGGCCGAGACTCCGGTGGAGTTCCGGATGATCCCTCCCGCGGGGCTGACGAACATCGAGACGCATCACACCGTCACGATGCCGGGCTTCGTGCTCGAAGAGGGGAGCGATGCGCTGACCTACACCTACGACGCGGAGAGGCTCGCGCAGGACTTCCCGAATCTCGATCTGCGCGATGGGCACGGTCCTTCCGCGGGAATCGACATCATCACCATCTCGCTTTTCCTCAGCGGCACAGACGCCGGCGGCAAGCGCCGCCACTTCGCGCGGCAGGTGGTGCTGAACGGCGAGACGCTGCATGTGCCGGAACAGAAGCCGCAGCCGAAGCGGCGCGCCGTGCGGTAACCGAAAAAACGTAGCGACCGGCTTTAGCCGGTCGGCCCTGCGGCAGGCGGGCTGAAGCCCGCGCTACAAAGTCGGCGTTCCATGACCGCTGCCCCACGCGGACTGCGTACAACGGCGAACCGTGTAGCGCGGGCATCCTGCCCGCCGTAACGCCGGCATCCTGCCGGCGACATCGCTGGCTGGAAGCCAGCGATACGGCGGCCTGGAAGGCCGCGCTACAAAAAACGGAGCGCCGACTTTCAGTCGGCCAAGGCGGGCTGAAGCCCGCCTCTACGTTGCGCCTGTGTCGTCCGCCGACGGGCCGTAGATCGCCGGCACTTTCCCGCCCATCGGCCGCAGGTACGAGCTGAGCTGGCCGCGGTGGTGGATCATGTCGAGGAGAAATCCCCAGAGCATGTTCTCCATCGTGTCGCTCCACACCGGCGTGCCGCCCGCGAGCATCTTCGCGTCCGACGCGCTCTTCGCGTCATCGAGCGTCGACAGCTGCTTCCGCAGCTCCTCGGTCGCCTGCTCCCACGCCTGCACGATCTCGTCGAGCGATGCCGGCTGCGGCTTTGTCTGCCACTCGACCTGGCCCTGCTCCATCAGCGCGATCTGCGCGCGCTGCTCTTCGACCAGCTGCCACGCGATGCCGCCCGCGCTGTTCGAGCGCTCGTGCGGCCGGTAGTCGAGCTTGTCCGCGGGGATCGCTTTCATCACTTTCGCGAACGCGGGCTGTTCCTGCTCCCATCGCTTGACGAAGAACTCGTGAACTTTCATGAGCCGTACTCCTTCACCTTCGTTTTGAGAAAGCGTAGCGCGAGTCGAGGACTCTACGCTCTGTGGAACGCTACTCGTCGATCGGTTCCGCCAGAAACCGGTAGCCGACCCACGGCTCCGTCACGATGTACTGCGGCGTCGACGCGTCGGGCTCGATCTTCCTTCGCAGCGACGCCATGTGCACGCGCACGGTGTCCGCGGTCGTCGATGGAACGTCCTTCCAGACGCGCGCGATGATCTGCTCGGTGGTGATCACCTTCCCCGCATTGGTTGCGAGAAGCGCGAGCAGCGCGAACTCGGTCGGGGTGAGCCGGATCTCCTGATCGCCGGCGAAGACTCGGCGACGCTCGAAGTCGAGGAGCAGACCCGGAAATCGCAGACGCGCGATCGCGCCGAGGCCGCTGCGGCGGAGTTGCGCGCGGATGCGCGCGAGCAGCTCGGCGGTGGAGAACGGTTTGGCCACGAAGTCGTCCGCGCCGAGGTCGAGGGCGCGCACGCGATCACTCTCGCCGCCGCGGACGGAGAGCACGATGATCGGAGTCGGCAGCGACTTGCGCACGGACGTGATCAGCGCGAAGCCGTCCATCACTGGCATCGCGAGATCGGTCACGATGAGATCGGGCTTCGCGCGCACGATGGCCGACAGCGCATCGCGTCCGTCGCTCGCCTCGACCGTGTCGTATCCCGCGCCGCGCAACTCGGCCGCGATCGAGCGGCGGATGGCGGGATCGTCATCGATGACGAGAATCCGAGCGTCGAAATTCATGGCCCGTCCGCCGCGGGCAGATCGATGCGCGCGATCGTCCCGCCGCCCTCGCGCGCGAACCACTCCACGCTGCCGTCGTTGAGCGTGGCCAGCGTGCGCGCGAGGTCGATGCCGAGGCCGCGGTCGCTGTCCGCGAGTCCGACCGTGCGCAGTGCGCGCTCCTGCGACGGCGAGAGGCCGTTGCCGCGATCGAGCACCTCGAGCCAGACGCGGCGCGCATCATCCGGCGAGCGCTGCGAGCGCAGTTCGATCTCCGCGGCCGGCGGCGACGCGCGATGCGCGTTCTCGACGAGATTCACGACCATCTCCAGCGCGAGCGACGGATCGACGAGCGCGTCGGGCGCATCTGCGTGGATCGACGTCCGGATCGTGCGCGACGCGACGACCGCGGCCAGGTTCTCGCGCGCCGCGCGGAACAGGTCCGCCGCCGGAGTCGGCTCGATGCGCGGATGCACGAGCCCCGCCTCGACGCGCGCCAGCGCGAGCAGGCTCTCGATGCGCCGCTTCAGATGCGCGAGCTGCTCGCGGATCACGCCCACATGCCGTGGCGCATCGGCATGCGCGCCGCCTTTGCGCGCGAGCGCATCCGATTCGACGGTCAGCACGGTCAGCGGCGAGTTGAGATCGTGGGCCACCGCCTGCAGCAGCGACGAGCGCAGCTCGTTGCTCTCCCGCAACGCCTCGACGTGCGCGCGATCGGCGAGGAAGCGCTCGCGCTCGACGCCGTGCGCGGTCAGCGCGGCGACCGAATCGAGCGCGTTGCGCGTGACGCGCGCGCCGCGTACGACGAGCGTGCCGAGGACGCGGTTGCCGATGCCGAGGGGTGCGCAGACGTCGGTGCCGAAGCGGGAGGGGAGCTCGGTGTAGCGCTTGTGCCGTCCGACGCCGGCGACGATCTCTTCGATCTCGTCGCTCATCGGCGCGCCGGTCCAGGCGATCGCTTCCTGATGCTGCGGCGACGCGCCGAAGAGGATCACCCCGCCGCTCGCGGCGCCGATCGCGTCGATCCACCGCGTCACCGCTTCGCCGATTCCGGCCACGCCGCCCGTCGTCTTCAGCAGGTCGACGCTTACCGCGTACAGCGCCTCGACTTCCTGCCGGCTCACGCGTGCGTTCTCCGCCTCCCGCTTCTGATTCGCGAGGAGGCGGTTGGCGAGGAGCGCGGTCATGAGGAACGACCCGAGGGCGATCCAGTTGGCGGGATCCTCGACCGTGAAGGTCCGCTTCGGAGGGAAGAAGAAAAAGTTGTAGCAGAGCATCGCCGCGACGGACGCGATCGTGCCGACCGCGAGACGATGCCGCGAGGCGACGAACAACACCGCGACCAGGAAGAGGAACCCGGCGCTTGCCGGATTGAGGTGGACCGCGACGCCGGCAATCGTGACGGCGGCGAGGGTCACGGCGGTCTCGAGGATGCCCCTCAGCGTTCTATCGAGCATGCAGCCAGCAACGATAACTCCCGATCACGATGAGGGCGATGGCCGCGATCATGAACACATCGAACAACCAGTCCTCCGGCGTAGGTCCAAGGAACCGCTTGACGGCATGAAGCAGTCTGCTCATGCCTCATAAAACAGTGCTGCCGGACGACGGTCCTGAACGCCGCAGAAAGAGTGTGCAAGGAAACGCCGCGGGGAGCCATTAAGAATTCGTAAAGAAGCGCCGGACGCAGCGGATTTCCACCTACCGTCGTCGTTGCCTACCGATGCGCTCCGGCGACACTCCCGACCGATCCCGACTCGCGTTTCTCAGCCTGACCGCCCTCGGCGTGGTCTACGGCGACATCGGCACGAGTCCGCTGTACGCGGTTCGCGAGTGTTTCTTCGGCCCGCACGCCGTTCCCGTGACGCAGAACAACGTTCTCGGTGTGCTGTCGCTGATCTTCTGGACGCTCGTCGTCGTCGTGACGCTCAAGTACCTCGTCTACGTGCTGCGCGCGGACAACCAGGGCGAGGGAGGGATTCTCGCGCTGATGGCCCTGGCCACGCGCACGCGGCGGCGCAGACAGTTTCTTCTGATCGTGCTGGGATTGTTCGGCGGCGCGCTGCTGTACGGCGACGGCATGATCACGCCCGTGATCTCGATTCTCGGCGCGATGGAAGGACTCGAAGTCGCCGCGCCGGCGCTCGAGCCGTGGATCGCGCCGATCACGATCGTGATCCTGGTGATCCTGTTCGCGATGCAGCGGCGCGGCACCGCAGCGGTTGGCGTCGTGTTCGGTCCGGTGATCCTGGTGTGGTTCGCGACGATCGCCGTTCTCGGCGCGATGAGCATCGTGAAAGCGCCCGGCGTGATCGCCGCGGTCGATCCGCGATACGCGATCGGCTTCTTCGTGACGAACGGCATCCCCGGCTACCTCGCCCTCGGCGCGATCTTCCTCGTCGCCACCGGAGGCGAGGCGCTCTACGCCGACCTCGGACACTTCGGCGTGAAGCCGATCCGCATCGACTGGTTCTTCATCGTCGCGCCGGCGCTGCTGCTCAACTACTTCGGGCAGGGTGCGCTCGTGCTGCGCGATGCCGAGACGGCGCACAATCCGTTCTATCGCCTCGCGCCCGAATGGGGGCGCGTACCGCTGCTGATCCTCGCCACCGTCGCCGCGGTGATCGCGTCGCAGGCGGTGATCTCCGGCGTGTTCTCGATCACGCGTCAGGCCGTGCAGCTGGGATACGCGCCGCGCATGGAGATCATCCACACGTCGGCGCGCGAGATCGGGCAGATCTACATCCCGACCGCGAACTGGGCGCTGATGATCGCGACCATTCTGCTGGTCCTCGGCTTTCGCACCTCGAGCAACATCGCCGCGGCGTACGGAGTGGCGGTGACGACGACGATGATCATCACGACCGCGCTGGCGTTCGTGGTTGCGCGCCGGGTGTGGCAGTGGCGTCTCTTTCCGGCCGTCGTGCTGACCGTGTTGTTTCTCATCGGCGACTTCGCCTTCTTCGGCGCGAACATCGTGAAGGTCGGAAATGGCGGCTGGTTCCCGCTGCTGATCGGCGGCGCGGTGTTTCTCCTGTTCTCGACCTGGAAACGAGGACGCGATCTGCTGCAGGGCAGACTTGCCGAGCACGCGCTGCCCGCGGATATCGTGGTGGCCGGCATTCCGAAGCGCAACCTGCCGCGCGCGCGCGGGACGGCGGTGTTTCTCACGAGCGATCCGGTCGGCGCGCCGATCGCGCTGCTGCACAACATCAAGCACAACCAGATCGTGCACGAGCGGAACATCTTCCTGACGGTCGTCAGCGAGGATCTGCCGCACGTGCCGGATGCGGAGCGAGTGACGCTCGAGCCGCTGGGCGAGGGGTTTCAGCGGATGATCGCGCGGTACGGGTTCATGGAAGATCCCGACGTCCCGGGCATTCTCGAGGACATGGGCATCGATCCGATGCAGGCCACGTACATCCTCAGTCGCGACAACATCGTGCCGAGCCACAAGCCGCGGATGGCTCGCTGGCGCGAGCGGCTGTTCGTCTTCATGAAGCGCAATGCGCGCGACGCCGCGTCGTACTTCGGCCTGCCGCCGAACCGCGTGGTGGAGCTGGGGATGCAGGTGGAGATCTCCTGAACGAACGTAGCGGCGACGACGTTGTGCCGCTGGCCGCCGGAACGCCGATTTTCAATCGGCCGGTCCGCCGACTTTCAGTCGGCGAAGGGGGAAGAACCGCCGATCGGAGATCGGCGGACCGGCCGACTGGAAGTCGGCGTTCCGTTACGCCGGCCACGCCGCTACGTCGTTCCTTCCTTCATCCGGCCCGGCTTGTGCTAGGGTTTCGCGTCGGACTGCATGGAGCCGGCAGCAGAGCAGCAACATCACCGCAGGCGCTATCTCTTCACTCTCTATCTCGGAGCGCTCGGCGTGGTGTACGGGGACATCGGCACCAGTCCGCTCTACGCGTTCCGCGAGTGCTTCTCTCCCGAGCACCATCTCGCGCCGTCGCCCGACAACATCCTCGGCGTGCTGTCGCTGATCTTCTGGTCGCTCATCCTGATCATCTCCGTCGAGTACCTCGGCTTCGTGATGCGCGCCGACAACCGCGGCGAGGGCGGCATCGTGGCGCTGCTGTCGCTGGTACGCCCGCGCAGCCTTCCGAGTTTCCGCCGCGCGATCCTCATCGGCCTCGGACTCTTCGGCGCGTCGCTGCTCTACGGCGACGGGATGATCACGCCCGCGATCTCGGTGCTCTCGGCCATCGAAGGTCTCGAGGTCGCGACGCCCGTCTTTGCGCCATACGTGGTTCCGCTCACGATCGCCGTGCTCATCGGACTGTTCATGGTGCAGAAACACGGGACCGCGAAAGTCGGCGCCGCGTTTGGTCCGGTGATGGTGATCTGGTTCTCGACGCTGGCGGTGCTCGGCATCAGTCACATCGTTCAGGAGCCGACCGTGCTGCAGGCGGTGCTGCCGACGCACGCCGTCGACTTCTTCCTGCGCAACAAGCTGACCGGCTTTCTCGTCCTCGGCTCCGTGTTTCTCGTGATCACCGGTGGTGAGGCGCTCTACGCCGACATGGGCCACTTCGGCCTCAAGCCCATCCGGAGAATCTGGTTTGCCTTCGTGCTCCCCGCGCTCCTGCTGAACTACTTCGGCCAGGGCGCGTTCCTGCTGCATTCGCCCGCGGGCGTGAAGAATCCGTTTTTCCTGATGGCGCCCAAGTGGGCGCTCCTGCCGATGGTGGTGCTGGCGACGTCCGCGGCGGTCATCGCATCGCAGGCCGTGATTTCCGGCTCGTTCTCGCTGACGCGGCAGGCCGTGCAGCTCGGCTATCTGCCGCGCATCCGCATCCGCCACACCTCGGCGCGCGAAATCGGACAGATCTACATTCCGTCGGTGAACTGGATGCTGATGTTCTCCGCGATCGGACTCGTGCTGGCGTTCCAGGCGTCGACGAACCTCGCCGCGGCGTACGGCGTCGCGGTGACGGCGACGATGGGGATCACGACGACGTTGTTCGCCGTCTTCGCGCGCGATCGATGGAAGTGGCCGCTGGCCGGCGCGATGGCGTTCGCCGCGTTCTTCCTCTGCTTCGACCTGTCATTCTTCGGCGCGAACCTCGTCAAGGTTGCCGACGGCGGATGGTTCCCGCTCGCGGTCGGACTGATCATCTTCACGCTGATGTCGACGTGGCGGCGCGGGCGGCAGATCCTCAACGTGCGTCTGACCACCGACGCGATGTCGGTCGACGACTTCCTCGAGCAGCTCGCCAGCAACCGCATCCCGCGCGTCCCCGGCACGGCGATCTTCATGTCCCGCAATCCGGAGGGCGTGCCGACCACGCTGCTGCACAACATCAAGCACAACAAGGTCGTCCATCAGCGCGTGGTGCTGCTGACGATCGAGACCGAGGACCGCTCGCATCTCGCGGCGGACGAGCGGTACGAGTGGCAGGAGCTCGGCCACGGCGTGTACCGGCTGGTGTTGCATTTCGGCTTCATGGAAGATCCGGATATCCCCGCGGTGCTGGAAGCGCTACCCTCTGCTCCCGTGCCGTTCAACGCCATCGCGACGAGCTACTTCCTCGGGCGCGAGACGCTCATCCCGACGCGCCATCCCGGCATGGCCATCTGGCGCGAGCATCTCTTCTCGTGGATGACGCGCAACTCCTCGAGCGCCGTGGTCTTCTTCAACCTGCCTGCGAATCAGGTGATCGAGCTGGGCGCGCAGGTGGAGCTGTGAGCACGAAAATCGCGTTTCTCGGCCAGTGTCACACGCGCGGCTATGCCGGCGTGCCGCGCGATCTCACGTTTCCGCAGGTCTGCCGGAGAGCGGTGCAGGCGCAGCGTCCCGAGACACGAGTCGATCTCGTGCTCGAGCCGTACGAGCATCCGTTCGAGCTTCCTCGCGCCGTGGCGCGCGCGCTCCGGACGCGGCCGGACGTCGTCGTCATCGAGGCGATCGGCTGGCTCACGGTGAGGGGAAGCGAGGCGGTGGATCTGTCGCGCCTTCCGAAGCGCGTGCGCACGACCTGGCAGCGCGTGCGCTATCTGCGCAGTGCGGCGCTTCAGGTGATGCAGAAGGTGCCGCGGGCATCGGGGCTCATCCACCGCGTCGAAACGAGCGCGCTGCATGTGATGCGCTCGCTGATTCCGCGCTATCCGCGCTCAACGCCCGCCGAGTACGGCCAATCTCTCCGCGATGCACTGGCGACGATCGCGCGGACGTCCGGAACGACCGCCGTCGTGCAGGGTCCCGGCGCGCCCAATCTCGACCTCGACGGCCGATCCCTCGCACCCGACACGCTCGACCGCTACCGCACGCTGGCGCATCTCGCGCGCACGATTGCCAGCGACGAAGGGGCGCTCTTCGTCGAGCGCTGGGACAGCGTCACTCGCGAGTTCTATCTCCCGGGCTCGATCAAGCCGCATGCGAGGGGACACGCGATCTGGGGAAGCCTGCTCGCGGAGCAACTGCTCGCCGCGGGACTCGTATAGTCCGTTCATGCGACGGTGGATGGTGGCGGCGCTCGTCGGCGGCTTCGTCACGATTCTCGATGAGCTGCCACGTCTTTTAATCGATTGCGGCTAACGGGAAGAGAGATAACACGACCTGAGACTGATCGTCCTCGAATGCGAGAATTCGATCGTGGTTTACGTCGAGAACGGTCGCGATGAGAGCTGTGGGCAATTGCCGACGCGGAGCCACAGGATTTTTGGCGGAGCTCCTTTCACAAGGCACAGATCAACCATGTCGGTATTCTTTGTCAGCAGTGTAAATTGATGCTCGAGAGCATATCGTCGCACCGTCGCGTCGTCAGCCGTTTCGAGAGTCAGGTACACGACGTGCGATGAGCCCGGATAACGGTCCTGAAGCTGCGGGACCAGCTTGCGCGACACATTTTGATCGAGAAGCAGCTTCAATCCTGCGCCGCCGTCGGCTGCCCTTCGCGATCGGCAGCGAAGCTCAGGCACGCGAGAATGTCGTCATGCGTGAGCTCTGGGAAGTCGTCGAGAACTTCCTCCTCAGACATCCCCGAGGCCAGATAGGACAGGACGTCATAGACGGTGATCCGCATCCCCCGGATGCACGGCTGGCCGCCTCGCTTACCGGGCTCGATCGTGATGTTCGCGTGGTAGCTCATCCGTGACCCTTGGGGAGATAGTGTAACGCCCCCGTGCAAGATTTCCGCAGACGCGCATAAGTGACTGATACTGCATCACTTCGGTGCAGCGCCGGCGGAGTGCAGCTAATCGGCATTACTCATGAGTGTCATTCCGAGCCGCGATTCCTCGACCGTCCTTCGCTGCTTTCGCAGCTCCGGCGGCTCGGAATGACACTCTGCCGGCCGTTTGCCTCGGCTCGTGAATAATCCGGACTGACCAGGCGGCGGAGTTAGGGAGCGACACGAAATAAGCGCTACAAGTTAAGTCGAGGATGGATCGTATAGTTCCATTCGCCATGGAACTTGTCTTTCACGATTTTGAGCGCCTTCATTTCCGCGTCGGAGATCTTCTTACCAACAGCATACTTCCGAC